>CALUKH010000013.1 GCA_944321185.1 uncultured Alistipes sp. | reverse complement strand
ACTCGCTCGAATTCCTGCGTGACATCGCCTACCTGCGCCCGCGGACGAATACGTTCGGCGCCGTGCTGCGCATCCGTCACGCCATGGCCTACGCCATCCACGAGTATTTCAACAAGAACGGATTCTACTACTTCCATACGCCGATCATCACCGCTTCGGACTGCGAAGGGGCCGGCGCCATGTTCCAGGTGACGACGCTCGACCTGGAGAATCTGCCCCGCAACGAGCAGGGCAAGGTCGACTATACGAAGGACTTCTTCGGCAAGTCGTGCAACCTGACTGTCTCGGGTCAGCTCGAAGGCGAGCTGGGCGCCTTGTCGCTGGGCCGCATCTACACCTTCGGCCCGACGTTCCGCGCCGAAAATTCCAATACGCCGCGCCATGCGTCGGAGTTCTGGATGATCGAACCCGAAGCGGCATTCTACGATCTGGAGGATGACATGGAACTGGCCGAGGACTTCCTCAAATACCTGATCCAGTATGCGCTGGACAACTGCAAGGAGGACCTCGAGTTCATGAACAAGATGTGGGACAAGGGTCTGCTCGATCGGCTCAAGTTCGTGCTGCACAACGACTTCAAGCGCCTCGACTACACCGAGGGCATCGAAATTCTCAAGGCATCGGGCCGCAAGTTCGAATTCCCGTGCGACTGGGGTTGCGACCTGCAGTCGGAGCACGAGCGCTACCTGGTCGAGGAGCACTTCAAACGCCCGGTGATCCTGATCAACTACCCGAAGGACATCAAGGCCTTCTACATGAAGCAGAACGACGACGGCAAGACCGTACGCGCCATGGATGTCCTCTTCCCGGGCATCGGCGAGATCATCGGCGGCTCGGAGCGCGAGGCCGACTACGAGAAGCTGAACCGCCGCGTTAAGGAGCTCGGCATGAACGAACGTGAACTGTGGTGGTATCTGGATACGCGCCGCTGGGGATCGGCTCCCCACTCGGGCTTCGGCCTGGGCTTCGACCGTCTGCTGCTGTTCGTAACCGGCCTGACCAACATCCGCGACGTACAGCCCTTCCCGCGTACGCCCCAACACGCCGATTTCTAAACCGATCGACAGCCCGTACCCCTGCGGACGGATCCTTGGACGATGGCCCGCAGCCTCCGGAGCTTGGTCGCTGCAAGTCGATGCGGCGGCTGTCGGACGTTGCACGGGGCCCCGTGACGTGTGGACGGAGCCGGTATTGAATGCCTTGAGAGGTAGGGGGTTGGTTTTTGTGAGCCCCGGTGTGAGCGGGGGGGAGAAAAAAACTTCCGCGGACGCTGCCGGTCAAGGGTACGTCGGCGAGTGTCTCCTCCCGCGAATGTGAGAAAACCCGAACAAACCCGTAATGAAGAGACCAAATGAGAAGGTGATTCTTAATTTGGATTCGATATGGCAATCAATCAGAAACAGGTACTGTCGCTTCAACAGAAGCTCTCTCCGCAGCAGATTCAGATGATCAAGCTGCTGGAGCTGCCCACCGTGCAGCTCGAACAGCGCATCAAGCAGGAGATCGAGGACAACATCGTCCTCGAAGAGGAGGAACGCCCGGCCGAGGACGAGGATCAGCAACCGCAGGAGATCTCCGTCGACGAATACCTGCGCGAAGACGATACCCCCTCCTACAAGAGCCACATCAACAACTTCTCGAAGGATGACAAGCAGCGTCCGGTCTATCTGACCGAGGGGCGTTCGCTGCAGGAGTATCTGGTCGAGCAGCTGAATTTCCGCAACCTCTCGGAGCGCGACATGCGGCTGGCGGTCTATCTGGTGGGAAGCCTCGACGAGGACGGCTATCTGCGCCGCGACCTGGAGTCGGTGGCCGACGACATCGCGTTCACGACCGGTATCGAGACCTCGGCCGAGGAGTTGGAGCGCATTCTGGGCATCATCCATGAACTGGAGCCGGCTGGTATCGGGGCACGCGACCTGCGCGAATGCCTGCTGTTGCAGATCGACCAGCTGCCGCTCAATACGCGTCCGCGCAAGCTGGCCCGCAAGATCCTGGCCGACTACTTCGACGAGTTTGTCAAGAAGCATTACGAGAAGCTGATCGCGCGGCTGCAGGTCTCGGAGGATGATTTCCGCGAGGCCATCGCCGAGATCAAGCGTCTTTCGCCCAAACCCGGCAATCTCTATGCCGAGGGAGGCACGGACACGACGCCCTACATCATTCCGGATTTTATTCTCGACTATCAGGACGGACACTTCAACCTCTCGATGAATTCGTACAACGTTCCCGAGGTGCGGATCAACCGTCGCTACGTGGATATGATCCGCGACATGGTCGGACCGGACGGCAAGGTCAAGGAGCAGGACAAGGAGGCGCTGCAGTTCGTCAAGAACAAGATCGATTCGGCCAAGTGGTTCATCTCGGCCATCAAGCAGCGCCACGATACGCTGATGCGCACGATGCAGACCATCCTCGACTACCAGCAGGAGTATTTCAAGGACGGCGACCGTTCGAAACTGCGGCCGATGATCCTCAAGGATATTGCCGACCGTACGGGGCTCGACGTCTCGACCATCTCGCGCGTGGTCAACAGCAAGTACGTGCAGACGCAGTTCGGGATCATCCTGCTCAAGTCGCTCTTCTCGGAGGCGATGCAGACCGAATCGGGCGAGGAGGTGTCGAGTTACGAGATCAAGCATATCCTCCAGCAGTGCATCGACGGCGAGGACAAGCGTCACCCGCTGACGGACGAGACGCTGATGGATATCCTCAATTCGAAGGGATACCGCATTGCGCGGCGCACGGTGGCCAAATACCGGGAGATGCTGGGCATTCCGGTAGCACGTCTGCGCAAACAGATCTGACGGGGGCCGACCCGGGAACGACGGGGGCCGACGGGGGCGACAGACCGGGAGCTGGCACGAATGGATCGGGGTGTGACAGACCACGGACCGGCACGTGTTGATCGGGATGACCTGCGGCTGACAAGGGGCTGACCGGAGCTGTCAAGAGATGCCCGGGGATTTTTAATGGACGAGACGATGAATTATCGAAAAATAGCCAATCTGCTTTCGTGGGTGTTGCATCCGTTTTTGCAGCCGATCTATCTGATGGTGCTGCTGCTCACGATGACCACCTTTGCGCACTATTCCATCGGCGTGAAGCTCTATCTGATGTGGGTCGTGGTGCTTTATGCGGTTCTCATTCCGCTGCTGGCGCTGGGAGTGCTGCGCTCGCTGGGGCGGATCTCCGATTTCAAGGTCGACAACCGCCGCGAACGGATTCTGCCGCTGTTGATCGGAGCGGTCTGCTACGTGCTTTGCGCCATCACCTTTGCGAAGATCCCCTCGGCCATCTTCCTGCGCAAGTTCATGGTGGCGGCGGCCTGTTGCGAGGTGATGTGCCTGGTGGTGTCGCTGCGCTGGAAGATCAGTCTGCACCTGACCGGCATGGGGGCTCTGGTGGCCCTGCTGGTGGTGATGAACATCGTCGGGGTGGGCAACATGCTCATCCCGCTGATGGTGACGATCCTCTGTGCGGGGGCGTTGGCATCGGCTCGGCTCTACCTGGGGTGCCACAATGGAGCTCAGGTTCTGGCCGGATTCTGCGGCGGATTTGCCGTAGCCCTGCTGGCCGTACTGTTCCTTTGATCTGCGTTTTTTCGTTCCATAAAAAACGGCTTCCCGCAAGAGGAAGCCGTTCTTTTTTCGATCGGGTTGTTTGTCCTATACACAGCCCTGGGCCAGCATGGCGTTGGCCACCTTCATGAAGCCGCCGATGTTGGCGCCTACGACATAGTTGATGTATCCGTCGGGTTCGGTGCCGTACTGGACGCAAACCGAGTGGATGTTCTTCATGATGGCCTTCAGACGGGCATCGACCTCTTCGGGAGTCCACGTCAGACGCATCGAATTCTGGGTCATCTCGAGCCCCGACGTCGCCACACCGCCCGCATTGGCCGCCTTGCCCGGGGCATAGAGCAGTTTGTGAAGCTGGAAGACGCGGATGGCTTCGGGTGTCGAGGGCATGTTGGCCCCTTCGGCCACGCAGATGCAGCCGTTGTCCACGAGCATCTGGGCCTCGTCGCCGTTCAGTTCGTTCTGCGTGGCGCACGGCATGGCGATGTCGCACTTCACACCCCACGGACGCTCGCCCGGATAATAGGTGGCCGACGGATAGTGCTCGGCATACTCCTTGATTCGTCCGCGGAAGATGTTCTTCAGCTCCATGACGTAGTCGAGTTTTTCGGGGCTGATGCCTTCGGGATCGTAGATGTACCCCGACGAGTCGGAGAGCGTTACCACCTTGGCACCCAGTTCCGTAGCCTTCATGCAGGCATACTGGGCCACGTTGCCCGATCCGGAGATGCAGACCGTCTTGCCCTGGAACGAGTCGCCGCGCGTGGCGAGCATCTCCTGGGCGAAGTAGCAGGTGCCGTATCCCGTGGCTTCCGGTCGCAGCGGACTGCCGCCCCAGTCGCGGCCCTTGCCGGTGAGCGTGCCGGTGAACTCGTCGCGCAGACGCTTGTACTGACCGAACATGTAGCCGATTTCGCGGCCTCCGACACCGATGTCACCGGCCGGCACGTCGGTATCCTGACCGATATGACGCTGCAACTCGGTCATGAACGACTGACAGAACTTCATCACTTCGTTGTCCGACTTGCCTTTGGGGTTGAAGTCCGAGCCTCCCTTGGCGCCGCCCATCGGCAGGGTCGTAAGGCTGTTCTTGAAGGTCTGCTCGAAGGCCAGGAACTTCAGGATCGAGAGATTCACCGACGGGTGGAAGCGGATACCGCCCTTGTAGGGGCCGATGGCGCTGTTCATCTGGATGCGGTAACCGCGGTTGATTTCGATTTCGCCCTTGTCGTTGAGCCACGCTACGCGGAACATGATGACCCGTTCGGGTTCGGCGATGCGTTCGAGAATCTTCATCTTCTGCAGAATCGGGCTGGCGACGATGTGTGGTGCCAGCGATTCGGCCACCTCGCGGACGGCCTGATGGAACTCCGGTTCACCCGGGTTGCGGGCGATGAGCCGGGCCATGAAATCTTCGACGTATTGTCGGGCTTGTTCGTTCATAGCGTTTCGGTTTTACAGGTTTTACGATCGTTTGCGGTTATAAAATTAAGAAATCCGGCGCTATTTTGCAAGTTCTTTAAGAATTTCGTAAAATATTTTACATACCTGCAATCCGCATTTGCTTACGGTCTGCGGGATGTCGATCGGCGTAACCTGCCAATCCGTAACGAAAAATGACGGATTCGCGGTGAATCCGTCATGGAAAATTTTTTTCAAAATTTTTTGGTTTTCCCCCTCCTCTTTCCCGGGTGGGCTATTTCGAGAAGGCGAAACCGAGGTAGACGTTTTCGTACTTTTCGAGCAGCGCGACGACCGTCGAGAGCGAGGAGATCTTGCTGCCGAGCGTCGTGACCAGATTGACCAGTTTCGTTATCGGGAAGACGAGCAGCAGATCCGAACCGCTGATGAAGGCGTGCCCCTCGACCGATCCGAGGTTGAATTTGCCCTTGGCGAAGTGGAGCGTCACCACATGGGTGTCGGCGTTGTAGTCGTACGTACCCGAGAGTTCGTGTTTGCCGAGCACGGCCGTGAAGGTGCTGTCGGCCTTCTCGAAGGTGAACGACCCGGCACCGGACTGGATACCGGCCAGCGCATAGGCCTTTTCGAGCTTTTCGACGATGGTCGATTCAAGGGCTGCGGCGCCGAGGTCCGAGACCATATCCTCGCCTTCGAACTTCACGCCGGGACCCGTGTAGTTCCACGTTCCGGCCAGGGCATACTGGGTCAGTTTGCCGTCGGTGGCCTCATCGACGGCCGTCGTGGCGATCTTTTTCAGGGCATCCTTCCAGTTCTGGGCGGCGGCCGGGACGGCTGTCAGCAGAACGGCAAATGCGATCAGGAGTTTTTTCGTCATTTTCGTATCATTTTTTTTGGGGCCGGCCGTTCCCGTATGGGAACGCAGCCCTGGGGGTTAGAGTGATTCGATTTCACGCAGCCAGACCGCGGCCGAGGCATCCGACGGCATGCGCCAGTCGCCGCGCGGCGAGAGGGTGACCGAACCGACCTTCGGGCCGTCGGGCATGGCCGAACGCTTGAACTGCTGCGAGAAGAAGCGCCGGAAGAAGGTCTTCAGCCATTTGAGGATCGTTTCGCGGTCGTAACTTCCGTCGAAGGCCACCTCGGCCAGCCGGAGGATCTTCTCCGGACCGTAGCCCAGCCGGAGGAAGTTGTAGAGGAAGAAGTCGTGGAGTTCGTAGGGGCCGACGAGATCTTCGGTCTTCTGGGCGATCTTGCCGTCGGCATCGGCCGGCAGCAGTTCGGGGCTCACGGGCGTATCGATGATGTCGAGCAGCGTAGCGCGCGTTGCGGGGTCTATCTCCGTGTCGGCGACCCACTTGACCAGATGGCGCACCAAGGTCTTCGGCACCGAGGCGTTGACGCCGTACATCGACATCTGGTCGCCGTTGTAGGTGGCCCATCCGAGAGCCAGTTCCGAGAGGTCGCCCGTTCCGACGACCAGTCCGCCCTCCATGTTGGCCACATCCATCAGGATCTGGGTCCGTTCGCGGGCCTGGGCGTTTTCGTAGGCGGCCGAACGGTCTGCGGGGTCGAGACCGATGTCGCGCATGTGTTGCAGACAGGCGTCGCGGATCGGAATCTCGCGCACCGTGACGCCCAGACCGTGCATCAGTTCCAGGGCGTTGTGATAGGTGCGGTCCGTGGTGCCGAAGCCGGGCATCGTGATGCCGATGATGCCGGCCCGGTCGAGCTTCAGCAGATCGAACGTGCGGACCGTCACCAGCAGGGCCAGCGTCGAATCCAGCCCGCCTGAGATGCCGACGACGGCCCGTTCGCAGCGGGTGTGGCGCAACCGCTGGGCCAGGCCGTGCGACTGGATGCGGAAGATCTCCTCGCAACGTTCGCTGCGGTGCTCCTCGTCCTTCGGCACGAACGGCATCGGATCGATGTCGCGGTCCGGAACGGCGGCGCGCAGCCCCTCGGGGATCTCCATCTCGATGACCGTATTTTCCGAGGCGGCCTCGTTCTGGCGGAAGGAGGTGTTGCGGCGGCGTTCGAACTCCAGCCGCTGGATGTCGACATCGGCCACGACGAGCTGTTCTTCGATCGAGAAGCGTTCGGCTTCGCGCAGGATCGTGCCGTTTTCGGCGATCAGACCGTTCCCGGCGAAGACCAGATCGGTCGACGATTCGCCGAATCCGGCCGAGACATAGACGTAGGCCGCCAGTGTACGGGCCGACTGCTGGGCCACGAGGCTGCGCAGATAGTCGTGTTTGCCGGCCAGTTCGGGTGAAGCCGAGAGGTTGAAGATCACCTTGGCGCCGTTCAGGGCCAGTTGCGACGAGGGTGGGATCGGCGCCCAGAGATCCTCGCAGATCTCCACGCCGAACTCCGCGCCGTTGATCTCGAACGTCAGATCGGCCCCGAAGTCGACCATCCGGCCTCCGACGGCAATCTGTTCGTCGGTGATTCCGGCCCCCGAAGCGAACCAGCGATCCTCGTAGAACTCCGCATAGTTGGGGATGTAGCTCTTCGGCACGACGCCGAGCAGCTTGCCTTGGGCTATCACCACGGCGCAGTTGTAGAGTGTCGAACCGTGGCGCAGCGGCGCTCCGACGACGAGTGCCAGCGGCAGTTTGCGGGTAGCCTTTGCCAGCCGCACGAGCGCCTCATCGGCCGCATCGAGCAGCGTGGGCTGCAGCAGCAGATCGCCGCACGTATAGGCCGTCATTCCGAGTTCGGGGAAGGCCACGATCTCCACACCGCGGCGTGCGGCCTCTTCGGCCAGGGCCGCCGTGCGTTCCATGTTCCAGGAGCAGTCGCCGACCCGCAGCGAGGGGATGGCGGCCGCCACCTTCAGAAATCCGAATTTGTCCATCTTGTGCAATGTTGCCGGTTGCCGGGAACCCGTTTCGGGAGTTGCACCCGCTCCGGAGAGCCCGGTTCACGCGCTTATTCGGCCCAGAGCTGTGCCAGATTCAGAATCACCTGCTGGGCCTTGCGCATCGTCGTCAGCGAGCAGTATTCGAACTTGCCGTGGAAGTTCATGCCGCCGGTGAAGAGGTTCGGGCAGGGCAGCCCCATGAACGAGAGCCGGGCGCCGTCCGTACCGCCGCGGATGGGCCGTACCAGCGGCTTCACGCCGGCCATCTCCATGGCCTTCAGCGCGCGGTCGATCAGTTGCGGATGAGGTTCGACCATCTTGCGCATGTTGAAGTACTGGTCCTTCATCGTGAGGGTCAGCACCTCGTCGCCGTACTTTTTCTTCAGCAGGTCGACGCACGCCCACAGGAAGACCTTCTTCTGTTCGAAGCGGTCGGCGTCGTGGTCGCGGATGATGTAGCTCAGCGAGGCCTTCTCGACCGTGCCGTTTACGCCGACGCAGTGGTAGAAGCCCTCGTAACCCTCGGTGAACTGCGGGCGTTCGGCCGGCGGCAACAGCGTCTGCAGTTCGCAGGCTACGTCGATGGCGTTGATCATCTTCGCCTTGGCATAGCCCGGGTGGACGTTGCGGCCCTGGATTTCGATCTTGGCGCTGGCGGCGTTGAAGTTTTCATATTCAAGTTCGCCCTCCATGCCGCCGTCGACCGTGTAGGCGAAGTCGGCGCCGAAGGCCCGCACGTCGAAGAAGTCGACACCGCGTCCCACCTCCTCGTCGGGCGTAAAGCCGATGCGGATCTTGCCGTGCTTGACTTCGGGGTGCGCCATCAGATACTCGGCGGCGGTCATGATTTCGGCCACACCGGCCTTATCGTCGGCGCCCAGCAGCGTCGTGCCGTCGGTGTGGATCAGCGTGTGGCCCTTGAAGAACTTGAGCTCCGGGAAATCCTCGACGCGCATCGTCAGATGGCCGTTCAGCACCAGGTCGCCGCCGTCGTAATCCTCCACCACGCGGGGCTTGACATCCTTGCCGCTCATGTCGGGCGACGTGTCGACGTGGGCGATGAAGCCGATGACCGGCGCATTCTCGCATCCCGGTGTGGCGGGCACGGTGCCCATGACGTAGCCGTACTGGTCCATCACCACGTCGGTCATTCCGAGCATCAGCATTTCGTCGCGCAGCGCTTCGAGCAGCACCTTCTGCTTCTCGGTCGAGGGGAAGGTCGTGCTCTCCTCCGACGACTGGGTGTCGTAGGAGACATATTTCAGAAATCGGTCCTTGAGATCCATGGTATTGTGTGTTTTGTTACAGATTTGTTTGTCCGTTTATGGGGTTATTCCTCCTTTTTGGCGCGGAGCGTATGCCACGAGAAGTAGCCGATCAGCACCAGATACATCACCAGCCCCAGCCACTCGGCGGCGTTCGACGAGGCCCAATCCTCGATGAACCAGTCGACGTTGGCGAACTTCAGGATGGCGCTCACCACGCCCATCAGCGCGCCGCCGGCGATGAATCCCGAGGCGATCAGCGTACCGCGGTCCAGACGCGCCTTGTTGAGTGCGGCATCCTTCGAACGCGTCGAGACGAACCAGGCGATCAGTCCGCCCACCACCAGCGGAGCGTTCAGATCCATCGGGATGAACATACCCAGCGCGAAGGCCAGCGCCGGTACGCCGATGGCCGTCAGCACCAGGGCCAGTGCCGCGCCGCAGAAGTAGAGCATCCAGGGGGTCTGCCCGCCGGTCATCAGCGGCTGGATCACAGCCGCCATGGCGTTGGCCTGCGGAGCGACCAGCGCCCCTTCGCCCACGAAGCCGTAGGACTTGTTCAGCACGATCATCACGCCGGCAACCGTGGCTGCCGAGACGAACGTACCGAGGAACTTCCAGGCCTCCTGCTTTTTGGGGGTGGTTCCGAGCCAGTAGCCGATCTTCAGGTCGGTGATGAATCCACCGGCCATCGAGAGGGCCGTGCAGACCACGCCGCCGATGATCAGCGCGGCGGTCATGCCCGTCGTGCCGCTCAGCCCCACCGAAACCAGCACCAGCGACGAGAGGATCAGCGTCATGAGCGTCATGCCCGAGACGGGGTTCGAACCCACGATGGCGATGGCGTTGGCGGCCACCGTCGTGAAGAGGAACGCGATGATGAAGACGATCAGGATCGCCGTGACGGACTGCAGCCAGTTGTCGAGCAGCCCGAAGTGGAAGAAGACGAAGACGCAGATCAGCGTGGCGATCAGAATCGAGAGGATGCGTTTCATCGGGATGTCGCGCTGGGTGCGTTCCGTGGCGGCGACGGCGGTTTTGCCGCCCCCGAACTCCGAGACGGCCAGCCCCACGGCCTGACGGATGATCTTCGACTGGCGTACGATGCCGATGATGCCGGCCATGGCGATGCCGCCGATGCCGATCGGTTTGCCGATGAACGTGTAGAGGTTTTCGGCCGAGAAGAGGGCCGAGGGGTCGGCCAGCAGCTTTTCATTCGTCACGCCCAGCAGCGAGGCCAGCGCCGCGGGGTCCATGGCCCCGGCCAGCGAGCCGACCACCGGCACGATGACGAACCATACGAGGCACGAACCGGCGGTGATGATCAGTGCATATTTCAGACCGATGATGTAGCCCAGACCCAGCACGGCGGCCGAGGTGTTCAGGCCGAAGACGACCTTGAACTTGTCGGCGGCAATCTGCCCCCACGCGCAGATGCGGGTCGAGACGGCGTCGGTCCACAGGCCGAACGTTCCGACGATGAAGTCGTACACGCCGCCCACCAGACCGGCCACGGCGAGCAGTTTGGCCTGATTGCCGCCCTTTTCGCCCGAGACGAGTACTTCGGTGGTGGCCGTAGCTTCGGGGAAGGGGTACTTGCCGTGCATCTCCTTGACGAAGTACTTGCGGAAGGGGATCAGCAGCACGATGCCCAGCAGCCCGCCGAAGAGCGACGAGAGGAAGACCTGCCAGAAGGCGGCATCCAACCCGAGGATGTAGAGGGCCGGGAGGGTGAAGATGGCGCCGGCGACGATGACGCCCGACGAGGCGCCGATCGACTGAATGATGACATTCTGTCCGAGCATGTTTTTCTTGCCCAGGACGGAGCCCATTCCGACGGCGATGATGGCGATCGGGATGGCGGCTTCGAAGACCTGTCCGACGCGCAGTCCGAGGTAGGCTGCGGCGGCCGAGAAGATGATGGCCATCACCACGCCCATCGTCACCGAGTAGGGCGTAACCTCCCTGGGGGTCGACGAGGCCGGCATGACAGGCTGATAGCTTTCGCCGGGTTTGAGTTCGCGGTAGGCGTTTTCGGGCAGTGACGTGCGGGGTGTTTCTTCCTGTTTCATGTGGGGTGCTTTACGAGGATTAGTCGGTTTGATTCCTGTTGATCGGGTGGAGCCGGGCGGACTTCGGCCGGACGGTGCGATCCGCAGCGAGACCGGTCGGATTCCCGCCCGTCGTTTTGAGGGTCATCCGGAGCGAGTGCCGGCTCTGACCGGGCCGGGCGGTAAGTCTGCGGGGCGGCTTCGGCTGTCAGTCGGCTGCGTCGGGTTGAATCGAATCCGGTGGTTGGCCCGTTTGCATCCGGGCTGAATCGGATTCGGCGGTAGGACCGTTTGCTTCCGGGTTATCGGCCGGGCGGTCCGGGGCGGGTCAGCGGTTGTCACCGCTGCCCGAGATCTGGTGACGCTGCATGCGCGAACGGAGCTTTTCGACGTTCATGCGGGCCACTTCGTCCAGTTCGTAGCCCAGATCGCGCGACAACGTGGCGCAGTACCACAGCACGTCGCCGATCTCCTTGACGATTTCGAGCCGTTTCTCGGGGGTGAACTCCTTGTGCCCGTCGCGGATCACCTTCTTGACCTTGTCGGCCACTTCGCCGGCCTCGCCCGTCAGACCGAGCGTGGGGTAGACGATGCGGCTGTCTTCGGGATAGATGGCCGTTTCGAGGGCGTGTTGCTGGTATTCGTTCAGTGTCATGGAAAATGCGTTTTGGATTATCGGGAACAAAAATACAAAAAAATCGTTACAGCAGGTCGAGAATCTTCTCCAGACCGATGCCGTGCGAGCCTTTGACCAGCACCCGGGCATCGGTGACGGGCGTTGCCTGAAGATGCTGGCGCAACTCCCCGCACGAGGCGAAGAGCGTCACCCGTGTGGGTTTGTCGGGCAGTGCGGCGTAGGCCCGGGCAAACTCCCCGCCGACGAGCATCAGTTGGGCCTGCGGATCGAGTGCCGCCTGACGGATGACCGTCTCGTGTTCCGCGAGTGACCATTCGCCCAGTTCGAGCATGTCGCCCAGAATCAGCACCCGCCGTTTGCGGTTGCCCAGCGGTTCGTCGAGCAGATTCTCCACGGCGGCGCGCATGCTGCCCGGATTGGCGTTGTAGCAGTCGGCGATGACCGTATTGTGCGGGGTTTCGATGCGCTGCGAGCGGTGGTTGTCCGGCACGTAATCGGCCACGGCGCGGCGGATCTCCGCGTCGGGAACGCCGAACCAGCGCCCGACGGCCACGGCTGCCGCCACGTTGAAGCGGTTGTAACGCCCCTCGAGATGGCTTTCGAATCCGTCGGCCACCGATGCCGGGTAGTACTCCACGGCCAGCGTTGTACGTTCGGCGGCCATCGCATGGAGCGTCTCGTCGTCCGCGCGGACGAAGGCCCGTCCGCCGTGAGCGGCCAGGTAGTCGAACAGTTCGCCCTTGCCGCGGCGCACCCCTTCGGGACCTCCGAATCCGCCCAGATGGGCCCGTCCGATGTTGGTCAGCAGGCCGTAGTCCGGCTCGGCGATCTCGGCCAGACGGGCGATCTCGCCGCAGGCGCTGGCCCCCATCTCGACGATGCCGAACTGCGTCGTGTCGTCCATGGCGAGCAGCGTCAGCGGCACGCCGATGTGGTTGTTCAGATTGCCGTGCGTGGCGTAGACCGCAAAACGGGCGGCCAGCACGCGGCTGACGAGCTCCTTGGTCGTCGTCTTGCCGCTGCTGCCCGAGATGGCCAGGATCGGGATACGGAGCGTGCGCCGGTGCAGCCGGGCCAGCTCCTGAAGCGCCGTCAGCGTGTTGTCGACCAGTCGCATGCGCGGGTCGGTGAGCGCCGCCGGATCGTCGATGACGGCCGCAGCGGCCCCCTTCTCGAGGGCCTCGCGGGCGAAACGGTTGCCGTCGAAGTTGGCACCCCGCAGCGCAAAGAAGATCGAACCCGGCTCGATGTGCCGGGTGTCGGTCGAAACGCGGGGGTGCGAACGGTAGAGATCGTACAGATCAGATATGCTTGTCACCATTGTGGAACTTGACTTCGTCGATGAATTTCTTGATGTTCTGCTCCTCGGCACGGGGGCAGATCATCAGCACGTCGTCCGTATCGACGACGATGTACTCCCTCAGGCCGCTGATGACGGCGATCTTGCCCTTGGGCAGCGAGACGATCGACGATCGCGTGTCGTAGAGGTAGCACCCCTCGTCGGGGATGGCATTGGCGTAGCGGTCCTTGCGCGAATGCTGGTAGACCGAGCCCCAGGTCCCGACGTCGCTCCAGCCGAACTCGCCGCAGCGTACGTAGACGTTGTCGGCCTTCTCCATGATGCCGTAGTCGATCGAGATGGCGCGGCACTCCGAGAAGGCGATCTCCACGACGTTGCGTTCGGCCGCGGTGCCCTCGGCGCGCATCACGCCGCTGAACAGCGCATGGTGCTCGGGGAGGTACTTCTCGAAGGCCTCGATGATCGAGCGCACCTTCCAGATGAAGATGCCCGAATTCCAGAAGAATTCGCCCGATTGGAGGAATACCTGGGCCAGTTCGAGGTCGGGTTTCTCGGTGAAGCACTTCACCTTGCTGATGGGCTGCGAGTCCGAGACCTGGATGTATCCGTAGCCCGTGTCGGGGCGGGTGGGCTTGATGCCCACGGTCATCAGCGCGTCGTGCTCGGCGGCGAAGTCGAGGCATTCGGCGATGATCGAGCGGAAGTCCTCTTCGTTGAGGATCAGGTGGTCCGACGGGGTGACGATCATCTCGGCGTCGGGATTGGCCTTCATCAGCGTGTAGGCTGCATAGGCGATGCACGGGGCCGTGTTGCGTCCGACGGGTTCGCACAGCACCTGCCGTTCGTCGAGCTCCGGGAGGTGTTCCAGCACGAGCTGCCGGTATTTGTCGTTCGTCACCACGAGGAAATTCTCCGCCGGGACGATCTTTGCAAAGCGTTCGTAGGTGTGGCGGATGAAGGATTTTCCCGTTCCGAGGATGTCGAGGAACTGTTTGGGCATCGACTGCCGGCTCTTGGGCCAGAAACGGGTCCCGATGCCGCCCGCCATGATGACACAATATTTATTGCTCGCCATAAGTTATTATATGGAGTTAACTTCGACAAAGATAAAAATATTTTAGTAACTTTGCCGCCTGTCGGAAGTTAAATTTCGTCCGGGCATCGAAAATCCGGGGGTTCGTGCGCGCACCCTTCGTGACGTCTGCCGGGATGATGAAAACCATACGGGCCATGAAAATCAGATTCTTCACCATTCCCAATCTGTTGACGCTCTCGAACCTGCTGTGCGGCACCTTCGCGGCGCTTTCGGCGCTGGTCTACGGCAACCTCGAATGGGCCTTCTGGTTCGTGGTGCTGGCTGCCGTCTTCGACTTTTTCGACGGTTTTGCGGCGCGCCTGCTCCGCCAGAGTTCACCCATCGGCGTGCAGCTCGATTCGTTGGCCGACATGATCTCCTTCGGGTTCGTTCCCGCGGCGGTGGTCTACGTCATGACCACCCGTTCGATGGGTGAGGAGCAGTTCCTGCTGCACTGCGTCTATGCCTTCGTCAGCTTCGCCATGGCGGCCTTCTCGGCGCTGCGTCTGGCGAAGTTCAACATCGACGAGTCGCAGCACGAGGAGTTTTGCGGACTGCCCACCCCGGCCAATGCGCTCTTCTTCGTCTCGCTGGGTATGATCTCCGCACGGACGGGCTTCGATTTCGGCGGGCAGATGCTCATCTGGATCGTGCCGGCCATGGCCTGGCTGCTGATCTCCCCCGTGCGGATGTTCTCGCTCAAATTCCGCGGCTTCGGCTGGCGCGGAAACGCCATCCGCTACCTCTTTCTGACCTTGTGCGTGGTGATGATCGCCGTGCTTCGGCTCTACTCCATTCCGGCCATCGTCATCCTTTACATCCTCATTTCGGCGATCCGCTGGGGCCTCCGCCGGAATTCAAACGACTGAAAGAAAGCCGGATTTGCATAATTAAAAAATTTTAATTACCTTTGCCGCGGATTTCCGCTCTTTGGCTATGGCGAGATTTTCGAACCGGATACTGCTGACGCTCCTGCTGGGAATGCTCTCCGTCGCACCGATCGTGCTGCGGGCCCAGAGTTTCGATGCGAGCACCCTGCAACGGGCCATGCAGAACGGTCAGGGAGGAAACCTCTACGGCTCGAACCCCTACGAGCAGACCGAAGAGGAAGGGCAGCAACAGCCGCAGGACACCACCAAAAAGGAACGGAAAATCCGAAAACCGCTGGAATCCTACTTTTTCAGCGACTCGATCCGCGCGTTGAACAACTTCAAGTGGCACGTCAAACGTGACTACAACCGCGTGGAGATCGCTCCTCTGGACACGATGCTCACCGATTACCGGATCGACTATCCGTTCTATCGGGAGGATGTGGGCGACATCGCCCAGGGTGCCCTCGGACAGACGTCGCTGCCGCTGAACTATTTCCGGCGACCGCAGTTCTTTGATTTCAGTTTTGCGAGTCCCTACTACGCGTACACCTACAACATGGAGAACGTGCCCTTCTACAACACGAAGCGGCCGATGATCCGGATGAACTACGCGGAGTCGGGCCAGAAGCGTTACCGGGAGGAGAATTTCGGCATCATGGTCGCGCAGAACATCTCCCCGACGACCGGCTTCAACGTCGACTACAAGTCGCGCGGCACCCGCGGGCAGTACATCTGGTCGCGGACCAAGAACCACAACCTCTCGCTGGCCGTCAGCCATACGGGGCGCCGCTATTCGGTGCATGCGGGTTTCTACAACAACCACATCGAACAGCAGGAGAACGGCGGCGTGGTCGGAAAGTGGGCCATCGCCGACACGACGTTCAGTATGGCCTCGGGCGTGCCGATGCGCCTGGCCGAAGCCGAAGCCCAGAACACCTACCGCAACAACGCCTTCTTCATCACGCAGTCCTACGGCATTCCGTTGCAGCGTCTGACCGAGAGCGACTTTTCGATGGCGGGGCTTTCGGCCGTCTATGTCGGGCACTCGTTCGAGTACAGTTCGTGGAGCAAGGTCTACACCGACAAGAACGAACCCTACACGAACGAACGCGACCATCGGGACGAGAACGGCAATTTCGTGTCGGCGGAGTACAACTACTACAAGAACTGGTACATCAATCCGCTGGAAACCCGCGACTCGATCTACGAACGGGTCGTCTCGAACCGGGTCTTCGTGCAGGCGCAGCCCTGGGACCGGAACGGGGTGGTGGGAACGCTCGATGCAGGAGTCGGCCTCGACCTGCACACCTACTCGCAGTTCGAACTGAACAACTATCTGACGGGGAAGTATACGAAGGTGAATAAAACCAGCTGGTTCGCCTACGGATCCGTCAGCGGAAAGATAAAGAAGTATGTCGACTGGGACGGGAACGTGAAGTTCTACCCGTCGGGATACAGAGGCGGAGACCTCTCGATCGGTGCGCACCTCGCACTGACGGGCTATCTCCGCGGACACCCCCTGATTCTCGAAGGCCGCTTCTCGATGGAGCGGCGCTCGCCGAACTACTGGCAGGAGAATCTATTCTCGAACCATTATATATGGAACACTCCTTTGAACAAGGAGAATGAGACTCGGTTGGAGGTAAAGTTTTCGGTTCCCGACTACGCATTCGAAGCGGGAGCCTGGCAGGGAGTCGTTACCGACAAGATCTACTATGCGTCGGACAGCAACGTCGCCCAGCATGACGGAAGCGTAAGCCTCACGAGCGTGTATGCCCGCAAGGATTTCCGCCTCGGCGGACTTCATTTGGACCACAGGGTATTGTTGCAGTGGAGTACGAATCAAGAAGTTGTACCCGTGCCGCTTTTGAGCGCCTTCCTCTCGTATTACTACGAGTTCTGGGTGGTGCGCAATGTGCTGCGCCTGCAGATCGGACTGGACGGACGCTACAATACGCGTTATTATGCTCCGGGCTACAATCCGGCACTGTCGGTGTACTACAACCAGCGCGAAGAGGAGGTGGGGAATTATCCCTACGTGGATGCCTTCGTGATGGCCAAGTGGAAGAGAATGCGGATCTTTCTGAAGTATCAGCATGTGAACAAGGGCCTGTTCGGAAACGGCGAATATTTCTCGGCAGCCCGCTACCCGCTCAATCCGGGTATGTTCAAGATCGGCATCTCGTGGGGATTCTATGATTAGCGTGCTGTTCTGCGCGGTATGAACTGCCCGCAAAACAACCTTTTATGCTGAAAAAGACTGTTTTAACGTTTGCGTTCTTAACTGTTTTTACGACATTTTACGGCTTTAACGCCCATTTCGGCACCTCCGTGACGGACGACGTGCTGAACGAAGCGGTCGAAAGCGACTACCTCCCTCTTGCCGAAGGGAAGTATGTCATTTCGGCCTATGACAACCTGATTCGCCGCATCAGCGAGGAGGAGGGCCACGACTGGCGTCTGATGAGCGCCATCGCCTACCATGAATCGCGCTTCATGCCCGATCTGACCTCGCGCAGCGGGGCCTGCGGACTGATGCAGATCATGCCCTCGGTAGCCCGGCAGTTCGAGGTTCCGACCGATCGGATCGCGGACCCCGCAACCAATGTCTGGCTGGCCAACAAGCTGATGACGGAGATTCAGTCGACCCTCCGCCTTCCGGAGGGGACCCCTGAGAAGGACCGCATGAGCATCGTGCTGGCCTCCTACAACGGAGGTATCGGCCATGTGAGCGATGCGCGGCGCCTGGCCCGTCTCAACGGCGAAAATCCCAATTCGTGGGAGGTGGTGTCCCGCTATCTGACCCTCAAGTCGCAGCCCGAGTACTACGAGAACGAGGTGGTCAAGTGCGGACGTTTCACCGGCAGCCGTCAGACGCTGGCCTATGTGAACGATGTGATAGGACGCTACGACAAGTACTGTCGTATTGCCGGGAGGTAATCCTCGACAGATAAATTGAAGAGCGGCGCTTCGGATTTCCGAAGCGCCGCTCTTTTTCGTGTAAGCGAGGCTTTGAGTCTTTGTCGGGGTTGTTTCGCAGCCTCCGTCTATCCGGACTGGACCGGGTTTTCGGCTTTTCGGGCCGCGCATCGCGATGCCCGATGGGCCGGCCGGGTTGGGCCTCCGGTTTCCGGCTTGTTTCCACCCCCCCCTCGGCCGACAGGCTATTCGCTGTCGGCCACCGGGGTGTAGATCAACTCGAAATCGTCGACCCACATGACGCTTTCGCTGCTGCCGATGAAGTAGTCGCCCCAGCGCGAGGCCGAGCAGACAACGATCAGATGGGTCGGTTTGCGGTCGGTCGAGGTGTACTCGATCGGGATGGTGATCTGGGTCCAGTCGTCGACACTCTCCGTGAAGAAGCGGGCTCCGTAGCCGACCACATCCTCGCCCTTGGGGTTGAAGAAGGTCTTCATGTCGCGCGTGTCGATGCTCACCGGACTGTCGTCCGTACCGAACGGCTGGCCGCCTTTCGCATCATCACCGGCCCCGTTGGCCCCCATGCCGTACTTCTCCTTGGTCCAGGTTCCGAGGGCGATGTAGATCGAGCCGTTGTCTGGATCACCGGTCTGGATCGACTCGCCGGCCGGGAGATTCGATCCCATCATGTTGATCTTGCCGGGCGTGTATTTCATCCAGACGCGCAGGGCCGTGGGCCGCAGCGTGAAGGGGCGTCCGAAGTTCACTACGCCGTTGGTACCCTTCGTGGTGGCAAATTCACCCGTGAAGAGGTTGCCGGCAGCCAGTTTGATGATGACCTTCTTGCTGGCCAGACGAGCCGATTTCGTACCCGTTGTTCCGGGGCGGATTGTCGATTCGTCGGGGGTGGTGACGTTGTCCTTGTCGCTGAGCGTGGTCGAGCCGTTGTTGCCCGTGGCCCAGAACGGGGAGATGGGTTTGCCCGCCTCGTCGGAGAGGAACGGCAGCCACGGACTGCCCGGTTTGGACCACTCCTCCAGTCCGCTGTTGGGCATCTGTTCGACCCCTTCGGTGGTGACGGTCGTGGGTTCGCTCTCGTCGCTGCCGCAGTAGGACTTGAACTGATAGGTGGTCAGCGGTTCGGCGGCAAAGGCGGCCGAGAAGGTGCCGTCGACGATCTTCACGTCGGGCACTTCGCTCCATTCGCCCTCGGTTCCGACGCGGTAGCGGAAGCCCATGGGCTGTCCGGCGATGCCCGATCCGCGGAGCCATACCACGCCCGACCATGCATCGACGGCCTCCGTCGAAACGCTCCGGTCCGTCGGCAGCACGTAGAGCAACCAGCGTTCGGTGCGTCCGTGGCAGCTTACGTCGACGAAGTGGGGCGTGCCGAGTGTCGGATCGCCGGCATCGGGCGAGCTGTAGTCGAGTGCCGACAGCTCCTCGATCGACGGGGAGTAGGTCGTGGTGACGCTTTCGGTCGATGCGGGGCCGAGTTTGAGTTCGGTGATCGTCACCCGGCTGCGATCGGCATCCTTGGCGACGTAGGCCGTGGCGATGCGGTTTGCGGTGTCGAACTCCGGCGAGCCGATCTGCCCCTCGACGCGGAAGCTCATCGGGATGTTCTGCGTGGCGACGATCTGCCAGTCGTAGTCCTGATAGAGGCTCAGGGTGACGTAGAGCGGCGTGCGCAGGTCGAACGTCCCGGTCAGGGGCTGCGACGTGCGGATGTTGTCGAGGAACGTCTGCCGGTCGATGTTCGTGTTGTGGGGCGTGACGGCGTAGGTCACCTTGTCGATGCGGACGTTGCGGATGTCGGTGGCCTCGTCCAGCGCGATGTTTACCGTACGGGTGGTCAGATCGACGTTCGTCAGCGAGAAACCCTCGCCGCTGATGTCATTGATGGCCACCTCGACCGTCGGGTAGGGGATATCGTTGGTGATGCACGACGTGCCCGCGAGCATGGCTCCGGCGAGCAGATAGCAGAGAAGTCGTTTCATGCGTTATTGCTTTTTCTTGTCCCACATGTGGATCGTCATACCGATGTTGATGGCCAGGATGTTGAGTTTGAACTTCATGTTCGAGGCCTCACGGGTGCCGAGTTTGTTGCCCAGTTCGTCCCGCTGGTTGACGGAGGTGTACTGGATACCGCCCAGTCCGAACGACAGCGTCGCGCAGACATTCGGGAAGATGTAGACCGCCGCTCCCGGATTAAACGCCAGTTTGAGCTGCGTATTGTCACTGTAGGTTTGTTTGATTTTGCCTTCGGACTCGTAGGAGAAGCGCGACGTACCGGTCGAGACCGAGAGTTCGAACTCGGCGAAGAGACCGAAGCGGCCCTTCGGATCGAGACCGGCATAGGAGCGGTGGAAGATTCCGAACGAGTAGTTGTTGCTCTTGAAATCGAGGTAGGGGATGTTGAGCGATATGTCGTTGGCTTCGCCCAGGTCGAAGATTCCGCCCTTGTCGATCGTACCGCTCATGTAGTTGTATCCGAATCGGGCACCCAGACAGCGGTTGTCGCGGTAGAAGTATCCGACGAAGGGTTTGATGGTGGCCACCGAACCGTCGGCATTGATGTTGTCCAGGATGAGCAATACGTCCGTGTCGTCGCTGGTGAGCGTGCCGTAGGAGGCCGTCAGACCCATGATCACCTCGCCCTTGTAGGCGAACTTGATCTTGTCGATTTCGCGGTCGATACGACGGCGCGTAGGCAGGAAGTGCTGTTTCGGCGTGATGACCGAGGGGTCGGTCAGGGTTTCGGCACGTGGCGACGACAGACTGTCGGCCGCGGGGGCTTCAGCCGGCGTGAAGGGCGCTTCGGCGCGGCTCTGGCCCAGGGCCGGGAGCGCGATGCAGAGAGCGGCGAGTATGTGGAAGATACGTTTCATGTCATTCCGGGTTTAGAGGTAGAAGGCCACGCCGAGGCCGATCGAGAAGATATTGACCTTGAAGTTCATCTGGCTCAGGTTGCGTTCGCCGACACTGACCTGGTTGTGGACCTGTTCGGTGTGTTCGAACGTAATACCCATCACGCCGACGTTCACCTCGACGGCCATGTTGTTCGTGGCGAAGGCGATGATTCCGGGCGAGATACCCAGCGAGAAGGTGTAGCCGGTCTGATAGGTGCCCTTGACGGGCGATCCGTTGGCGAAACGGGCCTCGGTACCGCCGCCGGCCAGTGACATTTCGTTGAAGAGGGCGAAGCGCTTGTTGCGGCCCAGCGGAATGTACTGACGCCAGATGGCGGCCACCTGGTAGGAGTGCTGCAGGGCGTAGTAGTCCTGCACGTTGAGGTTGACGTTCGAATCCTCGTCGCCGAAGTTGATCGAGGCCTTGTCGAGTTTGAGCAGCGTGCGCGAGTAGATGAAGCGTCCGCCCAGCGCCATGTTGTTGTGGAAGGCATAGGCGATCATCGGGCTGATCTTGAAGGTATAACCCTTCGAGTCGATGCCCTCGACAACCAGGAACTGGTAGCCCGTGTTGGTGTGGGTCGAGTACGAAGCCGTGCCGCCGAAGACCCACTGACCCTTCGGAACAAAGAGGTTGTGCGTATCGGTCAGGCCGCGCTGGCTGCGCATCTCGTTGATCGTCAGCGGCCGGTTTTCAACATTTGCGTGTCTGTTGCCGAGCGAGTCGGAGTTCTCGACAGCGAGCCGTTCCCGCGTGGAGGTGGTGGCTGTGCTGTTCTCGGAAACCGTTTTCCGGGCCGGGAGGGCCTTGGCGCTGTCCGTGGCGGGCAACTTCCGGGTGCTGTCGGCGGGAATCAGTTTCGAGGCCGCGAGGACCTTGGCGCTGTCCGCGGGAATCGGTTTCCGGGGCGGGAGGATCTTGGTGCTGTCGGCGGCGGGCAGCTCCCGGGCAAGGAGTGCCGGAGTCGGGAGTGCGAATGCCGCAAACAGCAGCAGGGTAAGTATATGGCGCATGTTCAGGCGTTTAATCGTTAGTAAACCCATTGGAAGTCGTCGACGTAGAGCACGTTGGACGTGCAGCCGTTCATGAAGTCACCGTAGGCGCTCGTGGCGCATGAGATGACCAGCGTGTATTTGCCCGACGGCTTGGCCGAGGTGTCGTAGTAATGGAACGGCAGTTCGACCGTGATCATCTCCTCGCCCGACGACTGCTGGTCGATCAGCAGCGAGGCGTAGGCGATGATCCGTCCGGAGGCTTCGGTTGTGTTGTCTCCGCCGTAGATGCCCTTGGCGGGATCCCAGACGCCCGAGGGGCTGGACGATCCCGAGGTGACGTTGTGTGTGGCATTCCAGTCGACGATGGCGGCGTAGATGCGGGCCTGGTCCTGCGATCCGACGGCAAGCGGTCCCGTGTGCTGGTTTTGGTTGACCAGCCCGAGCGATTCGGCGTAGTAGCGCACGCGCATCATGCGCGGACGGGCCTGCCAGTCGTAGGGTTGTCCGAAGGAGACCGTGCCGCCGAGTCCCGACTGGTTGAAACTTCCCGTGAAGAGGTTGCCGGCCGCCAGATCGACAAAAGCGAGCGGTTTGTTGGCCTGCAGTCGGGCACAGGCGCTGCCCGTCATGCCGTTGTAGGAGCTCTGAACGCAGAGCGGGTCACTCATCGAGTTGTTGCCGCTGTCCCAGAACGAACCGTGGTTGTTGTTGAAGCAGCTCATCGAGCCGTCCTCCATGTCGCCGCCCGGGACGGTCTGTCCGGCGGCCGTGGTCAGCGTTGCGAGGCTTTCGCTACCGTTGATCACCGCACGGCACTCGTATTGGCAGCCGGCCCAGATGCCCGTTCCGGCTTTCGGCGTGTAGACCGTTTGGCCGTTTTCGTTGGTCGACTGCTCCCATTCGACGCCGAACGTGGCTCTGCGGAAGCCGTCGCCGGTCTCTTCACCGGTCATCTCCAGCCACTCGCCGTCTTGGGTGCGCAGTCCGAAGCGGACCTCTGCGGCCGGGTCGAATACCCGGGCCCGCAGCGTGACGGTGTTTTGCCACAGATCGTAATCGGCGGCCGTGGGGGTTGCGAGGCCCTGCAGCGAGATGATGCACTCGGCATCGCCCTGCCCGCCGCCATTGTCGGTCACCTCGAAGCGAAGCGAGTGGTCACCGCCCGCACATCCGGCAAAGAATTCCTCCGCGAGGGTGACCGTCAGGGCGTTTTCGGCCGTCTTGACGACCGTAAGACCGTTCGTTGCGCGCGTCGAGGCCTCGGCCAGCAGGTCGTAACGCTGTTCCCCGAAGATCAGGGTGGCCGAGGTGGTCGGTTTGACGGTCGAGATCAGGAAGCGTTTCTCGCCGCCCGTGTACTGCTGCGGTTCGGCGAGATCGAAGCCGTCGCCCTCGATCGTGGGATCGGGGCTCCAGATGATCGTGTCGTCGAAGTCGTCGGTCGAATCGTCGACGCGGATGGCCACGGCCTCGATGAAGCCCGGCAGATCGGGCGAGAAGCGGAACGTGAGCGTATAGCGGCTTGCGGCCTTTACGTCGGAGATCGTGCCGCTCTGTTCGATTGTGCCGCGCGACGGGTGTTCGCCGCTGAACTTCCAGGCGAGCGACTCGACCCCTTCGGGGAGCGTGAAGTAGCCCGTCGTGCTGGAGGTGTAGCGGAGGGTCGAGGCCGCGTCGGCGCGCGAGTCGTCATACGACGTTCCGGCCATCACCCGCACCTCGAATGCCGAGCCGAAGTTTGCGGCGACACTCTCCTCGAAGAGGGTGGCCACGGCCGTATTCTGCAGCGTGCATTTCACCTCGACGGGGGTGTTTGCGCCGGGGGTCACCTCAAAGCTCTGCTCGCCCTTGTAGAAGCGCTGCGAGAAGGAGGCTTCCACCGCCTCGCCGGCCTCTACCGCCGCACGATACTGTCCGGCAATGAGTTCCAGCCGTTCGGGCAGCTCCTCCTTCGAGGCGTATTTGCGGATCAGTTCGTCGCTTTCGTTGTAGATGCGCACGGTGAGGTGGTCCGTCGGGTCGTAGTCGCCGTCGGCACCCTCGGCGCGGGTCGAGACGTGGATCGAGAGGCTCCCCGTCGCAGCGTCGGGATCGATCGCTCCGGCCTGCTTCGAGCAGGCACCCAGCGTCAGCGCCACCACCGGAATCAGGTATGTCAGGAGTTGTTTCATGCTTCTCTATTTGGCGGGTTGAACGAGGGTCAGCGTGGCCGAGGTCGAGCCGCCCGCATTGTCGGTCACACGGAGGTTGAACTTGAAGGTGCAGGGGCTCTCGGCGGATTCGAGACCGGCGAGGATCTGGACGAAGTCGGCTCCCACCTTGAAGGGGATCGAAGTCTGGTTGAGAACCTGTTCGCCGACGGGGAATCCGACGACCGAACCCAGTACTTCGGCAGCCGTCTGGTCGGGGTAGCAGAGGTCGACGCCCGGCGTGACGAGCGTCGTGAGGCCGATTTCCTCAAGCAGGGGCTCCAGTGCCGGAGCATCGACCGTGACGAGCAGCTCCTTGATGCCGCCGTTCGGAGCCGAGATCGCGATCTCGATATCCTTGATCTCGTTCATCACGTAGGGCTCGGCGATGTCGTGGTTGTCGGTGACCATGACGATCGTCGGGGCATTGGCCGTGCCCTCCTCGTGGGCCTTGTCGACCAGCAGCGTCAGCGTGGCCCGGGCCTGCTGACCCTCCTCGTCGGT
Source organism: uncultured Alistipes sp. (assembly GCA_944321185.1). Classification (GTDB taxonomy): domain Bacteria; phylum Bacteroidota; class Bacteroidia; order Bacteroidales; family Rikenellaceae; genus Alistipes. The sequence continues at coordinate 22,019 of CALUKH010000013.1, read as the reverse complement.
CACCGTGAAGGCAAACGTGTGGGTCCCCTCGAAGGCGTAGAGCATCGAAGGCAGCTGTCCGCCGATGTAGAAGGTCTTGTCGGTCTGGCCCTTGACCTGGTCGCCGACCGGGAATCCGAATCCCTGAAGCATGGTGGCTTCCGTGCCGGAGATCGTGCAGAGGTCAAACTGCTCGATCTTCAGCTCGCGGAGCGAGGCCATGAACTGCTCGTTGGTCGACGAGATGGCAATATCGAAGCGGGCCACCTTGCCGGGAACCGTGGCGACGATCTCGAAGGGCTCCGAACAGAGGCTCTCCTCGTCGAACATCGAGGCCTTCAGCTGGAAGGTTTCGCTGAAGTCGTGACCGGTCCAGGCGAGCGTAGGGGCTTCGACGAGCGGCGTCTCCTCGTAGCCGGGCTCCCAGACCCCTTCGGAACCGTTGATCGTGATCGTCTCGTCGAGGACGAAGTTGTCGACCTGGATGTCGAACTTGATGCCGCCCTGATCGGCATAGGCGATCACCAGTTCGATCTTGCGCCACTGACCGGCCTTGACGCCCGAGATCGTGCGGCTGAAGCTGACGTCGCCACCCTCGACGAACGTGCCCGTGAGCAGGAATTCGAGATCGTTCGTCTCGCCGGCCGGCATGAAGAAAGCCGCCTGCTGGCCGTCCCACTTCGCCTTGTCAAACTCCAGCACGGCATCGCCCAGCGAGACCGAAGCCTTGGTGTCGTCGGCCAGCTGGTCGGCCAGATCGGCCGAGCAGAGCAGCGTCACCTTGATGTTCTGCAGCGTGCAGACGATATCGTCGACGGGTGTCGTCTCATCCTTGCGGATCGAGAACGCGTAGCTGGTTCCGTAGACCGGCATGTTCCAGGCTGCGGCCTGCAGCTCCGTGTCGGCATGCGAGCGGACCGTCAGATCGTACGATCCGATCGGAAGCTCCATGGGGCCTTCGGCCAGGCGGGCCTTCAGTTCGGCGTAGCTGCCCTCGAAGGGGGTATTCAGCCCGTCGGCGCTGACGATCCGTACGCGGTAGTCATCCGTGGCCAGCTCGGCACGGGTCGTGGATTGCTGCGTGGGGGGAGTTTGCGTGGCATCCTCCGTGTCATCGGTCTGCGTATCGGTCTGTGCGTCGTAGATCACGCGCAGATTCATCTCGCCGCTCAGGTAACCGGTCGAGCCGGAGGTGGTGGAGCCCGTGCCCGTCTGCTTGTAGGGCGGTTCCTCGTTCACGCAACCCGTCAGAGTCAGGGCGCCCAGCGTCAGGGCCGTCAGTAATCCGGTAAAGGTGGTTTTCATATCTTGTCTCGTTTTCATGCGTTGGGATCTTTTTGGGCGTTTTCGTTCAGTTCGACATCGAACGTGCGTTCGTCGAGATATTCGTCGTAGAGGTTGACCGTGACCGTGGCGCTGCCGTTGTCGCGGGCGTCGAAGCAGAAGGTGTGACGCGTGCGTGCGACGGTCTGCTCGAGCGTCTGCCCGGGGAAGGTGTACGGACGGTCGAAGGCCGTACCGGTCTGGCTCTGGAGCATGGCCTCACCGGTCAGGGTCAGCCGCGTGCCGGCCTCGACGAAGACCGCTTCGTCGGGCGTCTCGTCACCGGGTGTGAAGGTGAAGCGGTTGCCGGCCGAGGTCGTTACGATGAACGTCGCATCGTGGAAGTATTGCCGGAATGCCTCCGTCGAGGTTACCAGCACCTGTGAGTTGGCGATCCGGGCCGGGATGCTCTCCTCGACGCTTTGGCGGGCGATGATCCCGACGGTTTTCGAACCGCTGTAGAAGGGTTTGTCGACCCCTTCGGCCTTCGGGTCGCCGAAGGTGACCGTAGCGGTGTAGCTGCCCGATGCGAAGAGTGTCTGCGAGGCATTGAACTCGGCAAGGGTCGACCAGCCTTGTTCGTAATCCGTTCCCGTCATCGTGAGTGCGAACTCATCGCCTGACGGAACCTGCGTTGTGGCCTCGATCTCTGAGCGGGTCGAGACCTGTGGGTCGGATGCCACGGCGATGCGCAGCGTTCCGTATCCATTGCTTTCGGGCGAGGTTTCGTTCTTGGAGCATCCTCCGGCCACGACGGCCGCCGATGCCAGCAGAAGAATCAGCGTATGTTTCATGGCGGTCGTTATTGGACGATTTGTACTTTGATGTTGTCGAGATAGAGCCAATAGTTTCCGTTGAAGCCGGAGAATGGGGCTGTCGTCGTAGTCGAAGAGACCATCCATGAAGCGCGAGTCGTATTGGAGGCTGCGGGAATGATGAACGAATCTTCGTAAGAGATGTTGTCGTAGTTTTGATTCTGATTGCGATCAGCCCCTGATGTGCCGGGAATCACGACATTCGTCTTGAGCAAAAAGGGTATTGTCGTTGATCCGGGTTGCCAACCCTGTTCGTTGGTATAGCCACAACTGTAGGTCGCATCGCCATCTCCCGGACCTGCATCGCCTCCGAAGATATTCTTACGTTGTATGGACCACCGTCCACCCTTGTAGTTGAACGAGACTTTTACCTGAGGACTTTTATCTGTTTTCAACCCGCTGAAAGGTGCCGAATCGAGTCGGGCATTATAGGTGTTTGATGCAAAAGACTGGTTTTCGACCCGGGCGCAGATGCGAACGGCTTTGCCTTCTTCGGAACCGACGCGAGCCGCCGTCCAGCCTCCGGTTTGAAGTCCCCATTGACTTAAGTCAATGCCAGTGCCATCACCATCGGCAACTTTTGTACCTCCGACCTCTTCGTTGTCGTAATTGCTATTGGTTGTAATGGCGTTGAAATCTTCATACAGCAGCCAGGGTACGCTGAATTCCACGCGGGCCTGACCGCCTTCGCTCAGGGCCGGCATCGTGAAATCCTCGCTCAGCAGGGCATGTTCCGAGTCGTAGGTGACCCGGAATCCGCTCATTTCGTTCGTCGGGTTCGGGTAGCCGCGGTAACGGATCGTGTAGTCGCCCGTGCCGGTGACGTCGAACGTACGGCTCGAGTTGCCGTCCTCGAAGACCCACCCTTCGGGAGCCGTCACCGTGAAGGTGTCGATTGCCTCGCCCAGCGTATTGACGCCCGTTTCGGCCAGGTGGAAGGTCAGTCGGGTAAGCTCGACGGCCATGACCGGAACGTTGTAGTTGATCGGCGTGGTGTGGCCTGCGGCGAAGGTGCGGTCGGCGCTTTGCGGGGCGAACGTACGCGTCTCGGATTCGCGGCTCTCGCTCGAGGCCACGATCGAGATCTGCTGCCCCTCGTCGAGCGTCACGGGGGCGATCATGGCGTAGACCACGTCGCCGGCATCCTTCGGCTCGGCGAAACGCAGCGTCACCTGCTCGCCGGCGTTGCTCAACGTACCCTCGGCCGCGGGATCCGTCGCATCCACCGTCAGGCGGCCCACTACCGGCGCGGGGAAGGTCAGCACGATCTCCGTGATCGGTTCGCCGAGATCGTTTTTCGGCAGGGTGATCTTCAGCACGTGGGTTTTGTGGGCGAATCGCAGGTTGACGATGTCCGTGTTGTCGCTGATTCCGCTGTCATCCTTGCGGTCGTGTTCGCGCAGGGGGGCTGCGTCTGCGATCGGCGTGGCCACCATCACGTCCCACTCGCCGTGGAACGCTCCGTCCTGTACGGCCGGGATGTCGTAACTGGCCTTGAGACCGTCGGTCGCGGCCGGAACGGGCGACACGGCATAATAAGTATAGGTATCTTCGGGCATGGCCGGGACCGTACCGCGGAAGCTGGCCGTGTTGTAGGCTTCGTTGTAGTGATAGAGGCTGAAGGTCGCGGCTTCGAGAGTGGTCTGAGCGGCGGAGTTGACGGCCCAGAGAGCGAGCCGGTCGTTGGTTTGCCATTTGACGCTCACGCCATCCTCGTCCAGTGTGGTACGTGTGGCGGTTTGGGGGAGCATGTCGACCCGGGGGCCCGAGCCGATGGCGACCTCGATGGTTTGCGCTGCCGGATCCATGCCGTTTTCGGGAGCCTTCGAGCAGGCTGCCAGCAGAACGGGCAGAAGCAGCAGGGGGGTCCAACGTTTCATCATGTACGAAATTCTTTTATCTGAATATCTGCAAAAATAGATGCGGGCATCCGTTTTCGGAAATAAATTCAACGAACGAGGCGTTTTTCATCACGAAACCGTCTCTTTTTCGGTGCTTTTCTGCGACTATTCGAACAGAAAAAGGCTCTTCGTCCTGCGGGACGAAGAGCCTTTTCCGAATGGCCCGACGGCCTATTCGGCCTGCTTGACGTAGCGGTCGAGCCAGCCGAAGAATTCGCGGTTCCAGACCATCGAGTTCTGAGGCTTGAAGACCTGGTGTGCCTCGTCGCGGAACTCGACCAGACGGGCCGGGATGCCGCGTACGCGGGCTGCCGTGAAGGCCTCGAGCGACTGCGTGTAGGGGATGCGGAAATCCTTCTCGCCGGTGAAGATCAGGATCGGCGTGTCCCACTTCTCGACGAACTTGTGGGGCGAATTGGCATACGAGCGTTGAGCCGTGGCGTTCGTGGGGTCCCAGTACGGGCCGCCGTAGTCGTTGTTGACGAACCACAGCTCCTCGGTCTCGCCGTACATCGAATCGAAGTCGAAGATGCCGCAGTGGGCGATGAAGGCCTTGAAGCGCTTTTCGTGGCATCCGGCCAGGAAGTAGACCGAGTAGCCGCCGTACGAGGCGCCGACGCATCCCATGCGTTCTTCGTCGGCCCACGGTTCACGGGCCACGTCGTCGATGGCCGAGAGGTAGTCGCGGATATTTTGACCCGAGTAGTCGCCCGAGATCTGGTCGAGCCACTCCTGGCCGAACGACGGCACGCCGCGGCGGTTGGGAGCCACCACCACGTAGCCCTGGGCGGCCATCAGCTGGAAGTTCCAGCGGTAGCTCCATCCGTTGGCCACCACGCTTTGCGGACCGCCCTCGCAGTAGAGCAGCGTCGGGTATTTCCGGGCCGGGTCGAAGTCGGGCGGCAGGATCACCCATGTGAGCATCTGCTTGCCGTCGGTGGTGCGCACCCAGCGTTTCTGGACCTCGCCCATGCGGATGTTCTTGTAGATGGCGTCGTTGATGGCCGAGATCTGCGTCAGGGTACCGTCCTCCGTATTCACCTCGAAGAACTCCGTGGCTGACGAGATGGTCGAGCGTTCGGCCACCATGCGGCCGCCGCCCGTGGTGAAGGCCGTCAGGCTGTGGTCGCCGCGGGTGAGGACCTCCACTTCGCCGTCGGTCGCGGCTACGCGGCAGATCTGGTAGGTGCCCTCGATCGGAGCGATGAACCATACGCGGTCGTTGCCCTCCCAGACGACGTTCTGGGCGTTGTAGTCGAAATCCGCCGTCAGATCGCGTATCTCGGCCGTCGCGCAGTCGTAGAGGAACAGCCGCGACTTGTCCGACTCGTTGCCGGCACGGCGCTGCGAGAGGAAGGCGATTTTCGAATCGTCGGGCGACCAGACCGGGTATTTGTCATAGCCCGGGAGGTTGTCGCACGACCCTTCAACGGGCTCCTCGGTGTTGACATTCATGGGTTTGCAGATGTTCTGCGTGCGGCCCGAGGCGAGGTCGTAGACGAAGATGTCCGAATCGGTCGAGACGGCGTAGGCCGTACCCGTCAGAGGCTTGCAGGTGTAGGCCAGCATCGTGCCCGAGTTGTTCCAGGCGATCTCGGCCATGTCGAAGTAGGGGGCCAGCGGGGTGTCCCAGGCGGCTTCGGGGCCGAGAATGTCGGTGCCCTTCTTCATCCCCTCCGCTCCGAAGTCACCGACGAACAGGTGCAGGTACTCGCCCTCGTCCCAGTAGTCCCAGTGACGGGCCATCAGGTCGTCGTAGATGCGGGCCTGCGACTTGTCCATGTCCTTGTGGATGTCGGCCGAACGGCGGTCGGCCACCTGTACGCGCTGTACGTACCAGGCCTTGTCGCCGCGGGGCGAGATGCCGAAGCCCTCGATGCCGCCCTCCAGGTCGGAGAGCTGGCGTACGTTGCCGCCCGTGGGGGTCATCTCCCACACCTGCATCGAGCCGCTGCGGTCCGAGAGGAAGTAGATCTTCCCGCCGTCGGCACTCCAGCGCGGCGCGAGGCTGTTCGACGTGAAGTCGGTCAGACGCGTAGCCTGTTTCGACTCAAGGTCTTCGACCCAAAGAGTCGTAACGCCGCGATTTTCCGCCACGTTGTAATCGGTTTGCTGGTAGAGGAGCGTTCGTCCGTCGGGCGAGAGCGACGAGGCGGCCGCACGGCTCATCTTCCACATCACCTCGGGGGTGAAGCGTCCGGCGGCGATCTCCTCGGCCGTCAGCGCGTTGTCGATCTTCAGGGCTTCGGGCCGCTGCCGGTCGCAGGCGCCCAGCCCCACTGCTGCAAGGGCCATCATCAGGATGATTTTTTTCATTTTCGTTGAGGTTGTCCTATTTATTCGTATTTTTGGAGTTCGAAAAAATGTTTCATGACATGGACCGTACCGTCTATTTCGCCGACAAGGCGGTGATTTTCACCGCTTCGGCGCCCAGTGGCGAGTGGTACTCCGTGCCGGCGGATCCCGACGGCGGCATATCACGCGCCAAGATACTGAATTTTCTCGAATCGCACAACTTCGTGGCGGTGGTTTCGGCCACGCCCGAAACGACGTTCGCCGCCTTTGCCGCGCAGTTTGCGTGGGTTGAGGCGGGCGGCGGTGTGGTGGTCGACGACCGGGGCCGCTGGCTGCTGATCCACCGCAACGGCCGTTGGGATCTGCCGAAGGGGCATCTCGAAGCGGGCGAAAGCATCGAGACGTGTGCCGTGCGCGAGGTCGAGGAGGAGACCGGCGTGCGGAGCGAGGTGGTGCGGCCGCTCTGTGCGACGCTGCACGCCTACTGGTTCCCGAAGACCTCGCGCTGGGAGTTGAAGCAGACCCGCTGGTTCGAACTGCGGACCGTCGGGGCCTCGGCCCTGCAGCCTCAGACCGAGGAGGGAATCGAAAGCGTCGTGTGGTGTACGCCGGCCGAGGCCGCGCAACACGTGCGCGAAGCTTTCCCGACGATCCGCCGCGTGGCCGAGGCAATGCTCCGGTAGCCGCCTGCCGGTCCGAAACCGTCGATTTTTACACCCGCTCCGCCTGCCGAATGATGTCGGGTGGTTGTTCCGATGCTGCCCGGAGCGCAGAATCCTTTTACTCTTGAGAGGTGTCCGCTCGGAGTTCACGTCCGAGACGGTCGCGCACCAGATCCTTGTATTTTCTGGAGATTTCGATCTGTCGGTCGCCGATACGGATGCGGGTCGGATGCCATTCATCGATGTGTTCCGTGTTGACAATGTAGGAGCGGTGGACGCGCAGGAAGCGCTGGTCGAGCAGTGCCTCCCATTGCGAAATGCGTGTTTTCGTGCGGAAGGATTCACCCGGGACGGTGCGGATCCAGACCTCGTCGTCGTTCGATTCGAGGTAGAGTATCACGGCGGGATCGAGCGTGATTTTCCGACGCTCGGAGGTGAATGTCAGTTTCGTATCGCGGAAATGCTGCCGGGCCGTGTAGTGTTCGAGCAACTGCTCCGGAACGATAAACGCCACGAGCAGCAGCGCAATGAAGAGTGGATTGAATGCCATGCCGGGCAGTGTGTCGGGCAGCGTGTCGAAGGCAGCCCGGTGGCCGAACACCAGCGCAAGGCATTCGATCGTCACGACCGCACAGAGCAGACAGAGCGCATGGGCCAGCCCTTTGCGACGATCGGCAAACGACAGTTGCGGCACGAAGTAGCGCAGCACAATCATTCCGGGCAGGAAGACGACGGCCAACAGCACGGCCTGATCGGCCTGGTAACCCATCGCCGCGAAGAGTCCGGCAATAGCTGCAGTCGAGACAAGCCACCAGAGAAAGGGCAGATTCTGTTTCATAGCGAGACGGTTTTTGACGCCGGCAAATATAGGTGAATTCTCCGCGACCGCCAATCGTGTCGGGACCGCATCCGGGGGCCGATAGGCTCTTCGAGGGGTTTCTACCGGGCCGTGCAGGGTTTCGACGACGCTGTTTTTCGATTTTTTGCGGGCTCGGTTTCTACCTTTGTCTTCGGGAATGGTCCCGTAAAATCTCTTAAAACGTTTGCGTATGTTCCAACTCTTTATCGAAGGCGGTCTGTGGGGCATGACCCTGCTGACCCTCGAACTCGTCGGACTGCTCTTTGCGGCCTGGAAGGCTCCCGCCTGGATTCGCGAAATCGGACTGCTGGCCCTCACTTCGGGGGCGGTCTTTACGCTGTTGGGCATCTCGCAGATGCTCGGTTACGTGCGTGGGGCTGGTGAAGTGGCTCTCGCGCTGTTGGCCGGAGGTCTGCGCGTCGCCTGCATCCCGATCCTCTACGGGTTGCTGATCTATGCCCTGTCGCTGGTGATCCGCATGGCTCTGAAGCCGCGGATCTGACCTCGGGCGTGTGCCGGACATCAGCAAGCGGTCTCTGAAACCATTCAGAGACCGCTTCTGCCGTTTTGTAGCTTTTGCTGCTGCCGTCAGTATGCCGGGGCCTGGTTCATGGCCGTGGCGATGCCCTCGGCAATCTGGTCGATGGCCCCCTGGAGCTTCGAGCCCAGCATCATCTTCATCATCATGTTCAGCTCGATGTGCAGCACGAGCCGCATGCGGGTGTCCGTGTCGGAGACCTTGTGCAGCTGGATCCAGAAGGCGAAGTCCATCGGCACGCCGCCCTCGTCACCGACGATCTTGACGTGTTTGGGTTCGACGCGCTCGTCCATGCGCAGCTTCACGGTGAAGCCCTTGGCCTTGAACGAGCAGCGGTCTTCGGTGGCCTGCCACTCCTCGACGCGGTCGGCCAGGGCCGGCGTGAGGTTGTCGAAGCGGCTGATCAGGGCGTAGATCTGTTCTGCCGGGCGCAGAATCTGGTGTTGTTTCGAGATGTATTCCTGCATTTTCATGGGTTGTCTTGACGGGTGTGGATTTCGGGTGAATCTTCTTGAGGGGGGGTAAGTGGATGGGGCGGAGCGGTGCACGTGCGATCAGTCGATCTCGAAGGTGCGGGCCGTGTCGCTGTCGACGGTGATGCGCACCGTCATGACGTTGTCGGGCAGCAGCGCCTCGATCTTCTCGGGCCACTCCACCAGACACAGATCGCCCGAGTAGAAGTACTCCTCGTAGCCGAAGTCGAAGGCTTCGCGCACGTCGTCGATGCGGTAGAAGTCGAAATGGAAGATGCGGCGGTTGCCCTGGCCCTTGTACTGGTTGACGATGGCGAATGTGGGGCTGGTCACGGTATCCGTGGCGCCGAGCTGGGCTGCGATTTCGCGGATGAGCGTCGTCTTTCCGGCGCCCATCTCGCCGCGGAAGGCCACCACCGTGCGGCGGCCCAGCGACTCGATGATCGCGCGGGCCACCTGCGGCAGCTCCTCCTGACAGGTGATATGGATGGTTCTCATGGCGTGTGTTATTGTTTCGGTTTGAGTACGAGGTACGGAACGATCATCTCCTCCATCGAGATGCCGCCGTGCTGGAACGTATTGCGGTAGTAACGGATGTGGCGGTTGGCGTCGTTGTTGTAGACCAGGAAATCCGAATTGTAGGCGAAGATGTAGCTCGAGGTGAGGTTGCTCGACGGCAGCTGGATGTCCTCGGGGCGCAGCACCTCGTAGACTTCGCGCGAGTTGTAGGCCAGGTTGCGGCCCGTCTTGTAGCGCAGGTTGGTCGAGGTTTCGCGGTCGCCGGTCACCTTGACGGGGTTGTCGACGCGGATGGTGCCGTGGTCCGAGGTGATCACGACCGTGTGTCCGCGCTCCGAGAGCAGTCGCAGGATGGTGTAGAGGTCCGAATGCTCGAACCACGAGCGGGTCAGCGAACGGAAGGCCGCCTCGTCCTCGGTCAGTTCGCGGATGATGTCCGTTTCGGTGCGGGCGTGCGAGAGGATGTCGAGGAAGTTGTAGACGATCACCGAGAAGTCGGCGTCGTAGATCTTCTGGATGTTGTCCACCAGCTTGCGGCCCTGCTCCGGGCGCACGAGCTTGTCGAAGGTGAATTTCCATGTCTTGCCGTTGCGGCTCATGAGCCGCCGCAGGAACTCCTCCTCGTACTGGTTCTTGCCGCCCTCCTCGTTGTCGTTGAGCCACTTGTTGGGCATCAGCTTGTCGATGGCCAGCGGCATCAGCCCGGCGAAGATCGCATTGCGGGCGTACTGTGTGGCCGTGGGCAGGATCGCGCAGTAGAAGTCGTCCTGCTGGACGTCGTAGTAGCCGCGCAGGAGCGACGAGATGGCCCGCCACTGGTCGTAGCGGAAGTTGTCGATCAGCAGCAGCGTGGTCTTCGGGTTCTCGTCCGCCACGGGGAAGATCTTCGTGCGCATGAGCGTGTGCGACATCACCGGCGTGTCGTCCGAGCGGCGGTTGATCCAGTTGTAGTAGTTGCGGCGCACGAACTTGCAGAACTCCTGATTGGCTTCGGTCTTCTGGTAGGTGAGCACCTCCTTGATGCTCTCGTCGGTCGACTCGCCGAGCTCGATCTCCCAGGCCGTGAGCCTGCGGTAGAGCGAGCACCAGTCGGCGAAGGTCTCGGCCATCTGCAACGAGGCGGAGATGCGTCCGAATTCCGAGCGGTAGTCGGCCGTGGTCTGTTCGGTGACGAGCTGCTGCTGGTGGACGTTCTTCTTGATGGAGAGGAGCACCTGGTTGGGGTTGACGGGCTTGATCAGGTAGTCGGCGATCTTCGAACCGACGGCCTTGTCCATGATGTTCTCCTCCTCGCTTTTGGTGACCATGATGACGGGTGTCGTGGGGCGCACCTCCTTGATTTTGGGGAGGGTTTCGAGCCCCGTCATGCCGGGCATCATCTCGTCGAGGATAATCAGATCGTAGGAGCCTTCCGAGGCCATGTCGATGGCGTCGTACCCGTTGTTGCAGGTGTCGACCTCGTATCCCTTCTGTTGGAGGAACAGGACGTGGGGTTTGAGCAGTTCGACTTCGTCGTCGACCCAGAGTATTTTGACCATACCTAATCGGTTTTGGGATTACAAAAATAGTGATTTTACCATCAAACGCAAAAAACATGCGCTTTATTGGGTGACCGGCGGGATTTCTTCGGCCGGGGGAGCCTCGTTTTCCCGCGCGGCTGCCGGACCGGGCGGATTGATCCGCCGGACGGTCGTGCGCGGAGGCGCCGATTCCGCACGCTTCGCCTTTTGGCCCGGGATTTGCGTTCGTTCCGGTATCGTGCTGGAAGCGTGAACCGTACGCTTCCGCTGAAAAAAGGTGAAAAAAAATTGCGGTTTGTTGGCGGAAATTCAAATAAAGCGTATATTTGCACTCCGAATCATTCGGATGAACTTAATTTTAAATACCATAAGACATGACAAAGGCTGATATCGTAAGCGAAATCGCTAAGAGCACCGGCGTGGAGAAAGTGCAGGTGCAGGCTATCGTCGAGGCTTTCATGGAAAGCATCAAGACGTCGCTCACCCAGAAGAATAATGTGTATCTTCGCGGCTTCGGAAGTTTCATCGTGAAGAAGCGTGCCAAGAAGGTGGCCCGCAACATCTCGAAGAATACGACGATCACCATCCCCGAACACAATATCCCCGCATTCAAGCCCGCCAAGAGCTTTGCGGCGAAGGTGAAATAATCGATAAACAAAGAACCTCTAAAATCTTAACCACTATGCCAAACGGAAAGAAGCATAAGCGTCACAAGATGGCTACCCACAAGCGCAAAAAACGTCTGCGCAAGAACCGTCACAAGAAAAAGTAAGGGTAGCACCTTCGTGCTAACGAATAGATAAAGCTAAAGGGGCCCCCGGGTTCTTTTAGCTTTACCTATTTTTCTGAAAACCATCTTCCGGGGCCGTCGCAAGGCCCTGCAATTGGTTTGCTGATCAGCCGCAAACCGCCTTCGGGTCCCGCCCCGCGACCGGGCGCCGGACTTTTCCATTGGAGTTTGCCGCCACTTCATCCCAAAATGCGGCGCCAGTTACTAATTTCAGCCCAAACCGCGGCCGGCTTCACCGGACTGCGGAACACATATAAATGAACAGAGAGTTAATCGTAAACGTCAACCCCACCGAGATCACCATTGCCCTGTGCGAGGACAAGGTCCTTGTCGAGTTGAACAAGGAGCAGTGTCAGACGGGTTTCGCCGTGGGGGACATTTACCTCGGAAAGGTGCGCAAGATCATGCCGGGTCTGAATGCGGCTTTCGTCAACATCGGCCACGAAAAGGATGCCTTCATCCACTACCTCGACCTGGGGCAGCAGTTCCCGTCGCTGCAGAAGCTCGTCGCCTCGCAGCAGCCCGGCAAACGCGGCATGCGTGTCGAAACCATGAAGCTCGAACCCCCGGTCGAAAAGACGGGCAAGATCGGCGACTATCTCCAGGTCGGACAGCAGATCATGGTCCAGGTGGCCAAGGAGGCCATCTCGACCAAGGGACCGCGTCTGACGTCGGACATCTCGCTGGCCGGCCGCAACGTGGTGCTGGTTCCCTTCTCGTCGAAGGTCTACCTGTCGCAGAAGATCCGCTCGGCCGAGGAGAAGCGCCGTCTGAAACGCATCGCTACCGAGGTGCTGCCGAAAAACTTCGGCGTGATCATCCGCACGGCCGCCATGGAGGCCAAGGACGAGGACATCGAACACGATATTCAGACCCAGATCGACCGTTGGCGCAAGACCTGCGGGGCCATCAAGAAGTGCGGGGCGCAGGCTCCGGCCCAGTTGATGAGCGAAATGAACCGCGCCAACACGATCATCCGCGATTCGCTCAACGGCTCCTTCTCGCAGATCGCCGTCAACGACGAGGCGATGTTCAACGACATCCGCAACTACATCCGTCAGATCGATCCCGAAAAGGAGAAGATCGTCAAACTCTATCGGGGTACGGTGCCGATCTTCGACAACTTCGACATCTCGAAGCAGATCAAGTCGCTGTTTGCCAAGTACGTATCACTCAAACGCGGCGCCTACCTGATCATCGAACACACCGAGGCGATGAACGTCATTGACGTCAACTCGGGCAACCGCACCAAGGCCGAGGACGATCAGGAGCAGACGGCCATGGACGTGAACCTGGCGGCGGCAAAGGAGATTGCCCGCCAGCTGCGTCTGCGCGACCTGGGCGGCATCGTCATCATCGACTTCATCGACCTGCACAAGGCCCAGAACAAACAGGCGCTCTACGACGAGATGGTCCGGCTCATGGCCACGGACAAGGCCAAGCATACGGTGCTGCCGCTGACGAAGTTCGGACTGATGCAGATCACGCGCCAGCGGGTCCGTCCGGTGGCCGTGGAGAGTGTCTCGGACGTCTGCCCGACGTGCAACGGAACCGGCAAGATCGAACCTACGGTGCTGCTGGACAAGAAGATCGAGAACCAGATCTCGTACCTCACGGAGGACCGCGGCTGCAAGTTCATCAAGCTGGTCGTCAGCCCCTACGTGGCGTCGTATCTCAAGAAGGGCTTCTGGTCGCTGCGCCGCCGCTGGGAGTGGAAGTACAAGGTGCGGCTGAAGATCGTCGAGGACCAGAGTACGGGCATCGTCGAGGTCCACTATCACGACCGCAAGGACAACGATCTGATCGAGAAATAACCCATGGCAACCCCTCGCGAGCAACTGTCACAGTTCGCTGCCGGCTCGAAGCAGCTCGGCGCCCTGTGTCGCGAATACCGGAAGCGAAGCGCCACCGTCCATCTCCAGGAGCTGGTCGGCGGGGCTTTGTCGTTTTATGCGGCCCAGACCGTGGCAAAGTGCGGCGGCGTGCACGTTTTCGTGGCCGAGGACCGCGATGCGGCGGCCTATCTGCTCAACGATTTCTACAACCTGCTCGACGAAGAGCGGGTCTGCTTCTTCCCGTCGTCCTACAAGCGGTCGGTTGCGTACGGTGCCGAGGATGCCCAGGGCGTCGTGCAGCGCACGGCCACGATGAATGCCCTGCGGGCATTCGACGGCAAGGGCTATCTGGTGGTCTGCACCTGTCCCGAGGCGCTGGCCGAACGGGTGGCCGACGTCGAGGCGCTGCAGCGCAAGACCATTGCCGTGCGGGTCGGCGACCACATCTCGATCGAGGTGCTGGAGCAGGAGCTTGTCGATGCGGCCTTCACGCGCGTGGATTTCGTCTATGAACCCGGACAGTATTCGGTGCGCGGCGGTATTGTCGACGTCTTCTCCTATTCGGAGAGCAAGCCCTATCGTCTGGACTTTTTCGGCGACGAGGTCGATTCGATCCGGCGGTTCAACATCTCGAGCCAGCTGTCGGCCGACAAACTGGACCGCGTGGAGATCATCCCCGACCTCAATACGGGTGTGGCGGCCTCGGCGAAGGTCTCGCTGGCGCGTTTTGCCGGGCCGGAGGCGGCGTGGTGGTTCTATGATGCGGATTTCGTGCTGCGGCGGGTCAACGACGTGCGCCGCAAGGCCCTGGGCGACCTGGAGCATCCCGACGAGATCGACCAGCTGCTGACGAGCCGCAACGGCCTGCTGGAGGACCTGGCCGGGATGCGGCTCTTCGTGCTGCGCGACAACCTGCCCGAACGTCCGGCCACGTCGAGCGTGAAGTTCTCGACCTCGCCCCAGCCGAAGTTCAACAAGAATTTCGAGCTGCTGGCCGACGACATGATCCGCAATGCGCTGCGGGGCTACGAGACGTGGATCCTTTCGGAAAACCGGGCGCAGGTCGAACGTCTCGAAAACATCTTCCACCAGATCGGCCGCGGACAGGCCGTCGTGCGGTCGCTGGCCGTGACGCTGCACGAGGGCTTCGTGGACAACGATCTGAAGCTGTGTCTCTATACCGATCACCAGATTTTCGACCGCTACCAGCGCTACCGTATCAACGGCGAGATCCGGCGCGACGAGCAGATGACCGTGGCGGAGCTCAACCAGCTGCGTCCGGGCGACTATGTGGTCCATATCGACCACGGCGTGGGGCGTTTCGACGGACTGGTGAAGATCAACGAGGGGGGCAAGACCCACGAGGCGATCAAGCTGGTCTACAAGGATGGCGACGTGCTGTTCGTCAACGTTCACTCGCTGCACCGCATCTCGCGCTACAAGTCCGGCGACGGCGAGCCGCCGAAGATCTACAAACTGGGTACGGGGGCCTGGCAGAAGCTGAAGAATGCCACGAAGAAGGCCGTCAAGGACATTTCGCGCGAGTTGATCGCCCTCTACGCCAAGCGCAAGGCCTCGAAGGGGTTTGCCTTCTCGCCGGACAGCTACCTGCAGCACGAACTGGAGGCGTCGTTCCGCTGGGAGGATACGCCCGACCAGCAGGCAGCCACGGCGGCCGTGAAGAAGGACATGGAGTCGGACCAGCCGATGGACCGGCTGGTGTGCGGCGACGTGGGCTTCGGAAAGACCGAGGTGGCGATCCGTGCGGCGTTCAAGGCGGCGTGCGACGGCAAACAGGTGGCCGTGCTGGTTCCGACGACGATCCTGGCGCTGCAGCACTACCGGTCGTTCAGCGAACGGCTGCGCGATTTCCCGGTGCGGGTGGAGTATCTCAACCGCACGAAGTCCACGAAGGAAGTGCGGCAGATCTGCGCCGATCTGGCCGCCGGGAAGATCGATATCCTGATCGGCACGCACAAAATACTGGGCAAACAGGTGGTCTTCCACGACCTGGGGCTGCTGATCATCGACGAGGAGCAGAAGTTCGGCGTGGCGGCCAAGGAGAAGCTGACGCAGATGAGCGTCTCGGTCGATACGCTGACGCTGACGGCGACACCCATCCCGCGGACGCTGCAGTTCTCGCTCATGGGTTCGCGCGACCTGTCGGTCATCTCGACGCCGCCGCCCAACCGGCAGCCGATCATCACCGAATCGCACGTCTTCTCGGAGGAGGTCATCCGCGACGCCATCGAGGCGGAACTCGCACGCGGCGGCCAGGTCTACTTCGTCCACAACCGCGTGGAGGATCTGCCGACGCTGCAGGGGATGATCACGCGCCTCTGCCCGAAGGCCCGCGTCGGGGTGGGCCATGGCAAGATGCCGGCCGAACAGCTCGAAAAACTCGTCATGGACTTCATCTACGGGGAGTTCGACGTGCTGCTGTCGACGACCATCGTCGAGAACGGCATCGACATCCCGAATGCCAATACGATCATCGTCAACAACGCCCAGCATTTCGGACTGAGCGACCTGCACCAGTTGCGCGGCCGCGTCGGACGCTCGAACCAGAAGGCCTACTGTTATCTGTTGACGCCTCCGGACGAGCTGCTGACGCCCGATGCACGGCGCCGTCTGCGGGCCATCGAGGAGTTCTCGGACCTGGGTTCGGGCTTCAACATCGCCATGCAGGATCTCGATATCCGCGGCGCGGGCAATCTGCTGGGTGCCGAGCAGAGCGGCTTCATCGCCGACATTGGCTTCGAAACCTACCAGAAGATCATGAACGAGGCGATTGCCGAACTGCGCGCCGAGGGGCTCCAGGTCCCGGATCTCGGAGAGGAGGAGCAGCAGGTCGTGGGGCGCATGGGCTTCATCGACGACGCCCATATCGACATCGAGGTCGAGGCGTCGCTGCCCGACGACTACGTCTCGCAGCAGGCCGAGCGTCTGAAGCTCTACCGCGAGCTCGACTCGACGAAGGACGAAGCCGCCCTCGAAGCCTTCGAAAGCCGGCTGGTGGACCGTTTCGGACCGCTGCCGCGTGCCGCCCGCGAGCTGTTGAACGTCGTGCGCCTGCGCTGGGAGGCCATCCGCCTGGGCATGGAGCGCGTCAAGGTCAAGAACGGTCTGATGATCGTCCAGTTCGTCGGCGAAGAGAATTCACCCTATTACAAAAGCGATACCTTCATGACCCTGCTGCAGCGGGTTACGCAGCATCCCGATCGATTTGTCCTCAAACAGCACAATAATCGGTTGGCGATGACCGTTAGAAATATCAAAGACGTGGAGGACGCCTACAAAACCTTGCAACAGTTGTGAATCTGCTTGTGGACATAGGCAATTCGCTGGTGAAGCTTGCCGTGTTCGACGGCGGGCAGCTGCTTGCCCAGACGAGTACGAAGTATCTCCAGCCGTCGACGTTTGACGAAATCCTGAAGGGCCGCCGGGCCGAACGCGCCATCGTCGAGTCGACACGCGGCGATGCCGACGAAATCCTCGCCCAGGTGCGCGACCATGCCGACTACGTACTGGAATTCACGCCCCGGACCCCCGTTCCGATCGCCAACGCCTACCGGACGCCCGAGACGCTGGGCCGCGACCGGATGGCGGCAGCCGTCGGTGCCACGGTCCTCTATCCGGGACGCAACGTGCTGATCGTCGATTTCGGTACGGCCGTGACGATCGATCTGGTGACGGCCGACGCCACCTTCCGCGGCGGGTGCATCTCGCCCGGCATGCGGACCCGCTTCAGGGCCCTGCACGACTATACGGCCAAGTTGCCGCTGTGCTCGGCCACCGAGAGCGAAGCCCTGCAGGGTCTCTCCACCGAAGAGGCCATCCGGCTCGGTGTCATGAACTCGATCAGCTTCGAAATCGAGGGCTACATCAACCGGATGCGTGAAAAAATCGACGATTTGTGTGTAATTTTCACCGGTGGGGACGCGAAATACTTTGTGAAAAGAATTAAAAACACGATATTTGCAAATTGTAATCTGGTCTTTTGCGGATTGGATCGAATTTTAGAGTACAATGCCAGTGAAGAACACCTTGATTAAGCTTCTTGTCGCCGTGGCGGCGCTGTTCCCTGTCGCCGTTTCGGCCCAGACAAGCAGTATCAACGCCTTCTCGCCCTATACGATGTACGGAATCGGTGAGGTCAATACCCCCGGAACGCTGCCGATGCGTTCGATGGGCGGTGTGGGCGTGGCCATGCGTTCGACGGGCGTGGTGAATCTGCTCAATCCCGCCGGATTCAGCGCCGCTCCGCAGAAGACCTTCCTCTTCAACTTCGGTCTCGAGGGGCAGAACTATTACAATTCGCAGAAGGTGGCCGGCGAAGCGAAAAGCACGGTCTACAATACGTTCAACTTCCACGACATCGCCTTCCAGATGCCGGTGGCCAAGCGTCTGGGGCTGGGCTTCAGCCTCACGCCCTACAGCTCGGTGGGCTACCGCACGAAGTACTACCACGAATACGACCCGACGGATCCCGTCTACGGCAACGTCGGCAATATCCAGTACAACTACCAGGGCGAAGGCGACGTGACGGAGGTCAAGCTCGGCCTGGGATGGGAGGTCTTCAAGAACTTCTCGGTCGGCGTGGCCGCCCAGTACTACTGGGGCTCGATCAACCGTTCGTTCGTGATGACCCCGACGGCCATTACGGGCGATGGAACCTATGTCTCGTCGGTGGGCAGCGACGTCTACGACATCTCGAGCATCAAGGGCCAGGTGGGCGTGCAGTGGAGCCCGATCCTGAACCAGCGCCGGATCCTGACGGTGGGCGCCGCGTTCGACTTCGGCGGAGACCTGAACCCCAAGGTGACCAAGAACCTCTACGTCGGCGACCTCTACAACACGACGGTCAAGGGCGATACGACCCGTCTGAAACTGGTTCTGCCCCATCAGCTGGCCGTGGGCGTCTACTACCAGACGGCCAAATGGTCGATGGGCCTGGATTACGTCTACCAGAACTGGGGCGGACGCAACACGGGTTACGAAATGACCGGTACGACCGGCACGGGCGCCGACCGTACGGCCTATCGCGTCGAATATGTCAATACGAGCACGATCAAGGTGGGTGTCGAGTACACGCCCAACCGGTACGATATTCGAAACTTCTTCAAGCGCTGGTCCTACCGGGCGGGTTTCCGCTACGGCGACTACAACCAGTCGTTCAACGGCGAACGCCTCGGACAATGGGCCGTGACGGCCGGTTTCGGAATTCCGGTGAAGTTGTGGGCCGTATCGTCGGTCGATGTGGGAGTCGAATACGGACGTCGTGGATACAATATCGCCGAACGGCTGGGGCTGGTGCGCCAGCAGTATTTCAAGATCGCGGTGGGCTTCACGCTCTTCGCCGGTCAGGAAAACGGCGAGTACTGGTTCATGCGACCCAAGTACGATTGATCCGTCAACAACACAGCTTACAGGCAAACGACAATACACAAAAATTAATCTGACCAAAATGAAAAAGATCTATTCCCTGCTTACCGCCGCATGTTCGCTCCTGGCGTTCACGGCGCTGGCCCAAGACTTCAGTGATCCGAAGTACGCGATCTGGGGTGATACGCCCGAGGAGCGTCAGCAGAACATCCTGAACAGCAACTTCCTCAAGGAGTCGTGCGACAACAAGGATTACGATGCCGCCGCACATTACCTCAAGGAGCTGCTGGACAAGTGTCCGAAAGCCTCGGAGAATACCTTCGTGCGCGGCATCACGCTCTACAAGAACAAGATCAACCGCGCCAAGTCGCTCGACGAGAAGAACATGTATGTCGATTCGCTGATGCTGCTCTATGATCTGCGCAACCAGTATTTCGGCAGCCATCCCAAACGCGGCACGGCCTACATCCTCGACCGCAAGGCCCGTGAATATCTGACCTACAGACCCAACGACCGGGCCGGTATCCGCGAGGCGTTCCGCGAGGCGATCGCCGCCGGCGGTGACAACACCGATCCCGAGACCGTTGCGGTCTACTTCTCGAACCTCTGCGACGACTACAAGAATACGGACGAGGTGATGCCCGACGAGGTACTCTCGGAGTACGAGCGTCTGGAGCCCTTCTTCGCCAAGCATCCCGAAGCCGCGGAGTACAAGAGCCAGTTCGATGCCGCCTTCGGACTGAGCGGTGCCGCCAGCTGCGAGAACCTCGAAAAGCTCTATCGTGCGAAGATCGAGGCTGCTCCCGACGACGAAGCCCTGCTTGCCCAGGCCGTGGGCATGATGTCGCGCGCCAAGTGTGACGGCGACTTCTATTTCTCGATCGCCGAGAAGTACTATCAGCTCAAACCCTCGTCGGAGACGGCCATGTTCCTGGCCCAGGCCTTCCAGAACAAGGGCGACTACACCAAGGCCAAGACCTATCTGAATGAGGCTCTGGCCGTTGAACAGGATCCGGCCGAGCGTCAGCAGCTGCTCGTGCGCATCGCCCTGGTAGGTCTGGTGGCCAATGATATTGCGGATGCCGCTTCGGCCGCCCGCCAGGCCCGCGATCTGAACCCCGAAGACGGTGTTCCCTACTTCGTGCTGGCACAGTGCTACGCTTCGTCGGCCGCCTCGTGCGGCGGATTCGCCGGCCAGGCTACCTTCTGGGCCGCCTACGACACGATGGCCAAGGCCGTCGAGCTGCTGCCGAGCGATTCGGAGTATCTCGAGCATGCCAAGACGTCGCTCAATACGTTCCGCAACCATTTCCCGAGCTCGGAGGAGTGCTTCTTCAACGAGCTGCAGGAGGGTGCCCGTTATACGGTGACCTGCGGTACGGCGGCCGGCGTCTCGACGACGGTACGTCCTCGCTAAGCCTCCACCAAACGCTTTTCCATGAGGAAACGCTTGATCCGATATGCACAGGTAGCACTCTCCGTTGCGGGGAGTGCTATCTTGCTATTCTCGTGTTCGGGGCCGAAGGAGCAGGCGCCGTCGACGGCCGAAGAGGCGATGATGACCGAATACAGCGAAGATCTGTCGATCATCAATTCGCAGAACGGCCGCCGTTCGTACCACTTTGTCACCCCGCTGCTCGAGGGCTATACGCTGGCGCGCGAGCCCTACCGCGAATTCCGCAAGGGCATCAAGATCACGACCTATCAGGACGATTCGCTCTCGTCGGTGGATGCGGTGCTGACGGCCAACTACGCCATCTACTACCAGAACCGCGAGCTGTGGGAGGCCAAGGGCAACGTCGTGGTCGAAAAGTCCGACGGCAAGACCCTCTATACGCAGCAGCTGTTCTGGAACGCCCGCACGGGCAAGATCTATTCGAACGTCGACTCGAAGATCGTGCAGAACAACGGTCGTGACGTCTTCATCGGTGAAGGCTTCGAGTCGGACGAGGAGTTCAAGGACTGGCGCTTCCGCCGCATGAAAGGCCGCATGGAGGTCGAGATGAAACAGCGGGCCGATTCCACGGCAACGGATTCCACGGCGATGAATGCTCCGGCAAAGGATTCCGCTGTGGCAGGTCCCGCAGTCCTGGAGCCGGCCCCCGTGCGCAAAATATCATCGCAACCTGAAAATTGACGGATATGGTGAACTCGTTGATTCTGATCGTCGTCATGCTGTTGCTGTCGGCCTTCTTCTCGGGCATGGAGATCGCCTTCACGAGCAAGAACCGCCTCAAGCTGGAGATCGACCGCAAGCAGAACCGCATGTTCGACCGCATTGCCGATGTCTTCGCGCGGCACCCGGGACAGTACATCACGACGATTCTCGTGGGCAACAACATCGCACTGGTGGTCTATTCGCTGGCCATGTCGATGCTGCTGCGCGAGATCTATGCGGGGCTGGGCTGGGACGAACTGGCCCGCAACGGGTCGGTGGCCATCGATACGGCCGTTTCGACGCTCATCATCATCTTCTTCGCGGAGTTCCTGCCCAAATCGGTCTTCCGCAACGATCCGAACTTCTACTACCGGGCGCTGGCACCGGTGATCTACTTCTTCTACATCATTCTCTATCCGATCGCGCGTTTCACGACGCTGCTTTCGCACGGGATTCTGCGGCTGGTCGGACGCCGGGTCGAGGAGAAGAGCATCACGCCGCGCTTCGACCGCGAAGACCTGGCCTCACTGATCGATTCGAACGCCGCCGAGCCGAGCGCCGAACCCGACAACGAACTCAAACTCTTCCAGAATGCGCTGGATTTCGCCGATCTGCGGGTGCGTGACTGCATGGTCCCGCGTGTGGATGTCGAGGCGGTGGATCTGGACGACACGACGATCGAACAGTTGACGTCGCGGTTTGTCGAGACGAAATATTCGCGCATCTTCGTCTGGCAGAAGTCCATCGACAACATCATCGGCTATGTCAATTCGAAAAGCCTCTTCACGCGTCCGGCGCGGATTTCGGACGTGATGATGCAGGTCAATTTCGTGCCGGAGACCATGCCGCTGCAGCTGGTGCTGGAGAACTTCATCAAACACCGGTCGAACATCGCCGTGGTGATCGACGAATTCGGCGGTACGGCGGGCATCATCTCGCTGGAGGATGTGCTGGAGCAGATCTTCGG
>CALUKH010000012.1 GCA_944321185.1 uncultured Alistipes sp. | reverse complement strand
GAAGAAGACCACTTCGAAGTTCATTATTTCCAAGAAGAAAAAATAATTAAATAAGAGTACATAATGAGCCGTTCATTAAAAAAAGGACCGTTTATCGACCCCAAACTCGAGGCAAAGGTGGTTGCCCAGGCCGAAGGTAACAAGAAGTCGGTAATCAAGACATGGTCGCGTGCCAGCATGATCTCTCCCGACTTCGTCGGCCAGACGATCGCTGTCCACAACGGAAACAAATTCATTCCGGTTTACGTAACTGAGAACATGGTAGGACACAAGCTCGGTGAGTTCGCTCCCACCCGCAACTTCCGTGGTCATGCCGGTAACAAGAAAAAATAGGTAGAAAATGGGTGCAAGAAAAGCAAATATGGCCGAAAAACTGAAGGCCGAAAAGAAGCAGAAGGCAATCGCCATCATGCGTGATTGCCCGACCTCGCCCCGCAAGATGCGCCTGGTGGCCGACATCATCCGCGGTGTGGAGATCAACAAGGCGCTGGGCATCCTGCGTTACTCGAAGAAAGAGGCCTCGATCCGTATGGAGAAGCTCCTCAAATCGGCTATCGCCAACTGGGAGGCCAAGAACGAGAACGAGCGTCTCGAAGATACGAAACTCTGTGTCAAGGAGGTATTCGTAGACGGTGGCCGCATGCTCAAACGAATCCAGGCCGCGCCCCGGGGCCGCGCGCATCGGATCCGCAAGCGCTCGAACCACGTAACGATCGTTGTTGACAAAATGGTAACCGTAGAAAACAAGTAAACAGATGGGACAGAAAGTTAATCCGATAGCAAATCGTCTTGGTATCATCCGCGGTTGGGATTCCAACTGGTTCGGTGGCAAGGACTTCTCCGACAAACTCGTAGAAGACGCCAAGATCCGCAAGTATCTGAACGTCCGTCTGGCCAAGGCGTCGATCTCGAAGATCATCATCGAGCGTACGCTCAAACTCGTGACGGTTACGATTTCGACGGCCCGCCCCGGTATCATCATCGGCAAGGGCGGCCAGGAGGTCGACAAACTCAAGGAGGAGCTCAAGAAGCTCACCGGCAAGGAGATTCAGATCAACATCTTCGAGGTAAAGCGTCCGGAGGTTGACGCCGTGATCGTGGGTCAGAACATCGCCCGCCAGCTGGAGGGCCGCGTATCGTTCCGCCGCGCCGTGAAGACCGCCGTCGCTTCGACCATGCGCATGGGCGCCGAAGGTATCAAGGTTCAGGTTGCCGGCCGTGTGGGCGGCGCCGAAATGGCCCGTACCGAGACCGTCAAGGAGGGTCGTATTCCGCTGCATACGTTCCGCGCAGATATCGACTACTGCCTGACCGAAGCCCTCACGAAGGTGGGTATCCTCGGCGTGAAGGTTTGGATCTGCCAGGGCATCGTCTATGGCAAACGCGACCTGTTCGAGATCGCCGGCGCATCGGCCCAGGCTCCCTCGGGCGAGCGTGGCGAACGCGGTGAGCGTCGCGAGCGTCGTGGCGACCGTCGCGGTGACCGTCGCGGACGCCGCGGTGGCGACCGTCGCAACAACAATCAGTAGTAAGTAGGACCTTTTTAAAGCAGAACTAACATGTTACAGCCGAAAAAGACCAAATTTAGAAGAATGCAGAAAGGCCGTATGAAAGGTATCGCTCAAAGAGGTAACCAACTTGCATACGGATCGTTCGCAATCAAGGCTCTCGAGTCGTCGTGGATCACCGGTCGTCAGATCGAAGCCGCCCGTCAGGCCATCACCCGTTGCATGAAGCGTGAGGGTCAGCTCTGGATCCGCATCTTCCCCGATAAACCCATCACCAAGAAACCCGCCGAGGTTCGTATGGGTAAAGGTAAGGGTAATCCCGAAGGATTCGTAGCCCCCGTAACTCCGGGCCGCATCCTGTTCGAGGCCGAGGGAGTGCCCCTGGCCGTGGCTCAGGAGGCTCTCCGTCTGGGCGCCCAGAAGCTGCCGATCACTACCAAGTTCATCGTACGGCGTGACTACGTCGAAACCACAATTTAAGGGAGACACAACATGAAAAGTGCAGAAATCAAGGATATTTCGATCAAGGACCTGCAGGAGCGCATCGAGGCCGAAAAGGCTCAGCTCGCCAAGCTCAAGGTGCAGCATGCCGTGTCCCCCGTCGAAAATTCGTCGATCATCAAGAAAAACCGCAGAGATATAGCTCGCATGCTGACGATTCTGCGTCAAAAAAACGCCAAATAAGTAGAGAACCATGGAAAGAAATCTTAGAAAAGAGCGTATCGGTGTGGTCGTCAGCAACAAAATGGCCAAAACCATCGTGGTGGCCGTTGCTCGTAAGGTCAAGCATCCTATCTACGGCAAGTTCGTGAACAAGACCACCAAGTTCGTCGCCGAGTCGCTCGATGAAACCTGCAAGGAGGGCGATACCGTACGGATCATGGAGACCCGTCCGCTCAGCAAAACGAAACGTTGGAGATTAGTACAAATCATTGAAAGAGCTAAGTAGTTATGATACAACAGGAAAGTAGACTCGTAGTAGCCGACAACAGCGGTGCGAAGGAGGTCCTCTGCATCCGCGTCCTCGGCGGTACGAAGCGTCGCTATGCATCGATCGGCGACAAAATCGTGGTGGCCGTCAAGAGCGCTTCTCCTTCGGGCGACGTCAAGAAGGGCGCCGTATCCAAGGCCGTCGTCGTGCGTACCACCAAAGAGATCAGACGTGCCAACGGTTCGTACATTCGTTTCGACGACAACGCCGTGGTGCTGCTCAATAACCAGGGTGAAATGCGCGGAACCCGTATCTTCGGCCCCGTAGCCCGCGAGCTGCGTGACCAGTACATGAAGATCATCTCCCTCGCACCCGAAGTTTTGTAATCATAAAAACTGTTTCGGATATGAAATTGCATATTAAGAAAGGGGATCAGGTCCAGGTTATTGCCGGTGACTCGAAGGGCCAGCAGGGCAAAGTCCTGAAGGTCGAAGTCTCCAAGCAGCGCGCCATCGTCGAAGGGGTGAACCTCTGCAAGAAGGCCACCAAGCCCAATGCCAAGAACCCCCAGGGCGGTATCGTCGAGAAAGAGGCCCCGATCCATGTGTCGAACCTCATGCTCATCGACCCCAAGTCGGGCAAGCCGACCAAGGTCGGTCGCAAACTCGACTCCAAAGGTAAATTAGTTCGTTTCGCTAAAAAATCAGGGGAGGAGATCAAATAATGGCTTACGTACCTACACTCAAAACCCAGTATAAGGAGCAGATCAAACCTGCCCTTATGAAGGAGTTCGGCTACACGAGCGTCATGCAGTGCCCGAAACTCACCAAGATCGTCATCAATCAGGGAATGGGCCAGGCCGTTGCCGACAAGAAACTCATCGACGTGGCCGAAGCCGAGTTGACCCAGATCGCCGGTCAGAAGGCCGTGCAGACCCGTTCGCGGAAGGACATCTCGAACTTCAAACTGCGTAAGGGCATGCCCATCGGCGTGCGCGTCACGCTGCGCGACAACAAGATGTACGAGTTCCTGGAGCGTCTGATCGCCGTGGCACTGCCGCGTATCCGCGACTTCAAGGGTATCAACGAGAAGTTCGACGGCCAGGGCAACTACACCCTCGGCATCACCGAGCAGATCATCTTCCCGGAGATCGACATCGACAAGATCACCAAGATCTTCGGTATGGAGATCACCTTCGTGACCACGGCCAAGACCGACGAAGAGGCCTATGCCCTGCTGCGCGAATTCGGACTTCCTTTCAAAAACGCTAAAAAGAACTAAGCCATGGCAAAAGAATCGATGAAAGCCCGCGAGGTGAAGCGTGCGAAACTCGCCAAGCGCTACCAGCACAAGCGTGACGAGATCGCTGCGAAGGTGAAGAGCGGAGAAATGGACCACGAGGAGGCTTGGCAGGCACTGTCGAAGCTGCCGCGCAACTCGAATCCCATCCGCCAGCACAACCGCTGCAAGATCACGGGCCGTCCCAAAGGATACATCCGCCTGTTCGGCATCAGCCGTATTCAGTTCCGCGAGATGGCATCCAAGGGCCTGATCCCGGGCGTTACGAAGGCCAGCTGGTAGTCCCGGGGGGCTGCAAGGGGCAAGAGTGGGGTGGAGAGAGGGCACCGATTACGGAGTCCGCAGCCCCTCTCTCGAAAGCCGCCGGGCAAGCCCGGGCGTAAGGAAGGTTCCGGAATCCGGAAGGTGAAGAGCCTGTGCGGCATATGCCGCGGAGGAGCCGGGGCCGATAGGGGTGTACGACCCGCGTAGATACGTCACAGTATCGGGGAAAGTGCCGCCGCAAGCGGTAACTTCCCGATATGTGGGGCGTAACGAAAAGTCGGACACTGGGTTACAGATTTCTCGGACCACGAGGCCGGAATCGGGTATCCCGTCGGACGGAGGCCGTTGCAGGCTTCGGACGGGATGGTCGGGAACCGGTTTTCGGGGTGTGATTGCGGGAGTTTCTGTACGGAATCATGTTAGCAACTTCGGTGTGCTAACATTTCCGTATTCCTGCCAGCCCCGGAAAATCGCTAAAAATCAGGCGATCATCTTGGTTTTTTGGGAAATAATGCGTATATTTGCGCGCTTTGTGCCCCGCGTATGCGTATGCGAAGGAGCTGTCGGACAGGTCCGGAACGTGCCGGAAAGCGGAGCCCAAAGATCCGGCCGGAAAACGGAACGCAGATGCAAACCGTTGAAAGCCAAAACGTTGTTTAACAATTTTATTTTTTAATTTTTAACTTCTATTCGTTATGACTGATCCTATTGCGGACTTTCTGACCAGAATTAGAAACGCGGTGAAAGCCAACCACAAGGTGGTTGAAGCTCCCGGTTCAAAAATTAAACAGGAGATCACCAAGATCCTCTACGAGCAGGGCTACATCCTGGCCTACAAGTTCGACACCGATGAGAAGGGCCATCCTTCGATCAAGATCGCACTGAAGTGGGATGCCGCTACGAAGAGCAACGCCATCAAGGACCTCAAGCGCGTCAGCCGTCCGGGTCTTCGCCGCTACGCTTCGGTTTCGGACATGCCCCGCGTACTGAACGGTCTGGGTATCGCAATCCTCTCGACTTCCAAAGGCATCATGACCGACGCCAAGGCACGTAAGGAAAACGTCGGCGGCGAGGTGCTGTGCTACATCTACTAATTATTAAAAATCAACGCAATGTCAAGAATTGGTAAATTACCTGTAAACTTGCCTGCCGGAGTAACCGTAGAGGTGGCTCCCGACAATACGGTAAGCGTGAAAGGGCCGCTTGGAACGCTGAGTCAGAAGGTCGACTCGGACATCAAGGTAGAGGTCAGCACGCACACGGATCCCCATACCGGCAAGGAAATCCCGGCCGTGTTCGTAACGCGCCCGACCAACCAGCCGCGTCACCGCTCGCTCCATGGCCTCTATCGCGCCCTGATCCACAACATGGTCGTCGGCGTATCGAAAGGCTATGAAATCAAACAGGAGCTCGTCGGCGTCGGCTACAAGGCCGAAGTCAAGGGCCAGGTGCTCGAAATGAGCCTCGGCTACTCGCACGATACCCACTTCCTGCTCCCGAAAGAGATCACCGCTACGGCCGTGACCGAAAAGAAGGGTAACCCGATCGTGACGCTCAAGTCGATCGACAAGCAGCTCATCGGCCAGGTTGCCGCCAAACTCCGCTCGCTGCGCAAGCCGGAACCCTACAAGGGCAAGGGTATCAAGTTCGTAGGCGAACAGCTGCGTCGCAAGGCCGGTAAGTCCGCTGGTGCAAAATAGTAAATAGTCAGAAATTATGTCACTGAACAAGATAGAAAGAAGAGCGCGGATCAAGATGCGTATCCGCAAAATCGTCAGCGGAACGCCCGAACAGCCCCGTATGACCGTTTTCCGCAGCAACAAGCAGATCTACGTGCAGTTCATCGATGACCAGGCAGGCGTAACGCTGGCTACGGCCTCGTCGCTCGACAAGGAGGTCGCCGAAGCAGCTGCCGGCAAGACCAAATGCGAAATCGCCGCTCTGGTCGGCAAACTCGCCGCTGAACGCGCCACCGCAAAGGGAATCTCGGCCGTGGCTTTCGACCGAAACGGATACCTCTATCACGGAAGAGTAAAACAGTTGGCCGAAGCTGCTCGCGAAGCCGGTCTTAAATTCTAATCGATCATGGCAAATACCAACATAAAGAAAGTTCGCACGAGCGATCTCGAACTCAAGGACCGGCTCGTAAGCATTCAGCGTGTTACGAAGGTGACCAAGGGCGGTCGTACCTTCAGCTTCTCGGCCATCGTGGTCGTGGGCAACGAGGACGGCGTCGTGGGTTACGGCCTGGGCAAGGCCTCCGAAGTGCAGGCTGCCATCGCCAAAGGCGTGGAAGATGCCAAGAAAAATCTGATCAAGATCCCCGTTATCAACGGTACGATCCCTCACAAGCAGGAGTTCCGCTATGACGGATCGCTCGTGATGATCCGCCCGGCTGCCCCCGGTACGGGTATCATCGCCGGCGGTGCCATGCGTGCCGTACTGGAGTCGGTGGGCGTGAAGAACGTGCTGGCCAAGAGCAAGGGCTCGTCGAACCCGCACAACCTCGTCAAGGCAACCATCGGCGCCCTGTGCGAACTGCGCGACGCAGCCAGCATCGCCCGCCTGCGCGGTATCTCGATGGACCAGGTGTTTAACGGTTAATTCCAAATTAAGAAATGGCAAGATTGAAAATCACCCAGATCAAAAGCCGGATCGGTGCAACCGAGCGTCAGTGCAAAAACCTCGACGCCCTGGGTCTGAAACGGATCAATGCCAGCGTCGAACACGACGACTCGGCCATTATCAAGGGTATGATCGAGCGCGTGAAACACCTCGTCAAGGTCGAGGTTGTAGCGCAATAAGTTTAACACTGCTAACGATTAACAAGCAACATGGAACTCAATAATCTCAAACCTGCAAAGGGTTCAACGCATCACGACAAACGTATCGGTCGCGGTGCCGGATCGGGACACGGTGGAACCGCAACCCGTGGTCACAAGGGCGCACAGTCGCGTTCGGGCTACTCGCGTAAGCTCGGCTTCGAGGGCGGTCAGATGCCTCTCCAGCGCCGTCTGCCGAAGTTCGGCTTCACGAACCTCAAGCGCGTCGAGTTCAAGGCCATCAACCTCAGCGCCCTGGACGACCTGGCTGCCAAGAAGCAGCTCTCGGAGATTACGGTCGATACGCTGATCGCCGCAGGTTTCATCTCGTCGAACGACAAGGTGAAGATCCTCGGAAACGGCGCCCTCACGAAAGCCCTGGCCGTCAAGGCTCACGCTTTCTCGAAGAGCGCCGAGGCAGCCATCACGGCAGCCGGCGGCAGCGTGGAAAAACTGTAAGAACCTTAGAACCCGATAACTATGAATCAGTATCTCGTTGTTGGTATCGTCTTTATAGTGGTCATCGCTCTATTGGCGACCAACAAGAAATTGGTAGAAACACTCAAGAACATCTACAAGATCGAGGAACTCCGCAAACGCGTACTCTATACGATCGGCCTTCTTCTTGTATACCGCTTGGGTAGTTTCGTTGTGATTCCGGGTATCAACCCCAACGCCCTGGGCGAGGGATCGGCCTATGCCAGCCAGCTGGAAGGCAACGGACTTCTGGGTCTGTTGAACGTATTCTCCGGCGGTGCATTCGGCAACGCGGCGATCTTTGCACTCGGAGTCATGCCGTACATCACCGCCTCGATCATCATCCAGCTGATGGGTATGATGATTCCGTATTTCCAGAAGATGCAGAAGGAGGGTGAGAGCGGCCGCCGCAAGATGAACCAGTGGACGCGTTTCCTGACGATCATTGTACTGATCATCCAGGGCCCGGCCTACATCGCCAACCTGTATCACCAGGTTCCCGGTGCGTTCGTCTACGGCAACTCGTTCGGCTTTGTTGCCTATGCGACAACGATCCTGATCGCCGGCACGATGTTCATCATGTGGCTCGGCGAGAAGATCACCGACAAGGGTATCGGCAACGGTATCTCGCTCATCATCATGATCGGTATCGTGGCCCGTCTCCCGCACGCCCTTCTGGCCGAGGTCAACGCCCGGTTCCAGACCGCTACGGGCAGCGCCATCATGCTGATTCTCGAGCTGATCCTGCTCTTCCTTGTCTTCATGGCAACCATTGCCCTGGTACAGGCCGTCCGCAAGGTGCCTGTGCAGTATGCCAAACGTATCGTCGGTAACAAACAGTACGGCGGAGTGCGTCAGTACATCCCCCTGAAGATGAATGCGGCCAACGTGATGCCGATCATCTTTGCCCAGGCGCTGATGTTCATCCCCGCGCTGTTCTCCGGAACGGCCTTCGCTGCTGCCTTCAGCTCGATGACCGGTTTCTGGTACAACTTTACGCTGGCAGTGCTGGTGATCGCCTTCACCTATTTCTATACGGCGATCATCATCAACCCTCAAATGATGGCCGATGACATGAAACGCAACGGCGGCTTCATCCCGGGCGTGAAACCCGGCAAGCAGACCGTCAACTACATCGATACCATCATGACGCGTATCACGCTCCCCGGGTCGTTCTTCCTGGCTATCGTGGCAATCCTGCCCGCCCTGGCCATGAAGTTCCTCGGTATCCAGCAGTCGTTCGCCTACTTCTACGGCGGTACGTCGCTGCTGATCATGGTCGGCGTGGTGCTCGACACTCTCAAACAGATCGAGAGCTACCTGCTGATGCGCCATTACGATGGTCTGATGAAGACCGGACGTATCCAAGGTCGTCATTAGGAGTTTTTCCGAAGAGTTTTTAGCATAGTACTTCAATGATTCATTTGAAAACAGACGAGGAGATCGAATTGCTCCGCGAAAACAATATTCTGGTGTCGAAGACCCTGGCGGAAGTGGGGCGCCACATCCGTCCGGGGGTCACGACCCTGGAGCTGGACCGGATTGCCGAGGAGTTCATCCGGGCCCACGGCGCAGTTCCCGCTTTCCTCGGGTACGAAGGATATCCCGCCTCGTTGTGCATCTCGGTCAACGAGCAGGTTGTCCACGGTATCCCATCCTCGAAATGCGTCCTCAAGGAGGGCGACATCGTTTCGGTCGATTGTGGTACGTTTATGAAGGGGTTTGTTGGTGATTCGGCGTATACGTTCGCCGTCGGCGAGGTGTCGGAGGATGTACGACAGCTCATGCAGGTCACCAAAGAGGCTCTTTATAAAGGTACGGCACAGGCCAAGGCCGGTAATCGCGTAGGCGATGTGTCGGCGGCCGTGCAGGAGTACTCCGAAAGCTTCGGCTACGGAGTGGTGCGCGAATTGGAGGGTCACGGTTTGGGTCGCAAGATGCACGAAGACCCCGGAGTCCCCAATTACGGCGCACGCGGCAGAGGCCCCCTGCTCCGCGAGGGCATGGTCATCTGCATCGAACCCATGATTACCATGGGAACCAAAGCGGTGGTCTTTGAACGGGATGGCTGGACGGTCCGTACGCGCGACCGCAAACCGGCGGCTCACTACGAGTTCGCCGTTGCGATCCGCAAGTCGGGACCCGATGTCCTGACGGACTTCAGTATCATCGAACAGGCAATTAACAACTGAAACTCTATGGCAAAACAAGCTGCTATCGAACGCGACGGCACGATTATCGAAGCCCTGTCGAACGCAATGTTCCGCGTCGAACTGGACAACGGTCACGTGCTTACCGCTCATATCTCCGGCAAGATGCGCATGCACTACATCAAGATCCTGCCCGGGGATAAAGTCAAAGTGGAGATGACGCCCTACGACCTTACGAAAGGACGGATCTCCTTCCGGTACAAATAATTAGAACGCTCGAAAAATGAAAGTCAAAGCATCCATCAAGAAGAGAAGCGAGGATTGCAAGATTGTGAAGCGTAAGGGAAAACTGTACGTCATTTGCAAGAAGAATCCCAAGTTCAAAATGCGCCAGGGTTAGTTTAATCAGTTAAAAAAGACAAAATTTCAATATGGCACGTATTGTCGGTGTAGATTTACCGAAAAACAAAAGAGGCGAGATCGGCCTGACCTATATTTACGGTATCGGTCGTTCGACGGCTCGCAAGATTCTCGACGCCGCAGGCATCAGCTACGACGTCAAAGTACAGGATTGGACCGACGACCAGGTCGGCGCCATCCGTTCGCAGATCGCTGAAATGGGTCTGAAGGTCGAGGGCGAATGCCGCTCGATGGTTCAGTTGAACATCAAACGCCTGATGGATATCGGCTGCTACCGCGGTATCCGTCACCGTCTGGGCCTTCCGGTCCGCGGTCAGTCGACCAAGAACAACGCGCGTACCCGCAAGGGCCGCAAGAAGACCGTCGCAAACAAGAAAAAGGCAACGAAGTAATCTTTAAGGAATTATGGCAAAGAAAACTGGAACAGTCAAGAAGAAGGTTGTCAAGGTGGGCGCCGTGGGCAATGCCTATGTTCACTCCACTTTCAACAACGTAATCATCACCATCACCAACGAGGTGGGCGATGTCATCAGCTGGTCGTCGGCCGGTAAGATGGGATTCCGTGGTTCGAAGAAGAATACTCCGTATGCCGCCCAGACGTCGGCCGCCGATTGCGCCAAGGTCGCTTACGACATGGGTCTGCGCAAGGTCAAGGTCTATGTCAAGGGTCCGGGTGCCGGTCGCGAGTCGGCCGTACGTACCATCCACGGTGCCGGTATCGAGGTGATGGAGATCATCGACGTCACGCCGCTGCCGCACAACGGATGCCGCGCTCCCAACCGTCGTCGTGTATAACGCCCGCTTGCGGAGAAATTTTTTCACGATTTATTAAATTGTCACAACAATGGGAAAATACATAGGACCTAAATCGAAAATCGCCCGTCGTTTCGGCGAAGCTATCTATGGTGCGGACAAGGTGCTCGAAAAGCGCAATGTACCCCCTGGACAGCACGGTCTGGCGCGCAAGCGCAAGAAAGTATCGGAGTACGGCACGCAGCTGAGCGAGAAGCAGAAGGCCAAGTTCACCTACGGACTTCTGGAGAAGCAGTTCTCGCGTACGTACGAGCAGGCTGCCCGCATGGGCGGTATCACGGGTGAAAACCTGCTGAAACTGCTCGAGTGCCGTCTGGACAACGTGGTTTACCGCTTGGGTATCGCCCCGACGCGTGCCGCTGCCCGTCAGCTCGTCTCGCACCGTCACATCTGCGTCAACGGCAATGTGGTCAACATTCCGTCCTACTCGCTGCGTGCGGGTGACATCGTGTCGGTTCGCGAGAAGTCGAAGAGCCTCGAAGTGATTACGGCCTCCCTGGCCGGCTCGTCGAAGAGCCGCTACGCCTGGCTGGAGTGGGACAACGCCACGATGAGCGGCAAGTTCCTCCAGAAACCCGAGCGTGAGGAGATCCCCGAAAACATCAAGGAGCAGCTTATCGTCGAGTTGTACTCGAAGTAGTAATCAAACAAATTCACGCAATTATGGCAATATTAGCATTCCAGAAACCTGAGAAGGTTATTATGCTCGAGTCCACTTCGTCGTTCGGAAAGTTCGAATTCCGACCGCTGGAGCCCGGATTCGGGATGACTGTCGGTAACGCTTTGCGTCGTATCCTGCTCTCCTCGCTCGAGGGCTACGCGATCACGACTGTCAAGGTAGCCGGTGTCGATCACGAGTTTGCCGCTATCCCCGGTGTGATGGAGGATATGTTGAACATCATCCTCAATCTCAAGCAGGTTCGTTTTATCCGCACAGTCGATAATCAGGATGCCGAAAAAGTGTCCATTAACGTTGCGGGTGTGACGGAGCTGACTGCCGGATATATCTCGAATTACCTGTCGTTCTTCAAGGTCCTCAATCCCGACCTGGTGATCTGCCACCTGGCCCCGGGAACGAAGATGCAGATGACGCTCACGATCGGCAAGGGCCGTGGCTATGTTCCCGCCGAGGAGAACACGCCCGCCGACTGTGAGTTCGGAACCCTCCCGATCGACTCGATCTTCACGCCCATCAAGAACGTGAAGTACTCGATCGAGAACTACCGCGTCGAGCAGAAGACCGACTACGAGAAGCTGAATTTGGAAATTACTACCGACGGGTCGATTCACCCCAAAGAGGCTCTCAAAGAGGCCGCCAAGATCCTCATCCAGCACTTCATGCTCTTCTCCGACGAGAAGATCACCGTCAACATGGAAGACACGAACGGTACGGAAGAGTTCGACGAGGATGTTCTCCACATGCGTCAGCTGCTGAAGACCAAGCTCTCGGATCAGGACCTCTCGGTCCGCGCCCTGAACTGCCTGAAGGCCGCCGATGTCGATACCGTGGGGGATCTGGTGAAGCTCAACCGCAACGACCTGTTGAAGTTCCGCAACTTCGGCAAGAAGTCGCTCACGGAGCTTGACGAGCTGCTGGCCTCGCTGAACCTGAAGTTCGGAATGGACGTATCAATCTACAAACTTGACAAAGATTAATTAAATGAGACACAATAAGAATTACAACCACCTCGGCCGCCAGGCAGGTCACCGCAAGGCCCTGCTGTCGAACATGGCATCGTCGCTGATTCTGCACAAGCGCATCGAAACCACCGTTGCCAAGGCCAAGGCCGTACGGATGTTCGTAGAGCCTCTGGTTACCAAGTCGAAAGAGGACACGACCCACTCGCGCCGTATCGTTTTCTCGTACCTGAAGCAGAAGGAGGCCGTGACGGAACTCTTCCGTACGATCGCTCCGAAGGTCGCCGAGCGTCCGGGCGGTTACACGCGAATCCTGAAGACGGGCTTCCGTCTGGGTGATGCCGCCGAAATGTGCATCATCGAGTTCGTGGACTTCAACGAGGCTTACACGCTGGGCATCACGCCGGCTGCCGCTACGGAGGCCAAGCCCAAGACGCGTCGTTCGCGCAAGAGCGCTGCCAAGAAGACCGACGCTGTCGAGGATGCTACGGTTGTCGAGGGCGAGGCCAAGAAGGCTGCTCCCAAGGCTCCGAAGGCTACGGCTGCCAAGACGGCTGCTCCGAAGGTTGCCAAGAAGACCAACGTGGGCAAGAAAATGTAATTTCCCGCCGAGCGGGGGGGGGAGACAGGAAGCGTGGAGTCGAGGCTCCCGGCCGGTTTCTTTCCCGATTGCGGATCGAAATCTCCGAAGATGGATGCTGCGGCATCCTTCTTCGGAGATTTTTTGTGTGGAGGGGCTTGGCGTGGCGGTGGAGATGTACTGGAATGGGGCTGGGAGAGCGGCGTCGGATCAGGGGATGTGGGGCTCTGATGCCGGGCCGATCGAGATCGCTTGAACTCCTTTTTTGCCGGTATAGACCGTCGAGTGGCGAATTTTTTGCAAAAAATCGGGTTGGTGCATGCAATTTTAGATTCCGTTCAGAATTGTTGCGGACCTTTGTATCGTAATCAAAAACGAATGTTCAATTTAAAACCTTTTAAAACCATGAAAAAGTTCTTTTTGGCAGCCGCCCTTCTCTTCGCAGGTATCTCCGTTTCGCAGGCCGATAACAACGACCGCCCCATCTCGCTCGACAAGCTCCCCGCCGTGGCGCAGAATTTCCTCAAGAGCCACTTCTCCAATCTGACGCTGGCCTTTGCCGTCGAGGATCCCAAGATCATCGGTTCGGAGTATGAAGTGACCTACACCGATCGCACGGAGGTGGATTTCCGCTCCAATGGCGAATGGTCGTCCGTCGAGCGTAAGTACGACGCTGTCCCCGCTACGATCGTTCCGAAGCAGATTGCCGATTACGTGGCCAAGAGCCCGTATGCCAATCAGCCGATCCGCAAGATCGAGCGCAATGCCTACACCTGGGAGATCGAACTCATGAACGGTCTCGAAATCAAGTTCGACAAGAATTTCCAGGTGATCGAGATCGACGACTGATCCTCGTTTTGAGGCCCGGAGAATCGCATGAATGGTGCCGTGCGCACGACTGCCGGTAAATATGCGCTTCTCGGGCGGATGAAAAACTCCGGATGCAAGCCCTTTCGGGAGCATCCGGAGTTTTTGTATGCCGGGGGGGGACGGGCTGTCCTGCCTGTCTATTTGAAGTGGTAGAGGAAGACGACCGTGGCATCCATGGCCGTCTTCGGGCAGTCGCGGATTTCGAGCGAGACCTTGATCTCGGCCTTGGCAATGCCGCGCAGATTGGTGATCGAGAGCAGCGTGGCCCGCAGCCGGATCTCGCTGTCGACCGTCACCGCCTGGTTGAAGCGCAGTTTCTCGATGCCGTAGTTGACCAGCATCTTCACGTTCTGCACCTCCACGACCTGTCCCCACAGGTAGGGCAGCAGCGAGAGGGTCAGATATCCGTGGGCAATGGTCTTCTTGTAGGGGCTTTCGGTCCGGGCGCGTTCGGGATCCACGTGGATCCACTGGTGGTCGAGCGTGGCGTCGGCAAAGAGATTAATCTGCTCCTGGGTGATTTTCAGGTAGTCCGAAACGCCCAGTTCCTGTCCCGTATAGCGGGCAAAATCGTCGAAATCGTGGATAATCAGTCGGCTCATGTTGCAATGTTTTCGGTTTTTACAAAGATAGCAAAACTTTCTGTTTCTGTATCGGTTTCCGGGTTGGAGGATCCGATTTTGAATAGGGCCACCGTGTTTTTGGACGGTTTCTGACGCAATGTGTCCGCATTAAAAAAGCGTCCGATCCATCGATCGGACGCTTCGTCTCTACAGTGTTTACACCTTCGGGGGTTCTTCTTCCGGGAGTTTTCTTCCTCTCTCCTCTCTCCTCTCTTTTTTCTCTCTCCTCGTTTCTCTCTCGTGCGAGTGTCTCTCTCTCCCTTCATTCACCCCCCCCCGGTGTAATGGACTATTTCTGGAAACCTTTGCCGATGGCCAGGAAATCGGCTGCCTTCAGGGCGGCACCACCGATCAGACCTCCGTCGACATCCTCCTTGGCGAAGATTTCGGCGGCGTTTGCCGGCTTGCACGAGCCTCCGTAGAGAATCGGGCACTCGGCGGCTGCGGCACCGAACTTCTCGGCCAGTACCTTGCGGATGTAGGCGTGAATCTCCTGAGCCTGGTCAGCCGTGGCGGTCTTGCCCGTACCGATGGCCCATACGGGCTCGTAGGCGATCACAAGGTTCTTGAACTGCTCCTCGGTGAGGTTGTAGACTACCTCCTCGATCTGGGCCTTCACCACGTCGAAGTGTTTGCCGGCCTCGCGCTCCTCGAGGTTCTCACCCACGCAGTAGATCGGCGTGAGGTTGTTGGCATAGGCCTGCTCCATCTTCTTGTTGAGCGTTGCGGAGGTCTCGCCGTAGTATTGGCGGCGCTCCGAGTGGCCGAGGATCACGTATTTGCAACCCAGGGCGGCGATCATCGAGGCTGCGACTTCACCCGTATAGGCACCCTTGGCCTCGGCGGCGCAGTTCTGGGCACCCAGTTCGATGTCCGAACCCTTCAGGGCCTCGGCAACCATCGACAGGTGGGTGAACGGCGGGCAGACGATGAAGTTCACGCACGAGCATACCTCGCCGCGACCTGCGACGACGCCCTTTGCCAGTTCCACTCCTTCGGCCGGAAGCGTATTCATCTTCCAGTTGCCGGCTACGATTTTCTTTCTCATAACTTTATTTGTGTTTAGACAGTTTGTGTTGAGTTTCTGTTTTGCGGGTTTTGCGGGCGGTTACGCTTCGCTGCACCACGCCTTGACCTCCTCCATCGAAGGGGCCTTCAGTCCGAGTTTGTTCTTCTTGTTGAAGCCGCAGAGGTCGTTGAAGAACTTGCCCGGGGCGAGTTTGCGCAGCGAATCGACCGTCAGGTAGCCCATCTTCTGGATCACGGGCACCCACTCCTCCGGCACACCGATGGCCGTATAGGCCTCGACCGGATCGTTCACGGGTTTCTTTTCGGGGCGCATCTGCGGGAAGAGCAGGATCTCCTGGATGGAGCTCTGGCCCGTCATGAACATCGTCAGACGGTCGATGCCCATGCCCATGCCCGAGCAGGTCGGCATGCCGTACTCCAGGGCGCGCACGAAGTCCATGTCGATGAACATCGCCTCGTCATCGCCCTTTTCCGAGAGGCGCAGCTGCTCCTGGAAGCGCTCCAGCTGATCGATCGGGTCGTTCAGCTCCGAGTAGGCGTTGCAGAGCTCCTTGCCGCTGACGAAGAGTTCGAAACGCTCGGTCAGATCCGGATTGTCGCGGTGGCGCTTGCACAGCGGCGACATCTCGATCGGGTAGTCGCAGACGAACGTCGGCTGGATGAAATCCCCTTCGCAGTACTGGCCGAAGATGGCATCGATGAGTTTGCCCTTGCCCATCGTGTCGTCGATCTCGACGTTGAGCCGCTTGCAGGCTTCGCGCAGCTGCTCTTCCGTCTGGCCGGTGATGTCGTAGCCGGTCTTTTCGCGGATGGCGTCGGTCATCGTCACGCGGCGGAACGGCGCCTTGAACGAGACCTGACGGCCGTCGATCTCGATCTCCGTCGTGCCGTTGACCGCCAGGGCGATCCGTTCGAGCATCTGCTCGGTGAACTCCATCATCCAGCGGTAATCCTTGTAGGCGATGTAGATCTCCATGCAGGTGAATTCGGGGTTGTGTGTGCGGTCCATGCCCTCGTTGCGGAAGTTCTTGCCCAGCTCGTAGACACCGTCGAATCCGCCGACGATCAGCCGTTTGAGGTAGAGCTCCGTGGCGATGCGCAGGTAGAGATCGATATCCAGCGAGTTGTGGTGCGTGATGAAGGGACGCGCGGCGGCTCCGCCCGGAATGGGCTGCAGGATCGGCGTCTCGACCTCGAGATACCCTTTCGAGTCGAAGTATTCGCGCATCGTGGTGATGATCTTGGCGCGTTTGATGAAGATCTCCTTCACCTGCGGGTTGACGATCAGATCGAGGTAGCGCTGCCGGTAGCGGATCTCGGGGTCGGTCAGGGCATCGAACGTCTTGCCGTCCTTCTCCTTGACGACGGGCAGCGGGCGGATCGATTTCGACAGAACCGTGAAACGTTTGCAGTGAACCGACAGTTCGCCCGTGTTGGTGCGGAAGGCGAAACCTTCGACGCCGATGAAGTCGCCGATGTCGAGCAGTTTCTTGAAGACCGTGTTGTAGAGCGTCGGGTCGCCCTCGGGGCAGATATCGTCGCGGCGGATGTAGACCTGGATGCGGCCCGTGTGGTCCTGCAGTTCGAAGAACGAGGCGCTGCCCATGATGCGGCGCGACATGATGCGGCCGGCGATGCGGACATCCTGGAAGTTCTTCTTTTCGTCGTCATAGCCTTCGGCGATCTCGCGTGCCGTAGCCGTCACATCGTAGCGGGCGGCGGGGTAGGGGTCGATGCCCAGGTCGCGCAGTGCCTGGAGCGACTGTCGGCGAAGCTGTTCCTGTTCACTGAGTTCGATTGCCATATCGTCTGTTTTTGATGTTTCGTGGTATATCCGTGCAAAAGTAGTGAAAAACCCGCAAAATCGCAACCCGCAGCCATTTTCTGTATGTGGACGTTTTTTGTTTGTTCGGATTTTTTGTATATTCAACCACTCATGTTCAACCAACACGTTTCTCTATGAAAGCACCTCTCCCTCCTTTTTGGCGCATGGGCCGACTTCCCGCATGGATTGGGATCTGCTGGATGCTGCTCCTGGCGACGGCCTGCGGCAGCAGTGACGATGCGTCGGACGACTCCTACGCGGTGGTTCAGACCGCCGCCTTCACCTTCAACGAGACGGATCCCTCGCTCAACGAGATCCATGTGCTGGCCAACACCGGCTGGCAGGTCTTCTGGACGCCCGAGGCTGAGGGGGTTGCGGTCGATCCGTCGGCGGGGGTCGGCAATGGTTCGTTTCGGGTGACCGACATGCCGGCCGGACAGACGCTGCGTTTTGCCGTGCGTACCGCCACGGGAAAGTCCATCGAGCAGTATGTGACC
Source organism: uncultured Alistipes sp. (assembly GCA_944321185.1). Classification (GTDB taxonomy): domain Bacteria; phylum Bacteroidota; class Bacteroidia; order Bacteroidales; family Rikenellaceae; genus Alistipes. The sequence continues at coordinate 29,264 of CALUKH010000012.1, read as the reverse complement.
GTGACGCGGGCTGCCGAATCGTCCGGCGGCGAGGAGGATGAGGGGGATAACGACAACGACGAGGAGGAGATCCCATTGGGAGAGACCCTTTTCCGGCTGGATTTCGGACCCGAACGCTCGTCGTGGGTGTGGGCCAACCAGGATACGGGCTGGCAGACACAGAGCGGATCGGGTGCCGCGACGGTGCGTTACGAAACCTACAACGTGCAGATTGCAAGCCCCTACGGCAGTTCCGGACGTTACGAAGGGGCTTCGGGCGGCAGTTATGCCCGCATGTATGAGGATCCGTCGACGGACTATTTCGTGATCCGCGACATCACGCTGCCCGCCGCGCAGACCGCCTATACGCTTTCGTTCGGGGCGATCTTCCCGGCCGGCGACATGCGGCTCGAAGTGAGTGCCGATTCCCGGAACTGGACGCCGTTGACCTATACGGGGGCTGCGGCCTACAACACCTGGACGCGGGTTGTCGTCGGATTTACCCTCACACGGGCCGTCGAGCGCCTGAATATCCGCTTCGTCCCGACGGGCGTGGACCGCGAGTACGGCTTGAACTTCGATGATATCGTGCTGACGGCCGGTGGCGGCGGCCAGACGGTCGATCCGGGCTCGACACCCGTCGCGGACGACTACCGCTTCCCCGAACTGCCGTCCAACTGGACCGCCCCCTTGGGCAATGCGGCGGAGATCTCGGGCGATTACGCCTTCTTCACCCACTGGACTCGCTCGGTCAACAGCAACCGTGTGATCCGAAACTTCTCCTACTGCTACGATACGCGGCGCCACAACCCCGTATGGGTGGCCTATCCCCTGCATGCGGTCTATCTCGAGGGTGGTTACGGACGCACGTCGCCCGATCCGTGGGTGCCCGATCCGGTGTTAGACGAGTCGCTTCAGTCGAAAATCTACCGCTCGGACGGTGTGAACGGATCCGATCCCTATGTCTATTGGTCGACGAATACCATGTACGCGCTGGGGCTCCGGGGCAGTTGGACCAAGGGGCACCTCTGCATGTCGCGCGAGCGGGGCGGTGCCAACCGCGAGATCAACCGCCAGACCTTCTATCCGACCAACATCGCTCCGCAGCCCAATGCTTCGGCCGGCACGTTCGGTGAGGTGTGGGGATGTGTCGAGTCGCTGATCTCGGGCTCCGACGACCGCAGCAACGATATCCCGGCCGACGACAACGCCTCGAACCGCAATATCGTCGCCGATACGCTCTTTGTGGTGGCCGGATGCCACTATGCGCATGAGGAGTGGGCTGAATACGATTCGTCGAACTACAATGAGCCGACCGTCGACCCGAACCGCAAATCGTGTGTGATGCCCACCCACCAGTTCAAGGTGCTGCTGCGCACCCGTTCGGGACAGACCGGCCGGCGTGTGCAGGAGTGTTCGGCCGACGAACTGCAGTCCATCGGATTCTGGGTCGAGACCTTTACGCGGATCGATGCGTCGAGTGCCTCATCGGCCCTGCGGGCGGTGGCCGTGCCGGTCTCCACGATCGAACGGCAGACCGGTCTGACGCTCTTCCCCGAGGTGCCGGCATCGGTCAAGGAGCAGTGCAACCCCTCCGACTGGGGATTCTGACCGGGGCAGCGGATCTTCGGGAATGACAGGGAGGGCGCCCATGAAGGTGCCCTCCTTGTTTTTTGTATGTGGAAGATTATTTTGCGGCTTTGCTGCGGGGAGCGAACCGTCGGTAGACGACCCATGCCACCCATCCCAGCACGGCACCCACCAGGGCCCCCCAGACAAGATCCATCGGAAAGTGCTTGCCCAGGTAGATGCGCGAGTAACAGATGACGAGCGAGCAGACGATGACCAGCCCCGTGAACCACTGCCGGCGGATGACCCGAGCCGCGAAGAGCGACAGCGCCACGATCGTAGCGGCATGGGCCGAGACGCTTCCGTAGCGGCCGCTGACCGCTTCGACGGGAACGTGGACCACCCAATTGCCCGAATATCCGGCGGCGGCCAGCTCTTCGGGCGAGAGCCAGCGCAGCGTCCGCAGTGAATCGGGCGAAATGTCGAGTCCTTCGAGCGAGGGGGTGAACATCGGGCGCCAGCGCGGCTCGAAGTCCGGGAGCAGGCCGCCCAGCAGGCCGTTGTGCTTGAAGATGCCGGCCACCATGTCGGCCAGTGCCACCGTCACGGCCATCAGTACGAGAAAAAGCAGCATTCCCCGCCAGCCCGAACGCCGCCATACGAGCCAGAGAATCAGTACATAGAGCGGAATCCACATCGTCGTGCCCGAGAGTGTGAGCATGATGCGGTCCCAGACGGGTCCCCCGTCGAAATTCAGGGCCAGGAAGAGGCGTTCGTCAAGCTGGTTCATCGGCGGGCAAAATGGTCAGAATTGGAAGTAGATGAAGGGCTGGATGTCGCTCGACTTGATCTGCATGACGCACCAGATCATCGCCGCGGCCATTACGACCTGCAGCACCAGCGGAGCATTGACCACCATGCGCTGGGTCAGGGCGTCGACCCGGGCCGGCATCAGGTGCAGCACGTATCCCGCGGCAATCAGTGCAAAGACTCCGGCGTAGCCGGCCACCACCTGCGGGATCATCGCGGCGTTGAAGTTTTCGAAGATCTGGTGCAGCATCAGCGAGACGGTCTGCATCGATTCGGCGCGGAACATCAGCCATCCGAAGCAGACCAGATTGAACGTTAGGAAGATGCCCGCCACACGGCTCCACACGTGCATCTGCGATCCCGAGACCTTGGCCCCCGGGACGACGCTCAGCCACAGTTTGTGCAGGGCCAGCGCCACGCCGTGCAGCCCGCCCCAGAGGATGAACCGCACCGCCGCGCCGTGCCACAGCCCGCCGAGCAGCATCGTGATGAGCAGGTTCGCATAGGTGCGCAGACGCCCCTTGCGGTTGCCGCCCAGCGAAATGTAGAGGTAGTCGCGCAGCCACGACGAGAGCGAGATGTGCCACCGCCGCCAGAATTCGGTGATCGTGGCCGATTTGTACGGGGCGTCGAAGTTCTTCGGGAAGCGGAAGCCCAGCAGCAGGGCGATGCCGATGGCCATGTCCGAGTAGCCCGAGAAGTCGCAGTAGATCTGCAGCGCATAGCCGTAGATGCCCATCAGACATTCAAATCCCGAGTAGAGCAGCGGTTCGTCGAAGACGCGGTCGACGAAGTTCAGTGAGATGTAGTCCGAGATGATCGCCTTCTTGAAGAGGCCCGTGAGGATCAGGAAGACCCCCGTGCCGAACATTTCGCGCGTGATGTGGATCGGATTCTGGCGGATCTGCGGGATGAAGTCGCGGGCCCGCACGATCGGCCCGGCGACCAGCTGCGGGAAGAACGACAGATAGAAGAGGTAGTCGAGCCAGTTGGTCAGCGGGCGGAGCTGTCCGCGGTAGATGTCGATCGTGTAGCTCATCGACTGGAAGACGAAGAACGAGATGCCGACCGGCAGGAAGATGTTCTGGAACTGGAGGAATCCCTGGCCGAACAGCTGGTTCGAGATGTCGATCAGGAAGTTCGTGTACTTGAAGTAGCCGAGCATGCCGAGGTTCACCGCCACGCTCAGCGCCACGAGCCAGCGTTTGGCCCGCCGGCTCTGCGTGTGGAAGATTGCCCGGGCGATCAGAAAGTCGCTTGTGGCGGCGAAGATCAGCAGCAGGAAGTAGATGCCGCTCGACTTGTAGTAGAAGTAGAGCGAAAAGAGCACCACATAGACGATGCGGGCCATCGGCGCCCGCCGGAAGGCACTGTATACGAGCAGGAAACCCGCAAACAGGAACAGGAAGAGCCCGCTGCTGAAGATCAGCGGCGAGGTGGCGTCGTAGGTCAGCAGCGCCTGCAGTTTGTCCCAGAAGCCTTCCGTCGTGGGGAGTGTCATGGTTGCGGCAGATTAAGGGATGCGGGGGCCGGAAGCCTCTCGGGTTCGGCAATCGGATCCGGCAGCAGTTCGCGTTGGAGACGGGCCCGTTGCAGGGAGTCCATCACGGCGACGGCTTCGGCCTTGCGGCGCTCGGCCAGGAGAATTCTCGAGTAGGCCTTGCGGATCTCGTCGTTCAGCGCGTCGTAGAGCGCCCATGCCACGCGGCGGCCGCCGGCGTAGTTGATGTGGGTGAAATCCTTGCCGGCCCAGCCGTTGCGGACGAACTCCGCCATGCCGCCCTGGGCCCGCATGGCATCGCTCGTGGGCCAGAAGATCGCCCCCGTATGACGGGCGGCCTCGCGCTGGCTCTCCAGCATGTAGGGGATGGCATCCATCGGTTCGAAGCCCGAGTCGGTCTTCACCGATCGGTCACTCACGCCCAGAATCAGCACCGCCGCGCCCGGGAAGCATTGCCGTACGTAGGCCACCATCTTCTCGATCTGCTGGGCGTAGTTGCGGTAGTTCGTCACACCCGCCTGCATGATGTTCAGGCCGTACTGGAGGATCACCAGATCGTACGGGGCAAAGGCGTTGATGCGGGCGTTGACCGACGGATTGGTCCAGAACATGGCCTGTCCGTTGTTGCTGCGCACCGAATAGTTGTCGACCACCACGCCGCGACCTTCGAACACGGCGCCGTAACCGATGAAGTCCTCCGTGCCCGCGAGCACACGGAACGTAAGCGAATGGATCCGCGGCGCCGAGACGGCGATCTGGCGCACCGAGGCATCACCCTCGATGGCGAATTCGTGGCGCAGCGTGTCGTTCAGCGTCACCTCCACGCGGCTGTCGCGCGACGAGAGGAAGAGAATCCGGGCATCCGTTGTGGCATCCAGCATCCGGCGAAAGTCGGTCATCTCCCAGCGCGTCGAGGCGTCGGCCGAGGGCTGGCTGACCCAGCCCGAGATGTAGAAATGTTCGCGCAGGAAGTCGGGGGCCGACTTGCGCTGCATGATGTTGTAGGTGGTCCAGCCCTTCGACTGGGTCTTGATCGTGCGGCGGAAGGCCGTCAGCGGCGAGGCTATCGGCGCGAAGCCCGTACCGCCGCCCGGACGTTCGCCATAGGCGCTTTGGAGCCGTTCGCGCAGGTCGGCTGTCAGGATGTCGCCCTCGACGAACGAGTCGCCCAGGAAGGCTATCCGCACCGGACGCCGCGCCAGCAGCAGCGTATCGCAGAAGGCCTCCAGACGGTTGCTGTCGCTGTAGTCTTCGAGCGGGATCAGCGTTTCGATGCGGCGGATGCTGTCGGGCTCACGGAGCCGGTGACTCTCCGCCGTGGTGTCACGCTCCGCAAGGCGCCATTCGTAGCTGGTTGTCACCTCGCGCGGGGTGGTGTCGGCTTCGATGCGCGAGGCCACCTCCTCCAGGTCGACGCGGAACTCCTCTTCGTCGTAGAGCTCCGTGGCGGCCGCCTTGTCCGCGGCAACCGCATCGTCGAAGCTCATCACGTCCGACAGGATGTTTGCACGTCGCAGATGGATGCCTCCGATGCTTTGCGGCGGGATGAAGCTGACGGCCACGAGGATGGCGATTACAGCCACGGCCGCCAGCCAGGTGTGATGGGTGTAGTCTTTCTCGGGAGCGTCCATTCGGGTGTCAGTCGTTGCGTCGACCGAGGATCAGGAAGACGTAATAGAGGACCGAGGCGATGGCGCTCAGCGCGGCCACCAGGTAGGTGCGGGCTGCCCACGAAAGGGCTTCACGGGCCTGCGAGAGCTGCACGCCCTGGATCGTGCGGCTGGCCTGGAGCCACTCCAGGGCCCGGGCCGAAGCGTTGTACTCGACGGGCAGCGTCACGATCGAGAAGAGGGCCGACATGGCGATCAGTCCCACGCCGATCCAGCACAGCACCTCGTTTTGCGTCGAGGCCAGAATGATCAGTCCCAGGATGATGACCCACGTGGCGGCCGACGAGGCGAACTGAACCACTGGAACCAGCTGCGAGCGAAGCACCAGCGGCGCATAACCCTGGGCATGCTGCACGGCGTGGCCGCATTCGTGGGCGGCTACGGCGGCCGCTGCCACGCTCGTCGACGAATAGACCGCATCGCTCAGATTGACGGTCATCGTCTGCGGATTGAAGTGGTCGGTCAGCTGGCCGCTGACGTGCGTCACCTTCACGTTGTGGATGTTGTTGTCGCGCAGCATCTTCTCGGCTACCTCGGCACCCGTCAGACCGCCCGGAAACTGCACTTTCGAATACTTCTTGAAGACCGACTGCAGGCGGGCCTGCACCAGGAAGCCGATCACGCCGATGACGATGATCAGCACGAACATGCCCATCGTCGCGGCGTCGTAGCGTGCGGCGTGCGGCTCTGCGTAGTAACCTGCCTGAAGCAGGGCGATAAGGGGTTGATACATGGTCGTATGAGTTTATTGTTTTTTGCGGTACGTGTAGTACGAACCGGCCTGTTGGCTCGGCATCAGCACCATTTCATTAACGTTCATGTGGGTCGGTAATTGTGCGACCCATGCGATTGCCTCCGCAATATCCGCGCCGGTGAGGGGTTCGACCCCCTCGTAAACGGCGGCAGCCCGTTCGCGGTCGCCGTGGAAACGCACCTCCGAAAACTCCGTCTCGACCATTCCCGGGCGGATCTCCGTCACCTTGATGCCCGCCGAGAGCAGATCGGCACGCATCGACTGCGAGATGGCATGCACGGCGTGTTTCGTGGCGCAGTAGACCGCGCCGTTCTCGTAGGGTTCCGTGCCGGCGATCGAGCCGAGGTTGATGACATGGCCCGTTCCGGCGGCCACCATCTTCGGGGTGATCACCCGCGTGACGTAGAGCAGACCCTTGATGTTGGTATCGATCATGGCGTCCCAGTCGCGCGTATCGCCGCGGTCGATGTGCTCCAGACCGGCCGCCAGACCGGCATTGTTGACCAGCAGGTCGACCCGCTCGAGGGGTTCGAGATGGCGGCGCACCTCCTCCTCCGAGCGCACGTCGAACGTCAGGGTCGAGCAGCTTCCGCCGGCCGCTTCGATTTCGGCCTTGAGCGAGGCGAGGCGTTCGGCGCGGCGTCCCGTAGCGATGATGGCGTAGCCCGCTTCGGCGAGCCGTAGTGCGGTGGCGCGGCCGATACCCGACGTTGCGCCCGTGATGAGAGCCAGTTTTTTCATGAAAATCCCGTATTTCGGGCAAAAATACGAAATTTATATGTTTCTTTGCATAAATTTTACGACAAAATAGAGCGCTCGTGAATCTCGCCTTTTTCATCGCCCGCCGCATGGCCCGACCCACTTCGGAGAACAGACCCGGAGTGATGGAGCGTATTGCCGTGGGGTCGGTGGCGCTCGGGGTGGCGGTGATGATCCTGACGCTGGCCGTCGTCATCGGCTTCAAGCGGGAGGTCGCCCGCAAGATGGAGGGCTTTGCGGCTCATGTCTCGGTGACCGACATCCGCGGGGTCGATGCGCTCGATTCGCAGCCCGTGCGGCGCAATGCCCGGCTCGAAGAGCTGATCCGTTCGACGGACGGCTTTGTTGCGATGGCCCCCTACGCCGTCAAGGGGGGAATCGTCCGCACGGAGGAGACCGTGGGGGAGGTGATCCTCAAGGGGGTGGAGGCCTCCTACGACTGGTCGCTGCTCGGCGAATGGCTCGTGGCGGGCGAATTGCCCCGCGTCGGGGATTCGATCCGTACGAAGGACATCCTTCTCTCGCGGGTGCTGGCCGACCGGTTGCTGCTCGGCGTCGGCGACAAGGTCGAGATGCTCTTCGTCGATGGCGGCGAACGTCCCCGTCGCGACCGCTTCAAGGTGGCCGGAATCTATGAATCCGGGCTCGAGGAGATGGACCGGACGATGGTCCTGACCGACATCCGCAACGTGCAGCGCCTCTCGGACTGGGGCCCCGACGAGATCTCGGGCTACGAAATCCGCACCCGTTCGCTCGATGAGGCCGATGCGTTCGCCCGCACGCTGGGCCGCACGCTGCTCTACGACGAGGGCGACGGTACGGAAAATCTCGCCGTCGAGAGTGTGACGGAGCGTTATGCGAACATCTTCGACTGGCTCAAGGCCCACGATGTCAATGCGGCCGTCATCATCGTCATCATGCTCGTCGTGGCCTTCTTCAACATGACCTCGGCGCTGCTGATCCTCGTACTCGAGCGCACCCGCACGATCGGTCTGCTGAAGACGTTCGGCATGCGCAACGCCCAGATCCGGGCCATTTTCCTCTGGCGGGCGGCCTTCGTCACGCTGCGCGGCCTCTGCTGGGGCAATCTGGTCGGCGTGGGGCTCTGCATCGTGCAGCAGACGACCCATCTGGTACGGCTCGATCCTGAAGGGTATCTCCTTTCGGAGGTCCCCGTGGCGTTGGAATGGGGGTGGTGGCTGGCGCTCAATGCGGGGTTCATCGTGGCGATCGTTGCCCTGCTGATGATCCCGACGGCCGTCGTATCCCGCATAAAACCTGAAGAAACAATTCGTTACGAATGAAACCCTATAACACCGATCAGACGAAGAAGGAGGAGGTCCGCGAGATGTTCGACAACATCGCGCCGAAGTACGACCTGCTCAACCATACGCTCTCGATGAGCATCGACCGGCTGTGGCGGCGCCGTGTTGTCAACGTCGTGCGGCGTGCAAAACCCCGCCGGATTCTCGACGTGGCAACCGGAACCGGTGACCTGGCCATCGCCATGGCTCGCCGGATCGAGGGGGCGCACATCCTTGGCGTCGACCTCTCGGAGGGGATGCTCGACATCGCCCGTTGCAAGGTCGAGGCCCGGGGGCTCGACAGCCGGATTGTCCTCGACCGCGGTGATGCCGAGCATCTCGACGTGACGACGGCTTCGGTCGATGTGGCGACGGTTGCCTTTGGCGTGCGCAACTTCGGCGATCTCGACGCCGGGCTCCGCGAACTGGCCCGTACGCTCAAACCCGGCGGCCGGGTCGTCATCTTGGAATTCTCGCGTCCGTCGAACCGCTGGTTCCGTGCCTTGTACGAGTTCTACACCTACCGCATCCTGCCCCGCATCGGCGGCATGGTCTCGCACGACCGCCGGGCTTACGAATACCTGCCGGCCTCGGTCGGCGAATTCCCGCTGCCGGCCGAATTCCTGCGCCGGCTCGAGGCGGCCGGATTCCATGATTGCAAGGCCCGCAGCCAAAGCTGCGGCATTGCCCAAATATATATTGGTATACGATGAAAAAACTGTTGCTCCACATTCTGCTGCTGGCCGTCGTGCTGATGACCGGCGGATGCCGGCGGGCCGTCGAGAAGAGTGCCCGCAAGGTGCGTTTCGAAGGGATCGAACGGGTCGAACGTCAGGGCCTGACCGGTGCCGAGATCGTTGCGCGCATCAACAACGGGTCGGCTCATCGGCTGACGCTCGCGTCGGCGGAGTTCGACGTCTACTACGACGATTCGCGCGTTGCGACGGTCGTGCTGGTCGACCCCGTCGAAATCGAACCCCGAACCGTGGCCAGCGTCACCACCAACTGGCGGCTGAAGATCTCCGATCCGCTGACGATGTTGGTGCTCTATGCGCGGGTCAAGGCCGGGCAGTTCGATCAGATTGCCGTTTCGTGTCGGGTCGAAGGGCGCGGCGGTCCCGCTCCCGTCATTTTTTCCCGCGAAAAGATGCCGTTGTCCGAATTTTTGAATACCTTTGGATTCTCGATCCAGGATGTGCAAAATTATCTGAAATAAAATGAGATACCGTACGCTGATCCTTATTCTGGTCTTTGCCGTTGCGGCAACGGTCGTTCACGCGCAGTCGCTCGATGCGTTCAAGCAGCGTCTGGCCCAGCCCACGGCCGGTTCGGCCCTCTTCGAACCGGCGCGTGTGGTGGTGGTGGAGCATGGCGACGCGGCACGTGCCGTGGCCGATGCCGCCCGAAACGCCCAGCGCCTCTCCTACAAGGGACACCGTGTCTGCATCTTCTTCGACAACGGACCCGATGCCCGCAGCGGTGCGCTGGCCGCCAAACAACTCTTCGAGGAGACTTTTCCCGGCATTCGCGTCTACATGGTTTACGAAAGTCCGTGGTTCTCGGTTTCGGTCGGAAACTGCCTGACAACCGAAGAGGCTATCATCCTGAAAGGCAAGGTTTCAACGACGTTCCCCAAGGCCTTTCTGAAGAATGAAGTGATCTCTGCTGCCGACCTTTTGGAGTGATTTTTTGCATTTTTAAAAAATTTTCGATTTTTCTTTGCTTTTTTTGTCCGAATCTCTATCTTTGCGGCGTTTAAAAAATGTTACTCTTTAAAACGTTTGACACTATGAAAAAGATTTTCTCTTTGGTCATCGTTCTGGCTGCCGTAGCCATGGTTAGCTGCGGTGGTAACGCCAGCAAGAAGGCTGCCGCTACGGACGCCGCTGCTACGGAAGCTGCTGCTACCGAGGCTTCGGCTTGCACCGAGGAGTGCGATTCGACGGCTGCTTGCGAGCAGGCTGATTCGACCGCTTGCGAGGCTGCTGAGACCGTTGAGGCTGCTAAATAAGCATCTTTCAGGCCTGAAACGAGGGGGATCCTTGAGGGGATCTCCCTTTTTTGTTGTACGGCTTGCCTTCCTGCCTGTTTTTTGCTATCTTTCGATCTCGTTCGAAAACCTGTTTGCCATGAAAGTTCTTCTTCTCAACGGTAGCCCTCATCGTCAGGGAAATACCTTTCTCGCACTGAGTGAAGTCGCCCGAGCCCTCGAGGCCGAGGGGATCGATACGGAAATCGTCTCGATCGGGACGCGTCCCATTCCCGGCTGCATCGCCTGCGGGCAGTGTGCCACGCTCGGACATTGCGCCTTTAAGGACGACGTTTATGTCGAGGTCCGCGATAAACTCGCTTCGGCCGATGGCCTCGTCGTCGGTTCGCCGGTCTACTTCGCCGGCCCGAACGGTTCGTTGTGTGCCCTGCTCGACCGACTGTTCTACTCGTGTGGTGAGCGGCTGGCCTACAAACCGGCGGCTGCGGTTGTGGTGTGCCGCCGCGGTGGCGCAAGTGCCACGTTCGACCGGTTGAACAAGTATTTTACCATCACGAACATGCCCGTCGTCTCGTCGCAATACTGGAACAGCGTGCACGGTCGGCTGCCCGGCGAGGCAAGTCAGGACGAGGAGGGCATGCAGATCATGCGCGTCCTCGGACGCAACATGGCGCGGATGCTCAAGGCGGGACTGCGCGCTACGGAGAATCTCCCTGAGCCTGAACCCCGTGTGATGACCAACTTCATCCGCTGATTCCCGCTTTCGGCAGGCAGCGTCGGTCAGAAAAATCCGTCGCCATTTGCAGAATCGGGAAATATTGCGTACTTTTGCGGCACGTCAAGGAAAGATGCAGGAGTGGTTGAACTGGCCCGCCTGGAAAGCGAGTAAACCTCAAAAGGGTTTCAGGGGTTCGAATCCCCTTCTTTCCGCTGATGATCCGCTCGAAAGTGCGGGTTGAATATTCCGGATAAAGCCCCTGTCACAATTGTGGCAGGGGCTTTTTGTGTGAGGTTGCGGCGGCTGTCGGAGGGCGGTCTCCAGGGGTGGATCGGCCGTGGCGGTCAGAGGGCGGTCTTCCTCGGCTGATCGGTTGTGGCGGCTGTCGGAGGTTGGTCTCCAGGGGGTGGATCGGTCGCGGCGGTCAGGGGATGAGGGGCGTGTTGTGGTTCATGTGTTCCCGTTCGCGGAGAATCGCAAGCGTCTCCTCCGCAATCTCCAGCAGCGTCCACGAACGGTTCAGTTTCCGCAGCCGGAGCCGCTCGCTGGCTATCCGCAACGGTTCGAGCAAGCCGATGGCTGCAATGATGTAGGGCGGCAGCTTGAGCGTGTTGATCTCGTATTTCAGTTGATTGAGGTAGTTCAGAAATGTATCGTAGGTCGTTCCGAGCAGGTAGCGGCCGTAGAGTTCGAAGATGCGTTTGCAGTTGCGATGCGAGTTCTCACGTTCGAAGTAGACCTGTTTCAGCTCCTGTGCCAGGAGGATTCTCCATTTCAGATGGTTGGGTACGTACATATTTTTCGGTTGTTTTTGATGGTTCTTGTCGGTTCCGTTGCGGATCCCCATGGCGGGAGGTTTTCTGGCGATTCTTGTTTCGACCCCGATCTGCGTTTCAGTCGGTTCATCCGGGTCTTTTCACGGACCCCCTTTGCCGGCAAATGTGCCGATTTCCGGCCATTCGGTCAACTGCGACCCCAAGCTTCGGGATTTTATTAAAATCAAACATTGTGTATTTATACAATAATATATTGCAAATATACGCTTTTTCCCCGGAATGGAGTGTTCGGGAGGTTGAAAACTGTAATCTTTTTCATGTGTTTGATCACAAGCCGATTAACCCGGTTGAAGACAAAAAGTAGCGCTCGAATCGTATCATTGAAAAATAAATCTTTATATTTGTACAAACCGTGTGCAAATTTTGTGCGATATGAAATGGCGAATTTTTCTACTTCTGATCTCTAGTTTTCTGCTCATCGGGCAAACCCCGGCATGGGCCAAGAAGCGGTCCAAAAAGAAGGACAAGACCGAACAGGCCGAGGCCGCGAAACCCCCGGTTTCGAAGTATAAGAAGACCTTCTCGAAGGAGAAGGGCTGCGTGACGGCCCAGGGCCCCTTCCTGACCCTGCACAAGGTCGGCGGCAAACTCTATATCGAGATTCCGCGCAAGTACCTCGGCCGCGAACTGCTCATCGCCGCTACGGTCACCGGTACGAGTGACACGGATGTGGCAACGATCGGCTACAAGGCCCAGGATCCGTTCCACGGCCGCTTCGTCGAGCGCGACAGCGCGATCTTCCTCGAACGGATCGCCGTGCTGCCGGATCTGGACGTGCCCGATTCGCTCCACGACCGCAACCTCCGGCTCGCCAATCTGGACCCCTCGGTGTGGGGCGGTTCGAAATGGTTCTGCGAATCGGATGACAAACAGAATATCGTCTTCGAAGCCACGTCGCTCTTCCGCACGTTCGACGACCTCTCGCCGCTGGGCTCCCGCTCGGCCATGGGGCTGACGATCAAGTCGAGCCTCAAGTCCGACCGCAGCACCTTCGATCAGCTCAAGGCCTTCTCGGACAATGTCTCGATCAAATCGACGCTCTCCTACTCGGTGACCACGTCGTTCCTGGGGCTGCTCACCGTGCTGCGCGATGCCCCGGTCAACGTCCAGACAACGCATACGATTCTGCTGCTGCCCGAACGGAAGATGAAACCCCGTGCGGCCGACAGCCGCATCGGCACGTTCCTGACCAACCGTCAGAGCCTCAGTTCGAAATCCGACAAGATCGAGACCTATTCGGTGGTCAACCGCTGGCGGCTCGAACCGCGTGATACGGCCGCCGTGCTCCGCGGCGAACTCTCCGAGCCGGTCAAACCCATTGTCTTCTATGTCGACAGCGCCTTCCCGGAGCTGTGGCGCGAAGCCGCACGGCGCGGCATCCTGCGCTGGAACAAGGCCTTCGAAGCCGTCGGATTCAAGAATGCCGTCCGCGTGGAGGATTTCCCGACGGATGACCCGGAGTTCGATCCCGACAACCTGAAATACTCGTGCGTGCGCTACGTCCCGATCGCCATCAGCAACGCCATGGGTCCCTCGTGGGTCGACCCCTCGACGGGCGAGATCATCAACGCCTCGGTGATCGTCTACAACGACGTGGCCAAGCTGATCAACAACTGGCGCTTCTGCCAGACGGCCCAGGTCGATGAACGGGTTCGTGCCATGCGCATGCCCGACGACGTGATGATGGAGTCGCTCGAGTATGTCCTCGCCCATGAGGTGGGCCACTGCCTCGGATTCATGCACAACATGGCCGCTTCGGCCGCCTATCCGGTCGATTCGCTGCGCAATGCCGACTTCACCCGCCGCAACGGCACCACACCCTCGATCATGGACTATGCGCGCTTCAACTACGTGGCCCAGCCCGGAGACAAGGGCGTGTCGCTCACGCCGCCCGACCTCGGCGTCTACGACTACTATCTGGTGAAGTATGCCTATGCGCCGATCTTCGAGGCCGCCGGCATGGAGGAGGAGCGCCCCGTGCTGGAGGGCTGGATCGAAGAGCATGCCGACGACCCGCGCTACCGCTACGGACGTCAGCAGGTCTCGTTCCGCTGCGACCCCTCGGCCATCGAGGAGGATCTGGGCGATGACGCCATGCTGGCCTCCGACTACGGCGTGTCGAACCTGAAGTACATCCTCTCGCATCTCGACGAGTGGATCCCCGATACGGTCGATGCCGACTATCAGCATCGCGAAGAGCTCTACAAGGCCCTGTTGAAGCAGAATGACCGCTACGTGCAGGCCGTGCTCCTGAATGTGGGCGGCATCAAGCTGTACGATCTGGCGGATCGTGCGCGTGCGGAGGCCGTCGATGCCGAACAGCAGCGCCGTGCCGTGCGCTGGATTCTCGACTGCATCGCCGACAGCGAATGGATCGACCGCACGCCGCTGAACGACCATCTTGCGCTGCACGTGGACAATCAGCCCGATTTCGTGTCGGAAACCTTCTCGGATCTGCTGGGCAAGGTGAACTCGGTGGTGCTGTCGGCCCACGTGGCCCGCGGCGAAGCCTACACGCCCGACGAATTCCTCGGGGACATCTACGACCGCGTCTGGAAATCGACCCGCGCCAACAAGCGGTTGACGGCGGCCGAACGTACGATGCAGAGTCAGTTCGTGGCGGCCTGCATCTCGGCCTTTGCGCCGCAGAGCAAGTCACAGTCCGGCAGCTCCAAGAGCCTGACGGCTGACGAGGCCTATCGTCCCTCGCTGCATCAGTACGCGCTCCTGAGCGAAGGGGTCGTGGACAGCGAACTGCTCGAGCAGGCCGTAGCCGAATATGGCTGGCAGGAGGTCGGCGAGCGAATGTTCGGAAAGGCCGGTTACAACTGGCAGAAACGTGTCGGCGTCAGCACGATCGATCAGACGCCGGCCCTGTGGTACGACATGGCCCGACGCTGCGAGCGTCTGCTTGCCGGCAAGGCCGTTTCGGCTCCGGCGGCCGACCGTGCACACTACGGGCTGCTGCTGTACCGCCTGAAAAAGGCCCTCGCAACGAATTGATGAACCTCGGAGCCCCGACGGCTCCGTCCATAACCCATACTGTCTATGAAATGCCCCGGGGAATCTCCTCGGGGCATTCTTGTGTCGGGGGGCGACGTGTTCGATGAACCCGCCGGCCGTTTGGTCAGTGAAGCTGGAGTGTCAGCAGGCGTTCCGCAAGCGGCGCATAGTAGGTGAGGACCTCTTCGTCGGTGGGCGTATGGCCTCCCGGGAAGTGGTAGATTTGGTCGTAGTGTTCGCGGAAGAGCGATTCGTGATGGGCTACCGTGTCGTTCTCTCCGAACAGTCCCCATACCCGATCACGATATTCCGGACGGCAGTGGTCCCACTGATGCAGCTGCAATGCGGTAAATTCGTCAATCAACGCCTGATCGATGGTCAGTTGCTGGTGGCCGTCGGCACGGGGCGTTTTGTAGGTGTGGGTGCCGATCCGCTCGCTCAGAAAACGCGACATCTCCAGATGCGGATTCCCCAGCAGGGCCGGCAATCCGTTCTCCGAAACCAGAATCTGTCCCAGAAACGAACCGTTGCTGTTGCCCACCACGACGTCGGGATGTTCCGTCGCGCAGAGTTGCCGCAGAAAGTCGAGCGCCTGCTGCGGATGCATCGGTAGATCGGGTGACAGCACGTCGGCATGCCCCTCGAAATAGTGCGCCAGCGCACGGGCCGGAGCACAGGCTCCCGAGGCGAAGAAGCCATGCAGAAACAGAATTTTCTTTTTCATAGATTCGTTGTTCAAATCACGCTGCAAATATCGCATGAATTTCCATCGGATGATACTTTGGGATCCGGTTTTCGATACTTTTTCTTTGAAGGTGACAGCCTTTGGTTGCTGTGGCGCGTGGCGCGAGACCTCGGGCAGTTATGGTTCGTCAGTGGGTGTCCAGGTTGCGGAGCACTCCTTGCAGCAGGGTTGTGATCGAATGTCATGCCAGCAAATGCTCGGTTGGTGAAGCCCCCTCCGTCTGCCAGATAGTGGTTGGGATATGAAATCTGGCATCGTGTGTTAGCGGGGACTTATCTGTCTTTCGTATTCGGCTTGAAGGAGATTCATTTCGTATGTGTTGGACGGTATGAAGCTGATCATAAGTCCGAATTTCTGGCCTTCGGTGGATGATTCGCTCGCCTTGAAATTGTCATTGAGGTATTTGATGGTTTTCAGATCTTTCTTGTGTCGTTCGACATATTGCGGGAACGTGAGACTGTCGTTTCTCCAATTCCAATCGTTGCATTGCAAAATGATGGCGGGTCCTATGAATTTGTCTCCGGTCATATGGAATTTATCTTTATCTCCCAGGGATAGCATGAAACGTTGACCGATGGTAAGGTAGGCCGGTTGTATGCGCTGCAGCGTATCCAACGACTGGTATAGTATGCTGTCGAGGTCGTTTGCGGTCAGTGTGCTGGGGAATAGATCGTTATTGCTTGCTCCCAGGTAGATGCCGTATATAAATTTGTGAAAATTGTAGCGAGCGTCGGTATTGCAGGAGTTGGATTGTGTGATCTGTTGAGCATAATCTACAGCTTCAGTATGGCCTTGGTTGATGTGTTTCTGAATGATCAAGTTATTGAATATCCTCCATTTGATGGAACTGACAAGATCGATGAGATTATGGTAATCATAGTTGGAAAACCCTGTTGAATAGAGAATATGGAGATCCAGATCGTTTTTGCCCCAGCTCATCCATCCTTTTCGCAGAATCTTCCAGAACACAGTCGAGTTCTCTCGCAACATCTCGAGATATTCATTCATGACCTCGTAATCATCCTCCTGATCCTCGGCTAAATGAAACAGCACAGCTCCTTGTCTGAAGACGTCTTCCTTGCTTGAGATACTCAGGCGACTATTAAGAACCATCAATTTACCCAGATAATCACAATAATAGCAGTAATAGTTGGTAGCTTTTGTATAATCTTTGTTCGAGTGTAGCCATGCGTCGAGTAAAGATTGGACGAATCGGCTTTTCTTCAGTCGGATGGGTCTGGCAAGGATACTGTCGAGGAGTTGCAGTGCCCGTGTGCTGTCTCCTGATTGCAGAATGATATTGCTGCGACGCAATGCCGTGAAATCACTCTTTCTGCTTTGTTTCTCCAACTCGTCAAGCCATTTCAATGCTTCGGCCGTGTTGCCTTGCCTCTGTTCGCAGGTTATAAGCCTTGCCACTATGCTGTCGGTTGGATTTCTGCTGAAAGAACTGGTATAGAACTTCGATGCCAAGCGCAAGTCGTTAGCTACCATGCAACTATCTCCCTGGATGCATGCTCTCGATGCCAAATCTTGAGCGATCCGATCTTTTTCTTCCTGAATCTTCCAGTGTCGGTTAAGGTTCCAGATAACGAGTAGACCTGTAACAAGAATCAGGCTCCATATGAAGATAAGACGTTTGGATTTTCTTGTCATGTCAGAATTGTTAGAACCAATGAGTCTGTTGGTGTTGATCAACCGCATGTTCCCAGTTGGCGGCATTGGAAAGATATTCTTTCATCGGTTGAGAATATTGTGGAGGGAACAGCATCTGTTCAATGACACATCCCACCCCGAATCCGATTGCGCCGGCAGCAACGGCCGCTGCATACCCCAGCATGGTTTTGGCATTCCCTTTTGCTTTGAATTTCATGAGGCGGGCCAACAGAATCGATGCCGTGGCACCGAAGGTGACGTGCTCCAGTTTCGCAATGGACAGATCGCTTGTGGAAGAGGTGTTTTTTCGAGCCAGTACATCGACGGTTTCGCTTGCTTGATTGTAGATGAACGTCTCGTCGGGAAAATAATAAAGCAATTCTCCATCTCTTCCCGATTCCATGTATTTTGTGGCTAAACTGGCACATTTCTGATCGGACATGTTTCGGTCGTGGATATACATGCCAATACCGCCGCAAACCGCTAAAAAGCACCATATGCCGACAATCCATGCGGAGATGCCCAATACTTTCATGACGGGTGACAGTTTGCCCGGTTGTTCCCGGTTCTTCGTCTGTTCGATCAAAATTCTTGTCAGGTGTTTGTCCACCATGCGCTCCAGCTCCTCAAGATCATGATATTCCTTGTAGTATTGGCCTTGTTGGGCGAGACTGTTCTTGAGATCTGTTATCTCTGGAGAGTTCGCTTGTTGGGTGTCTATGTAAACCAATATCTTCGGATGACCGTTTTGAGTGAAGGATTGATATGCGTGTCTGAACTCTGAAATCGTAATTGTACCGACCTTGCCCGAAAAGATGAAAAGAACAACATCTGCTTCATCCCGGATGAACAGGTTATATTCATTTTGATGCCCTTCGGTCGAAATGGTCTCTGGGAAATCTTCAAATGTTCGGGTGAGGATTGTTCCCCATTGATTCTGCAAGGTGTTACATACGGAACGGCAGATCATCCGTTCTTCCTTGAGCTCTTTGGATCCGGCGACAAACAGGGTCAACTTCGGTTTCATTTGCTTGTGCTGTTATTGGTTCATGCTTCCCCGGGTAAATGGATCGCGGCCGATCGCCTGCTTTGCCCTTTTCAGAGCGGTTTGCCGCACCCGCAGCAGAAACGGGCCGTCGCCACGTTGGCTGTCCCGCATGAGGTGCAGAACTTGGCCGAGCCATGCGTCGGGACTTCGCCTGTGGGAGTGTTATTGGCTGCGATGACCTCTCGCGCGATATCCAAAGCCTTGTCGTCCAGTTTCGACTGCTGGATCATACCCCAGATCTGCGTGATGAGGACCGGCCAGAAAAACAGCATCGAGATAATCGTCGGAATAGCCTGCTGTCCCCAAATGCCTACGCCGGCTTCGAAGCGAATGTCGTTCTCCTGTGGCAGCAATGTTATGTTCAAGGCTGTCTTCATCCCCAGTACGGCCTTGAACAGACCTCCCTTGGTGATCGAAATTTCGTAGCCTCCGCTGCTCAGCGAGTCCATGGTCACTTCATAGCCTTCACCCTGGAAATCGGCCTCGATGCGTTGTGCGATGGTTGGTATGAGCACGGGCGATCCGTGCAGCAATTGTTTCGTATTGAATGTTGACATGTCTGTTATTTGCTTAGATTCTGAATTGAATAAAGATTGTATGCCGCGTAGAGTACGCTCGATTCCACGATCAGATCCTTGATCTGACGAAGCTGCTCCTCGTCGTATTTTGTCTCCATGGCGTGGAGCATGGCGAGGACCTTCTCCGATTGGGTGCGGATCTCCTCTTCGGTGACGATCCCGTCCTCCATGATCTTCTTGAATGATGCGTTGTTGGCGACCGTCTCGTCAAGGTTCAGCATCCCGTTTTCATTGAAAAACATAGTTGTCCTGATTTTTAAATGTCATTTACAGTTTGGTGCCGCAATATTTGCAGAAATTCCAGTCCGTGCAGACGGATCGCCCGCAATGTGGGCAATGTTTGCCCGATGCTGCAGCCTGGAGACCCTCCATCAACTGTCGGTATTGTGCACTTCGGCCCCATTTGAGAATCTCCCGTACACGAACTGCACTGAACGGGTGATCCTGGCCGATGATGACTGACAGTTGCAAAGCCTTGTTCCACAGACCGTCGTTCTGGATTTCGTCGTAGCGATCGGCCTGTCGGGCCCACTCCTCCATGTTCAGATGGCGGGTGATCGACTGCGGTCCGCCGGCAAGTCGAGCCATCGTCCGTGCCACGACATCCGGTGTGGTGATGATGCTGCCGCAGCGGTCACACGATAGTTCGGCCTTGCGGCTCCAGTACAGCAAGGCATATTCGACCGGTTTGGCGATCGAACCCAATATGCCCAGTGCGTCGAGCCCGTACTGCAGATATTGGACCACCATGTTGTAGACCACGTGCCGGCACAGAATGTGGCCGCATTCGTGTGCCAATACGGCATCGAGTTCCTCGTCGTCCATCATCTCGACGAGGCCCGAGGTGACGACGATAAAGATGCGTGTGTCGCCCGACGTGTAGGCGTTGGGATTGGGGTCCATCCGCAGATAGAATTCGGGTTCGGCAATTCCCAGTTTCTCGCAGATTGGCGGCAGATGCCGGTACAATTCCGGCAGCTGGGTCTCGCTGAGACGGATGGCAGAGGCCATGTTGAGACCGTACATCAACTTTTCATAGCCGAGTTCCAAGATCTTTTTGGCCAGGGCCGGAAAGCCCGGAATACTCTCCAACTGGCGCAATGCGGCGGCATCTTCGGGATGGATGAATTCTGCTGGTTTAATCATGTGGCTGTCTATGTCATGTTGGTCTATTTTAATTTTTTTCGCATTGGAGACAAAACGATTCATCGCCTCTCAGGGCTCCTCCACATGTTGGACAATAGGTCTCGATCCGTTTGTCCGGGTTGCGAAGATCAGTCCCAGATGATCTTCAGCTCGAGACCGCACTTGTCGCAGAAAACCTGATGCTTGTAGATGACATTCCCGCATCGTCGGCAGTGGAACTCTTCGCCCGAATGTTCGAGGCGCTGCTTCAGTACCCGGTAAAGTTCGGTCTCCTCGCGTTTGATCAGATCGTAGCCCAGTTTCCTTAACAGCTTAATGGTCTTCATCGCCATCTCCCGGTCGTAGCTCTTCTCGCTCTCCGGCAGCTGCGAGTAGGGTACCATGTCGGGGGTCTGTTTCAGTACGTCGTCCCGGCGCGGACCGTAGCTCCACCCCTCCTTTCGTCGGCTCTCGGCCCAGATCTCATGTGCATTCTCTGCGATGGCTTCTCGAAGGTCGTTCAGATCGTCCGCCAGTTCGACATCCGATAGATCGATCGGTTTGGGTATATATGTGTTCATCTCTTCTTGAGTTGTGACGGTTACCAGATAGTTTTTTGAATCGTGCCAGGCGTCTTCGAACTGTTCGAGCGGGCAGGTAATCTTCCCACGGCCCGAGGCCGGATCATAGAGCATGATGCTTTGTGCTCCCTTGTCACAGCCGAGAACCACAACCGCATGGTCCGGATCTTCTCCGGTCAGCAGATCCTCGCGCTTTTCAGCCGCTGCATCGCCCGTCAGTTCGCCGCCGTCGACGACCGCAATCACATCCTCATGCGCCGTCAATGCCCGTTCGATATCGGCCATACGGCATTGGTAGAGGCGTCGGACGATCAGGCCCATCTCCTCCAAGTCCTGACCGATGGCATGCAAGGCCATCCCTTTCTCGCGCTGCCGTCCCTTGTCCACGGACTGACCGAGAAGGCGTTGTGCGTTGAAGTTAATGCCGTGGCGTCGGAGAATGAATTTTTCACACTCCAACACGCAATAATTCGATGCTGTGCATGCGGCCGCCAATGCCGTCATCGGAAGCAGCTCCGGATCCGATGTGTTTGTCTCCAGCTCCTCGTCTACGTCCAGGGCGAGGAGCAGCTCTTCGCGCAATCGGGGGTCGTCGCTCAATGCGTCAAGGATTGTCTGGAGTTCCTGCACCGTGACGTTGCCGTCCAAAAAAGCGGCAAAAAGCTCTGATGATATGGATTTATTTGCCGATTTTTTCTTCATCGTTCCCGATTTCTTTGATTATGATTCGTGTCAGAGCTGCCATGGCCCGCTTCTTCAGGTTGTACAGGTTGTTGACATTCGTCTCCAGTTCGAGGGCTACGAGGCGCGGCTCTGCCTCATCCAGCATCAGCCGTTCAATCACACGGGCGTAGCGTTGGTTCGGCAATTGTGCAAGGATCGACCTTACATCGATTCTTGCCGTTGTCGTTCGCTCTTCGTCATTGCCGCGCTTTCGTACCATGTTTTCTAAAGGAGGATTCCGGTGCTCCATATCTATCATCCGGTTGCGTTTCGAAATGAAATATCGGATGGCTACGACCTTCAGCCATTGGTAGATCGAACTACGTCCCTCGAATTGGCGCAGACGGCAAGCGTCATTCTCGAGCAGGTACAGATAAAATTCGTTGACAAATTCGTCGTAATCGACCTCGTAAGAGAATACGTGGTGGATGATACTCCGGAACAACGGACGACAATTGTTGAAAAAGAACTGCCGTGTTACAGCTTCGTCCCGGGCGATCAGAGCTTCTATGATGGGGGTGTCTGTTTTCATTGTGATTTCTGGTGGGGCGGTAGACTGCATCGTGAATATTTGGAGCAAGATTTTGCTCAAAGCCCTCTGACAGACGGAATCCTCTATGTGTCGGTCCCTTGTGGTGCTTTTTGTCCTCCGAATTGCAGATGTACGACCCGTGACAATAAATCGTTGTACAAAGATAATAGTTTTTATTTTATTATAACATCCTTGTAGTAAATAATTATAAGCAGGTCATATCTCTAGTCGGTCGTATCGTGTGGCGTAGATATGTGGAGATACTTGTGACAGAATATTCTTTGATGAGGCGGGGATGATTGGGTATGTACGGAGTGCGCGTAATGGAGGGAATGGTAGACTCCGAAGAGGTCGATTCAAAACTTGAATGATGTAAATTGATCCGATTATGAATAATAAGAGTGAAGGTGGATTACTGCTCGGGGTGATTGTTTGGTTGGTATTTGGATCTGGATTTAATAAAATCTTTCGTCGGAAATACCTTGGAAAGTTGTGATTTTGGAGAGAGAGGCTCTTCTGGTTGAAAGTTATGCATTTGCCTCTCAATAAATTCCGGGCCTTTATTTTCGTCGTTTCCGACTGGCCCACGCTGAATTTCCGCGTTGCTCCCTGTTTGGCATACGGTATTGCAAAAATAGGTAAAGAAATGAACAATTCAAACTTTTTCGGATAATATTTTCCGCAATCTTTTGGAGACCGTACTGAGGGGCTGTTTGAGCGGTTGCTGCGTACCGTGGGACTGAAAGCGAAGCATTTTGTCCGGGGCGTGGAATGACAAGTTTGTATTTCAATAAAAAAGGACAATCTTGTAGGAATATATGTATCTTTGCTCCAGATTCGACTATACCTTAATATATATCCCTGCAACTCGCTCCCGAATGGAGCCCGGTTCTTTAAATATTTAGTAATGGTCGGAAATGAATTGTCTAACCCTTAAATATGCTCCTATGACAAGATTTTTCCTCTCTCTCGCGGCACTTTTGTGCCTGGCTTCCTGCTCCTCGTCGGACAACGGTACGGAACCGACGCCCGAACCGGCGAAGATCCCCATCAACATCTCGATGAATGTCTGGACCCGTGTGACGGATACGGCCTACGAAACGGGCGACAAGGTGGGTATCTACGTTGTCAACAACGAAGGATCCTCATCCACGGCTCTGCAGCCTTCGGGCAACTACGTCGACAACATGTGCTTCACCTGCGCCGGATCGTGGACTCCCGATTCGGAGATCTACTGGAAGGATGAGACGACGAAGGCCGATTTCTACTGCTACTATCCCTACGGCAAGCCCGCCGACATTGCGGCCTATCCCTTCTCGGTCAAGAGCGACCAGTCGCTGCAGGCCGATTACAAGGCCTCGGAGTTCCTCTGGGGCAAGGCTACCGGCATCAGCCCGACGGCCAGTGCCGTGCCCATCATCACCAATCGCTCGATGAGCAACATGTTGATCTACGTGACCCCGGGCAAGGGCTTCACCGAGGAGACGCTGGCTGCTGCCACCAAGTCGGTGCGCATCTGCAACGTGAAGGCTTCGGCCACGATTGATCTCCGGACGGGTGTCGCTACGGCCACCGGTGTGGCAACGGAGATCGTCCCCTACAACGAGGGAACCTATTACCGGGCGCTGCTCGTTCCGCAGACCGTGGCCGACGGCTCGAATCTGATTACGATTACCGTCGACGGCGTGGACTATACGCTGGCCAAGGGCTTCACCTTCAAGGCCAATACGCAGCATAAATTTACGGTTACCGTCAACAAGGCCAGCAGCGGTGTCGATATTGGTATCGGCGACTGGGAGATCGACGAGACGGATAACGGCGGTGCTGCCGAATAACCTTCGGGTTGTAGGGTGGGCTTACGGACTCACCCATTGGATCAGTTGAAACAACAAACGGTATGAAATCCAAGCGTTTATTGATATGCGGCATCCTCACGGTCGTGTTGGGTGCCTGCTCGTACGAGCCCGACGAAATGTCCGTTGCGGTCGACCAGTCGTATCCCATCCAGCTCTTCAACGAGATCGAACAGGTCGCCACCACGCGTGTCAACGACGAGGGCTTCTGCGACGGTGACGGCGTGGGCATCTACGTCGTCAATTATGAAGAGGGGCTTCCCGGCCAGCTTGTCACCGAGGGTAACCAGGCCGATAACGTCCGTTATGTCTACGACGAGGCCAACGGCAAGTGGATCCCCGACGAGTCGGTCTACTTCCGGGACAAGAATACGCACGTCGACATCATCGGCTATTATCCCTACGGTTCGCCGTCGTCGGTCGATTCCTATGCTTTCGAGGTGTCCAAGGACCAGTCGACCGAGGCTGCCAACGGGCTTCTGGGCGGATACGAAGCCAGCGATTTCCTGTGGGGCAAGGCGGCCGACATCGCTCCGACCACGCAGCGTATCGCCGTCAAGTTCCAGCACCGGATGGCCGGTGTGCTGGTGACGCTGACGGAGGGTACGGGCTTTGACGCCGGCGAATTTGGTCAGTTGGAGAAGAGCGTCCTGGTGACCAACACGATCCGCAAGGCGGTGATCGACCTTTCGACCGGCGAGGTGACTCCGACCGGCAAGGTGCCGACCACGGGTACCATCCCCTACAAGCGGGACGGTGATTTCCGGGCCGTGGTGGTTCCGCAGACCGTAGCGGCCTCGACGCCGTTATTCAGCATTACGGTCGACGGCGTGCCCTATGTCTTCCGCAAGAGCGAGCCGTTCAGCTATGTGAGCGGCAAGCTGCACAAGTTTACCATCGAGGTCTCGAAGAAGAGCGCCAGCGGTCTGGAGTTCAAACTGCTGGGCGAGAGCATCACGGCGTGGGAGACGGATAACGTCTCGCACGACGCAACGGCGCGTGAATACATCATCGTCGACTGTCCGGAACCCGGAACGTTGAAGGAGTGCATCACGGCCGCCGGGAAGGACTATACGAAGGTCAAGAATCTCAAGGTGACCGGAACCATCGACCAGCGGGATTTTGTGATGATGCGGGACGAAATGACGGTTTTGCAGTCGCTCAATCTGCGGGAGGTCGAGATTGCGAAATATGGCAGTTATGCCGCTAATGAGATCCCGTATGGAGCGTTCGATGGAAAATCAACCCTTATCCGTTTTGTTTTTCCTGAAAATATTACGCGAATTGGAGATAGGGCATTTTTGAAAACAAATTTGTCTGGGTCATTGATTATTCCGAATGGAGTTACCGAAATTGGAAATTTTGCATTCTATAATTGTCCATTAAATGGAACGTTGACGTTGTCTAAATCATTGATTCTGATTGGCTCAAATGTGTTTTTCTTTTGTAAAGGACTTTCTGGAGATTTGATTATTCCTGCTTCTGTGGAGGAAATAGGTGAGCTCGCATTTGGTGCTTGTACGGGATTTACCGGAAATCTGCAACTTCCCAGCGGATTAAAAAAGTTGGGAACAGAAGCTTTTTTGAGCTGTTCCGGATTTACAGGTTCGCTTACTATTCCTCATGGTATTACAAAAATAGGGGATTCCTGTTTTTCCGGTTGCTCAGGTCTCAATGGTCAATTGAATTTATCAAAGGATTTGGCTGAAATCGGGGCAAATGCTTTTTCTAATTGTAAATTCCGAGGATCCTTGCAGTTGCCTGATAATTTGACGGTTATAGGTGAAGGCGCTTTTGCTGGTAATTTATTCTCCGGGGAGTTGAAATTGCCTCAAGGATTGGCTGTGCTTGGAAATGAGGCTTTTAGCAGAAATTTCCGATTGACTGGTATTGTTGAGCTGCCCGAGGATATTATTTCAGTCAGTGCTGGTCTTTTCTCCGGTTGCTCCCAGTTGGAGGGTGTGGTTATTCCCAAGAATGTGGAGTTTATCCGGGAGAATGCTTTTACGGATTGTTTCCAACTCAACTCGATTGTCTGCGAAGCGCAAAATCCTCCGCAGTTGGATGCTTCGGCATTCAATGGTGTTGCGAAGGACAACTTTACGGTCGAGGTGCCTGAAGCGTCGGTCAACAGCTACAGTACGGCGCCCGGATGGATGGAGTTCAAGCGCTTTGCGGCTCATCACGACTTCTCGATCTCCCGCAATCTGTTCCGGTCGCTGAATGCATCGCTCACGAAGACGCTGGTGCTGCGTGCTCCGAGCGGAGAGGTGTGGAGCGTGGAGTCCAAACCCGACTGGGTGATGGTGGAACCGATGAGCGGAACGGGCAAGGTCGAGGTGACCGTCACGGTGGCTGATCAGCCCAAGGGGGCCGGATATCGCGAAGGCGAGGTGGTCTTCCTGCTCAACGGGAAGGATTACCGGACCCGCACCAAGGTCGAACAATACGACTATCAGTATGGCGACGGCGAGGTGATGACCGTACAGACGGCGATGAAGGGCGCCGGCGTCGACCTGGTATTCATGGGCGACTGCTTCGATGCCAAGGATATCTCCGAGGGCAAATACCTTGATGCCGTAAACGAGGCCATCGGTTACTTCTTCGCCGTGGAGCCTTACAAGACCTATCGCGACTACTTCAACGTCTACTCCGTCTTCGGCCTCTCGCCCGACAGCGGGGTGGGGGATGTGAACACCATCCGGGAGTCGAAATTCGGATCGGCCTATGCGCTTGGAGGTATTACTCCCGACGAGCAGATCTGCTTCGAATATGCCTGCAAGGCTCCGACCGTCACCGAAGATCGGATTGGTCGGACGTTGATCACGCTGATCGAAAATACGGCCGATTACGGCGGAATCACCTACATGTGGGGCGACGGGTCGGCGATTGCCTGCTGCCCGATGAGCGAGGATGTCTATCCCTATGATTTCCGCGGGTTGGTTCAGCACGAAGCCGGCGGCCACGGTTTCGGTAAGTTGGGTGATGAGTACATCTATCACAATGAGTTTATCCAGACTTGTTCCTGTACGTGCTGCCCGCATGTTGAAGAGTTCAATGCTAACAAGTCGCGGGGCTGGTATGAGAACCTCTCCCTAACGGGAAACATGTACGACGTACCCTGGAACCATCTGATCTTCGATCCGCAGTATTCGAATCTGGTCGATATCTACGAAGGCGGCTACATGCATATGCGCGGGGTCTTCCGCTCCGAACCGAACAGCTGCATGAACAACAATATTCCGTACTTCTCGGCCATCTCGCGCGAGGCCATCGTCAAGCGGATCAAGGAGTATGCGGGCGAAAGCTATTCGTTCGAGGAGTTCAAGACACTCGATGTTCTCGATGCATCGACGGCCGGCGACGAAACCCGGTCGTTCTCCTCGGCCCTGGAGTTCGCCGCCTCGAACAAGCAGCAGCACCCGGTTTACATGGGTGACAAGCCGAAATTCAACTAACAATCAGCGATTCGATTATGAGAAAATGGAATTACATATGGATGGCGGCCCTGTTGCTCGCCTCCTGTGATAAGGCGGAAGAGATTACGGTCGATGACGGCAGCATGCGTTTCGAGATGCAGTATCCCTCCGCAACTCGTGCTACGGAGACCTCCTTCGAGCAGGGGGACAAGATCGGTCTCTATCTCACGGAGTACACCGGTGAAACGCCGGCTCCCCTGCAGATCTCCGGCAACTGGGCCAACAACGTGGCCGCAACCCTCGACGGGGAGGACTGGGTGACGGCCAAGAAGATCTTCTGGAGCGACAATCGCATGGATGTCTACGGCTACTATCCTTACATGACACCGACCTCCGTCGATGAGCAGCCCTTCTCCATTGCGCTGGATCAGTCGACCGAACGGGTCGGCGACCAGTTGGGCGGCTATGAGGCCTCGGATTTCCTGTGGGCAAAAACGGAGAGGGTCGATCAGTCGGCACAGACCGTGACCCTGCAGTTCTCGCACCGATGCAGCAAGCTGGTCATTAAGCTCGTGAAGGGGGCGTCGTATGAAGGCGAACTGCCGGACAATGCGACGGTCTACATCCACAGCGTTGTGCCGACGGCAACCATCGATCTGGCGACGGGAGCCGTGACGAAGGATATTTTCGGCGAGATGGCGACTGTCAAGGCTCGGAAGGTGGATAACGCAACCTACGAGGCGGTCATGATTCCGCAGCGTCTGGAGTCGCGCCGACCCTTTGTCGAGGTTGTCGTCAACAACGTGTCATACTTGCTGGAAGATACGTTCCAGTTCAAGGCTGGCATGCAGCATACGCTGTCGCTGATTATCAATTCCAATCCGGATCAGGTGTCGGTTGATATTGGCGGCGAAATCGTAGGAGGCTGGAACTGATAACTCCGGTAGAAAAAAGGAGAATCGAATTTCTCAGTTTTTTGATCCTGGGAAATTCGATTCTTTATTTTTGCTGTTCGGTAGTGTTTCAAAAAGTGTGTCTGTGCAGGCGCCTTCAGATTCTTCAGATATGCAAATATAGCGATTCTTGTTTTCAGAACAACACGCCGCGGCGTGTGGATCGTAAGCAACCGGTGAAGTGCGTGTAGCGAATTTATTCCACGCGAGGTATCTTCGCACAAAAAAATGCTTACACGAGAAGAAATTGCAGAGATAGTTCAATACTGCAAGGAGCATGGAGCCTCCTACAAGAGCCGACTGAAAGAAATTGGGATACCTGAGTGGCAGTTTTATGAAAGCAAACGCAGATATGCCGAGGCTCAGGCCAGTGAACGGGAATCCGGAGAGTTCCTTCAGCTGGTGCGTGGAAATGACAGTTTTCCGGAACCTGTGCTGACAAACAGGAAAGCAGGCAAGGGCAGGAAGTCGGGATACGAGTCCATACCGATGAGCATAGAGATGCGCACGCAGACAGGGACAGTATTGCGGATCCAGGGCAATCTGGACGCGACGATGATACAGGCAATAATCCAGGCGTCGTCGAGTCATGTTTAGCCTGAATGACAGCATGAGGTACTGGCTATATAACCGGCCTACTGACATGCGGAAGAGCTACTACACACTGAGTGGAATAGTGACTAATGAGCTGGGGTGTGACCCGTGTAACGGAGACGTATATATCTTCATGAACAAGTCGCGGAACAGGATAAAGCTTCTTCACTGGGAGCCGGGCGGTCTTGTGCTGTACTGCAAGCTTCTTGAATCCGGGACCTTCGGCATGCCCTCCGGCATGGAGAAGGATACCGTCAGCGGGAGGATAGAATGGAGCGAACTGGTCATGATCGTAGAGGGCATAATCGAACAGCCGGATTGTCGCAGACAGCGACTGGAGAATCTGAAGAAACTACGTAGATAAGTGAATGGGAAAGTGCCACAGACTTGCGTATATGGCACTTTTTTCGTATCTTCAAGTATTGAAAACAGAGGATGAAACAAGTAGTTATGACAGTCGAGGAACAGCTGGCGGCAGCACTTGCACAGGTGGAAAATCTCCGTATGACCATTGCTGAAAAGGACTGCCTAATCCAGGATCTCCAGAACAAGCTTCTGTGGCTC
>CALUKH010000011.1 GCA_944321185.1 uncultured Alistipes sp. | reverse complement strand
TTGTTCAGCCCTTCGCGGTAGAGGACGAAGAGGAACGATCCGAGGACGATGCCCGAGCCGGTGTCGTTCTGCAGGATGATGATCAGCAGCGGGATGCAGATCACCAGCCCGACCTTGAAGAGGTCGCCGGGCCGATTGATCGAGAACGAGTAGTTGCTCATGACGCGGGCCAGGGCCAGGGCCGTGGCAATTTTGGCGAACTCGACGGGCTGCACGCGCACCGATCCGAATTCGAACCAGGCCTTGGCGCCGTTCACCTCGCGGCCGAAGAGCAGGGCGGCCACCAGCAGCAGCAGTCCGACGAAGTAGGCCGGATAGGCGAACATGTGGTAGAAGCGCTCGTCGAGCAGCAGCACGACCAGCGCCGTCACCCAGGCGATGCCGATCCAGATGAGCTGCTTCATGTAGAAGTGCGACAGGGAGAAGGTCTGTGCTATCGTATCGTCGTACGAGGCCGAGATGATCGAGATGAATCCCGCCAGCACGATCAGGACGTACAGCAGGACGGTGCCGCGGTCGACGCCGTCGAGGAATCCGATATGCCGGTTACTTGTCATAGGCCGGGTAATAGAGTTGCATGTTCTTGACGTAATCGAGCAGATAGGGGCGACGAATCGTGTCGGTGAGGTAGTACTCTTCGAGCAGGCTGGCGATCGGCAGGGCCGACGTGGCGCCGAAGCCTCCGTTTTCGACGTAGACCGAGATGGCGATCCGCGGGTTGTCCTTCGGGGCGAAGCTCAGGAAGGTCGAGTGGTCGCGGCCGCGGGGGTTTTCGGCCGTACCGGTCTTGCCGCAGACGTCCCACCCTTCGAGACGGGCCATGGTCGAGGTGCCGCCGACGTTCACGCCGCGCCACATGCCCTCGACGATGGGTTCGAAATGCCGCGGATCGACCTTCGTGTAGTGGCGTTCGTAGAAGCGGCGGTCGAGCGAATCCTGCCCTTCGACGCGTTTGACGATGTGCGGGATGTAGTAGTAGCCGCGGTTGGCGATGATGCAGGCCAGGTTGGCCAGCTGCAGCGGCGTGCAGCCCAGTGCATCCTGCCCGATCGAGAGCGAGAGCACCGTCAGCGAGTTCCACGAACCGCGGTACTGGCGATCGTAGTAGGCACGGTCGGGGACATAGCCGTTTCCTTCGTCGAGGAAGTCGGAGCCGAGCTTGCGGCCGAATCCGAAACTCTCGACATACTCTTTCCAGACGTCGAAACCCTCCTTGACGTTGTCGTACTTCGGGTTGTCGAGAATATCGCGGAAGACGTAGCAGAAGTAGGCGTTGCACGAGGTGGCCACGGCGAAGCGCAGGTCGAGCGGCGAGGCGTGGGAGTGGCAGGCCATCTTGAGGCGTCCGGCCTGGTAGCCGTTGTGGCAGACGTGCAGGTCCGACGGACGCAGCACCCCCTCCTGAAGACCGATCAGCCCCTGTACGAGCTTGAAGGTCGAGCCCGGCGGGTATTTGGCCTTCACGGCGCGGTTGAAGAGCGGCTTGCGTTTGTTGTAGAGCATCTTCATGTAGTTGTTGCCGCGCTCGCGGCCGACCAGCTCGTCGGGATCGTACGTCGGCGAGGAGACCATCATCAGGATCTCGCCCGTCGAGGGTTCGATGGCCACGGCGGCGCCGACCTTGCCGCGCATCAGCTCCTCGCCCAGCAGCTGCAGCCGGGCGTCGATCGTGCTGACGAGGTACTTGCCCGGTTCGGGCACCGAATCGTAGCGGCCGTTCATGTAGGAGCCCTTGATGGCGCCGTGGGTATCGATCTCCTGGATCTTGACCCCCTTCGTGCCGCGCAGTTCGGGTTCGTAGGCCGACTCCACGCCGCTCATGCCGACGTAGTCGCCGACCTTGTATTCGGGATGGCGTTTCAGATAGGTGTCGTTCACCTCGCTGACGTAACCCAGCAGGTTGCCGCCGATCTTGCGCGGATACTGCCGCACGGTGCGGTAGACGGTGTAGAAACCGCGGAAGTTGCCCTCGTCGAAGCGGAGTTTGTCCTCCTTGGGGATGTAGCTCGTCACCACGCGCGGGGCCCGCGGGCGGACGCGCGCATTGGCCAGTTCGCGTTCGAGCTTCGTGCGCGAGATGCCGGCCACCTCGCATAGACGCGCCGTATCGAACCCGCGCTTGTCGATTTCGCGGTAGATGACCATCAGGTCGTAGCACTCGCGGCTCTGGACGAGGTATTCGCCGTTGCGGTCGAAGACCTCGCCGCGGGGCGGGTACTGCACCACGTGACGCAGGACATTGGCTTCGGCCAGTTCGGCGTAACGGCGGTCGAAGAGCTGGATGTAGGCCAGTCGGAGCACGATCACCGCGAAGATGAAGATCACGATGGCCTGCAGGGTTCTCATTCGGATGAAACTTTCGCTGTCACTCATACGCGTGCGGGGAGTTTGGCGGTGAACAGACGGTCGATGATCCAGCAGAAGGCCAGCGTGACGGCCGAGCTGACGACGATGCGCAGCACGGTGTGCAGCAGGTGGTTCCACGAGAGGGCTTCGAGCAGGAAGAAGATCGTATGGTGGATGAGGATCAGCGTGGTCATGTAGACGAAGAACTTGTGCGTTCCGAGGCGTCCCGGCGAGGGGATGCCGCCTTCACGGACGTTTTCGCGTCCGCAGATCATGCCGGCGAGCGTCGGGCGGAAGAAGGCCACGGGCAGCGTGGCGATGGTGTTGATCCCGGCGGCACCCATGGCCAGGTCCATCGTGATGCCCAGCAGCAGACCTCCGCCGAGCAGCGTGACGGGTTGGGCGTCGAGCGGCAGCAGGGCCAGGAAGACGACGTAGACGAGCGGGTTGAGGTAGACGCTGATCGAGAGGTTGTCGAACAGGAAGACCTGCAGCAGCACGGCGACGACGAAAAGTCCGATATAGGGTAGGGTTCGATACATGTCAGTCCAGACGGGTATGTTGTTCGACCTGTTCGCTCTGCTGGAGTTCGCGGATTTCGTAGCGGTCGCGGTCCTCGACGAGGATGACCTCGTTCAGGCGCGACATCTCGGCGGCCAGACGGACGCGGACGGTGTAGGAGGTTTTGGTTTCGTTGAGTTGGGCGCTTTCGACCCATCCGATCAGCACGTCGGCCGGGAAGTACTCCGACAGACCGGCCGTGACGACCTCCTGGCCGGGTTGCGGGTCGGCATACTTCGAGAGTTCGCCGAGCAGCACCGTATTGGGGTCCAGACCGTCCCAGTAGATCGATCCCGAGTAGTCCGAGTCGGCGATCTTGCCGCTGGTGCGGAACGACGTGTTGAGCACCGACATGGCCACGGCATAGCGCTCCGTGCAGGCGACGACGTATCCGACCATCGAACCGTCGGGGGCCAGTACGGCCATCTCCTCTTCGATGCCGTCCTTTCGGCCGCGGTTGAGGGTCAGCAGGTTTTGCTGCCGGTTGAGGGTATTGCCGACGACGGCGGCCGTGGCGAAGTGGTATTTCGATTCGCCGATGTCCTGCATGTAGGAGTCGAGGCGAGCGGCGGTTTCGGCCTCCTGGTAGTGGGCGAGCTGCTCTTCGAGACGGGCGACGCGTTCGGCCAGGGCGCGGTTTTCGCCTCCGAGGAAGAGGTAGCGGCGGATGCCGGCGAAGAGGCCGTGCACACCGCCGGCCACCTGGTTCGAACGGGCCAGCAGCCGGGCCTGGGTGTAGCTGGTGGAGTGGGCGTAGTAGCCGATGGCGGCGGCTTCCAGCACCACGAAGAGTACCGCGACGTAGATACTCCGTATGAACTCGATCAGCTTTCGCAAGGTGATTCCCGATTAAAGGTGGATTGTTCCTTAATTCAAGATTGCGGACCGAGGCCCGCAATCCGTCAGGTGCAAATCAGTGCGCGTATGTTCTCCCGGGCGGTTTAACGCATCAGGAACGAGAAGCGGTTGATGTTCTTCAGGGCGATGCCCGTACCGCGTGCGATGGCGCGCAGCGGGTCTTCGGCGATGTGGAACGGGATACCGGTCTTTTCGTTCAGACGCCGGTCGAGGCCCTTGATCAGGGCGCCGCCGCCGGCCAGGTAGATACCGTTCTTGACGATATCGCCGTAGAGTTCCGGGGGCATCTTCTCGAGCACGTCCATCAGGGCGACGTCGATCTTCGAGAGCGACTTTTCGAGGGCGTATGCGATTTCGCTGTACGAGAGCGAGATGGTCTGCGGCAGGGCGGTCAGCATGTTGGGGCCGGTGACGACGTAGTCTTCGGGCTCCTCCTCCAGGTCGGAGACGGCGGCGCCGATCGAGCATTTGATGGCTTCGGCCGTACGCTCGCCGATGCGGATGTTGTGCTGCTGGCGGACGTAGCTCTGGATGTCGCTGGTGAAGACGTCGCCGGCCGTATTGATCGATTCGGAGCAGACGATGCCGCCGAGCGAGATGCAGGCGATTTCGGAGGTGCCGCCGCCGATGTCGATGACCATGTTTCCTTCGGGGGCTTCGACGTCGAGGCCGGCGCCGAGGGCTGCGGCCATCGGTTCGTAGATCATGTAGACCTCGCGGCCTCCGGCGTGTTCGGCCGAGTCGCGCACGGCACGGATCTCGACGTTGGTCGATCCCGAGGGGATGCAGATGACCATGCGCAGCGACGGGGCGAAGAGGCTGCCCGAGGTTTTGACCTTCTTGATCATGCCGCGCAGCATGAGTTCCGTGGCGTTGAAGTCGGCGATCACGCCGTCCTTGAGCGGACGGATGGTCTTGATGTTCGGATTGGTACGCTCGTGCATCTGGTGGGCCTGGTGGCCGATGGCGACGAGTTTGCCGGTGTGGACGTCGAGGGCGACGATCGACGGTTCGTCGACGACGACCTTTCCGTTATAGATGATCAGCGTGTTGGCCGTACCGAGGTCGATGGCCAACTCTTGTGTCAAAGAAAAGATTCCCATAAAGCTACACCCAACTCTGTATGTTTCGTAAAAACGTTTATTGTCAATCGGATACGTGGATCTTCGGCGTTTCGCGGTTCCGAAAGCCAAAGGTTCGGACAAAGGTACAAAAACCCCCGGAAAAATAGTGCATTCTCGCGTGTATTTTTTCATGGAAGGCGCATTTCTCCTTTCAGGAGGGGGTGACGGGCGTCTGCGTCGGGCGTCGGGCGGTGTCTGCCACGCGGCTGCGGGTGGAAACTGCCCGAAAAAGTTGTGCGGTATTGCAAATTTCGTTATCTTTGAATCTGAGAAAGATGGATGAGGGGTGGACAAAAATTCGCTCCTCGCCGGATTTTTGCACGCAACTTTGCGTATCTTTGTAAGCCAAACGGAAATCTGCATGGAATACAAAATCGGAACCGACGCGCGCTGTGCGGTGATCGGCTATGGAAGCTGGGCGACGGCCCTGGTGGGGCTGCTTACCGCCAACCGCCAGCGGGTGGGATGGTATGTCCGCAATCCGGAGGTGCTGGCCTCGCTGCGCACCGAGGGACGCAATCCGCGGTATCTGAGCGATCTGGAGTTCGACCCCGCAACGCTGGCCGTCTCGGACGATCTGGATGCCGTGGTTCGCGATGCCGACATCGTCATCCTGGCCACCCCGTCGGCCTATCTGAAGGATTTTCTCGCCCCGCTGACCGTCCCGCTCAAGGAGAAGTTCATCGTCTCGGCCATCAAGGGCATTGTCCCGGGCGACTACCAGACCGTCGTCGAGTATATTCACGATCATTACGATCTCTCCTACAAGCAGTTGGGACTCTTCACCGGACCGTCCCACGCCGAGGAGGTCTCGCGCGGCAAGCTCTCCTACCTGACGGTGGTCTGCACCGATCCGGAGAATGCCCGCCTGATCGGCTCGCGCTTTGCCGGCGGCAACATCCGCCTGAGCTATTCGACCGACCTCTATGGCATCGAATATGCAGCCATCCTGAAGAACATCTACGCACTGGCCGTGGGGCTGGCCGTGGGGCTGGGCTACGGCGACAACTTCCTGGCGGTGCTGATTGCCAATTCGGCCGGCGAGATGACGCGCTTCCTCGAGGAGAGCTATCCCGACCGCCGCAATACGCTGGTGTCGGCCTACCTGGGCGACCTGCTGGTGACCTGCTACTCGACCTACAGCCGCAACCGCCGGCTGGGACTGCTCATCGGCCACGGCTGTACGGTGAAGAGCGCGCTGAACGAGATGACGATGGTGGCCGAAGGCTACTTTGCCGCCGACTGCATCCGCCACATCAATACACGCCACTGCATCGAGATGCCCATCGCCGAGATGGTCTACCGGGTCCTCTACGAGGGCGCCTCGCCGCGCAAGGAGATGCGACAACTGACAACCAAACTAATTTGATACGATATGAAAAATGTAAAACTGGACATCTCGAAGGCCGGTGTGGAGATCACCGCCGAGATGGAGGCCAAAGCACAGGCCGCCAATGCCCTGCTGCATTCGGGCAAGGGCGCCGGTAACGATTTTCTGGGATGGGTGCACCTTCCGTCGTCGATTTCGGAGGCGGACCTGGATGCCGTTGAGGCTGCGGCCGCGAAGCTGCGCGCAAAGGCCGACGTGGTGATCTGCATCGGTATCGGCGGTTCGTACCTCGGCGCGAAGGCCGTGCTGGAGGCGATGAGCGACCCCTTCAAACTGCTGCACAAGGAGCAGAGCTGCCCGACGGTGCTCTTCGCCGGACAGAACATCTCGGAGGATTACACGGCCGAGCTGCTCGATGCCGTGAAGGAGCATTCGATCGCCGCCATCGTCATCTCGAAATCCGGCACGACGACCGAACCGGCCATCGCCTTCCGCCTGATCAAGGCCGAGATCGAGAAGCGTTACGGCAAGCAGGAGGCCGCCGAGCGGATCGTGGCCGTGACGGACAAGGCGCGCGGTGCGCTCAAGACGCTGGCCATGCAGGAGGGTTACCCGACGTTCGTCATTCCGGATGACGTGGGCGGCCGCTTCTCGGTGCTGACGCCCGTCGGACTGCTTCCGCTGGCTGTGGCCGGGGTGGACATCCGGGCGCTGGTGCGCGGTGCACAGCTGATGGAGAAGGCTACCGCGGAGGAGGTTCCCTTTGCCGAAAACCCCTCGGCCATCTACGCCGTCGTGCGCAACCTGCTCTATGCCGGGGGCAAGAAGATCGAGATCCTCGGTTCGTATGAACCCCGTCTGCAGTATATCAACGAGTGGTGGAAGCAGCTCTACGGCGAGAGCGAAGGCAAGGAGGGCAAGGGTATCTTCCCGGCCAGCGTGACGCTGACGGCCGACCTGCACTCGATGGGTCAGTATATCCAGCAGGGTGAGCGTCATCTGTTCGAGACGATCATCTCGGTGGCCCGTCCGGCCGCAAAGGTGGTGATCGAATCCGATCCCGAGAACCTCGACGGACTGAACTATCTGGCCGGCAAGCGCATCTCGGAGGTCAACCGCATGGCCGAACTGGGCGTGCAGTTGGCTCATGTCGATGGCGGCGTGCCCAACCTGCGGGTGGAGATCCCGGAGATCTCGGCCGAGGTGATCGGATCGCTGCTCTACTTCTTCGAGAAGGCGTGCGGCATCAGCGGTTATCTGCTGGGTGTCAATCCGTTCGACCAGCCGGGTGTCGAGGCCTACAAGAAGAACATGTTCGCGCTGCTGGAGAAGCCGGGCTACGAGGAGGCCACCAAGGCGATCAAGGCCCGGCTGTAGGCGACGGCCGATCCCCCAAACCTGAAAAAGGCGGTTCCGAATTCGGAACCGCCTTTTTTGGCGACTTTGTCGGATGGAAGGTCCGGCCGGCGGCGGTTTCACACCGTCCAACTCGCCTCAACCTGCCGCCGGCAGGCCGGACCTCCCGCACCGGACCTCGCAATGCGATTCCCGGCACTTTATCCGCGATTATTTCTTGACGTCGAACGTCAGCGTGTTGACCAGTTCCATCTCCTCGCCGTTGACCGTGGCCTTGGTGGTCTTGAGCGTGAAGGTCAGTCCGCCCTCCTTCGTATAGGTGAGCTGATCGGGCGATTCGATCGTGATCTCGACCTTCATTATACCGCCCATCAGGTTGAGCGTCAGGACGGGCGTGGTCAGGTCAGCCGAGAGTTTCGTGGCATCGGCCGTCGGCGTACCGATCGTGGCATCGTAGATGATCGTTCCCAGCATGGGAATCAGCGAGCCGGCAGCCTCTTCACCCAGCAGCGCCGTAACCAGCGTGGCGGCCGGGAACTCGGCGAAATGCACGGCGCCCTCCTCGGTCACTTCAACCGATACGGCAATATCGTTCTGGGCCTGCGGGGCGGGATTCAGCGCACTGGGCTCGGCCGTAAAGTCGAACGTGCCGGTGTAGCTTCCGACGAGATCCTGAAGCGTCAGAGCCTGTTCCTGTTCCTGCTGGTCGGGATTCGGGGTGGCGTTGTCGTCATCGTCCGAGCAGGCGACCGTGGTCATCGTCAGGCAGGCCAGTGCAACGGCTGCCAGCGTGTTGGTGATTTTCCGAATGTGTGTCATAGTCCGTAACGTATTTTGGTGTTTATTGGGTTCAAAAATAGAGGTCCGCATCGACTGCATCAAATAAATTCAATGATCGGGCCGGGTTTGATCACGAATCCGCCGATTTTTAGAACAAATGTTTTTGCCGTTCGTGCCCCTTCCTGATGAGAATCCTGCAAAAAGGCCGTCCGAGCGTACTCGGACGGCCTTTTGCGGGATCTGGATCGACGGGCGGCTTACAGGATGCCCTGCTCGACCATCGACTTGGCCACCTTCATGAAGCCGGCGATGTTGGCGCCCTTCATGTAGTTGATGTATCCATCGGCTTCGGTACCGTATTCGAGGCAGGCGTGGTGGATCGATGACATGATCTGATGCAGTTTGGCATCGACCTCTTGGGCCGTCCAGTTGAGTTTCTGGGCGTTCTGCGTCATCTCGAGGCCCGAGGTGGCCACACCGCCGGCATTGACGGCCTTGCCGGGTCCGTAGGGGATCTTGGCGGCGATGAAGGCGTCGATGGCCTCCGGGCGGCAGCCCATGTTCGAAACCTCGGCCACGATCTTCACGCCGTTGGCCAGCAGTTTCTTGGCATCCTCGCCGTCCAGCTCGTTCTGCGTGGCGCACGGCATGGCGATGTCGACCTTGACCTCCCAGGGCTTGCGGCCGGCGAAGAACTGTGCGCCGGGGAACTTCTTGACGTAGGGCTCCACGACGTCGTTGTTCGACGCGCGCAGCTCGAGCATGTAGTCGATCTTCTCGTCGTTCAGACCGTCCGGATCGTAGACATACCCGTCGGGACCCGACAGCGTCACGACCTTGGCACCAAGTTCCGTAGCCTTCTTGGCGGCGCCCCAGGCGACGTTGCCGAAGCCCGAGATGGCGATCGTCTGGCCCTTGATGTCCATGCCGGCCTTCTCGAGCATCTGGCGCAGGAAGTAGACGGCGCCGAAGCCCGTCGCCTCGGGACGGATGAGCGAACCGCCGTAGGTCATGCCCTTGCCGGTCAGCACGCCGGTATTTTCGCGGGCGAGTTTGCGGTACATGCCGTAGAGGTAACCGATCTCGCGGCCGCCGACGCCGATGTCACCGGCCGGAACGTCGGTCTCGGGACCGATGTGGCGCCAGAGTTCGGTCATGAAGGCCTGGCAGAAGCGCATCACTTCGCGATCCGACTTGCCTTTGGGGTTGAAGTCCGAGCCGCCCTTGCCGCCGCCCATCGGGAGCGTCGTGAGGGCATTCTTGAAGATCTGCTCGAAACCGAGGAACTTGAGGATCGAGAGGTTGACCGACGGGTGGAAACGCAGGCCGCCCTTGTAGGGGCCGATGGCGTTGTTGAACTGTACGCGGTAGCCGATGTTGGTCTGCACTTCGCCGCGGTCGTCGACCCATACGACTTTGAACGTGAAGATCCGGTCGGGCTCGACGATGCGTTCAGCGATGCGGTTGGCTTCGAATTCGGGGTGTTGGTTGTAGGCGCCCTCCACAGTCATCAGAACTTCGCGCACGGCCTGCAGGTATTCGCTTTCGCCGGGGTGCTTGCGTTCGAGTTCCGTCATGATTTTGTTTACGTTCATAGCTTTGAAGTTTTTAGGTTTGGTATTCTTCTGTTACAAATATAGCAATATTTCTTAGGGATTGTAACTTTTTTCGGGAATTTTTCGGAAAATTTTAGTCTTCCGAGGCTTCGCGGACCATGCCTCGGTTCGAGCGTCCGTCGATGCAGACCCACAGCGGGTGTTCGAAGCGCACCTGACGCAGGTAGGTGCCTTCGTGGCAGGCCGGCAGCGAATCGAGATACGCTTCGCGGAAGATCCCCTCGCCGCGGTAGGGGCTGATGGTCAGATAGCCCACGCCCAGCGAGGTGACGTTCTGGAAGAAGTGGGTTCCCTGCGAGGGTTCGACCTCGAACTTCTCGATGCCGCACTCGACGATGACCTTCGCCTCGGAGATGTGGTTCCACTTCACGGGAACGCCCAGGAACGGGTCCGACGATCCCCACCGTCCGGGTCCCACAAGAATATAGGAGCGTTTTTCGTCGCGCATGCGGTTGTTCAGCTGGAGCAGTTCGTCGGCGATCTTCTCGGTCGAGAGCGAATCGAACGCCTCGCTCTTCACGTAGATGATGTCGGCCAGATCGGCCATCATGCCGATGCCGAGGGCCTGTTCGCCGTAGATCAGTGCGCGGGAGGGATCCTCCTTCGACCAGTCGATGGCGCGGTTGTCCTGGTTGTCGATGATCGGGCGGATCTGCAGCAGGTTGAAGATCTGCTGCTGGCCCGGGGCGACGTCCATGTTGACGGCAAACTCCACCTCGACGGGGCAGCGCATCTCCTCGGCGCCCATGCGCAGGATGTCCGAGATGATCTCGGCCAGCGGGAAGGTGTTGTACTTGAGGATGTTGTTGAAGGTGATGACCTTGCGGCCGCGGTCGAACGGGCTGTCCGAGATGCGTTCGTTCTCGCGGTCCCAGACCGAGCAGACGTAGCGGGCGTTGCGGTAGTCGGCGATGTCGCGCAGCGTGAGGCGGTGCAGATTGACCGCGTCGTCGATCGACGTGCGGAAATCCTCCGGCTGCAGGCTCAGGGCGAGGACTTCGGTCTGGGTCTCGCTCAGTGCCAGTTCGGGGGTCGACGTCTGGAGGACCTTCTGCGGATAGCGGGGCGAGAAGCGGAGCGTGCGGCCGCCGTCGACGACGAGTTTGCCCAGCCCCATGGCCACGTTGCAGACGCCGTCCGAGGGTTGTTCGTCGCCGATCGGGTAGTAGTTGATCGAGCGGGCGACGCCCGAGCAGGTCGGGAACCACAGTCCGTTCTGCTCCGTGCCGCAGACCTCCTGGATGATGACGGCCATCTTCTCCTCGGAGATCAGGTTCTGCGACGAGGCGATGTAGGCCCGCGAGGCGGCGAAGTAGACCGAGGCGTAGACGCTCTTGACGGCGCGCAGCACCAGACGCAGCATCTGATCCTCGTTGGGCGTATAGGGGATCATATAGGTCGAGTAGATGCCGGCGAAGGGCTGGTAGTGCGAATCCTCGAGTTTCGACGAGGAGCGGATGGCCAGCGGCGTACGGACCGTGCGGATGTAGGCCTTCAGTTCCTCCTGCAGACGCTGCGGGACGGTCGAGGTGACGAATTCCGAGAGGATCTCCTCGTCGGAGAAGTCCTGCGAGATGATGTACTGCAGGTCGTTGCGGCGGATGAACTCGTCGAAATACTCCGTGGCGATGACCACCGAGCGGGGGATCATGATGCGGACGTTTTCGTGCTTGTCGTACTGGCGGTGCTTGGTGAGCATCGAGTTCATGAAGGCCAGACCGCGGGCCTTTCCGCCGAGCGAACCCTCGCCGATGCGGGCGAAGGCCACGGCATCGGAGTAGGTCTCGGGGTCGAAACGCGCCACGACACCCTGTCCGAGCAGCGTGCGGTAGTCGCGGATCAGGTTGACCAGCACGCGGCGATGCTCCTCGACCGACGAGAAGTGGCTCTTGTTGTACTGGCGGATCGAGGCGGCCAGCGGGAACAATCCGCGCGAATACAGCCACTTGGAGAGGTGGTTCTGCGAGGTGTGGTACTCGAAGGCCCGGTCGGGGATGGTGGCGATCATGTGCTGCATCTGCGTGAGGTCCTTGGCGCGGCCGATTTCGGCGCCGGTCTCGGGATCCTCGAAGACGAAGTCGCCGAAGGCGAACTCCTTGGCAATGTAGTCGCTCAGTTCGGAGAGCAGCGTCTTGGAGTTCTTGGCCAGGAATCCGGCCCCCAGGGCGCGGGCCTGTTCGGCAAAGGAGGTCTGCGACGACTGCAGCAGCACGGGCATCAGCGGATTGTCCTGCTTGATGCGGCGGCAGAGGTCGATGCCGGCGTCGCGTTTTTCGCTCTCCGAGGGGTCGTCGCGGTGGAGGACGAAGCCCACGTCGGAGATCACGCCGAGCAGATTCCGCCGGTAGCGGTCGTAGAGCTCCGTGGCCTCGTCGTAGCAGCGGGCCAGCAGGATCTTCGGGCGGGCCCGCTTGCGGAGGACCTGCTGCTGTTCGTTGAAGGCATCCTTGAGGAATTCCGTGTTCTGGAGCAGGATCAGCTTGTAGAGTTCGGGCAGGTAGGTCGAGTAGAAGCGGATCGAGTCCTCGACCAGCAGGATGGCCTGCACGCCCCCTTCGAGAATATCCTCGTCGGCATTCATCTTGTCCTCGATGAGCTTGATGATACCGATGATCAGGTCGGTGTTCCCGTGCCAG
Source organism: uncultured Alistipes sp. (assembly GCA_944321185.1). Lineage (GTDB taxonomy): Bacteria > Bacteroidota > Bacteroidia > Bacteroidales > Rikenellaceae > Alistipes. The sequence goes on along the minus strand of CALUKH010000011.1, from coordinate 36,793 downwards.
GAGAAGATGTAGTCCAGCCCCGAATGGTCCTGCTCCTCGATGCGGCGGTAGATGTCCTTCGAGAAGGAGGTGAGCAGCGCCACGGGGATCTGCGGATGGCGCTCCTTGACGATGCGGGCAAAGGCGAAGACGTCGGGTTCGCCGACGTTGTACATCGTCAGGATGAAGTCGTAGGAGTCGTCCTCGCCGAGCGCCTCGAGTGCCTCGGCCGTCGAACTGACGCGCGTGAGCGACGGCGGATTCGACATGTTGAGGTCGATGTATTCCTGGTTGATCTGGGATTCGATATGCCCGTCCTCCTCGAGAATGTACCCGTCGTAGCTGCAGCAGACGAGCAGGATCTTGTGGATACGGTATTTCATGAAGCGGTAGGGGAGTTTGCTCCCGTCGGGCATGTACTGTTCCAGGCTTTTGGTCATTGGGATTCGAAATTTGGTGGATGAACAAAAATAAGGAAAAAATTGTTACCTTTGAACGTTGTAAACATCGAATTTAACCGTCAAGCAGATGAACAAGGAGAAATATACGCTGCAGGAGGTCACCACGCCGGCCGTCGAACGCGAATGGCTCGACCTCCCGAAGCGGATCTACAAGGGCAACCGCAACTGGGTCTGCCCGTTGGATGTGGACGTGCTGGAGGTCTTCGACCCGAAGCGCAACGACCTCTTCGCCGACGGAGAGGCCATCCGTTGGGTGGTCCGCAATGCGCGGGGCGAAGTGGTGGGCCGCATCGCGGCCTTCTACAACCGCGAAAAGGCCTCTATCGAGGAGCAACCCACCGGCGGTTGCGGATTCTTCGAGTCGATCGAGGATCAGGAGGTGGCCAATACGCTGTTCGATGCCGCGCGCATGTGGCTCGCCAGCCGCGGCATGGAGGCCATGGACGGCCCGGTGAACTTCGGCCAGCGCCGCGACTGGTGGGGGCTGCTGGTCGAGGGCTACGAGTTCCAGCCCCTCTACAAGAACCCCTACAATCCGCCCTACTACAAGGATCTGTTCGAAAACTACGGCTTCCGCAACTACTTCAACCAGCACAGCTTCATCTGGCGCGTGAACAACTCGGAGGCCAACAAGCAGATCTTCGCCCGCGCCAAACGGCTCTATACCGTGCCGGGCTACCGCGTCGAGAACATCGACATGAAGAACCTCGAGGAGGCGGCCGAAAACTTCCGCGTGATCTACAACAAGGCCTGGGCCCTCTTCTCGGGCGTGAAGCCCATGACGCAGGAGGAGGCGCTGCAGATGGTCCACGAGATGAAGCCGATTATCGACCCCAACATCATCTTCTTCGCCTACTTCAACGACGAACCCATCGGATTCTTCATCACGGTGCCGGACCTCAACCGCCTGATCGGCAAGTTCAACGGCAAGTTCGGCGTGTGGCAGAAGTTGCGCCTGATGTGGGACCTGAAGGTGCGCAAGTCGTGCGACCGCATCTTCGGGGTGATCTTCGGCATCACGCCCGAATTCCACGGCAAGGGGGTCGAATCGGCCATCATGGTCAAGTACTACGAATTCCTCGAGTTGACGAAGAATCCATACAAGACGATGGAGCTGGCGTGGATCGGCGACTTCAACCCGGTGATGAACCGCATGATCGAGACCTACGTCTGCGCCACGCGCCACAAGGTCCACACTACGTACCGCTATCTGTTCGACCGCACGAAGGAGTTCCACCGCTGCCCGCGCCTGGGCGTGAAACGTCGTGAGTAACCACCAAACAACCTATATGAAAACCACCGTTTTTACCGATTATCACATCGCCGCAGGGGCCAAGATGGCCGAATTTGCGGGTTATAACATGCCCATCGAGTTCACGGGCATCACCGACGAGCACATGACCGTGCGTCAGGGTGCCGGTGTCTTCGACGTGAGCCACATGGGCGAAATCTGGGTCAAGGGACCCAAGGCGCTGGCCCTTCTGCAGCGCATTACGACCAACGACGTGGCAAAGCTCTACGACGGCAAGGTGCAGTATTCGTGCATGCCGAACGGCCGCGGCGGCATCGTCGACGACATCCTGGTCTACCGCATCGATGCCGAGACCTACATGCTGTGCGTCAATGCGGCGAACATCGAGAAGGACTGGGCGCATATCTGCCGCGTGGGCCACGACGAATTCGGCATGGAGGCCGGTTCGGGCAAGGAGCTCTACAACGCTTCGGACGAGATCTGCCAGCTGGCCGTGCAGGGGCCCCTGGCGATGAAGATCGTGCAGAAGATGTGCACGGAGCCGGTCGAGGAGATGGAGTACTACACCTTCCGCAAGATGGAGGTGGGCGGCTGCCGGGCAATCCTCTCGATCACGGGTTACACGGGGGCCGGCGGCTGCGAGATCTACGCCGCCAACGAAGATGGCCCGCGGCTCTGGAAGGCCCTCTGGGAGGCCGGCGCCGAGTACGGTCTGAAGAATATCGGCCTCGGGGCCCGCGATACGCTGCGCCTGGAGAAGGGCTTCTGCCTCTACGGCAACGATATTGACGACACGACTTCGCCCATCGAGGCGGGTCTGGGCTGGATCACGAAGTTCGTCGAGGGCAAGAATTTCATCGACCGTGAACTGCTCGAGCGTCAGAAGGCCGAAGGCGTGACGCGCAAGCTCGTCGGACTGAAGATGATCGAGCGGGGCATCCCGCGCCACGGTTACACGCTGGCCGCGCCCGACGGCCGTGCGATCGGCCATGTCACCTCGGGAACCATGTCGCCCTGCCTGAAGGTGGGTGTGGCGCTGGGTTACGTCGAGACGGCCTTCGCTAAACCCGGTACGGAGGTTGCGGTGGTCATCCGCGAGAAACCCGTGCGGGCCGAGGTGGTGAAGATTCCCTTTGTATAACGTATCACAAAAATAAGAAGCCATGAAAACCGAATACCTGGGACTTGAACTTTCAAGTCCGGTCATCGTGAGCAGTTCGCCCTACACGTCGAACATGGCCCACATCGACGAGTGCGTACGCCACGGAGCGGGCGCCCTCGTTCTGAAATCGATCTTCGAGGAGCAGATCTACCGTCAGGCCGCCTCGCTGGACAAGATGGAGGGCTACGGCGATGCCGGCGAGTACCTCGAGCGTTATCTGGGCGACGCCTACAAGGCCGAACTGCTCGATCTGGTCAAGCAGGCCGCCGCAACGGGTGTTCCCGTCATCGGCAGCATCAACTGCATCGCAACGGGCGATGCGTGGATCGACTACGCGACGTCGATGCAGGCGGCCGGCGCCTCGGCTCTCGAACTGAATATCTTCGTGCTGCCGACCGACCGTCACGCTTCGGCCGCCGAGATCGAGCAGCACTATGCCGATATCGTGCGCAAGGTGGCTGCGGCGGTCACTATCCCGGTGTCGGTGAAGCTGCCGATGCGACTGACCAACGTCCTCTCGACGTGCGATGCGCTGCTGGCCCGCGGGGCACGCGGCGTGGTCCTGTTCAACCGCTTCTTCGAGCCCGACATCGACATCGAGAAGATGACGCTCCAGCCGGCCGATCCCTTCAGTCAGCCGACCGAACTGCGCCATGTGCTGCGCAGCACGGCACTCTGCTCGCATGCACTGCCGCAGCTGGATGTGGCCGTCTCGACGGGTGTGCACGACGGAGCGGCGGCCGTCAAGGCGCTGTTGTGCGGCGCACGGGCCGTACAGGTCTGCACGGCGATCCACCGCCACGGATACGAGGTGATCGGACAGATCGGCCGCTTTGTCGACGAATGGGCCGCCCGTCACGGGTTCGACACCCTGGAGGCTTTCCGCGGACGGATGGATTACGGCTCCTCGCAGGGCGAGTTCTACCAGCGCGTGCAGTACATGAAGTACTTCCCGCACGACGTCGAGTAGCTTCTTTCGCCGCAAGGCTCAAAAGGCGGAGATCCACGCAGGGATCCCCGCCTTTTTTATTGCGAGTTCTTCTATTGACTATTGACGGCCGGTCGGCGGCGTGGAGGATTCGGCCTCGAAGGCGTGGTCGAAGAGTTCGCGCAGCCGCGTCGTATCGCGGATGATTCGGCGCAGCTCCTCGAGCCGTTGTTGATTCTCCGACGGAACGATCCAGAGTTGCAGATAGCCACCTTCGGCGTACTTCTCGTTGAGGTGATCGAGGCAGCGCGTGAAGTGTCCCTCGCGATCGAGGGCGGGGTAGTGGGCCAGACTGTACTGGACCGTGCGGCGGATGATGGTTTGGGGGTCGATCAGGCGGTCGGCTTCGGCCACGATGCGGCCGTAGATCGATCGCGGTGCGTGGTGTGACGAGGCGCGATGATCCTCGACCGCTTCGCGCATCGTGCGGATCTCCTCCTCCGAGAACCAGCGGCGCAACTCCGTATCGGATGCGAGGATGCGTCCGGCATCGATATGGTGGTGTTCGCGTCCGTGGATCAGGCCCGTATCGTGGTAGGCGGCGATCGCATAGACCATTTCCGGATTGACCTCATACTCGGCCGCCATGGCGAGACTGCGGTCGATCACTGCCCGTACGTGATTCACGTCGTGGGCGCGGTCAAACGTCTCATAGCGGGGGATGATCGTCGTCTCGATATAGGTTTCGAGTTCCGGGCGGATGTTTGTCGGCATGGTGGTTGGGGTTTGAGGTTCCTCGGTGTATGAAAAATCCTCCGGAGGCAATCCGAAGGATTTTTCGTCTTTTCTGGTTATGGGGTGTGGCGTGAAGCGGAGCGTTGCGGGCGTATCACGGATTTGTGTGCAGGAGCGTCGTTTGGTCTCGTTGTCCGGTCGTTGCCAGGTCTCGTCGCTCTTGCCTCTCTGTCTCTCCGTCCGTCTCTCCGTCTCGTTGCTCCTCTGCCCCCCCCCTCGCTTATTTGGCGTAGGCGACGGCGCGGGTCTCGCGGATGACGGTGATCTTTACCTGTCCGGGGTAGGTCATCTCGTCCTGGATCTTCTTGGCGATATCGTGCGACAGACCCTCCGACTCCTGATCCGAGAGTTTGTCGGCCCCGACGATGACTCGCAGCTCGCGACCGGCCTGGATGGCGTAGGTCTTCACGACACCGGGGTACGAAAGCGCGATGTCCTCCATCTCCTTCAGACGCTTGATGTAGCTCTCGACCACCTCGCGGCGGGCTCCCGGACGGGCTCCCGAGATGGCGTCGCAAGCCTGGATGATCGGTGCAATGAGCGAGGTCATCTCCACCTCGTCGTGGTGGGCACCGATGGCGTTGCAGACTTCGGGCTTCTCCTTGTATTTTTCGGCGAGTTTCATGCCGATGATTGCGTGCGGCAGTTCGGGTTCGTCGTCGGGCACCTTGCCGATGTCGTGCAGCAGACCGGCGCGGCGTGCGATCTTGGGGTTCAGACCCAGTTCGGCAGCCATGATTCCGGCCAGGTTGGCCGTTTCACGGGCGTGCTGCAACAGGTTCTGGCCGTAGGACGAACGGTATTTCATCTTGCCGATCAGGCGGATCATTTCGGGGTGCAGACCGTGGATACCCAGGTCGATGGCCGTCCGTTTTCCGACCTCGACGATCTCCTCCTCGATCTGTTTCTTGACCTTGGCAACGACCTCCTCGATGCGTGCGGGGTGGATGCGGCCGTCGGTGACGAGCTGGTGGAGCGCCAGGCGGGCGATCTCACGGCGTACGGGGTCGAATCCCGACAGGATGATGGCTTCAGGCGTATCGTCGACGATGATTTCGATACCGGTGGCGGCTTCCAGGGCGCGGATGTTGCGGCCCTCACGGCCGATGATGCGGCCCTTGACCTCGTCGCTCTCGATGTTGAAGACCGTGACGGCATTCTCGATGGCCGTTTCGGTGGCCACACGCTGGATCGAGGCCACGATGATGCGTTTGGCCTCTTTCGTAGCGGTCATCTTGGCCTCCTCGATGGTTTCGTTGATATAGGCTGCGGCCTCGGTCTTGGCCTCGGCCTTCATGTTCTCCATGAGGATGTTCTTGGCCTCCTCGGTGCTCATGCCGGAGATCTGTTCGAGGCGGACGTTCTGTTCGCGGCGCACCTGGTCGATCTCCTCCTTCTTGTGTTCGAGCAGCTGCATCTGGTTCTGCATCTGCTCCTTGAGGCGATCGTTTTCGCGGAGTTTGTTCTCCAGGTCACGCTCCTTGTTCTGGAGGTTCTGTTCGAGCTGTTTGGCACGCTGCTCGCTCTGGTTGAGCTTCTGGTTGCGCTCGTTCACCTGACGGTCATATTCGCTCTTGAGTTGGATAAACTTCTCCTTGGCCTGAAGGATGCGCTCCTTCTTGATCATCTCGGCTTCGGATTCGGCCTCCTTGAGGGCGACTTCGCGGCGTTTGCGGATCGTGTTCTTGACGACGTAATTCGTGACAACCGCGTAAATCGCAACGGCGACCACCGCAGAGATGCAGGCTACCAAAATGGTGGTATACATTGTTCTTTACGTGTTTTTAATTATTAATTAGGTTAATCGTTGTGTCTAAAAAAAAACCGCATAGGCTCCTTAGTCTCGTTTGACGAATCTGCAAGATTAGTCATGTGTGGGGGCTCCGAGTATCGCAATCTTCCAACGGTGCGCCGTAACGCACTCCCCATTGCGGGTAGTAAGGCCTGATTTTGAAGCATCGCAAGTTGCCCCAATATAAAAAGTGTTCAGTTTCGCAAAGCTTTAAGGAATCTATGCGGGTAGATTCTGATATGTAAAAGAACCTCATCAGTCGAAGTCGTGCCGTTGGTCGTCAGACCGTTTGCCGGAGCTTCGTATATCTTTTGGTCGGGATTTCGGGCGGGTGCAGGATTCGAATGATCTTCCGCCCAGCCTTTTCCCGGTATCTCCTCTTTTCTTCTCTCGTCTCTTCCTCTTCTTCCTTTCTTCCTCTCTTCCTCTCCCTCTTCCTCTTCTCCTCCTCATCTCTCGGCCCCTTCTCTCGCCCCCCCCCGGGTTAGCGACGGGGGTTGTTCAGGTAGGAGTCGATGTCGCTTTCCAACTGTTTCAAGCGACGAAGGTCATCCTCACTGGCTTCGCGGCTTTGGCGGGACATGACGTTGGTGATGGCGAAGTTCAGGGCGGTGATCGACATGTAGTCGAGGTCGTTCCAACCCTTGAAGTTTTTCTGCTTGATGGTCACCAGGAAATTGTTCACCTCCCGTTCGGCCAGTCGATAGGCCTCTTCCTTGTCGCTGTCGATGGTAAAAGGATAGCTTTTACCGGCTATTTTGAGGGTTATCGACTGTTTGGCCATTTTCGTTTTCGTTTATCTCCAGTTTCATCCAGGGGCTTGCGGCCATTCGTTCCGGTCATTTTGCGGATCCGGAATCGGGAATTTCGGCCGGCTTGCCCAGCAGGGCGATGCATTTGTCAACCTCCCGCATCAGTTTGTTGATCCGTGCCCTCGCCTTGTCGCGGTTGGGACCTCCTCCTGCGAGCCCTTCGGCCAGCTGCATGCGTGCCACCTCGGCATCGAGCGTCTTGATGCGCTCCTCCAGAGTTCGTTTCTCGGCCCGCAGAGCGTCGCATTGCGCCGTAAGCTCCGCACAGAGATCCGACAGCCGGGCGTGGTCGTCGATCAACTGCCTGACACGGGCTTCGATGTTCGTTATCACACTCTTATCGGCCATCGGTTTCGGAATAGGTCCGTTTTGCTTTTTCAAAGGTAAGCAAAAAAAGGATAAAACACAAATTATTTTGCGGAACGGCTCTTCACGGGCTCCACGACGGAGGCGTAGAGATCGTAATCTTCGGCCGCATCGATGCGTACGGGATAGAAATGGCCCTTCAGCAGCCGCTTCCCGCCCGTGGGGATGAGGATCTCCTGATCGACCTCCGGCGAATCGTACTGCGAGCGGCCGACATACCAGTCGCCCTGTCGCGAATCGATCAGCACGCGTTCCGTACGGCCGACGCGCCGGCGGTTGTTTTCGAGCGAGATTTCGTTCTGCAGCGCCATGATGCGGTCGACGCGCTGCTGCTTGACCTCCTCGGGGACATCGTTGCGGAGCTTCCGCGCCGACCAGGTCCCCTCCTCCTCGGAGTAGGCGAAGACGCCGAGGCGGTCGAAACGCACCTCGCGCACAAACTCCATCAACTCCTCGAAATCGGCTTCGGTCTCGCCCGGGTAGCCGACCAGCAGGGTGGTGCGCAGCGCCAGATCGGGGATTGCCGTGCGCAGCTTGTGGATCAGCTCCAGGGCTTCGGCCTTGGTATGGCGGCGCAGCATGGCCGAGAGCTGGGCGTCGGAGATGTGCTGGAAGGGGATGTCGAGGTACTTGCAGATCTTGGGTTCGGAGGCCATCACCTCGATGACATCCTCGGGGAAGGCGGCCGGATAGGCGTAGTGGAGGCGGATCCACTCGATGCCGTCGATGCGGCACAACCGACGCAGCAGTTCGGCCAGCATGCGTTTGCCGTAGAGGTCGAGGCCGTAGTAGGTGGTGTCCTGCGCGATGACGATCAGTTCGCGCACGCCCCGCTGAGCCAGTTTGCGGGCCTCCTCCTCGAGCTCCTCCATCGGGACGGAGACGTGCGGTCCGCGGATGAGCGGAATGGCGCAGTAGCCGCACTTCCAGTTGCACCCCTCGGAGATCTTCAGATAGGCGTAATGCTTCGGAGTGGTTAGATGGCGTTCGGTGGCCAGGGCCGGATCCTCCGAGGCGCCCAGCGCGCGCACGATGCCGTCCCACGTGCGGGCTCCGAAGTACTCGTCGACTTCGGGGATTTCGTGCCGCAGCTCGTCGGCGTAGCGTTCCGCCAGGCAGCCGATGACGAACAGTTTCTCGATGCGTCCGGCCTTTTTGGCCTGGGCGGCGCGCAGGATCATGTCGATGGACTCCTGCTTGGCGTCGCCGATGAATCCGCAGGTGTTGATGACGACCACTTTGGCGTCCGTGCGGTCGCTGTCGAAGAGGACTTCGTAGCCGGCGGCCGCCAGGCGGGCCATGAGGTGTTCGCTGTCGACGGTGTTCTTCGAGCAGCCGAGCGTGATGACGTTAATTTTTTTCATGTCCGAACAATGCGTTGACAAACTCCCGGCGGTCGAAGATGCGCAGCTGGTCGATGCCTTCGCCGATGCCGATGTAGCGGACCGGGATGTGGAACTGGTCGCTGATGCCGATCACCACGCCGCCCTTAGCCGTGCCGTCGAGCTTGGTGATGGCGAGCGAGGTGACCTGCGTGGCCTGGGTGAACTGACGGGCCTGTTCGAAGGCATTCTGGCCGGTCGAGCCGTCCAGCACGAGCATCACTTCGTGGGGCGCTCCGGGGATGACCTTGCCCATGACGTTGCGGATCTTCGTCAGCTCGTTCATCAGGTTGATCTTGTTGTGCAGACGTCCGGCCGTATCGATCAGCACCACGTCGGCACCGTTGGCCTTGGCCGAGGTGAGCGTGTCGAAGGCCACCGATGCGGGGTCGGAACCCATCTGCTGGCGGATCATCGTGGCGCCGGCGCGGTCGGCCCAGACCTGCAGCTGGTCGATGGCCGCGGCGCGGAACGTGTCGGCGGCACCGATCCAGACCTTGCGTCCGGCCTTGGTGAGCTGTGCGGCGAGTTTGCCGATGGTGGTGGTCTTGCCGGCGCCGTTCACCCCGACGACCATCACCACGTAGGGTTCGCCTTCGCGGGCGTCGAGGCCGAAGTTCTCGGCCGAACCCTGGGCCTGTTCGAGCAGCGAGGCGATCTCCTCGCGCAGGATCGACTGCAGCTCGGAGGTATTCATGTACTTGTCGCGGGCGACGCGCTCCTCGATGCGGCGGATGATCTTCACGGTGGTCTCCACGCCGACATCCGAGGTGATGAGCACCTCCTCGAGGTTGTCGAGCACGTCGGCGTCGACGGTCGACCGTCCCGCTACGGCGCGTGCCAGTTTCGAGAAGAGACCGCTTTTGGTCTTCTCAAGTCCGGCGTCGAGCTCCTGCTGCTGACGGCGGGTCTGCTCCTCGGAGGCGGGGGCCTCCTGTTGTTTCTTGCGGAAAATATCGAAAAATGCCATGTGCAAAGATTTTGTCCCGTTAAACTCGGAGCAAAGATACGAAGAATGTTTGGAAAAGCGTTATCTTTGCATCACAACACGTACCTCAGAAGATGAAAAGATGTTTCCTGCTGCTCGTAGCAGCTTTGTTCGGGATCTTCGGTGCCTCGGCCCAGGATCTGATCGTGAAGACCGACTCGACGAAGATCGAGGCCAAAGTGATCGAGGTCTCTCCGCAGAGCGTTCGTTACAAACGCTTTACCAATCCCGACGGGCCGACCTATGTGCTGCCCACACTCGAGATCCACTATATCCGTTATGCCAACGGCGAGACGGAGTACTACACGCGTGAGACGTCCGCCGCGACGACCGGTTCCGCGGCCTCACGCTCCGAATCGACAACGGCAGTCGAGACGTTGCCTCTCCGCGAGTATGCAATCGGTGAGTTGTACGATGTCAACGGCGTGAAGGGGGTTGTCTGCCAGCTCTCGGAGGACCGGCGCCACGGACTGATCATTTCGCTCGAAGAGCTGTACCTGCCGTGGAGTGTGTTCCGCAAGCCGGAACTGCGTACGGTGGGGGCCGATCACCGTACCGACGGGAGGGTCAACATGCAGACCGTGGCCCGTTACATCGAGGAGAACAACCTTTCGTGGGAGGATTTCCCTGCCTTCAAGTGGTGCCGCGAGCAGGGCGAAGGGTGGTATCTGCCGGCCATCGACGAACTGCTGACCATCGGTCACAACTACAACGGCGGATCGCGGCTCCACAACGACCGTCGTGCCCGCAATGCGTTCAACGGAACGCTGAAGGAGGCCGGCGGCAAGCGGATGGACCGCATGGTCTACTACTTCTCGTCGACCGAAATAGACGATAAAAACGCCTATACGTCGCACATGAGCATCGAACCGCCCTACGTGGTGGAGATTCCCAAGTACAACAAGTTCCTCGTGCGGGCCGTGCACCGTTTCTGACGCCTGGTCGAAAGCCTGCTGCCCGAAGCCCGAGGCATGCAAGACGGCGGATCGTTCCGGACGATCCGCCGTTTTTTATTCCGTTCTGCCGGCTGTGCTGCGTGGTTACCGTCTCCGCACGCTGCCGGCCGCTGAGTTCTGCCGACTGTTTCGCTTGGCTGTCGTCTCCGCACGCTGCCGGTGATCTGTTTTGCCGCTGTCACAAGCGCTCCGCTGATTGCGGCGCTCCCCGTCACCCGCTCCGTTGTCCGGCGGTCTAAAGACGCTCGATCAGCTCCCGCAGCCTGGAAATGATGACTGCCCAGGAGTAGTTGGCCTCGACGTAGGCCGGGCCACGGGCGGTGAGCCGCTGGCGCAAGGCGTCGTCATCGAGCAGCCGGTGGAGCTTGTGGCGGAAGTCGCGCCAGCTGTCGTACCAGAGCGCCGCACCGCTCAGTCGGCAGTGATCCTTCATCACTTCGCTCCGCCCGTTGACCAGTGCCGGGATGCGGTTCTGCATCGCCTCGAGCATCAGCAGCGAGAGGCTCTCCTGCGCCGAAGGGTTGACCATCACCGTGGCATGACGCACGATGGCGCTCTTTTCGGCGTCGTCGACAAATCCGGTCATGATGACCTCGTCGCCGGCCGGACGTTCGACCTCCGGATCGATCCCCCCGATCATCACCAGACGGGCCGTGCCGCCGTAGCGCCGTTTGTAACGCAGGAACTCGGGGATGATGCGGCCGATCTTCTGCCGCGTGACGCGCCCCAGGTAGAGCACATAGCGTTCGGGCAGTCCGTAACGTTCCCGGACCGTCGTCCAGTCGGCCGCTTCGACCTCTTCGATGCCGCAACCCACGATGCTCCCCGGCGCCATTGCCCGTCCGAAGATCCGGCGGCACATTCGCTCTTCGGCCCGCGTGTTGAAGGCGATGTGGCGGATGAGGGTGAACATCGGGATGTTGGAGGCGAAATAGAGCGGCTTGTCGGGATGGGCCAGCGGGATGAGGATGCTCTTTTCGGGGGCGATCTGCGTTCCGAAGACCGTCTGGCTGAAGTAGAAGTTCATGAAGAGGAAGGCGTGGTACTCCTCGCGGTGATCCCGGATGAACTCCATCATCTGCGGCGTGTGGTCGGGTTGCGCCTCGAACATCCGCCGCTCGGCCTCGAGACCGAACTTCCAGGTCGGATGCAGCGTTGTGAACACTCCCAGCAGACCGAGTTTGTCGAGCCGGATCCGGATCCGCCGGGCCCATTTTCCGTGGCGGTAATAGGTCAGATAGCGCTCGCCATCAACCGGATGGGGCTTGAAACGACGGATCCGTACGCCGTTTTCGACCGACGTTCCCTCCTCGAAATCCTGCGCGGGATCGTTGAAAACCCGCGTGGTGGTGGTCAGCACCTCGACGTCGTAATAGGGGGTCAGCCGTTCGGCCAGCATGCGACAGTGAGCCTCGGCGCCGCCGTTCACTTCGCGGCCGTAGCGGATGATGATGAAGGCGATCTTTTTCATGGGTTCAGTTCATATGCTTGAAGAGACGGAGCCACTCTGCGCCGATTCGTTCCAGATCGTAGCTGGCAGCCTGCCGGTAGCATTGTTCGCGCATCCGGGCCTGGGCCTCTTCGTCGAGCATGGCGTCCATCAGCCGGCGGGCATACTGTCGTTTGCTGAACGGCGGGACGAGGATGCCGGCCTCGCCGTTGCGCGTGATTTCGCGGATGGCGGCGTAGGAGTCGAACGACACGGGGATCGCACCGTACTGCTGGCCCTCGGCGAAGCACATGCCGAACCCTTCGAAGACGGAGGTCAGACAGACGAACGTAGCCCGGCGATAGTACGGGGCGACATCGGACTGATAGCCGGCGAATTCGACCCGTCCGAGCCTGAGCCGGCGGGCGAGTGCGTGCAGATTCTCCCTTTCGGGGCCGTCGCCGACCAGGATCAGCCGCCAGTCGGGGAGCGTGTGTTCGATCCGGTGCCAGATCTTCAGCAGCCGGTCGATGCGTTTGTCGCAGTAGGAGAAGCGTCCGACATAGAGGACGATCTTCTCCTTGGGGCAATGGGTCGGCTCCTGGGGCGGCAGCAGCGGATTGGCGATGGCGGCCAGTCGTTCCGGGAAGGTGGCGTGTCCGTATCTTTGCAGTTCGTGCGACAGCTGCCGGCCGTATTCCGGGCAGAGGGTCACGAATCGATCCGTATGGGCATGGATGTCCGCATAGCGGCGCAGGAAGCGTCGTTTGAGTTTGTCGGTGAGCCGGTAGACCGGTTTGCGAAACAGGATGAACTCCAGTCTGCGACGCCAGGTGGGGTTGTAGATCTGGCTGCTCTTGCGGACTTTCCAGTCGTCGACCTCCCACAGGGGGATGCTGTGCAGGCAGAAGATCAGCCGCGTGCGGACCTGGCCGTAGAGGTCTCCGAACGGAAAGTTCGTGCAACCCTGCACGATCAGCAGGTCGACCTGTTCGGCGGTCAGCGAATCGCGCAGGAAACGGACATTCTCCGGATGGTTCTCATATTCGGCCCACGGGAGCACGCGGGTTTCGAACGCCTTGCGATCCTGCTCCGTGAGCAGTCCCTCCTCCAGTTGCGAGGTATAGATGAGTACGCGCAGTCCCTGTTTATGGAAATAGTGGGCCAGATTCCGCGATACGGTTTCGGCGCCACCCGAGGGGAAGGGTCTGTTGTAGAATGCGATGGTTTTGACCTCCATGTCTGTGAGCTGGCAATAAGGTGGATAAAGATAGGTTTTTTTTGCGGGACTGCCAAATCGGAGCGGATCCGCTGGGGTTCGCCGGGGCAAATACAAAGGGCACCTTCTCGAGAAGATGCCCTTTGTATTTAAGAGACGGACTCTTAAAATACGTTATTTCTTGCCTTCGAAGAAATCCTTTACCTGGTCGTTGGCAATGATGCCCTCCTTGAACATGTAGGCTCCGGTCTTTTCGGACTTGACCATCTTGATGCACTTGGTGAACTGCTTGCCGGTACCGGTTTTCAGTGTTGCGACTACTTTCTTTGCCATAGAGCTGTTCTAACTATTTGATTTCACGGTGTAACGTTACACGCTTGAGGAACGGGTTGTACTTTCTGCGTTCGAGACGTTCGGGCGTGTTTTTCTTGTTTTTGGTGGTGATGTAACGGGACATTCCCGCAACGCCGCTCTCTTTCTGCTCGGTGCATTCGAGGATGACCTGCACACGGTTGCCTTTCTTTGCCATGGATTACAGTTGGTTTTTAGTAGACGCTTTTGGGAGCGGCAGCCTCACGCATGGCTACTGCAAGCCCTTTCTTGTTGATGGTTTTCATGCCGGCGGCGGATACCTTCAGGGTGATCCAGCGGCCTTCCTGCTCGGACCAGAAACGCTTGGTTTTCAGATTGGGGCTGAATTTGCGTTTGGTCTTGTGGTGGGAGTGCGAGACGTTGTTGCCCACGACGGCCACCTTGCCTGTGATTTCGCAAACTTTCATGTTTCTAAAATTTTGTTAAGACCCTTTTCGGGCTTGCAAATATACAACCTTTTCGTCAAAACGCAAAAAGCCTTGACTTTTTTTCGGTTTGGCGGATGATTTTCCGGGCATTAGGCCTCGGCGGAACCGTCGTCCAGGGCGTCGCGCAGCAGCGAGATGGCGAAGGCGCTGGCGCGGTCGATGACCTGGCCGCGGTCGGTGCCGCACTGTTTGAGCACGGCGGTGGTGCCGCGCGGGGTTGCCACGGCGATCCAGACCGTGCCGACGGGTTTTTCGGCCGAACCGCCCGTCGGGCCGGCGATACCGGTCGTCGCCACGGCGTAGTCGGCGTGGGCGATGCGGCGGGCGCCTTCGGCCATCTGGCGGGCCACCTGTTCGCTCACGGCGCCGTAGCGGGCGATGTCGTCGGGGTTGACGCCCAGCACGTCGGCCTTGGCCTCGTTGCTGTAGGAGACCACTCCGCAGAGGAAGTAGGCCGAAGCGCCCGGCATGGCCGTGAAGCGCGAGGCGATGGTTCCGCCCGTGCAGCTCTCGGCCGTAGCCAGGGTCAGGCCGCGGTGCGTGAGGATTCCGTGGACGAGTTCCTGCATCGTGGCCGTCTCGAAGCCGATGACGTTGTGGGGGATCAGCTGGCGCAGCTTTTCGAACTGACGGTCGATTTCGCGGGCGACGCTTTCGCCTTCGACCTCGTAGGCCGACAGCCGCAGCCGTACGGCTCCCGGATTGGGCAGATAGGCCAGTTTGAGATAGGGCGGGAGGGCGTTTTCCCAGCTTTCGATGCGTTTGGCGAGCATCGATTCGGCCAGTCCGGCGGTGATCATCGTGCGGTGGACGATCTGCCGCAGCGAGAAGTGGGCCTTGAGGCGGGGCATGACCTCGTCCTGCATCAGGTGCTCCATCTCGAACGGCACGCCGGGCAGCGAAACCACCACATGGCCGTCGTGTTCGAACCACATGCCGGGGGCCGTGCCGTGGGCGTTGAAGAGCACCGTGCAGCAGTCGGGGACCATTGCCTGCGAGCGGTTGAGTTCGTTGAAGTCGATGCCGCGGGCCGTGAGCATCCGCTCGACGTGGTCGGCCACGGTCTGGTCGTAGTGCATGCCGCTGTGGAAGAGTTCGGCGAGGGTCTTTTTGGTGATGTCGTCCTTCGTGGGGCCGAGGCCGCCGGTGATGATCGTCACCTCGAAGTTCTCCATCGCGCGCGTCACGCACTGCTGGATCTGTTCGCGGTCGTCGCCGATCGAGATCTTTTCGCGCACGACGATGCCCGCCGAATTGAGGTGTTTGGCAATGGATACCGAATTGGTGTCCACGATCTGGCCGATGAGGATCTCATCGCCAATGGTAATGATCGTTGCTTTCATGGATTTATGCCTGTTCTCCGGACTCGTGCGGAGCGGGTTCCGACCGGGCGGATGTCATCTCCGCACCGGGGTCCGTCGTCGGGAGTCCGGAATCGGATGATTCGGGAATGTTTGCAGCTTTCTCTGCGGCGGCCGGTTCAGCTGTCGGCTCGGCGGCCTTGGCGGGTTTTTCGACGGCCGGTTCCGAGGTCGGTCTTGTGGCCGGATCCTCGGCGGTGACCGGTGTTTCGGCGACAACAACGGCCGGGTCTGAGGTCGGCTTGGCGGGCTGTTCTGCCGCGGCTTTTGCGATTTCCTGCAGGCGTTGCTGTTCTGCGGCGGCGGCTTTTGCGGCTTCTTGCAGACGCTGCTGCTCGTCGGCGATCAACGCCCGGCAGATGTCGCCCACGAGCCTCGGCCCTTCGTAGATGTAGCCCGTATAGAGCTGTACGAGATCGGCGCCGGCGTCGAGCATGGCCCGCACGTCGTCGGGGGTCATCAGCCCGCCCACGCCGATGATCGGATAGGTGCCGCCCGAACGCGTGTGGATGCGGCGGACGATCTCCACGGCGCGGCGGGTGAGCGGAGCCCCGCTGATGCGGCCGCTGCCGATCTTTTCGAGCGACATCCGGCTGGTCTGCAGTCCGTCGCGGCAGTTGGTGCCGTTCGTGGCGACGATGCCGTCGAGGGGGGTTTCGAGCAGGATGTCCGTCACGCGGTCGACCACCTCGTCGGGCATGTCGGGCGAGACCTTGAGCATGATCGGGCGGTACTGATTCTGGCCGCGGCGGAAGTCGAACAGCGGCTCGAGGATCTTCAGGATGTGCGAACTTGCATAGGCTGCGCTTTCGCGGCAGGCGTTGTCGCAATTGATGTTGACGGTGAAGTAGTCCGCATACTGGTAGAGGTTGCGGAAGACCTTCAGGTAGTCGGCCGGAGCCTGTTCGGGAGGCGTAGTGGTATTTTTGCCGATGTTGCAGCCGACGATCACGCCGTCGTGCGGGCGGCGCAGGTGGCGGATGGTGGCGGCCAGACCGCGGTTGGCCAGGCCGATGCGCTGAACGATGGCGCGGTCCTTGGGCAGGCGGAAGACCCGCGGCCGCGGATTTCCGGACTGGGGTTGCGGCGTGACGGTCCCGATTTCGATGAATCCGAATCCCAGGGTGGCCAGTTCGCGGCAGGCTTCGCCGTTGCGGTCGAATCCGGCGGCGAGCCCCACGGGGTTCGGGAAGCGCAGGCCGAAGACCTCGCGTTCGAGCGCGGGGTGTTCCACGGCGTAGCACTTGTGCAGCAGCCAGCGTCCTCCGGGGATCAGCCCGACGACGCGCAGGAACAGAATGACGATCCGGTGTGCCCGCTCGATGGAGAGTGAGAACAGCAGCGGTTTTATGAACTTACGGTACATATCGCGGGCAAAGGTAATGAAAAAACAGATACGCTGAACGGGTCGGTAAGTCAAAAATACTCATGCCGATAGGCGTAGTTGTCGCGCAGGGATTCGAACGTGTCGGGATGGAGCTTCAGGCGGGAGCTTTCGGCCTCGATATCGTAGTGCTGCGGCATGGTGCGGCAGAGCTCCGTCCAGCTGATCGGACGGGGAGTCGACGGCTCGACCTGCGGCGGGAACCACCCTTCGAGCGGAAGCTGGAAACGACGGCTCACGGCGGCTACGGCCATGGCCGTGGCGTTGGCCTTGCCCTGCTGGGAGTATCCGGCGATGTGGGGCGTGGCGAGCAGGGCGCGTTCGAGCAGTTCGGGATCGAGCGCCGGTTCGTGCTCCCAGACATCGAGGACCCACCGTTGGCGGCTGTGGCGAAGCGCCTCGCCGTCGACCACCTCGCCGCGCGAGGAGTTGATGATGACGGCGCCGGGCTTCATCCGTTCGAAGAGGGGCTGCGAGGCCATGTGACGGGTCGTGTCGTCGAGCGGCGTGTGGAAGGTGAGCAGGTCGGCCTGGCGGGCTACCTCCTCGAGCGGAAGGAATCCGACGTGTTCACGCGCCTCGCGCGGCGGGTCGCAGCACAGCACCCGGAACCCCCACGCTTCGGCATAGCTTTTGACCAGCGAGCCGACGTGTCCCACGCCGATGATGCCGAGCGTCCGCTCCTGGGGGCGCCACCCTTCGCGGCGTGCGAGTGTTGTCAGCACGGCAGCCACCCATTGCAGCACGCCGCGGGCGTTGCATCCGGCAGCCGTTGCCACCTCGATGCCGTGGGCGGCGCACCACGACCGGTCGATATGGTCGAAACCGATGGTGGCCGTGGCGATCATCCCGACGCGGGAGCCTTCGAGCAGACGGCTGTCGCAGCGT
This sequence comes from uncultured Alistipes sp., assembly GCA_944321185.1. Lineage (GTDB taxonomy): Bacteria > Bacteroidota > Bacteroidia > Bacteroidales > Rikenellaceae > Alistipes. The sequence continues at coordinate 18,839 of CALUKH010000011.1, read as the reverse complement.
GTCCGCGTGCGGATGATCAGCGCGTCGGCCGTGCGGACCTCCTCGGGCGTGAACTCCCGCCCGGGACGGTAGCAAACTTCGGCGAAGGGCTCCAGAACACCCTTCAGAAAGGGAATGGCTTGATCGGCAATGATTTTCATGAGATTCGTGCGTCCGCAGAATACGGATCCTACGATCCTCCTGCGGGCGCGCAAAGATAGTGAAAAAACACATTTGCGTGCGGTTTTTTGCGCGGATGCTCCGGCTGGGACGTTAAATATAGGTAAAATTTCGTACCTTTGTGTCTTAAAAACACGCTATGGAACAGAAAACCTTCGATCCGGACGGCGTAGGCGTCGCCACCGGGACCTATTTCGGACTTCCGTTTGAACCCGAGGATGCGGCTCTGGTGCTGATCTCGGCACCGTGGGACGTGACGGTCTCCTACGGCGCAGGCACGGCCTATGCGCCGGATGCCGTCATCGAGGCCTCCACGCAGCTCGACTTCCACGAACCGCTCGCACCCGGAGCCTGGCGCCGGGGAATCGCCACGGCCGACATCGACTATTCGATCCAGGAGCAGTCGCAGCGGCTGCGCAGCGAGGCCGAACGCGTGATCGACCACCTGGAGGGTGGCGGCAGCATCGACGACGACTATGTCGTGCGCAAGATCCGCCGCGTGAACGAAGGATGCCGGGCCATGAATGCCAACATCGAGGCCCAGGCCGCACAGTGGCTCGATCAAGGTCGGCTGGTGGGGCTGGTCGGCGGCGACCATTCGACCCCCTACGGACTGATCCGTGCGCTGGGGGCTCGACGCCCGTCGTTCGGCATCCTCCACATCGATGCCCACCGCGACCTGCGCGAAGCCTACGAAGGGTTCGAATACTCCCATGCCTCGATCATGTACAACGTTCTGCGCGACGTGGCGTCGGTGCGGCGTCTGGTGCAGGTGGCCGTGCGCGACTTCAGCGCCGGCGAGGCGGGCAGGGCTGCGGCCGACGAACGCGTGGTCTCGTTCGAGGATCTCGAACTGGCCGGCGCCCGCTTCCGCGGCGAGACGTGGGACGAACAGTGCCGCCGCATCGTCGCGGAGCTGCCCGACGAGGTCTACGTGAGCTTCGACATCGACGGCCTGAGTTTCGACAACTGTCCCCACACGGGTACGCCCGTCTGTGGCGGGATGAGCTTCAACGAGGCCGTCTGGCTGCTTCGTACGCTGGTTGAGTCGGGCCGCCGGATCATCGGCTTCGATGTGGTCGAGGTCTGCCCCTCGCCCGAGGGACGCATCGACGCCATCACCGGTGCCCGCATCCTGTGGAAACTCTGTTCGCTGACCCTCCTTTCAAACGATCCCGAAAACCGGAAATAAGACGATGAGACTCTTTTCGATGTTCCGCTGGGTCCGCCGGCGACACCTGATGAGCCTGCGCGGACAACTGATTCTCGAAGCCCCCTGGGCCGGCGGGGCGGTGCTGCTGGTCTGCGTGGTCGTGGCCATGCTGCTGGCCAACCTCCCGGTCACGAAGGAGTACTACCACCATCTGCTCGAAACCGATCTCTCGCTGCTGGTCCGCTCGCCGGACGGCGTGATCGACTGGCTCTTCCCGCGCGGAATGACCGTCGAGAAGTTCGTCAACGACGGTCTGATGGTCATCTTCTTCTTCGCCGTCGGGCTGGAGATCAAGCGCGAGGTGGTCTGCGGTCAGTTGTCGACCTTCCGCCGGGCGATTCTTCCGGTGGTGGCGGCCGCGGGCGGCATGCTGGCTCCGGCGCTCATTTTCTTGGCGTTCAACCACGGTACGGCGGCCGCCGGCGGGTGGGGAATCCCTACGGCCACGGACATCGCCTTCGCCATCGGCGTGCTGTCAATGCTGGGCGACCGGGTCCCCGCCTCGCTCAAGATCTTCCTCACGGCTCTGGCCGTGGCCGACGATCTGGGCGCCGTGCTGGTCATCGCGCTCTTCTACGGCGGGCATGTCGAGATGACGTGTCTGATCGTGGCGCTGCTCATCATGGTGGGCGTCTATCTGATGAACCGCATGGGCGAGAAGCGCATCTTCGCCTATCTGATTCCGGCCGTCGCGGTGTGGGGGCTCTTCTACTATTCGGGCGTGCATTCGACGATCTCGGGCGTGGCCATGGCGCTGCTGATCCCCATGCAGCCGCGTTACAGCCGCGAGTACTTCGCCCACAAGATGCGCTGGCTCAACGCCCGGGTGGTGCAGGCCGCCACGCACGAGGATTTCCCCAATGAGGAGCAGCGTTTCTACCTGCGCCGTATCCACGACCTGACGACCCGCTCGGTGGGCATGAGCTACCGGCTCGAACATGCCCTGGCCCCCTACGTGGCCTTTGTGGTGATGCCCGTTTTTGCGCTGGCCAACGCCGGGGTGGAGATTTCGTCGGCGGAGTATCTCGACATCTTCCACCGCTCGGCCGAGACGGGATCCGTCGGCATGGGTGTCTTCTTCGGGCTGCTCGTGGGCAAGCCGCTGGGCATCTTCCTCGCCAGCTGGGGGGCCGTGCGTCTGGGACTGGCCGAACGTCCCCAAGGAACCTCGTGGCGGATGCTGCTGGCGGTGGCCTGTCTGGGCGGTATCGGCTTCACGATGGCCATCTTCGTGGATTCGCTGGCCTTCGACGATCCGGCGCTCGTCGACCGGGGCAAGATCTCGATTCTCATGGGTTCGGTTGCCGCAGCCGTTGTGGGCTCGCTGCTGATCCTCCTCTTCTCGAAACGACAAAAAAATGGATAAAACGATGAAAAATCTGTGGCTGATTCTCCCGGCGGTGGCCCTGCTGGGTGGCGCGTGCTCGAAAAAGTCGGGCGGCGGAGGCGTGAAACTCAAGAACGATGTCGACTCGGTGGCCTACGTCATCGGCATGAATGTGGGGCAGAATCTGCTGCGCATGGATTCGACGCTCAACGTCGAGGCCGTGTGCGAGGGGCTGCGCGATGCCTTCGAGGGGCAGACCCGCATGACCTTCGACCAGGCCGAAACCTTCTATCTGAGCTATGTGAACTATGCCCTCCCGGAGAAGGCCCGTGCCTACGAGGAGCAGTTCCTGGAGGATATCGCCAAGTCGAACCGCTCGTATGCCCGTACGTCGTCGGGCGTGACCTATACGGTCGAGGAGGTCGGCGACCAGGAGCGCATCCCGCTGTCGGAACGCGACAGCGTGGCGCTGCGGTGGGTGATCCGAACGGCCGACGGGCAGCAGATCACCTCCTCCTACGAACGCGGCGATACGGTGCGGTCGGTGATGCGCGACCTCAACCGCGGTGTGCAGGAGAGTCTCAAACTCATCGGCGTGGGCGGCCGCATCAATGCCTGGATGCCCTCTTCGGTGACCTACGGCCCGGATGGCGACCAGGCGCTCGGGATCGCCCCCAACACCACGCTCTACTACGAAATCGAACTGCTCGATCTGGACAAGTATTCGAATCGCTTCCGCCGCCGATAATTTGCAAAAATAAAATCAGGCATTATACAATATTTTACTATCTTTGCGCGTACGAAAAAAAAGCAAACAACTCATAACATACTCAAAACAACCATGAAAAGACTCTTTTATGCCGCGGCAGTTGCCGGTGCGGCAATGCTTGCCTCCTGCGGGGGCAACAAGACCGGAGTTCAGATGGGCAGTCTCTCGGAGTTCGACTCGCTGTCGTACGCCCTGGGCGCCAACATCGGCTACGGAATCAGTTATCAGATGAGGGATATTCCGTTCGACTTCGAGGCCGTGGACAAGGGTGTACGCGAAGGTGCGCTGGGCAAGGCCACGCAGTCGCACGACGAGTCGCTGGACATGCTGCGCGAATACTTCATGTCGAAGCGCGGCCAGCGTGCCGAGGCCATCGCCAAGAAGCGTGCCGAGGCCGACAGCATCCGTCTGGCTTCGGGCGATTCGACGAAGGTCGACTACCCGGTTGCCGATCCCGAGATGTTCGAGACCGAGGAGGAGCGTACGGCGCTCTCCTATGCCTTCGGTAACGACATTGGCTGCAACATCGCCCAGAGCGGCATGCCGATCCAGCTGGTATGGGTCAACGAGGCCATGCAGAACGTGCGCGACAAGAATGCCAAGATGGACGAGGATGCCGTGAATCAGTATCTGCAGTACTACTTCATGATCAAGCGTCCGGCCGAGAATGCCGCCGCTTCGAAGGCCTGGCTGGAGAAGATCGAGAAGAAGTCGGGTGTGAAGAAGACCGAATCGGGTCTGCTCTACAAGGTGACCAAGATGGGTGATACGACGGTCATGGCCAAGGATCCGCGCGACGTGGTGAAGGTCCACTACACGGGCCGCACGCGTGAGGGCAAGGTCTTCGATACGTCGAAGTTCGCCAATCGCCCGAAGGAGCAGCAGGAGATCCTCAAGAAACAGCGTCCGGACAGCTACGACAAGGATGAGCCGGTCGAGTTCCCGCTCAACCGGGTGATCCCGGGTTGGACCGAAGGCCTGCAGCTGGTGGGCAAGGGAGGTACGATCACGCTGTGGATCCCGTCCGGTCTGGCTTACGGTCCGCGCGGTGCCGGTCGTGACATCGGCCCCAACGAGGCTCTGGAGTTCGAGGTCGAGCTGATCGACGTAACGCCGTACGAGGAGCCGGCTCCTGCCGATTCGACGGCTACGGCCGAGACGCCTGCCGTGGAGCCTGCCAAATAGCACGTCTCGAATATGAAAAATCCCGGAATGCCGAAGCATTCCGGGATTTTTTTGTTTCAGGGTGAAGTCGGGATGATCTTTGGGTAGCGCGGATTCTCGACGGGCCGGGCCTGCCCCCCCCCGGTTTTTCCTGCGGTCGAGGGGCTCTCTGACTGCGACTACGCGGAGTTCTGGCGGACCGGCTGCCCCCGGGTGCAGCCGGTTGCACAAGGATCTGGCGGGCCGGTTTCACCCCCCCCCTTGGCGGACGGATTTTCCGGCAGCGGCCCCCCCCCGGTCAGAGCCCGATCAGAAGGGCAGGTCGTCCACCTCCTGCGCGGGTGCCGAGGCGTATGCGGGCTCCTCGACGATAGGCGGCATCTCGGGTGCCGGAGCGGCTTCCTGCTTGGGCTGAATGCGCCAGGCACGGACGTCGGTGTACCAGCGGCCGTTGTATTCGCGCGATTCGATGTTGACCGAGACGTTGTAGGCGGCTCCCTCCTTCAGGCGGGCCACATCGTCGGGCTTGTTGAAGAACGTGACGCAGATCTTGCGCGTGAACGAACCCTCGTTCATCTCGAAAACGACATCCTGACGCTGCCATTCACCGCGGGCCGAAGTGCCCTTCGTGACCGGCAGTATTTTGTAGACGGTTCCTTCGAATTCCATAGTGACGTATCGATTTTTTGGTGATTGATCCGATTGCAGCCGGCGGATTGTCCGCCGCCGTAGTTTTCCTGCAAAGATAGGGAAAATTTGCGATTCCGGCTGCCGGAGGATCGAAAAATCGGTCCCCGGGAGCGTGGATTCGATCCTGCCTGCCTCCTCGGTTTGTCTCTGCCGTTCGCTCCTTCACCCGTCGTCTTCCGGCTGCCGTCTTCCGGCCGCTTCCTTCCGGCTGCTTCCTTCCGGCCGCCTCTTTCCTGCCCGTCTTCTTTCGCCCCGAGGCTCAGGAGTGGCGGCGGGCCAGTTCGCGCTCGAGATCGGCAATCGTACAACCGGTGGCCTCGAGCAGCACGAGCAGGTGGTAGATGAGATCCGAGGCTTCGTAGATCATGGCGTCGCGGTTGCGGGCCACGGCCTCGATGACCGTCTCGACGGCCTCCTCGCCCACCTTTTGAGCAATCTTGTTCACGCCGCGCGTGAAGAGCTTCGACGTATAGGAGCCCTCGGGCATCTCGGCGTGGCGGCCCTGGATGACGCTCTGCAGGTAGCGGATGAACCCTTCGCTCTCGGGGATGGCCGCCCCGAAACAGGTCTTCGACCCCGTGTGGCAGGTCGGGCCGTGGGGGATGACCCGCACCAGCAGCGTATCGGCGTCGCAGTCGGCGGCCACGGAGACGATCTCCAGCCAGTGGCCGCTGGTTTCGCCCTTGGTCCAGAGGCATTGCCGCGTGCGGCTGTAGAAGGTGACGCGACCCTCGGCGAGGCTCTTTTCGTAGGCTTCGCGGTTCATGTAGCCCAGCATCAGTACCTGCAGCGTGCGGTCGTCCTGGATGATGGCGGGGACCAGCCCGCCGGGGAGTTTTTCGAGGTTGAGGTCCGTAAACGGAATGGCTTGAATCTTCATGGTATGGATGAATTTTTGAGTTTTGCTTTCTTTTGTTGCCGGGTTTGCCGGGTTCAGAGCCGGACCGGAATGCCGGCACGGTGGAGTTCGCGCTTGAGCGTCGGGATGGGGATCTCGTTGTAGTGGAAGATGCTGGCGGCCAGTGCGGCGTCGGCGCCTCCGCGGGTGAGGACCTCGGCGATGTGGCCCACCGTGCCGGCGCCTCCCGAGGCGATGATCGGCACGGGCAGCTCGGCCAGCCGCGCAAAGACCTCGCACGGATAGCCGTTCTTCGTGCCGTCGTGGTCCATCGAGGTGAAGAGGATCTCGCCGGCGCCGCGCTCGACGCATTCGCGCGCCCAGGTGAAGAGTTCGCGGTCGGTGGGGCGGGTGCCGCCGTGGGTCGTGACCACGCGGCGTCCGTCGACGAGCCGGGCGTCGATCGCCGCCACGACAAACTGCGAACCATAACGGGCGGCAATGGCGTCGATCAGCGCGGGGTTGCGCACGGCGGCGCTGTTGACCGTCACCTTGTCGGCGCCGGCCTCGAGCAGCCGTCCGGCATCCTCGACCGACGAGATCCCGCCGCCGACAGTGAACGGAATGTCGATGCGTGCGGCGATGCGCGTGACCAGGTCGGTGAAGGTGCGGCGCCCCTGCTGCGTGGCGCTGATGTCGAGGTAGACCAGTTCGTCGGCCCCCTGCGCAGCGTATTTGGCGCCCAGTTCCACGGGGTCGCCGACCCGGCGCAGCTCCTCGAAGTGGATGCCCTTGACGGTCTGACCGTCGCGGATGTCCAGACAGGGTATTATTCGTTTGGCAAGCATTGTTCGAGTTCCTGGAGGGTGATACGTCCTTCGTAGAGCGCCTTTCCGACGATGACGCTCCGCAGTTGCTGTTGGTCGAGGCGGCGGATGTCGTCCAGCGACGAGATGCCGCCGCTGACGGTGATTTCGACCGTGGGGAATTGTCGTTGCAGATCGGCGTAGAATTCGGCCGAGGGGCCGCAGAGCATGCCGTCGCGCGAGATGTCGGTGCAGATGACCTGTTCGAGGCCGTGGGGCAGGAACTGGCGGATCAACGCGTCGGCCGTCGTCGGGGAGGTTTCGAGCCACCCCTTCACGGCGATCCGGCCGTCGCGGATGTCGGCACCGAGGATCAGCCGTTCGGGGCCGAATTCCGCCAGCCAGGCGGCGAAGAGTTCCGGGCGGCTGACGGCGATGCTGCCGCAGATGGCGCGTCGGGCTCCGGCGTCGAAGACGCTGTGCAGCGCCTCGCGGCTCTTGATGCCGCCGCCGTACTGAATTTCGAGCGACGTGCGGGTGGCGATGCGCTCCAGCGTGCGGAGGTTGCACGGCTCGGAGGCCTTCGCGCCGTCGAGATCGACCAGATGCAGGCGGCGGATGCCGGCCCCTTCGAAGCGAAGTGCCGCCTCGAGCGGATCCCGGTAGTAGATCGTCTGCCGGGCGTAGTCGCCCTGTGTGAGGCGCACGCAGTGGCCGTCGATGAGGTCCGTGGCGGGTATGATGGTGATTTTCATGGGTAAAGGTTGTTCGTTGGGTTTGGACCCGGGGTGCGCGGCGGGTTTCCGGCGGGTTGGGCGGCGGAGCTTTGCGGCGCTTTCGGGCGGAGAGTTCGTTACAGGGTCAGGAAATTCTGCAGAATCCGGGCACCCACCGCACCGCTCTTCTCGGGGTGGAACTGGGTGCCGAAGAAGTTGTCGCGTTGGAGGGCTGCGCTGAAACGGCGGCCGTAGTCGGTCGAGGCGATTGTCGACGGACAGGGATCCGCCGCGTAGGAGTGGACGTAATAGACGTAGCTCTGCTCGGGAATCCCCTCGAAGAGCGGCGAACGCAACCCCTCGATCGTGTCCCAACCGACGTGGGGAATTTTCAGACGAGGAGCCCCTCCGACGGGAAGGCTCCCGACCGCGGGGAAAATGCCGATTTTCTCGACGGGTTCGGCCCCGGTTTCAGCTCCGGCCTCGGTCCCGGAGGGAAGGCGTCGGACCCGAGTGGGGAAGACTCCCAGACATTCGGCATTGCCCTCCTCGCTCGAGAGGCACAGCAGCTGCATCCCGATGCAGATCCCCAGCACGGGGCAGGTCAGCGTCGGCAGCACCGTGTCCAGCCCCCGCTCGCGGAGTCGGGCCATGGCACTCGACGCTTCGCCTACGCCCGGGAGGATCACCCGTTCGGCCCGGCGCAGCAACGCGGCATCGGCCGTGAGCGTGAACTCCGCACCGGCCCGCCGCAGGGCATTGGCAACCGATCGCAGGTTGCCCGTGGCATAATCGACGACGGCTATCATAGGACTCCTTTGCTGCTGGGTATGTCGTATCCGAAACCTTGACGCATGACGGCCATCCGCAGGGCCCGGGCAAAGGCCTTGAAGATGGCTTCGGCCTTGTGGTGGTCATTCTCGCCGCGGGCCGCGATCCGCAGGTTGCAGCGCGCGGCGCAGCAGAGCGACTGGAAGAAGTGGCGGAACATCTCGGTCGGAACGTCGCCGATCCGTTCGCGGCGGAATGTGACCTCCCATTCGAAGTCGATCCGGCCGCCGAAGTCGAGGAGCACCAGCGCGCAGCTGTCGTCCATCGGCAGGGCGAATCCGTAGCGGGCAATTCCGGCCTTCGAACCCAGCGCCCGGTCGATGGCCTCGCCCAGCGTCAGGGCCACATCCTCCATGGTGTGGTGTTCGTCGATGTCCAGATCGCCCTGCGCCTCGACGGCCAGCGACACGCCGCCGTGGTGGGCGATCTGCGAGAGCATGTGGTCCAGAAAGCGCAGTCCGGTCGAGATGCGGTCGTTGAAGTCGCCGCGGCCGTCGAGGTCCAGCCGTACGCGGATCTGCGTCTCGCGCGTCTGGCGTCGCAGGTCGACATACCGTTCCGGACGGCGGATAAACTCGGCCACTTCGGCCCACGAGTCGGTTACCAGAGCGCAGACGTCCTCCAGCTCCGCCTCGGCCACCATCCGGCGACCTTCGTCCTCGGGGCGGAGCAGAATGCCGCGCGCCCCGAGGTTGCGGGCCAGCTGGAGATCCGTCACACGGTCGCCGATGACGTAGCTTGCGGCCAGATCGTACGACCCGTCCAGGTAGCGGGTGAAGAGGCCCGTGCGGGGTTTGCGCGTCGGGGCGTTGTCGCGCTCGAAGGTACGGTCGATGAGCTGGTCGTCGAAGGTGACGCCTTCGCCGCGCAGCGTCGCGAGCATCTTTTCGTGGGGCGGAAGGAACGTCTCCTCCGGAAAGGCGGGAGTTCCCAATCCGTCCTGGTTCGAGGCCAGGACCAGCTCGAAATCGAGCGTCGAAAGGGCCTTGAGCGCCGAAATCACCCTGGGGATGAACTCCATTTTCGCGAGGCTGTCGATCTGTTCGTCGGCGGGTTCCGCGAGGATCGTGCCGTCGCGGTCGATGAAGAGGGCTTTTTTCATGGGCGGAAATTTTGGACAGTTCGTAACAGGCGGTCGTTCTCCTCGGGACGGCCGATGGTGATGCGCAGACACCCCGCACAGCCCCGTACGCGCGAACGGTTGCGGACGATGACCCCCGCCTCGATCAGCGCCTCGTAGAGCGCATCGGGTGCCGGAGTGCGCGCCAGCAGGAAGTTGGCATCGGAGGGGTAGACCCGCTCGATGGCCCGGCATTCGGCCAGCGCACGGGCCACGCGTTCCCGTTCGCGGCGCACCTCCGCGATCTGGTCGTCGACCGGCCGGGTCAGCCGGCGGATCACCTCCGCCTGCGTCGGGCCGTTGATGTTGTAGGGGTATTTCACCCGGGCGAAGAGCTCGGCCACGGGTTCCGCGGCAAAGGCCATGCCCAGGCGCAGCCCGGCCATGCCCCACGCCTTGGAGAGCGTTTGCAGGATGATGAGGTTCGGAAATTCGTCGAGACGCCCCAGAAACCCCGGCTCCGAGGCGAAGTCAATGTAGGCTTCGTCCAGGATGACCATCCCCGGGAAGGCCCGCAGCAGGTGCTCGATCTCCACGGTCGGGAACCGATTGCCCGTGGGATTGTTCGGTGAACAGAGCCACAGCAGTTTCGTGCGTTCGTCCGCGGCGGCGAGCAGCGCATCGGGCCGCAGCGCGAAATCCGTATCGAGTGCCACTTCGCGCATCTCGACGTCGTTCGTGTCGGCTGCCACGCGGTACATGCCGTAGGTCGGTGCGATCGAGACGGCGTTGTCGCGCCCCGGCGTGCAGAAGATCCGGTAGGCCAGGTCGATCGCCTCGTCGCTGCCGTTGCCCAGGAAGATCTGCCCCTCGCGCACCCCCTTCAGCCGGGAGACGAGGTGTTTCAGCTGGCGCTGGTGCGGATCCGGATAGCGGTTCACACCGTTGTCGTAGGGGCTTTCGTTGGCATCGAGCCACGTCGAAATTTCACCGCCGGCGTATTCGTCGCGCGCCGTCGAGTAGGGTTGCAGGGCCCGGATGTTCGGGCGGATCAGCTCTTCAAGGGGTCTCATGATTGCTTCGGGATTTGCGGGGAAGGGGTTTCGTTCTGTCTCTCGGGGCTTTCGAGCCGGATGCGCACGGCGGCGGCATGGGCATCGAGCCCTTCGCCGAGGGCCATCGTCTCGATGGTCGGGGCCAGGCGGGCAAGCCCCTCGCGCGTCAGCTCCTGGAAGGTGATCTTGCGCAGGAACGAGTCGGTATTCACGCCGCTGTACGAACGGGCCCAGCCTCCGGTCGGCAGCGTGTGGTTCGTGCCCGAGGCGTAGTCGCCGGCGCTCTCGGGCGACCACGGTCCGATGAAGACGCTGCCGGCCGCGGTGATCTGCGAGGCCGCCTCCCACGGATCGCGCATCGACAGGATCAGGTGCTCCGGGGCATAGACATTCGAGAAGGCGATGCGGTCGGCACGCTCCGTCAGCACGATGATCCGGCTCTGCTGCAGCGCTTCGCGGATGATCTCCCCGCGGCGGCGCTGCGACAACTGCTCCTCGACGGCCCGTTGTACGGCCCGGGCAAAGTCCGCCGTCTGGCAGACCAGCACCGCTTGGCTGTCGCCACCGTGTTCGGCCTGCGAGAGCAGGTCGGCAGCCGCGAAGGCGGGCGAAGCCCCCTCGTCGGCCAGCACCAGCACCTCCGACGGCCCGGCCGGGAGGTCGATCGCCACGTCACGGGCACCGATCAGCTGTTTGGCCTTCGTCACGTAGCGGTTCCCGGGGCCGAAGATCTTCTCCACACGCGGGATGCTCTCCGTGCCGTAGGCCATGGCGGCAATGGCCTGGGCGCCGCCCACGGCGAAGACCCGGTCGACGCCGCAGAGCCGTGCGGCACAGGCGATTTCGGGGGCAATGCTTCCGTCGGCACGCGCCGGGGTGCAGAGTATCACCTCGCGGCAGCCCGCCACCCGTGCCGGTACGGCCAGCATCAGCACCGTCGAGAAGAGCGGCGCCTTGCCCCCCGGAATGTAGAGCCCCACGCGGTCGATCGCCATCGCCCGTTGCAGGCATCGCACGCCGGGCAGGGTCTCGACACACACCTCGGCGGGCAGCTGTGCGCGGTGGAAGGCCTCGATCTGGGACTTGGCCGTGCGGAGTGCCTCCTTCATCGCTTCGGGAAGTGCACGTGCGGCGGCATCCAGCTCCTCGGCCGGAATCTCGAACCGTTCGGGACGGTGTCCCTCGATGCGTTGCGTGATCTCGCGTAAGGCCCGGTCGCCGCCCGTGCGCACCTCCGCCAGGATGGCGGCCACCTGTTCGGTGATCTCCTCTTCGCTGCGCGTGCAGCGTTCGCTCAGCCGGCCCCACTCGCTGCGGGGCGGATTGTCGTATATCTTCAGCATCTGCATGATTTCTGCGTTTTTCGGGGTTCGTTTCATCGGATCATGTTTTCGAGGGCCAGGACCAGAATGCCCTCGGCGCCGATCTCCTTCAGGCGTTCGATACGCTCCCAGAGCTGCTCCTGCGCGATGACGGCGTGGATCGAGCACCACCCCTCCTGCGCCAGCGGCAGCACCGTCGGGCTGCGCATCCCCGGCAGGATGCGGATCGCCTCCTGCAACTGCTCCTGGGGCAGATTCATCAGCACGTACTTCATGCCGCGGCTCTCCAGAATCGAGTTGAAACGGAAGGTCAGCTGCTCGCATTCGCGGCGCTTGGCCGGGTCCAGATCCGGGTTGGCAATCAGCACCGCCTCCGAGAAGAGCACCTTCTCGACCTCGACCAGCCCGTTGGAGATGAGCGTGCCGCCCGACGAGACGATGTCGAAGATGGCGTCCGACATGCCGACCGCCGGTGCGATCTCGACCGAACCCTCGATGCGGTGAATTTCGGCCTCGATGCCCCGCTCGGCAAAGTAGCGCGAGAGGATGTTGGGGTAGGAGGTGGCGATGCGCTTGCCGCGGAAGAAGTCGGGTCCGTTGTAGTCGGTGCCTTTCGGCACGGCCAGCGAGAGGCGGCAGCCGCCGAAGCCCAGATCCATGAGCTGATCGACGCGGAAGCCCTTCTCGGCCACCTCGTTCAGCCCCACGATCCCCAGATCCGCGACGCCCATCGTCACGGCCTGCGGTATGTCGTCGTCGCGCAGGTAGAGCACCTCCAGCGGAAATCCCTCCGCTCGGGAGATCAGTTTGCGTTTGCTTTCGGCTACCTGGATGCCCGCTTCGGCCAGCAGGCTTGTGCTTTGTTCGTTCAGTCGGCCCTTGGCCTGGATTGCTATTCTCAACATGTCGGGTGTGTGTTTGATTGTCGTTTTTCCTCCCCGCCCCTCCCCGCATGGGCCAACAAAAAAGCCCACCCGTCGAGGGGTGAGCTTCATGTATTGTCTTTTTCGGTTTGTCCGGTCTGTCTGCGGTCCCTTCGGGACCTTTCGTTCAGCCTGCCGTTCATGCTCCATACACGATCGCCGCCCCCTGGTCGAAGTGGTGGTGATGATGATGGATATGGATGAACTGCATCATGGTTGAACTCGTTGGATGCAAATATAGCGTTTCGGAAGGGAAAAACCAAATTTCAGGGGCGTTTTTTGCACGGGGAGGGCCTCGGCGACCTGTTGTCGGACGATTGTTCGGGTGCGGCGGAACGCATTCTGACGGAGGTTTTTGCCGGCAGATTGGGAGTTTTGAAAAAATTTTCGTATCTTTACCCAAAATCGCCGCAGGGTTAGGGCGGCGGTTCCCACCCAAAAACGAAACGCCATGTGTGACGACCCCATTCTCTCGATCGCAACCCGTCTGCGCGGGCTGCGCGAAGTCCTCGAATTGTCGGAGCAGGAGCTGGCCGACTGTTGCCACATCCCGCTCGAGGAGTACCGGGCGCTCGAAAGCGGTCGGTCCGACATCTCGGTCAATCTCCTGCAGACGATCTCCCGCCGTTACGGCATCCCGCTCGATGTGCTGATGTTCGGCGAAGAGCCCCGCATGAGCTCCTATTTCATTACCCGCGCCGGCAAGGGCATTGCCGTCGAGCGCCGCAAGGCCTACCGCTACGAGGCGTTGGCCGCCGGATTCCGCGATCGGCGCATCGATCCCTTCATCGTCACCGTCGAACCCGCGCCCGACGACGCTCCGATGCATCTCAATACCCACCCCGGGCAGGAGATGAACTACGTGCTGGAGGGGCGCCTGCTGATCGAACTCGACGGCCGGCAGATCGAACTCAACCCCGGCGACAGCCTCTATTTCGACTCCTCGCTGCCCCACGGCATGAAGGCACTGGATGGTAAAACGGTCCGTTTCCTGGCCATTATATTATAAGAGGTATGAATCTGGTAGATCGTTATCTGGCCCGGACCGACTTCTCCTCGCAGGAGGAGTTCCGACAGCACCTCCGTATCCGGGTGCCCGAGCCGTTCAATTTCGCTTACGACGTCGTCGACTGCTACGCTGCCGAGCAGCCCGATCAGCTGGCCATGGTCTGGACCGACGACAAGGATCACGTGGCCCGCTTTACGTTTGCCGACATGAAGCGCGAAAGCGACCGCACGGCCGCCTATTTCCAGAGCCTCGGCATCGGAAAGGGCGACCCCGTGATGCTGATTCTCAAGCGCCGCTACGAATTCTGGTTCGCGGTGCTGGCACTCCACAAGCTGGGGGCCGTGGTGATCCCGGCCACCCACCTGCTCACCCGAAAGGATGTCGTCTATCGCTGCAATACGGCCTCGATCAAGGCGATTGTCGTGGCCGGCGAACGCGTCATCACCGATCATGTCGCCGCGGCCATGCCCGACAGCCCCACGGTCAAGTCGCTCATCAGCGTCGGTCCCGAGGTGCCCGAGGGATTCCTCGACTTCCACCGCGGCATCGAACAGGCCGCCCCCTTCGTGCGGCCCGAACACCCGAACCGCAACGACGACATCATGCTCATGTACTTCACTTCGGGAACCACCGGCGAACCGAAGATGGTGGCTCACGACTTCACCTATCCGCTCGGCCACATCGTCACGGCCCGCTACTGGCACAACCTCCACGAGGGAAGCCTTCATCTGACCATCGCCGATACGGGCTGGGCCAAGGCCGCCTGGGGCAAACTCTACGGGCAGTGGTTTGCCGGAGCGACGCTCTTCGTCTACGACCACGAGAAGTTCACTCCGGCCGACATCCTGCACAAGATCGAGCAGTACCATATCACTTCGCTCTGCGCCCCTCCGACGATCTACCGCTTCCTGATCCGCGAGGATCTGTCGCGTTTCGACCTCTCGTCGCTCGAGTACTGCACGACGGCCGGCGAGGCGCTCAACGGTTCGGTCTACGACACCTTCCTGGCACAGACCGGCATCCGGCTGATGGAGGGATTCGGTCAGACCGAAACGACGCTGACCCTCGGCACCTTCCCCTGGATGGAGCCCAAACCCGGCAGCATGGGCGTCCCCAACCCCCAGTACCGGATCGATCTGCTGACGCCCGACGGCCGCTCGGCCGAGGATGGTGAACAGGGGCAGATCGTCATCCGCACCGACGGCGGAAAGCCCATCGGCCTCTTCAAGGAGTACTATCGCAACGAGGAGCGTACGCGCGAAGTCTGGCACGACGGCGTCTACTATACGGGCGACGTGGCCTGGCGCGACGAGGACGGTTACTACTGGTTTGTGGGCCGGGCCGACGACGTCATCAAGAGTTCCGGCTACCGGATCGGCCCCTTCGAGGTCGAGAGTGCGTTGATGACCCATCCGGCCGTCGTGGAGTGTGCCATCACGGGCGTTCCGGACGAGATCCGCGGACAGGTGGTCAAGGCGACGATCGTCCTGGCGGCCGAGTGGCGCGAACGCGCCGGCGCCGCGCTGATCAAGGAGTTGCAGGATCATGTCAAACGTGTGACGGCTCCCTACAAGTATCCGCGCGTGATTGAATTCGTCGATGCGCTGCCCAAGACCATCAGCGGCAAGATCCGCCGTACGGAGATCCGTCGCGACGATGCCGCCAGGAAGGGTTGATCCGGATGTGTCGGCGCGGACCGTATGGTCCCGACCGGACGTTCGCGACATCAAAAAAGGACTGCCTGAATGGCAGTCCTTTTTTCGGTCCCGGCGGATGGCTTGTCGTCCGGCAATCCGCGCGGCGGGTGGGCCCAGAGGGGCATGATCCCACGACCTTCGGATTATGAGTCCGCTGCTCTGACCGACTGAGCTATGGGCCCTTTCGGCACCTTCGTGCCCGTTTGCGTGGGCAAAGATAGAAAAACAATCCGTATTCCGCAACATCGGATTCCCCGTCGGGACGAAAAAAATCGGCCCGGGACTTGTTTGTTGCAAATAAATTCGTACCTTTGTCCCGCTTAAGCATTAATCATTTAACAAAAACAACGAAATGAAAAAGGGTATTCATCCGGAAAATTATCGTTTAGTGGCGTTCAAGGACATGTCCAACGACCACGTGTTTTTGTGCCGGTCCGCCGTTTCGACAAAAGAGACCATCGAAGTGAACGGCGAAACCTATCCCGTGTATAAGATGGAAATCTCCAACACCTCGCACCCGTTCTATACGGGCAAGATGAAGTTGGTTGACACCGCCGGTCGCGTCGATAAGTTTATGAGCCGCTACGCAAAACGCTACGATAAGAAAAACGCCAAGTAAATCGTCGCATCGGCATTTACCTCATGCGGATCGCATTCTCGGAATGTGATCCGCTTTTTTTTGTCCGAGCCGACTTTTTTTGTGATAGAATTGTCGTTTTATTTCTATATTTGCCGCCGAAGACAAAAACAGTGTGCAACTCTTAATTTAGTGTGTGTCATGAAAAACGGATTCAATTTGATGATTGCCGCCGTGCTCCTCGCCGCAGGTGCATTGACCTCCTGCGTCAGCCGTCAGGTGGCGCTGCAGGCCGAAAACCAGCGCGACTCGCTTTCGGTCGTGGTTGGCGAAAAGGATTCGCTCATCAATCTCGTCTTCGCCGATATCAATGCCATCTCGGAAAATCTGGCGCTGATCAAGTCGCGTGAAAATCTGATCACCGTCTCCGGTATCACCGAAGGCCCCAGCCGCCCGATCGATGAAATCAACAACGATATTGCTGCCATCGACCGGCTGCTGCAGGAGAATCATGCCAAAATCGCCTCGCTGCAACGCGCCGCCGCCCAGCTGCGCAAGGCTAATCTGCGGATCGAAGGCCTCGAAAAGATGATCACCGGTCTGAACGATCAGCTCACCGCCAAGAAATCCGAAGTCGAACAGCTCCGCAACGAGCTCGCCCAGAAGGGAATCGAGGTCGCTGTGCTGACCGAGGAGGTCGCTCAGAGCCAGGCTCGGGCCGAAAGCCTCAGCGACGAGAAGATCGAACTCCAGAACCAACTCCATACGGTCTATTATATCGTCGGCTCGGAGAAGGAGCTGCTCGATGCCCAGATCATCAACAAGCAGGGTTTCATCGGACGGACGCTGACCGTTGGCTCGACGGCCAATCTCGACAGCTTTACGGCCGCCGATTCGCGTCTGCTGACCGAAATCCCTCTGGGACAGAAGAAGGTGACCGTCGTTACGTCGCATCCCGACGATGCGTACGAACTGGTGACCAATGCCGACAAGGTGGTTGAAAAACTGCTCATTACGGATCCCGCCCGCTTCTGGGAATCCTCGAAGGTGCTGATCGTAAGTTACAAGTAGCCGCGGGCAGCCCGCTCCGCACGGCTTGCCTCGGGGGCTCCATTCCTTTCGGAGTGGAGCCCTTTCTGTCTCCGGGACAGACTTTTTGTTTGCTTTTTCGGTCTTTTTTTTATAGCTTTGTCGAAACTTCACTCGTGTATGGATTTTCAACCCAAACCGCAGTTTGTGGAGACGGACCTGAAGGAGAGTTGTTCTGCGGATTGTAGTAGTTGTCCTACCTTTCCGGCGCCTTTCCGGCGCATCGGCGATTCTTCCCATTGCCGGTTTACTCAACTCACGTTCGCCGCGGGCGAGGGCGTGACCTTCCCCGCCGACCGTACCGTCCACATCCTGTTTATCCTTTCCGGATCACTCCGCCTGCAGCATGGCGCCGATACGGTCCGCCTTGTTACTTCGAAACAGTGTGTCTGTCTGGGACGCAACGAACAGTTCGTCGCTACGGCCCAGGATGTCGAAACACGGATCATCGTCCTTTCGCTGATCCACCGCGTCGAATTCTGCGAGCAGGATATTTTCGACAAAATCTCGTCGCTCGATTCCTCCATTCCCGCCGAAGCGGCCCCCATTCTGTCGATTCATCCCGCCATCGAACAGCTCCTGGTCTCGTTCTTCGCCGTTCAGCAGCTGGTTGACTGCAACCGCTACCACCGCATGAAGACCACCGAACTGTTCATGATGATCAAGGTCCTCTATACGCCGACCGAACACGCCTATTTCTTCCAGTCGATGGTGCAGCCCCGCGACAATTTCCGTGCCTTCGTCTGCAACAACTACGAAAAGGCACAGGGCGTCACCGAACTGGCTGCGCTGGCCGGGATGAGCCTTTCGGTCTTCAAGCGCCGTTTCGCCGAACACTTCAACGACAGCGTCTATCACTGGATGATGCGGCAGAAGGCCCTGAAGATCTACTCCGATATCCGCGACGGCGAAGACAGCACCAAGGCCCTGATGAACAAGTACGGATTCCGTCACTACACGCAGTTCAGCCGTTTCTGCAAGAACTATCTGCAGGCCACTCCGGCGCAGCTGATCTCCTCGGTGCGGAAAAAGTGACGCCGGTACGGATGCCGGGGGCCGTGTGGATGGGATGATCTTGACACGTGAGGAGGGCGCCGGGGCAGGCGAACATGTCGCACCGGGAAGCTCCGCGCACTCTCCGTCAGTGCGGTTTTCTCGGTGTCGGGGTGGGAGATGGACGGATCTCTCCGGTTGGCAGCCTGTCTGTCGAATGGCGGAATTCGATTGTAACATATTGATACGTAATGCGTTTTCTGGATCGCGGGGTCTTTTTGGATGGCGGGGCCGGCTTGGAGAATATCCTTTCTCGGAAAAGAGTTGATCGTCCGGGACAATATTTTTTGCCGAACGTGTTGCGTTATCCAAAACTTTTCCTATCTTTGCACCCGATTTCGCCCCTGAACCTCGGTTGAACGGGCGCCGTTCTTTGAGAAGAGTGAAAAAGTAGAAAATTTATCCGCAAAATATTTGCTCGGTAAATTTTTTATGACTACCTTTGCAATCCAAAACGGTGAATTTTGCCGATGTAGCTCAGTTGGCCAGAGCAGCTGATTTGTAATCAGCTGGTCGTGGGTTCGAATCCCTCCATCGGCTC
>CALUKH010000010.1 GCA_944321185.1 uncultured Alistipes sp. | reverse complement strand
GGTGGAAGAAGGGGCTCGAACCCTCGGCCTTCGGAACCACAATCCGACGCTCTAACCAACTGAGCTACATCCACCATGTCGATACGTGTCTCGTATCGGTTTGCAAAGGTAAAACGTTTTTTCGGTTTGTGCAAAAAATCGACCGGAAAAATTGCGGCAAATTTCTCCGGGTGACAAAATGGCAGTCCGCCTGCACGTTTGTCACCCCGAAATCTGCCAAAAACCAATTGGCACATCAATTGTTGGTAATCGGGTTGCTTGCACGAGCAAAATAGAACGAAAATATAGATAATAACAATTAAAAACGTAAAGCTATGAACGTAAAACCCTTATCGGATCGCGTGCTGATTCTCCCGAATCCCGCGGAGGAGAAGACGGCCGGCGGACTGATTATCCCCGACACGGCCAAGGAAAAACCGCTGGCAGGTAAAGTCGTTGCCGTTGGCCCCGGTACTTCGGAGGTGAAGATGGAGGTCAAGGTCGGTGACCAGGTTCTCTACGGCAAGTATGCCGGTCAGGAGATTCAGGTCGACGGCGAGACCTATCTGATCATGAAGCAGAACGACATTCTGGCAATCATCTAATTTCTAAAACGAAACAACCATGGCAAAGGAGATTAAATATAATGTGGAAGCGCGTGAACTCCTCAAGGAGGGTGTCGATGCGCTGTCGAATGCAGTCAAGGTGACGCTCGGCCCGAAAGGTCGCAACGTCATTATCGATAAGAAATTCGGGGCTCCCCAGATCACCAAGGACGGTGTAACCGTCGCCAAGGAGGTCGAACTGGAGGATTCGTTCGCCAACATGGGCGCCCAGATGGTCAAGGAGGTCGCTTCGAAAACGAACGACGATGCCGGTGACGGTACGACCACCGCTACGGTGCTGGCTCAGTCGATCATCGGCGTGGGTCTGAAGAACGTCACCGCCGGTGCCAACCCGATGGATCTCAAACGCGGTATCGACAAGGCCGTCGCCAAGGTGGTCGAGTCGCTGCACGAGCAGAGCCAGGAGGTCGGTTCGGACTTCGCCAAGATCGAGCAGGTAGCCACCATCTCGGCCAACAACGACCACAACATCGGTAAACTCATCGCCGAGGCGATGGCCAAGGTCAACAAGGAGGGTGTCATCACCGTCGAGGAGGCCAAGGGTACCGAGACGCATGTCGAGGTGGTCGAGGGTATGCAGTTCGACCGGGGTTACATCTCGGCCTACTTCATCACCGATCCCGAGAAGATGGAGGCTCAGCTGGAGAAGCCCTATATCCTGATTACGGACAAGAAGATCTCGACGATGAAGGAGCTGATGGGCATCCTGGAGCCGGTGGCTCAGAGCGGACGCGCCCTGCTGATCATTGCCGAGGATGTCGATGGCAAGGCTCTGTCGGCCCTGGTGGTCAACAAGCTGCGCGGTACGCTGAAGATCGCTGCCTGCAAGGCGCCGGGCTTCGGTGATCGCCGCAAGGATCTGCTCGAGGATATTGCCGTTCTGACGGGAGCCACGGTCATTTCGGCCGACAAGGGCATGAAGATCGAGGATGCAACGCTCGACATGCTGGGCTCGGCCGACAAGGTGACGCTCAACAAGGAGAACACGACGATCGTCGACGGTTCGGGCAAGAAGGAGGCCATTGCAGCCCGTGTTGCCCAGATCCGCACGTCGATCGAGAAGGCTACGTCGGACTACGACAAGGAGAAGCTCCAGGAGCGTCTGGCCAAACTGGCCGGTGGTGTGGCTGTCCTCTACGTGGGTGCCACGACCGAGGTCGAGATGAAGGAGAAGAAGGACCGTGTCGACGATGCACTGGCCGCTACGCGTGCCGCCGTCGAGGAGGGTATCGTTCCGGGTGGCGGCGTTGCCTACATCCGTGCTACGGCCGCTCTCGAGGGCATGAAGGGCGACAACGAGGATCAGACGACCGGTATCCAGATCGTAAAGCGTGCCATCGAAGAGCCGCTGCGTCAGATCGTGGCCAATGCCGGTGGCGAAGGCTCGGTGGTTGTCAACAAGGTGCGCGAAGGCAAGGGTTCGTTCGGCTACAACGCCCGTGACGACAAGTACGAGGATCTGCTCGCAGCCGGTATCATCGACCCGACGAAGGTTTCGCGTGTCGCACTTGAAAACGCCGCTTCGATCGCCTCGATGTTCCTGACGACGGAGTGCGTGCTGGCCGAGAAGAAGTCCGAGCAGCCTGCACCTGCCATGCCGGCCGGCGGCATGGGCGGCATGATGTAACAATCGGCCGCTGTCGCCTGACAGCATCAATCAAAACCGGGACACTCATTATTGAGTGCCCCGGTTTTTTTGTGGCGGAAGCCTATCTGCCGGCTGGTTCCCGAGGTGTCGGTAGAGGCCGAATGTCGGCGACCGAAACCACGGGACAGCCGTTTCCCCGGGCGAAGTGCTCTACTTCCGGGTCATGGATCCGTTGGGCTGGATCCGCCGCTTCGGCCCCAGGCTACGGCATCCAGCGGACGATTCCTTCGGCGGGGTGCGTCTGCAACCAGGCCTTGAGCTCCGTCCGGCTCCGGACACCGCCTTCCAATACGGCCCGGTAGAGAACAATCCCCGGGATCTTCTCTTCGTCCGGAGTTTGGTCCTTCAGCCGCAGGATCGCTTCGTGCGTTTCGGGGGTCAGCACCGCCGCAATGCGGTCGGCTACCCGTTCGAAATAGCCCGCCCACGGCGACCCCTCCTCCATGTGGATCATGTCGATCTGCCAGAGCCGGCCGTCACGGTCTTCGTAGTGAGCGTGCCACTCCAGACACCGGTCCTCGGCGTCGAGCAGGTTGACAAACTCCACGCGCCGGATCCCCGGCCGGGCGGCAATCCGTGCCAGCGCCGCAAAACTCTCCTCCACGCGCAGCGGGGCCGGCGTATAGATGTGCAGATCGATGTCGAGGTGCTTCATGAGCAGCCCCGTGCGGAGCGAACCGACCACTTCGGTCCTTGCACCGACCGCCTGCCAGGCCTCGTACACATGCAGTTGGCGGATGATTTCTCGGGCCCGTTGCTGATTGGCTGCGGCCCGGGCGAGCCTTTCGTTCGTATCGTTCATGGTTTTCGAAATGGATGGGGGAGTGGGCGTTGCAACCATCCGCGGCCCCTCTCTGTCTATGAAAAATCCCCGGAAAGCCGCGGCTCCCGGGGATTGATGGTTCATACCCGACGGGCTCCCGGATCACCTCCCCAGCAGAATCCGCGCCTGAGCCACGGCTGCCTGGGTGATCTGTGCCCCGGAGAGCATCTTGGCAATTTCGGCAATGCGGTCGTCGTCGCTCAGACGGACGATCTCCGTGCGGCCGTTGTGTTTGTAGACCACGAAGTGGGTCGAGCCTTTCGAGGCGACCTGCGGCAGGTGGGTGATGTCCACGACCTGCATCGATGTCGACAGCGATTCGATGATCTCGCCCATGGCGTCGGCAATGCGGCCCGAGACGCCCGTGTCAATCTCGTCGAAGATGATCGTCGGCAGCTGCATCCGCTTGGCCAGCAGCGCCTTCAGAGCGAGCATCACGCGCGAAAGCTCACCTCCCGAGGCGATCCGTTCGACGGGTTGCGGCGTCATGCGGGCGTTGGCCGTGAAGAGGAACTGCACCTGATCGCGGCCCGTGCGGTCCAACTCCGTGCGGGGCGTCAGTGCCACCTGGAATACCGTTTCGGCCATTCCCAGCCGGGCCAGTGTCGCCAGAATCTCCCGTGCAAATCCTGCTGCGGCCTTTTCGCGGGCCTTGTGCAGCCGGTCGGCCAACGCTTCGGCCGCTGCGGTCGCCTCCTCGAGGGCCTTCTCCGCCGCGGCGATCTCCTCGTCGCTGTGGACGATGGCCGCCAGTTGGGCCGCACTCTTTTCGCGCAGGGCGATCAACTCAGCCTCGTCTGCGGCGTGGTATTTCTGTTGAAGAGCGATCAGCAGGTCGAGACGCCCCGAGAGTTTGGCCAGCCGTTCGGGGTCGGCATCGATCCGCTCCGAAGCATCGGCCGCCGAAGCGTCGATGTCCTTCAGCTCCTCCAGCACGGCATGCAGCCGGTCGGCGTATTCGCCGGCTGCGGGGTAGTGGTCGCGCAGGTGGGCGAGATTGTTCTCGGCGTTTTTCAACTGCATGAGCACGCCGGTTTCATCGTTGTCAAGGGCGTTGCGCAGCTCGGTCAGCGTCTGGCCGATGCTCTCGGCATGCTCCAGCACGGCCAGCTCCTCCTCGATCTCGGCCTGTTCGCCTTCGCGCAGTGCGGCGGCCGTCAGTTCGTCGGTCTGGAAGCGGAGCCACTCCTCGTCGCGGCGTCCCCGTTCGGCAGCCTCGCGCAGTGCAGCCAGCTGCCGGCGCTGTTCGCACATGCGGGTGTATTGCGCGGCGTAGCGGGACAACAATTCGCCGTTGCCGGCCACCGTATCGAGAGCCGACGTGCGGAACTCCTCCGACGAAAGGATCAGATTCTGATGTTGCGAATGGATGTCGATGAGGCGCGTTCCCAGTTCGCGCAGCTGTGCCAGCTGTACCGGAACGTCGTTGACGAAGGCGCGGCTCTTGCCGGCCGGGGTGATGATGCGCGTGAGGGTGGTTTCCGGGGCGTAATCGAGGTCATTCTCCGCAAAGAAGGGCTCCAGACCACTCTCCGTCAGGTCGAATGTCCCCTCCACCGTGCAGTTGCGGGCGGCATCCTTCATGGCCGCTCCGTCGTTCTTGGCTCCGAGCAGCAGCCCCAGGGCTCCGAGCAGGATCGATTTGCCGGCGCCCGTTTCACCCGTGATGATGTTCAGGTGCGGATCCAGCTCCATTTCGAGCTTGTCGATCAGCGCGTAATTTTCAACCGACAGACGACGCAACATATCTTTTCGGAATTGATTGTTCAGTGATTGGCTATCGCGGGAATCGTCCGTTAGCGGGTCAACAGCCCCTCGATGCGGTCGACGATGCGTGCGGCTACCTCGCGTTTCGACATCAGCGGCAACTCCTCGCTGCCCGCACGGTCGATGAGTGTCACCTTGTTCGTGTCGCCGCGGAATCCGGCTCCGGCATCCCGCAGCGAATTCAGCACGATGAAGTCGAAATTCTTCTTTTCGAGTTTCGACTGGGCATGAGCCTCCTCGTCGTCGGTCTCCAGGGCGAATCCCACCAACAGGCGGTTGCCCTTGCGGGCTCCCAGTTCGGCGGCGATGTCGCGCGTGCGGCGCAGACGGATGTACATCTCACCGTCGCCCTTCTTGATTTTGGTCTGCGAAACGTTTTCGGGGGTGTAGTCGGCCACGGCGGCGCACATGACGGCTCCGTCTGCCGTATCGAATGCCCCCACCGTCGCTTCGTACATCTCGTCGGCCGAGAGGACATCCACGCGTTTGACACCCGGCGGTACGGGCAGCGCCGTGCGTCCCGAGATGAGGGTGACTTCGGCACCGCGTGCGGCCAGTTCGCCGGCGATGGCGTAGCCCATCTTGCCCGACGAGTGGTTCGAGATGAACCGTACGGGATCGATGGCCTCGATCGTGGCACCGGCCGTGACGATCAGCCTCTTCCCGGCGAGTGTCTTTCTGCCCCCGTCGAGCAGCTCATTGACGAAGGCCGCGATCTCCTCCGGTTCGGCCATGCGGCCCTTGCCGCTCAGACCGCTGGCCAGTTCGCCCGTGCCGGGCTCGACGATCCGCACGCCGCGACGGGCCAGCGTGTGCAGATTCTGCTGCGTGGCCTCGTGGGCATACATGTCGAGGTCCATGGCCGGAGCCACAACCACCGGACAGCGGGCCGAAAGATAGGTCGTCAGCAGCAGATTGTCCGCCACACCCGTCGCCATCTTGGCCAGCGTATTGGCCGTGGCGGGGGCAATCACGTAGCAGTCGGCCCATTCGCCGAGCGAGACATGCGAGTTCCAGGCGCCGTTCTCCGGGTTGAAGAACTCCACCAGAATGGGGTTCTTCGAGAGGGTGGCCATCGTCAGCGGGGTGATGAACTGTTTGGCCAGCGGGGTCATCACCACCTGGACCTCGGCGCCTGCCGTCCGCCATAAACGACACAGCATGGCAGCCTTGTAGGCCGCTATGCTGCCGGTAATGCCCAGAAGGATGTGGCGTCCCGCCAATGCGGCGTACGCTGCCTTTTCGGAAGCCATCGTCGGGGCGCGATTAGATCTCCTTGAACGTGTCGTCCTTGCCCTCCTTGTAGACCAGCTCGTGGTCGAGGAACTCCTCGGTGGCGATGATCGTCGGTTTGGGCAGACGCTCGTAGTAGCGCGAGATCTCGATCTGCTCGCGGTTCTCGAAGGTCTCCTCCATGGTGTTGTCCGAGGGCGACGAGAAGTCGGCCAGCTTGCGATTGAGTTCGTTCTTGAGTTCGGTAGCGATCTGATTGGCGCGGCGGGCGATGATGTTGATGCTTTCGTAGACGTTGCCGGTCTCCTTGTCCAGATCCACCAACTTGCGCGTGATGGTGTTGTTGGGAATGTTCTTCTTGATTTCCATCTTATATGTTGTTGTCCTTGTTGTTACGATCGAGATAGTCGCGGGCGTGCTGGGCCATGCGGTCGAGTTCGCGGATATGACTCGATTCGGGGAACTCCTCCTTGAACGAGAGGTACGAGTCGAGCATGGCCAGATAGCGGTCGGTCTGTTTGTCGGCGATCGAGTTGCTGGCGAAGCGGTAGCTGGCCTCGACGATCAGATACATGATCTCCTCGCGGTGTTTGCTTTCGGGATACTCCTTCAAGGCATTCTTGAGCGAGGTGATGGCCGATTTGTAACGTCCGATCTTGTAATAGGTGTAGGCGTTCAGATAGGCCTTTTCGTGGAGGCGTTCGGTGAGTTCGTTGTTGATCTTCTTGAACTCCTCGACGCGGCTGCTTTCGGGGTATCGCGAGATGAACTCGTTGATGGCGATCAGGGCCTGCCCGGTCACGGTCTGGTCGCGCGAGGGGGCCGGCGAGAGGAAGAAGAAGCAGAGGGCATACATGCCTTCGGCATCCTCGATGAAGGCGCTGCGGCCGAATTTGCGGCGGAAGTCGTCGAGTTCGGTGGAGGCGGTTTCGTAGTCGCGGTTCTTGAAGCGGCAGCGGGCCTTGTAGAAGGAGACGGTGTCTTCGCGCGAGGTTCCCTGATAGTAGTGTTCGACACCCTCGAAGAGGGTGATGGCGCGTTGCCACTTGCCGATGTCGTAATATTCGAGCGCCTTGCTGTAGATCTGTTCGGGCTGCCCGCTTTTCAGGAGCGCATTCATGCCGGAACACCCGCTCAGGAAGAGCGCTGCGGCGACGGCGCAAAGGGCGTATGAGAAAGTCTGCTTCATTTGAGAATCTTTTACGGCGCTTTATCGCGCAAAGTTACGCATAAATTAACGATTTGCAAAAAAAATTATTGCCTTGCGGCCTTCCGGAACGGGGCGTTGGGTGTGAAAAGTTCCGGCGGACAGATTCGGCGTCTGGATTTCCATCGGAACGGTTGTCGTGCGGGCTTCTGCCGGGGTGGCCGGGATGGGGTGGGCGGAGCCCTGGCGCCGGAAAAGTTTTGCCGGCAAAGATTTGGAAATATGGATTATCCTTCTTATCTTTGCCTATACGACGAATCGGGGTTCTGGCCTTTACGGGCCAGGATTCTTATTTTTTATGTTTTATTTTTTGGGGTCTTCCCACCGACCGGAGAACCCTGGAGAATTTTCAATTATGGCAAAAGAGACTATTTATCTGACCGCCGAGGGTTACAAGAAACTCAAGGACGAACTCGATCACATGCGTTCCGTCGAGCGCCCGGCCATCTCGGCAGCGATTGCGGAGGCCCGCGACAAGGGTGACCTCTCGGAGAACGCGGAATACGATGCGGCGCGCGAGGCCCAGGGACTGCTCGAGATGCGCATCGCCAAACTCGAGGATACGATCGCCAATGCGCGGGTCATCGACGAGTCGAAGCTCGACAAGAGCAAGGTGCAGATCCTGAGCAAGGTGACGCTGCTGAATCACAACAACAACAACAAACAGGTGACCTATACGATCGTGGCCGAACACGAGGCCAACCTGCGCGAAGGCAAACTGGCCATCGGTACGCCGATTGCCAAGGCGCTGCTCGGTCATCGCAAGGGGGATTGCGTGGATGTGAATGTTCCGGCCGGGACGATCCATTTCGAGATCCTCGACATTTCGATCTGACCCGCCGGGGCCGAAGGGGCCGAGGGGCCGGAGAAGCCGGGTAGGGGCTGAGGAGCCTGCCGGAACCGAAGGGGGGAGGACCTGCCGGAACCGAGCCCGGGGCCGAATCGGAATTCTGGAAGCCTGCCGGAGGAGAGCCGGAGGGGGGGGGACCGAGAGACCTGCCGGAGCCGAGCCCGGGGGTGAATCAAGTCCGGAACTGCTGCATAAACCGGCTGCCGAGCCAAACGGGGAGAGACCCGATCAAGACATACGACCTACTCATTATTAGGTATTTTTGCTGGGACCGCTTGCCGCGGTCCTTTTTTTTCGTACCTTCGCTGCCGATGAAGATGCACTTCCGAACCCGACGTTTCGTGGCAGCGTTTCTGCTGATTGTCCTGCTGGCGGCCCAGGCGGGACAGAAGGTGCATATCTATCTCGAGGATCATGCCCACTTCGCGGCTCATTGCGGCGATCTGCTGCCCGACAACGGGGCCCGGCACCAGGTGGTTGAGCATTGTCCGATCGACAACTACCATTTCTTCCCCTATCTTTCCGAGAGCCATCCGGCTCCTCGTTTCCAGGCCGAAGTGCTGGCCGTGCTGCAGCCCGAGGCTACACGGTGCAGCTGCGCCCGCCCCGCGACGGTTCTTTCGCTGCGGGCGCCTCCCCGGCGATGATTCCATACCCATAGACGGAACAACCGATGTCGTTCCGCAGACGCTCCCTGCCTGTGCGTGAGCCGGGGAACGCCACATGCCAATGGCCCGTGTCGCCACAGTCCGCGGCCGGGCCGGAATCATCCATCCGAATACTTGATTAATCATGAAACAACCTGTTTTGTGGGCATGGCTTGTGCTGTGCCTGACCGCTTACGGCGTACTGCAGGGCGCCGAAGTACCCCCGAAAGTCACCGATGCGAACCTTTTCGGCCACGTTGTCGACCGCACGACCGGCGAACACATTGCCTACGCCGCCGTTTCGCTGGTCGGCACAACCTACGGAACCACGACCGATGCTTCGGGACACTACTTCCTGAAGAATCTGCCCGAGGGAAGCTGGAGTGTCGAGGTCCGGGCCCTGGGCTACGCTTCGCAGCAGGCCTCCGTCACGCTGACGCGCGGTGCGACCCGTGAATTGAATTTTGAAGTCGAACAGAGCGGCATCTCGATGGACGAGGTGGTTGTCTCGGCGAGCCGTTCGGCGACGCTGCGGCGCGAGGCTCCGGCCTTGGTGAGTGTCCTCGATGCGGGACTTTTCGAACGCTCGAATGCCGCCTGCCTGGCTCAGGGGCTGTCGTTCCAGCCCGGTGTGCGGGTCGAGAACGACTGCCAGAACTGCGGCTTCACGCAGGTCCGCATCAACGGCCTCGACGGCCACTATTCGCAGATTCTGATCGATTCGCATCCCGTTTTCTCTTCGCTGACGGGCGTCTACGGGCTGGAACAGATCCCCGCGAACATGATCGAACGGGTCGAGGTGCTGCGTGGCGGCGGTTCGGCCCTCTACGGATCGTCGGCCATCGGCGGAACGATCAACGTCATCACCCGCGAACCGACGCGCAGTTCGGCGCAGTTTTCGCATTCGCTGCTCTCGCTCGGCGGCAGCAACTCCTACGACAACACCACGATGCTCAACGCTTCGATCGTCTCCGAAAGCGGACGGGCTGCCCTGGGGATCTACGGCCAGAGCCGCCACCGTTCGGGCTACGACCACAACGGCGACGGTTTCACCGAACTGCCGCTGCTCGACAGCCGTTCGCTGGGCATGCGTTCCCACCTGCGTACGGGGGCCTATTCGCGCCTCACGGCCCAGTACCATCATCTGAACGAGTACCGCCGGGGTGGTGACCGCCTCGGGCAGCCGCCCCACGAGGCCATGATCGCCGAACAGGCCGACCATACGATCGATGGCGGGAGCCTTTCGTTCGACTTCTCGACGCCCGACCGCAGCGACCGCTTCAACGCCTATGCCTCGTTCCAGAACACGGCGCGCAAGAGCTACTACGGCAGCCGGCAGGATTCGCTGGCCTACGGCACGACGCGCGATCTGGTCGTGGCGGCCGGGGCACAGTACATCCATGCCTTCGAGCGGTTGTGGTTCATGCCGGCGGAGCTGACGCTTGGGGTTGAGTACAGCTTCGACGATCTGCACGACCGTTCGATCGGTTACGACATCAACACCCTGCAGCAGGTGCACGTGGTGGGCGGTTATCTGCAAAATGAATGGAAGACGGCCCGGTGGTCGCTGCTGCTGGGCGGGCGTCTGGACCGACACAATCTGGTCGATCGCGTGATCTTCAGCCCGCGGGTCAACGTGCGTTTCAACCCCACGAAGGCGGTGAATCTGCGGGTGAGCTACGCCGCCGGGTATCGGGCTCCGCAGGCCTTCGACGAGGATCTGCACGTGGCCATCGTCGGCGGTGAACGGCGCCGCATCCGCCTGGCCGACGATCTGCGCGAGGAGCGTTCGCACAGCGTGAGCCTCTCGGCCGATCTCTACCGCGACTTCGGACAGGTGCGAACCAATCTGCTCGTTGAGGGGTTCTATACGCGTCTGGTGGATGTCTTTGCGCTGCGTGACCTTCCCAATGCGGAGGGCGAGGACCGGTTGCAGGAGCGTTACAACGGTTCGGGGGCCACGGTGGCCGGTGTCAACGTCGAGGGGCGTGCCGTCTTTACGCGCTGGTTCGAACTGCAGGCGGGCATGACCTGGCAACGCAGCCGTTACACCAAGCCCGAGGCGTGGAGCGAGGATCCCGAGGTGCCGCCCGTGCGGCGGATGTTCCGCACGCCGGATCTCTACGGTTACTTCACGGCTTCGTTCAAGCCCTGGCGCCGGCTGACGGCCGACGTGAGCGGAACCTGCACGGGCGAAATGCTCGTCCAGCACCTGGCCGGTTCGGGGGTTGCGCGCGATGTGGCGGTCACGACGCCGGCCTTCTGTGACGTGAACCTCCGCGTGGCCTACGACTGGCGCATCTACCGGGAGATCACGCTGCAACTCCATGCCGGCGTGCAGAATCTCTTCAACGCCTACCAGCGTGATTTCGATCGTGGCGTGGAGCGCGATTCGGGGTATATTTACGGTCCGTCGCTGCCGCGCAGCTGGTTCGTGGGGGCGAAGATCAGCTTCTGACCATCGGCCCAATTCCGTCCTGCACAAAAAAGGCTCCGACCTCTGGTCGGAGCCTTTTTTGTGGGGTTGTCCCGGTCGATTGTGTCAGGCGTGCCTTGT
Source organism: uncultured Alistipes sp. (assembly GCA_944321185.1). Classification (GTDB taxonomy): domain Bacteria; phylum Bacteroidota; class Bacteroidia; order Bacteroidales; family Rikenellaceae; genus Alistipes. The sequence goes on along the minus strand of CALUKH010000010.1, from coordinate 40,748 downwards.
TGCTGTTGTTCTATCGGGTGGATGTCTGTTTTAGTATGCCGGGCGGTCTTTGATGTGCCCGTTTGGTCGCACCGCAGCGGCATTATCCGGCGGCATTGGGGGAGCGTTCACGGTCCCTTTTCCCAACCCGGTGTCGTTTAGCCCCCCCCCTTGCCGTTGTCGGCCCTGTTACAAGGCGTTGATCTCGTGCAACACGCGGTTGGTCTTGTGGACGGCTTCGGCCGAAGCGGCGAACTTCGCGGCCTCCTCCGGGGTGAGTTCCACTTCGACGATCTTCTCGATGCCCTTGCGGCCGATGATTGCCGGTACGCCGATGCAGAGGTCCGATTCGCCGTATTCGCCCTCGAGGTAGCACGAGCAGGGGATCAGCTTCTTCTGGTCGTGGAGAATGGCCTCGACCATCATCGAAGCGGCAGCGCCCGGGGCATACCAGGCCGACGTACCGATGAGTTTGGTCAGCGTGGCGCCGCCGACCATGGTCTGCTGGACGGCCTCCTGGAGTTTCCGTTTCGAGGCGAACTGCGTCACGGGAACCCCGTTGATCGAAGCTTTCGACAGCAGCGGAATCATCGTCGTATCACCGTGACCGCCGATGACCATGCCGTCGATGTTGTTGATGTTGGCGCCGGTAGCCTTGGCCAGATAGCATTTGAAGCGGGCCGAATCGAGGGCGCCGCCCATGCCGATGATGCGGTTCTTGGGCAGCCCCGAGGCTTTCAGTGCCAGATAGGTGAGTGTATCCATCGGGTTGGCGACCACGATGATGATGGCGCGGGGCGAGTATCGGATGACGTTTCCGATGACGCCCTTCATGATGTTGGCATTGGTCCCGATCAACTCTTCGCGGGTCATTCCCGGTTTGCGGGGGATTCCCGACGTGATGACCACGACATCCGAGTTGGCGGTTTTCTTGTAGTCGTTGGTAGCGCCGACGAGTTTCGTGTCGAAATCCATCAGCGTGGAGGTCTGGAACATGTCCAGCATCTTACCCTCGGAGAGCCCCTCCTTGATGTCGACGAGAACCACCTCGCTTGCCACTTCGCGGCAAGCCATCACATTTGCGCAGGTTGCACCTACGGCTCCTGCACCGACGACGGTAACTTTTGTCATGGCTGTACTGGTTTTGAATGGGTTGATCGATCTGTTATTGGGGGTCGGAGTCACCCGCCGGCGACGGGCCCGACTGTCAATCACTCGTCTTACATGCTCGTTCTTTCATGCTCCCGGCACATTCTTTCCCTTTTTTCGGCCTTCACTCTGCACGCATTCATCCTTCCACTTTTCACTTTTCCATCCACATTCATCCACTCGTCTCTCTCACGGGCCGTTCTCCCACTCGTTTTTCACGCACGGGTTGGTCATTCGCGCTTCGAGCCGTGTGCCTTATCCGCACCATTTTTGCATCGAACACATCTGCGGATTGCAAGGTCGACGTATTCCCGGGATACGTAAATTCTCCCATTCTCTTTCACAAGCACCGGCAGACTCCGTCGTTGATTTCGGACGGTGTACGGGGCTCTCTTGACCCCGACGTATCGATCCGGCGTGTATGTATCCCGGTAGCGGATGTCTCCGCCCCCATTGGAACTCGATTCCGGTTTTAGCCGATGAGTTTCTCGTAGTCGGCCGGGCTCAGCAGCGAGTCGTATTCGGCCGGGTTGGACATGCGGACCTTGACCAGCCAGCCTTCGCCGTAGGCATCCTTGTTGACGATCGAGGGGTCGGCGTCGACGGCGGCATTGAATTCGAGGACTTCACCGCCGACGGGCAGGAAGGCGTCGCTGACGGTCTTCACGGCCTCGATCGAGCCGAAGACTTCGCCGGCGGCCAGGGTTTCGCCCACCGTCGGAACGTCGACGAAGACGATGTCACCCAGCTGGCTCTGGGCAAAGTCGGTGATGCCGATAACGGCAACGTCACCCTCGATGCGGCACCACTCGTGGTCGTTCGAGTATTTCAGATTTGCAGGTACATTCATCGTATTTTGCTTTTTTGTTCGTGAAACAGGGGTTTTCCAATGCAAATATAACTGTTATTTTTGTAACAGCAAGAGATTTTGTTATAAAATTCACACAAAAGGGGACGAAAAAACCGGCCGTATGGGATGGGGGTCTGAGGGGTTGGTCGGGGGGCGGTTTCGGTTATTCGAAGCCGGGCTGATGCGGCAGAACAAATTCGATCTCCTTGAAGAGGTATTCGCCGTGCGAACCGTCGTCGTGACGCAGGATCAATTCGCCCGAAGGTCGCACGCCCTCGATGGCGCCGTGGAGGAGCGTACCGTCCGGACGTCGGAACGGGCGCATCTGGCCCAGGGCATACATCCGCTCGCGATAGATGCGCTGGAGCGTTTCGCGATCGCCGTGTTCGAGCTCTTCGTAACGGGCGAGCATGCACCGTTCGAAGGTTTCGAGCACTTCGCGGCGGTCGTAACGGCGGCCGGTGAGCTGTGCCATCGAGACGGGGTTCGGCAGCGAGGGGTCGAACGCCGTCTGGTTGACGTTGATTCCGATCCCGAGCAGCGAGCGCGAGAGGTTGGCACCCGAATAGTTGTGTTCGATCAGCACGCCCACGAGTTTGCGGTCACCGGCGTAGATGTCGTTGGTCCACTTGATGCGGGTCTCGATTCCGAAGGAGGCAAAGGTGTCGGTCAGGGCCGCCGACATCGCCTCGCAGAGCAGGAATTGCTGGCCGACGGGCAGGAAACGAGGCTCGACGACCATCGTGAAGGTCAGATTCTCGCCTTCGGGGCTGATCCATTGGTGGCCGCGCTGTCCGCGGCCGGCGGTCTGGTGTTCGGCCCAGACGATGTCGCCGTGACGGTATTGCGGGTCGCGGGCGTCGTCGTTGGTCGACGTGGTGGTGTCGATATGGTGGATCATGGCACGGGATGGTTCGGCGGGGTCAGATCGAGACGCCGAAGTCGCGCAGCGCGTCGTTCAGCGAGGTTTTCTTGTCGGTGGACTCCTTGCGGCGGCCGATGATCAGGGCACACGAGACGCTGTACTCGCCGGCCGGGAACTGCTTGCGGTAGCTGCCGGGAACGACCACCGAACGGGCCGGAACATAGCCCTTGTAGGTGACGGGCTCCGGGCCGGTGACGTCGATGATGTGGGTCGAGCCGGTGATGACGGTGTTCGAGCCCAGGACGGCTTCGCGGCAGACGTGGGCCCCCTCGACGACGATCGAGCGCGAACCGATGAAGCAGTTGTCCTCGATGATGACCGGAGCGGCCTGCACGGGTTCGAGCACGCCGCCGATGCCGACGCCGCCCGACAGGTGGACGTGGCGTCCGATCTGGGCGCACGAACCGACCGTGGCCCACGTGTCGACCATCGTGCCCGTGTCGACGTAGGCGCCGATGTTGACGTACGAGGGCATCAGGATGGCCCCCGGAGCGATGTAGGCGCCGTAGCGGGCCACGGCGTGGGGCACGACGCGCACGCCCAGCTGTTCGTAGTCGTGCTTGAGCTCCATCTTGTCGAACCACTCCAGTTCGCCGGCCTGCATCTTGCGCATGGGCTGGATCGGGAAGTAGAGCAGCACGGCCTTCTTGACCCATTCGTTGACCTGCCACTCTTCGCTGCCCTCGGCAACGGGCTGGGCGGTGCGCAGCAGGCCGCGGTCGATGAGGTCGATCACCTGGCGGATCGTCTGTCGGTAGCTCTCGTCGTGGAGCAGTTCGCGGTTCTCCCACGCCTGTTCGATGCGTGTCTGGAGTTCGTTATGGTTGTCTGTCATCTGATTCGGTATTTTTCCGAAGGGCAAATTTATGGAAAATATCGAATTTTTCATAACTTTGTCCCAATATCACCCAAACGTTCCGATTTATGACAGGTTCCTTTTGTAAGGCGGCCGTGCTGGCTGGCGCGGCGGCTCTGGCGACCACGGGTTGCAATAGCATGAAACAGATAAAACACGATCCCTACCCCGAAACGGCCCGCGGCGAGGTGGTGGACAACTATTTCGGCACCGAGGTGCCGGATCCCTACCGCTGGCTCGAAGATGACAATTCGGCGGAGACGGCCGCGTGGGTGGCTGCCGAGAATGCCGTGACGAACGCCTATCTGGAGCAGATTCCCTTCCGCGGCGCCATCCGCGAACGCCTCACCGAGCTGTGGAACTACCCGAAGGAGGGTGCCCCGGCCAAACACGGCGACTGGTGGTATTACAGCTACAACGACGGTCTGCAGAACCAGGCGGTGATCTACCGCACGGCCGAACCCGGCCAGGCGGGTGAAGTCTTCCTCGACCCCAACACGCTCTCGGAGGACGGGACGGTGGCGCTGGCCACGATGTCCTTCTCGAAGGACGGACGCTACTTCGCCTATGCCGCCGCGGCATCGGGCTCGGACTGGGTCGAGATCCGCGTGATGGATACCGCCACCGGGCAGCTGACCGACGATTGCATCGAGTGGGTGAAGTTCTCGGGCGCGGTGTGGGCCCCCGACTCGAAGGGCTTCTACTACAGCGCCTATGATGCCCCGAAGCAGGGCGTCTATTCGTCGCAGAACCAGTTCCAGAAGGTCTACTACCACACGCTCGGCACGCCGCAGTCGGCCGACCGTCTCATCTACGAGGACAAGGACCATCCGCTGCGTTACTTCGCGGCGTGGCCCTCGGACGACGGGCAGTGGCTCTTCGTTTCGGGTTCGGAGGGTACCTCCGGTGCGGAGATCCTCTACCGCCGGGTCTCGGAGACGAAGTTCCGCACGCTGCTTCCGGGCTTTGCCAACGACTACCGCTTTATCGACTGCCGGGATGACCAGCTCTATTACATGACCAACGACGGGGCTTCGAACTATGCCCTGTGCCGTATCTCGCTCACCGACCCCTCGAAGATCGAAACGGTCATTCCCGAGCACGAAAAGAACCTGCTCGAAGGGGTCACGACGGCCGGCGGCTACCTCTTCGCCACCTACCTGCAGGATGCCCAGAACCGCATCTCGCAGTACGACTATGAGGGCAAGCTGGTCCGCGAGGTCGAACTTCCGGCCATCGGTACGGTGGGCGGCTTCGACGGCGGCAAGGAGGATTCGGTGATCTACTACGCCCTGGCCAACTATACGTCACCGTCGACGATCTACCGCTATGACATCGCTTCGGGCGAAACGACCCTCTACAAGGCCCCCGAGGTGGCTTTCGATCCCTCGCTCTACGTCACCGAGCAGGTCTTCTACCCCTCGAAGGACGGTACGCAGGTGCCGATGTTCATCACCCGGCGCAAGGACCTGAAGCTCGACGGCAAGAACCCCTGTCTGCTCTATGGTTACGGCGGTTTCCAGATCAACATCACGCCGGGCTTCAACCCCTCGGCCCTGATGTTCGTCGAGCAGGGCGGCATCTACTGTGTGGCCAACCTGCGCGGCGGTCTGGAGTACGGCGAGGCCTGGCACAAGGCCGGCATGTTGGAGAACAAGCAGAACGTCTTCGACGACTTCATCGCGGCGGCCGAGTACCTCATCGCCCGGAAATACACCTCGAAGGAGCGGCTGGCCATCAACGGCGCCTCGAACGGCGGACTGCTGGTCGGCGCATGCGAGGTGCAACGCCCGGATCTCTTTGCGGTGTGCCTGCCGCAGGTGGGCGTGCTGGACATGCTGCGCTACCACAAGTTCACGATCGGCTGGGGATGGGCCGTCGAGTACGGTTCGTCGGACAACGCCGAACAGTTCCCCTATATATATAAGTACTCGCCGCTGCACAACATCCGCGAAGGGGTGAAGTATCCCGCCACGCTGGTGATGACGGCCGACCACGACGACCGGGTCGTTCCGGCCCATTCGTTCAAGTTCGCCGCCGCGTTGCAGCATGCCCAGGCGGGCGAGGCTCCGGTGCTGATCCGCATCGAGTCGAAGGCCGGCCACGGCGCCGGCAAACCCACCTCGAAGCGTATCGACGAGGCGGCCGACATGTATGCATTCCTCTTCCAGAACATCGGCGTGCCGTATCGCCCGGTCACGAAGTAGGGATTTTTGAAACGAACCCGTACGGGACGTCGCACGGACGGCGTCCCGCTACGGACCATTCGAGAAGGTTAGGTTAAACGGAAAAATATGAAGGTCTACAAATTCGGAGGCGCGTCGGTGCGGAATGCCGACGGGGTGAGAAACCTGCGCCGCATCATCGACGACGAACAGCATCTTTTCATCATCGTCTCGGCCATGGGCAAGACGACCAATGCCCTGGAGAAGGTCTTCGAGGGGCTCCAGAAGGGCGACAGCGAACAGTCGCTCGAACACATCGCCCAACTGCGGCAGTACCATGCGGAGATCATCGACGATCTGTGGCACGAGCCCAAGCGTCTGGAGCGTGTCGATACGCTCTTCGACGAACTGGAGCGTGTCGCCACGCAGACTGTTTACCGTCCGGAGGATGCCGAACTGTGGTACGATACGATCGTGGCCTACGGCGAGCTGGTCTCGACGACGATCATTTCCGAGTATCTGAACTATGCCGGCGTTCCGAACCGCTGGATCGACATGCGCCGCTGCTTCGTTACGGAGCAGCGCCACAAGGATGCCGGCGTCGACATCGAGGCTTCGGCGCCGCTGTTGCGTGCGGCCGTGGCCGGGGGGCCGGAGACGATCTTCATCGGACAGGGCTTCATCGGCGGTGCGCCCGACGGTACGACCACCACGCTCGGCCGCGAAGGCTCGGACTACTCGGCGGCCGTGGCGGCCAATATCCTCGATGCCGAATCGATGTCGGTGTGGAAGGATGTCGACGGCGTGCTGAATGCCGACCCGAAGATCTTCCCCGATGCCGTGCAGATCGCCGAACTGAACTATCTCGATACGATCGAACTGGCCTACAGCGGTGCGCAGATCATCCATCCGAAGACCATCAAACCGCTGCAGAACAAGAATATACCGCTCTACGTGCGGCCGTTCGGCGACAAGCGCAAGCCGGGAACGGTGATCCGCGGCATGTCGGCGCCGGTCGACGTGCCGATCCTCATCCTGAAGAAGGATCAGGTGCTGCTGACGATCCGTTCGCGGGACTTTTCGTTCGTGCTGGAGGAGAAGTTCGCGACGATCTTCTCGCTGCTGGAGCGCTTCCGCATCAAGACCAATCTGATCCACAACTCGGCCGTGAACCTGAGTCTGTGCATCGACAACTCGTGGCACATCGACGAGGTGGTCCGGGCGCTGCGCGAATCGGGTTTCGACGTGATGACCGCGCGCGACATGGAGCTGTTGACCATCCGCGGTTATACGGATGATCTGTGGCGTCGTTACGCCCGGGGACCGCAGGTCTTCATCCGCCAGGCCACGCAGTCGACCGTGCGCATCGTCCGCAAGAAGCAGGGGCAGTATTGATCCCGAAGCCGTGAGGCTTGCAAATCGGTTGCAGCGGCGGTGCGACCGTAATTTCGTGGCGCCAGGGGCGGAAGAGCCGTTCTTGAATGGATCCGGAAGAGTCGGTAATCCGGCTCCGAAGCCCTTTCTGCGGGCGGTTCCGGAATGAAAAAGAGAGCTTTGCGGCTCTCTTTTTTTGTGGACTGCGATCGGAAGCGGGGGCCGGATCGCCCATCTCTCGTCCCGGCTGTATCTGAACCGGGGTTTCCCGGGCTGCTCAGAAGACCCCCTGGCGCAGGCGGTGGAGAATGCCTACCACGGAGCGTTCCTGAATCTCGCCGTTGCGTTTCATGTTCCAGATCGTGCGGGCGATGTAGCGCTCGATGTCGCGCTGGAGGCTCTTGTAGAGCGGACACTTCGTGTAGTTTTCGTTGTCGAGCAGCACGTCGCGGATCGACCGCAGCGAATTCGTATAGTTCGACATCTCGTTTTTCAGCGCCACGCCCTGCTTCTGGGAGGCTGTGATGCGGGCGATCGACAGGTCGCGCAGCTTCTCGCAGACGGTGTTCAGCAGCACCATCACCACGTTGTCCATCAGCGTGTGGCCATGCATGAAGAGATAGGTGTTCTCGGGCTTCACGCCGCGCTGCTGCAGCTGCAACTCGAACTCCTTCATCGGTTCGATCATCTTCGGATTGCGGCGGCGGAGCAGCTCTTCGCGTTTGGCGACGTTGCGGCGGAGCCATTCGAGGGTGCGCTGGCCGTTGTCCTCGAGTTCGAGGTAGCCCAGCCGTACCGAGGCCTTGAAGTCGACGAGCGGGAAGACATTCTCCGAAGAGAGCTGTGCCGAAAAGGCGTACCAGAGAAAGAGCGGGTAGATGATGCACGAATATTCGTGCATGAAGCGTACGAAGTCGAAGATCCGCGTATCGTTCTTGGTGGCCTTGACGCAGACGTTGTGCAGCGAGGGGGCGTAACAGAGGTAGTTTTCGGTGGCGTAGGCGTAGGTGTGGAACATGAATCGGGCGTCGGCCACCTGGCGTGACTGTTCGGTGCGTCCGGCGAAGAGGTAGTCGAAGTCCGAATCGACGCAGAGGATCATCTCCTCGGACGACTGGGGGATCATCCCCAGCAGGACCTTCTTGCCCTTGGGCAGGTCGCCGCGGTCCGGCACCGAGATCTCGAACCGCAGGTAGGGGTTCTGGAAATGGTCGAAGATCCCGCGCCAGAAGGCCACGTCCTCATACCCCTCGACGTAGACCCTGACGAGTCGTTGATCGGGGTTGGCGGGCAGGGGCTTTGGCAGCTCCTCGAGCCGTTTCGGATGCGCAAAGACCTCGGTTTTGCGCGGTTTTTGGGGGAACTTCCTGGCCATACGTATACAAAGATAAATAATTTCGTATTTTTGCGCAAAATAAAGCGACTGTTTCGGCGTTTTATTTCCACCTTCCGAACACGATTTATGGCAGACAACGATTGGAAATCCCGCCTGGGGATGGTCTACTCGACCAATCCCGATTTCAAATATGAAACCGCCGAGGAGCCCGAAGCGGAGACCCTTCCGCCGCAGCAGCAGGATCTGCGCGTGTGGCTCGACCGCAAGCAGCGCGGCGGCAAGGTCGTCACGCTGATACGGGGCTTCGTGGGACGCGACGAGGATCTGCTGGCGCTGGCGCGGCTGCTCAAGACGCGTTGCGGCGTCGGCGGCGCGGCCAAGCAGGGCGAGATCATCATCCAGGGCGACCACCGCGACCGGGTCGTCGAACTGCTCACCCGCAGCGGTTACCGCTGCAAAAAAGCCGGCTCCTGACGTGCGCCGGCCGTTGCTGTTCTTCGTGCTGCTTGCGGCGCTGCTTTTCGGCGTCGGGCGGGCCCGGGCCCAGTATTACACGTGGGGCTCGGATCCTCCGTTGAAGTGGTCGACGATCCGTACGCCCGACGTGCGGATGATCTACCCCGACACGGTCTCGGAGCTGGCCCGGCGCACGCTCTTCTACATCCGCACCGTGCAGCCCGACATCGCCTATGGGTTCCGCCATGGTCCGATGCGCATCCCGTTTGTCATGCACCCCGAGAATTTCCAGTCGAACGGTCTGGTCATGTACCTCCCGAAACGAGTCGAATTCCTCACCTCGCCGGCCATCGACGGTTATTCGATGCCGTGGTGCAAGCAGCTTGTGGCCCACGAATACCGCCATGCCGTACAGTACAACAACCTCGATCGGGGGGTGATCCGCGTGTTGAGCTATCTGCTCGGTCAGCAGGGCTCGACCATCGGCCTGCTGTGCATGCCGATCTGGGCCATGGAGGGCGATGCGGTGATGTCGGAGACGATGATGTCGTCGTTCGGACGCGGTCTGCAGCCCTCCTTCTCGATGGCCTACCGTGCCATGGGGAGTGTCGGACGTGATCATCGCAACATCGACCGCTGGTTCTGCGGCTCCTACCGCGACTATATCCCCGACCACTACGAACTGGGCTATCAGATCTGTTCGTACGCCTGGGAGCGCTACGGCGAGAACATCTGGGACCGTGTGACGTGGTACGGTTCGCGCAATCCCTATGTGCTGGCCACCACGCGGGTGGCGCTGGAGAAGTATTACGACACGAATGTCAGCAAACTCTTCCGCGAGACGTTCGACGAGTTGGAGCGATTCTGGGATTCGCTGCCCGCCGAACGGAACAGCGCCCGACCGCTGGTCGACCTCCCGGCACGCAACCATACGGAGTATGAATGGCCGCTGGCGCTGGGCGATACGGCCATTCTGGCGGTGAAGACCGACCTGGCGCGCGTGTCGCGTTTCGTGGTGGTGGACCGCCGCACGGGCCGCGAGCGGACGATCGCCTCGACGGGGCTGATCTCGACGCGCCCGTCGCTCGGCAACGGACGCGTCTGGTGGACCGAATACCGCCGTTCGGCCCTCTACGAACAGCGGGTCAACTCGCAGCTCTGCTACATGAACCTTGCCGACGGGCGTCCGCGCACGGTGGGCCCGGCCCGGCGAGTGCTCTATCCGACCTCGACACCCGAGGCCATGGGCTGGGTCGAATATGCTCCGGACGGGCGTTATATGGTGGTCGTGCGGGCGGACGGCGGCGAGGAGCAGCGCTTCACGGTGCCCGGACGCACGGAACTGCACGGGCTGGCGTGGGACGATCTTACGCGGGCGTGGTACGTGCTGGTGACCGACAACAGCGGTATGTGGCTTGGACGTATCGACGCCGAAGGGCTCCACTCCGTGACCCGGGGGGCCTATATCACGCTGTCGGACCTGCGGGCCGGTGGCGGACGCCTCTACTACGGCTCGATCGCCTCGGGCAAGGACGAAGCCCACTGTTACGACCTGCTGCGCGGCCGCGAATACCGGATCACGACCTCGACCTACGGGTCGTTCGATCCCTCGCCGGCGGGCGACCGCGTGCTGTTGACGACCTACGACCGCCGGGGTTACCGCCTGGCTGAACAGTCGGCCGACAGTGCGCTGATTCCCGTTGCGGCCTCGCGGCTGCCCGTCAATCGGGTCAATCCGCCGCGACGGCGCTGGGAGGTGGTCAATCTCGATACGGTGCGCTTTACGACGGCGGATTCGACGCTTCAGAGCGATGACTTCCGGGCCCGGCGTTACCGCAAGGTGCCCAATCTGGTCAATGTCCACAGCTGGATGCCGCTGGCTTTCAATCCCTTTGCGCTGGTCGAGGAGCAGTCGATCGACCTGAATGCCGGCGTGACGGTCATCTCGCAGAACCTGCTCTCGAACACCGAGGCCTACGCCTCCTACGGCTGGAACCGTCACGAAGGTTCGCTCTTCAACCTCGGCATTCGCTACTTCGGACTGGGCGTACGCTTCGATCTGGACGCCTCGTACGGCGGCAACCAGCTCTTCTACTCGCTCGGGCAGTACAACGCCCAGACCGGAAAATACGAATATCAGTCGCGTCCGGCCCCCGACAAGTACTACTCCGTGGGGCTGACGGCCACGCTGCCCGTCTACCTGCAGCGCGGTTACCACACGCGGCAGTTCTCCGTCTCGGCCGGATGGAACTACTCGAACGGCATGGTGGCCGATCTGGGCAAGATCGAGTGGGGCAGCAATGGCGGAATCACCAACATCCAGCATGTCGGTTTCCGCAAGGGACTGCAGCGCATCGCCTTCGGCGTCGGGTTCACCGATCAGGTGCGCATGGCCCATCGCGATTTCGCCCCGCGCTGGGGATACACCCTCTCGGCCAGCTACACGTTCAACCCCTCGAACCGCTACTTCAGCGATCTGATCCTCTTCTACGGCCAGACCTATCTGCCGGGTGTGGCGGCTCACCATTCGCTGTCGGTGGCGGCGACCTACCAGACGTCGGTCGGCGGCTACAAGTTCCCGGGCGGCTACTCCCCGTTGAGCTACAAGTCGACGCGCCTCATTCCGCGGGGCTTCTCCTCGGCCGACATCGTCTCGGACAACTACTCGGCCGGCGAGATCAACTACCAGCTGCCGGTGTGGTATCCCGAGGGAGGCATCGGCTCGGTGATCTACTTCAAGCGCATCCGGCTCAACGTCGGCGGTGACGTGGCCCGGTTCCGGCGCCCGGCCAGCGGCGCGTTGACGTGGCGGCAGATCTGGTCGGCAGGCGGCGACCTGGTCTTCGATTTCAACCTCTTCCGACAGCCCGCTTCCGCTACGTCGACCTTCACCCTCTCGTGTTATCACCCCTCGAGCGGCGGAGTATGGGTCGGCGCCTCGCTCGGTCTGCCGTTTTAGGGAATATTTTGTATCTTTGCTGCAAAATTCGGTCTTATGGCACAACGTAACAAGTCGGGGATCAGTCCCAGGACGATAAAATGGATCTGGGGCGTGGCGTTCACCCCCTTCGTGCTGCTGGGCATCCTGCTGCTGCTCACCACGCTCGGGGTCTTCGGACGGCTGCCCTCGTTCGAGGAGCTGGAGAACCCCCGCAGCAATCTGGCCACGGAGGTCTACTCCGAGGACGGCAAGGTCATCGGCACGTTCTTCGTGCAGAACCGCTCCTACGTGCAGTATGCCGACCTCTATCCGGCCGACTCGACCCTCCACATCCGGCTCGACGGCCATGATGTGCCGCCGATCGTCGCGGCGCTCATCGCCACGGAGGATGCCCGTTTCCGCAGCCATTCGGGGATCGACATCCCCTCGCTGGCGCGTGTGGCCATCAAGACCGTGCTGCTGCAGAACACCTCGCAGGGCGGCGGCTCGACCATCACCCAGCAGCTGGCCAAGAACCTCTTCCCGCGCGATACGGCCCGCAACCGCAGCCGCGTGGCCCGCAAGGCAAAGCTCGTGACCTCGAAACTCAAGGAGTGGATCACGGCCCTCAAACTCGAATACAACTACACGAAGGAGGAGATTGCCGCCATGTACCTCAATACGGTGGAGTACGGCTCGAATGCCTACGGCATCAAGTCGGCGGCCCATACGTTCTTCAACAAGGAGCCCCACGAACTCAACGTGCAGGAGGCGGCGGTGCTGGTCGGCGTGGTGAACGCTCCGACGCGCTACTCGCCGGTGCGCAACCCCGACAACGCCCTGGCTCGCCGCAATCTGGTCCTCTCGCGCATGGAGGAGGCCGGAGCCCTGACACGCCATCAGCGCGATTCGATCGCGGCGCTGCCCATCGTGCTGAACTATCGCCCGATCTCCCACAACGAAGGTACGGCCACCTATTTCCGCGAGATGCTGCGCCTGGTGATGAATGCCGACCGCCCGAAGCGCAGCCAGTTCTATACGGAGTGGGACTACGAACAGGCCGTCAAGGAGTATGACGAAAACCCGATCTACGGCTGGTGCCACAAGAACCGCAAGGCCGACGGCACGCCCTACAACATCTACCGCGACGGTCTGAAGATCTACACGACGATCAATTCGACGATGCAGGCCTACGCCGAACAGGCCGTGCAGAAACAGATGGAGACGGTCATCCAGCCCAAGATGGATGCGCAGTACCGCCGCACGAAGGTGCTCTTCCTCGATACGGACCGCGAGGAGCGTGAGCGGATCATGCGCCAGGCGATCCGCTATTCGGACCGCTACCGCGAGATGAAGAATGCCGGATTCAGCGACCGCGAGATCACGGCTTCGTTCGACAAGGCCTGCCCGATGCGGGTCTTCACCTACAAGGGCGAACGCGACACGGTGATGACGCCCCGCGATTCGATCCTCCACCACAAGCGCATCATGCGCGCGGCGATGGTGGCGATGGATCCCCGCACGGGATATGTCAAGGCCTACGTCGGCGGACCGAACTTCCGCTACTTCAAGTACGACATGGCCAAGCAGGGCAAGCGTCAGATCGGTTCGACGATCAAGCCGTTCGTCTATACGTTTGCCATCGACCACCTGGGATTCACCCCCTGCACGATGGTCCCGAACCTGCCGACGACCATCGAGACGGCCAACGGCACGGCCTGGTCGCCCAAGGAGGCCGGCAAGGTCGAGTACGACGGTGTGCTGCATCCGCTGCGCTGGGGCCTGGCCCGCAGCCGCAACAACTATTCGGCCTGGATCATGAAACAGGCCAAACAGCCCGAAGCCGTGGCGGACTTCATCCACAACATGGGTATCCGCAGCTTTATCGATCCGGTGCCGGCGCTGTGTCTCGGCACTTCGGAATCGAACGTCTACGAGATGGTCAGCGCCTTCTCCACGTTTGCCAACGAGGGCGTGCATACGGACCCGATCTTCGTCACGCGCATCGAGGACCGGCAGGGCAATCTGATCGCTTCGTTCATCCCGCAGTCGCAGGATGCTATCAGCGAACGCACGGCCTATACGATGCTGACAATGCTCGAAGGGGTGGTCAATGCCGGTACGGCCGGGCGTCTGAAGTGGCAGTTCGGCCTGACGGACATGGAGATCGGCGGCAAGACCGGTACGTCGAACAAGAACCGCGATGCGTGGTTCATGTGCGTGGCGCCGAAACTGGTGGCCGGCGCATGGGTCGGCGGTGAGGATCAGTCCGTGCATTTCATCTCGGGCGGCGAGGGCAGCGTGGCGGCCCTGCCGATCGTGGGCGAGTTCCTCAAGCGCGTCTACGACGACGGACGTCTGGGTGTCAGTCGTACGGATCAGTTTGTGCGCCCGGCGATGATGCCTCATTACGACTGCGAGGACGAGATGGATGCCATCGGACCCGAGGAGAGCGACGACGAAGAGTTCTTCGACTGACCGGGGTCGAACCGGGGGCTGGGATTGGAGAACCGAACCGGGGGCTGGATTGGAGAACCGAACCGGGGGCGAACGAAGGGGCAAGGGAAGCGAACCGGGATGCCGAACCGGGATGCCGAACCGGGATTCCGATTTTACCTTCCGGGAGCTTGATTTCTTAAAAATTTTTACTATTTTTGTCCGCAAGGCTTGACGCTCAAGCCGGTAAAAAAGTTGACGAAGATGAAAATTGCCATTGTGGGCGCCAGTGGCGCCGTGGGACAGGAGTTCCTGAAAATTCTCGAAGAGCGCGATCTGAAGATCGACGAATTGCTGCTGTTCGGCTCCGAACGGAGTGCCGGACGAACCTATCGTTTTCGAGGCAAGGATCTGACGGTCAAGTTGCTGCAACACAACGACGATTTCCGCGGGGTGGATTACGCCCTGACGTCGGCCGGAGCCGGCACGTCGCGTGAATTCGCCGAGACGATCACGAAATACGGTGCCGTGATGATCGACAATTCGAGCGCCTTCCGCATGGATGCCGACGTGCCGCTGGTGGTCCCGGAGGTTAACCCCGAGGATGCGAAGAACGCTCCGCGCCGGATCATCGCCAACCCGAACTGCACGACGATCCAGATGGTCGTGGCGCTGAATGCCATCGAGAAGCTCTCGCACATCCGCCGCGTGCACGTCTCGACCTATCAGTCGGCCAGCGGTGCCGGCGCTTCGGCCATGACCGAACTGGTCAATCAGTATGCCGAACTGGCCGCCGGCAAGGAGCCGACCGTCGAGAAATTCGCCTTCCAGCTCGCTTATAACGTCATTCCGCATATCGATGTCTTCACCGAAAACGACTATACGAAGGAGGAGATGAAGATGTTCAACGAGACGCGCAAGATCATGCACTCGGACATCCGGGTTTCGGCCACGTGCGTGCGTGTGCCGGTTATGCGGGCCCATTCGGAGAGCATCTGGCTCGAGACTGAGCGTCCGGTGTCGGTCGAGGAGGCCCGTGCAGCCTTTGCCGAGGCTCCCGGTGTGGTGCTGATGGACGATCCGGCCAACAAGGTCTATCCGATGCCGCTGTTCATTGCCGGGAAGGATCCCGTCTGCGTGGGACGTATCCGTCGGGACCTGACGTGTGACAACGGTCTGACGTTCTGGTGTGTGAGCGATCAGATCAAGAAGGGTGCGGCACTCAATGCCGTGCAGATCCTCGAGTCGCTGCTCTGACCGATCGATTCTCGAAAATGAAGGCCCCTGCCCGGAATCTCCGTGGCAGGGGCCTTCTTGATGTGGTGAATGTCTTATTGGACGGGCAGCTCCCAGTCGTCGGTACGGAACGACGGAGCCGGGATACCGAAGGTGTTGAAGAGCGATGCCTCGGCGTAGTTGCGGAAGGCGTAGCGCACGGCAGTCGGTACGGCCACTTCGTCACTCCAGACGATCAGTCGGCCCTTGCCCTGTTCGATTTTGGCCTTGGCCGGGTGGAAGACGCGGTCGGAACCGGCCACCTCGAAGCCCGACAGTTCATCGCCCAGCGGAGCCAGCGTGCCGTGTCCCGTACGGAATGTCAGCAGCGCCCGGTTGCCCTCGACGGTCATCGATTCGTAGATCGGAGCATTGGGCTCGAAGCCCTTCAGGCCGTAGTCGTTGGCCAGGGCCAGCCAGGCCAGACGCTCACCGACCTGGGCCTTTTTGCCCGGGTGGATGCAGTTCTCGTTGCCGATGTCCATCGTCACGGCCATGCCGCTCGACGGGATCTCGTCGACGTTGCGCATCTGGGCCTCACGCAGCAGGGCCGAACCGCCCGTCAGGTCGGAATTGCCGTAGCTGTAGGGGGCAATCTGCACGTAGTAGAACGGCAGCTCCTTGCCCCACTCCTGACGAAGCATCTGCACGAAGGCCGGCATCAGCCGCTGATATTGAGCGGGGCGGATGCGGTTTGCCTCGCCCTGGTACCAGAGGAATCCCTTGATGGTGTAGGGAACCAGCGGGGCAATCATGGCGTTGTAGAGCATCGTGGGGCGGTTCTGGGGATTCTTGATCTGCTGGTCGCCGTCGAGGAACGCCAGGTCAAACTCCTTGAAGGCACCCATTGCCTGGCGGTTCATCCACGCCTCGACGGGCGTGCCGCCCCAGCAGGTGATGATGATGCCCACGGGCACGTCGAGTGTCTGCTGCAGGTTGCGGGCGAAGTAGTAGGCCGTGGCACTGGCTCCGGCGACCGCTTCGGGCGTGTGCTGCAGCCACCGGGCCGAGCAGGACTCCTGAGGGGTGCGGGCCGTGGCGCGTTTGACCGTGCAGATCCGGATCGGGGTCGAGGGCTTGGCGCCGACGATCAGCTCCGTGGCACCCTCGACGGGCTGGTTGTTGAAGCCGCGCATCGGCATCTCCATGTTCGACTGTCCGGAGCAGAGCCATACCTCGCCGATCAACACGTCGCGCAGCGTCAGACGCTCGCCGTCACTCAGTTCGATCGAGTAGGGCCCGCCGGCCTGCGGCGTGGGGACATCGGCCTGCCAGCGCCCCTCCTTGTCGGCCGTCGTCGTGACGGGGTGCGAACTCCACGACGGACGGATCGTCACCTTCTTGCCCGGGGATGCGGTTCCCCAGAACCGGGCGTCGGTCTGTTGCTGGAGAACCATGTTGTCGCTGAAGAGGGCCGGCAGGGTGATCTTTGCCTGCAGCCCGAAGGCCGTGCCGAGGGCGGCCAGCGTCAAGAGCAGTTTTTTCATTTCGGATTTTTGTTTTGGGTTATTGGATCTTTTCCAATTCGACGGTGAAGTGGCGCAGGATCGGGGCCTCGAAGGTGATGCGGTACCCGGAGGTGATTTCGGCGCGGCGCTCGTAGATGTTGCGGCAGGCGGCGGCGATGACGCGGATGTGGTTGTCGGTGTAGACGCGGCGCGGGATGGCCAGGCGCAGCAGTTCGAGGGCCGGATAGCGGTTTTCGTGCGTTTCGGGGTCGCGGTCCGCGAGGATCGAGCCGATCTCCACGCCGCGGATGCCCGCCTCGAGGTAGAGTTCAATGGCCAGCGTCTGGGCGATGAACTGCTCCTTGGGCAGATTCGGCAGCACCTTCTTGGCGTCGATGAAGATGGCGTGGCCGCCGGCCGGACGCTGATACGGCACGCCGTACTCGTCGAGCAGATCGCCCAGCAGCCGTACCTGACGGATCCGGGCGTCGAGCTGTCCGAATTCGGTGTTTTCGTCGAGCCCCACGGCCAGGGCATCCATGTCGCGGCCCGACATGCCGCCGTAGGTGACGTAGCCCTCGTACATGATGCAGAACGACATGGCCCGCGTGAAGAGCTCCTCGGAGCGCATGGCCACCAGTCCGCCCATGTTCACCATGCCGTCCTTCTTGGCCGACATGGTCATGATGTCGGCATAGGAGTAGATCTCGCGGGTGATCTCCTTGATCGAGCGGTCGGCATAACCCTCCTCGCGGGTCTTGATGAAGTAGGCGTTTTCGGCGAAGCGGGCCGAGTCGATGAGCAGCGGCACCCCGTAGCGGCGGCACACCTCGGCCGTCTGACGGATGTTGCGCATCGAGACGGGCTGCCCGCCGGCCGTGTTGTTGGTGATGGTCAGCACCACGCACGGGACCTTCTCGCGCGGATTCTCGCGCAGCACCTTCTCCAGTTTGTCGATGTCCATCTCGCCCTTGAACGGGAGTTCGAGCTGGGTGTCGGCCGCGGCGTCGATCGTGCAGTCGACGGCGTGGCAGCGGCGGAATTCGATATGGCCCTTCGTGGTGTCGAAGTGCGAGTTGCCGGGGACGATGTCCCCCTCGTGAAGCAGGGCCGAGAAGATGACGTTCTCGGCGGCGCGGCCCTGATGGGTCGGCAGGAAGTAGGGCATGCCGAAGAGGCGTTCGACCATGGCCTTCAGCCGGAAGTAGGACGAGGCGCCGGCATAGCTTTCGTCGCCGGTCATCATGGCGGCCCACTGTCGGTCGGACATCGAGCCCGTGCCGGAGTCGGTCAGCAGGTCGATCGTCACCTGATCGGCGCGCAGTTTGAAGAGGTTGTAGTGGGCCTCACGGATCCACGCTTCGCGTTCCTGGCGGGTGGAGGTGCGGATGGCCTCGGTCATTTTGATGCGGTAAGGTTCTGCGTAGGGTAGTTTCATGGTTTGAGGTTGGAAAAAATTTCTTCCAAAATTACGGAAAAATTTGCAAATCCCGCCTTCCGGGCACTCATTTTGTTGGGGTGACAGACGGGTTGAGGCCCTGAAAAATGCAGACCTGATGTTGATGATCCTGTTCATAACGCTTTTTGTACGCATGATGACCACCGCTGATCCGGCAACCGACGTGCGTTACGCCGTTCGGGAGTTGCCCTATGGGTATGGAGCGCTTGCGCCCGTCCTCTCCGAGGAGACGATGCGCTTCCACCATGACAAACACTATGCGGGCTATCTGGCCCGGCTCGAAGAGCTGCTGATCGATTCGCCGCTGGCCGGTCAGCCGTTGGAGGATATCGTTCTGGCGGCCGACGGTGCGCTGTTCAACAATGCCGCGCAGGCCTGGAACCACGAACTCTATTTCGAACAGCTCTCTCCGCAGCCCGTCCGCGCACCGTCGGCCGAACTCGCCGCGGCCATCGAGCGCGACTTCGGATCGCTCGATGCGCTGTGCACGCAGATGAACCGTGCGGCGGCCGGATTGTTCGGGTCGGGATGGGTGTGGCTTGCCGCCGACCGCGAGGGGCGTCTGGCGATCTTCGCCGAAGCGAATGCCGGCAATCCTATCCTGCGGGGTTGGACTCCGCTGCTCGGTATCGACGTCTGGGAACACGCCTATTACATCGATTACCGCAACCGGCGGGCCGATGCCGTTGCGGCGTTGTGGAGTGTGGTCGACTGGCAGACGGTGAGCCACCGCTACGCCCGCCGTCGATAGGCGCGGAGTGCCCGTTTCCGGGCCGATGCGGAGCCGCAGCGGCGGTCGTAACGGAAGCCGTCCGGGCTGCTTCGATCGGAAGCGGCCCGGACGGCTCCTGTGGTTGGTCGGGACGGGGCTCGGCAGTCCCTCCCGGACGGCGGGTTCGAAATCAGAAGTAGTAGTTGAATCCGATCGTGGCACCGACGTTCAGACCCAGCGAGAAGTCACGGTTCGAGGTCTTGGTGTCGCTGTCGATCTTGACGGTGCTGGTCTGATAGCCCAGACTGCCGGCATTGAACATGATGCCGATGTGTTCCGACGGGCGGAATTCGAAGTTGAGCAGGTTGAGGCCCACCTGGAACATCGAGGTGTTGTGTTCCGAGACCTCCGTGGTGCTGGTCTCCGCCTTGTTCTTGCCGAAGCCGACGCCCACGTAGAAGCGCGGTACGTAGAAGAACTTTTCGCCCAGCATGATGTAGTAGCTCACCATCGGGCGGATGACGAACAGACCGCTCTTGTCGAAGAGCTGTTCATCGGCGACGGTGCGTCCGTTCGGGCTCTTCGTGAAGCTGTAGCCGATGGCGCCGCCGACCGACAGCCGGTCGATGACGAAGTAGTGGAACTGCGGCAGGATCTCGAAGCTCCGCGAGCCCTTTTCGGTGGCGGAGGTCGAGGCGGTGGTCGCCTTCGTGCTGGACGAATTCCAGGACAACGATCCCGAAACGAGCATGCTGCCCTGCTCCTGGGCGCACAGAGCGGTGGTCATGCCGGCCAGTGCGATGCAAAGTAAGAGTTTTTTCATGGCAATGGTTTTGGGTGAAAAATGTGTTTTTGGGTTCATCTTCCCAAAGATACAACTCTTTTTGGCTCGGGAATAGAAAAAACAGTCCTTTTTTATCCCGCGTTTCCGCATTTCATCCCTGGACCGCACGGCGAAATCACTGCCGGCGATGGATCTTCGGAGTGACCCGCGGCGGACGACGGTTGCCTCGCATGCTTCCGGATCGGTACCGAACAGGTCCGAAAATCGACTTTTTTTAAATTTTTTTGCCTCGGGTGTGTGTTTTTCTGCGCGAAAGAGCGTATCTTCGCAGCGCGAAATGCCGCTAATCCGATGGTGGAGAAAATTCAATACGTGCTGATTCTGTTGCTCTTCGTGCTTACGGGAAGCCTGGAAGATGTCTCTTTCCGGGACGGGGCCCACGGTGCTGAGACCGTGTTGACCCAGTCGACGGATTCCGATGCCTGTGCTGCGGCCCGCAATCAGCTCTCCGCCTGGACCCATTCCTGCGACTTCCCGGCCGAAACGCCGGTGGTCTCCCTCGATCACAAATATGTCGTACGCCAGCGGGCTGCGGTCCGCAGTGCCGTCGATGCGCTCTTCGGGCTCCGCATGGCAACGTCCCTGGAGACGGGTGTGCCGTCGGACGATGGGGTGGATTACTACGTCTTTTCGCTGGGGCGCATCCTGATTTGACCCGCCCGCGGAGCGTTGCTGCCGCCGTCCGTCGCGAGTCGCCTCGCGCACCGCACCGCAGTGACACGCCTTGCCCTGCGTCCGGCCTTCGGGTCGCCCGATTGACCGGCCGCACCGACCGTCGAATCCAATAATTTAAATTATATATATGTATTTCACGCTATTGGTGGTCGTCATTCTTACGGCCATTGCGCTGGTTGCAGTTGCGTTGGGCATCGCCCGCGCCATCTCGCCGCGCTCGTACAACCCCCAGAAGGGCGAAGCCTACGAGTGCGGTATTCCGACGCGCGGACGTTCGTGGATGCAGTTCAAGGTGGGTTACTACCTCTTTGCCATCCTCTTTCTGATGTTCGACGTCGAGACGGTCTTCCTCTTCTCGTGGGCCGTCGTCGTGCAGGATCTCGGCATCTACGGACTGGTGAGCATCCTGTTCTTCCTGGTCGTATTGATTTTGGGCCTGGCCTATGCCTGGCGGAAAGGAGCTTTGGAATGGAAGTAGGAAAACCCCGCATCAAGTCGATGAAGTACGAAGACTTCAACGACAACGAGTACATCGAATCGATGATTCGCGAATTGCGCGAGAACGGCACGAATGTCGTCGTGGGCTGCCTCGACGAGGTGATCGAGTGGGGCCGCAGCAACAGTCTCTGGCCGCTGACCTTCGCCACGAGCTGCTGCGGTATCGAATTCATGGCCGTGGGCGCCGCCCGCTACGATTTTGCCCGCTTTGGGTTTGAAGTGGCCCGCGCCTCCCCGCGTCAGGCCGACTTCATCATGGTCGCCGGTACGATCACCCACAAGATGGCTCCCGTGCTGAAGCGTCTCTACGACCAGATGGCCGATCCGAAATATGTCATTGCCACGGGCGGATGCGCCATCAGCGGCGGTCCGTTCAAGAAGTCGTACCACGTGGTCAACGGCGTGGATCAGATCCTTCCGGTGGATGTCTACATTCCCGGCTGCCCGCCGCGTCCCGAAGCGATGCTCTACGGACTGATGCAGCTGCAGCGCAAGGTCAAGGTCCAGCGCTTTCTGGGCGGCCTGAACCACCAGATCAGCGAAAAGGAGTATGACGAACTGATGCGCCGCGACCTGACGGCCGAAAAGAACGAACTCAACGTAGAAGAAGCAGAATCGAACCATGAACAGTAATCTGAAAGATAAAATCACGGCCTGGGAACCCGCGGCCGTATGGTCGGAGAACGGCGACGGCCTGTTCACCGTGCCGGCCGACCGCTTCCGCGCACTGGCCGAACGGCTGCATGCCGAGGGCTTCGACTTCCTGCGCAGCCTCACCGGCATGGACTGGGGCGAGGAGGGTCTCGGCGTGGTGTACCACCTCGAGGCCACGTCGACGGGCGAAAATGTCGTCCTGCGGACGATGACGCCCGATCGCGAGAATCCGGTGCTTGCGTCGGTGTGCGACCTCTGGAAGGGGGCCAACCTGAACGAACGCGAGGCATTCGACTACTTCGGCATCCGCTTCCTGAACCACCCCGACATGCGGCGTCTCTACCTGCGCGACGACTGGGTGGGATACCCCCTGCGCAAGGATTACGATCCGTCGCAGAACCCGCTGCGCATGAGCAACGAGGTGGCGAAGGACAGCACCGCATCGTTCGAGTTGATGCCCGACGGCAGCATCATCCGCAAGCGCAACGTCCTCTTCGAGGAGGAGGAGTACGTCATCAACATCGGCCCCCAACACCCCGCCACCCACGGTGTGCTGCGCTTCCGCGTCTCGCTCGAGGGTGAGATCATCCGCAAGCTGGACGCCCACTGCGGCTACATCCACCGCGGTATCGAGAAGATGTGCGAGGAGCTGACCTACCCGCAGACGCTGGCCCTGACGGACCGTCTCGACTACCTCGGCGCCTCGCAGAACCGTCACGCCCTCTGCATGTGCATCGAAAAGGGGCTCGGCATCGAGGTGACCGACCGCGTGAAGTACATCCGCACGATCATGGACGAGTTGCAGCGTATCGATTCGCACCTGCTCTTCTTCTCGTGCCTCTGCATGGACATGGGCGCCCTGACGGCCTTCTTCTACGGCTTCCGCGACCGCGAAAAGGTCCTCGACATCCTCGAACAGACCACCGGCGGCCGTCTGATCCAGGCCTACAACACCATCGGCGGCGTACAGGCCGACATCCATCCGGAATTCGTGCGCAAGACCAAGGAGTTCATCGCCTACATGCGGCCGCTGCTGCGCGAATACCACGAGGTCTTCACGGGCAACGTCATCGCCCAGGAGCGTCTGAAGGGTACCGGCGTGCTGACGCGCGAGGATGCCATTTCGTTCGGCGCCACGGGCGGTACGGGACGCGCCTCGGGCTGGGCCTGCGACGTGCGCAAGCGCCATCCCTATGCCGTCTACGACCGCGTGAAGTTCGACGAGGTGCTCTTCACCGAGGGTGACTGCTTCGCCCGCTACATGGTCCGCATGCGCGAGATCGAGCAGAGTCTGAACATCATCGAGCAGCTGATCGACAACATCCCCGAGGGCGACTACCAGCTGAAGATGAAACCCGTGATCCGCATCCCCGAGGGCAGCTACTACGCCGCCGTCGAGGGCAGCCGCGGCGAATTCGGCGTCTTCATCGAGAGCCGGGGCGACAAGTACCCCTACCGCATGAAGTTCCGCTCGACGGGCCTTCCGCTGGTCGCCTGCCTGGACACCATCGCCCGGGGCGCCAAGATCGCCGACCTGATCGCCATCGGCGGTACGTTGGACTACGTGGTTCCCGATATTGACCGTTAAACGCAAAACCCGAAGATATGTTTGATTTCAGCATAATTACGAGCTGGGTCCACGGACTGCTGACGTCGTGGATGCCCGAGGGCCTGGCGATCTTCCTCGAATGCGTGATCGTCGGCGTGTGCCTGCTGTTGCTCTATGCCGTGATCGCCATCGTGATGATCTTCATGGAGCGCAAGGTCTGCGCGGCCTTCCAGTGCCGTCTGGGCCCGATGCGCGTGGGACCGTGGGGCACGGTGCAGGTCTTCTGCGACGTCATCAAGATGTTGACCAAGGAGATCATCACCATCCGCCATTCGGACCGTTTCCTCTACAATCTGGCCCCCTACATCGTCATCCTGGCCTCGGTGCTGGCCTTCGCCTGCCTGCCCGTGTCGCGGGGGCTCGAGATTCTCGACTTCAACGTCGGCGTCTTCTTCCTGATGGCCGCCTCGTCGATCGGCGTGGTGGGCATCCTGCTCGCCGGATGGAGCTCGAACAACAAGTACTCGCTCATCGGCGCCATGCGAAGCGGTGCGCAGATGATCTCCTATGAGCTGTCGATCGGACTGTCGATCCTCACGATCGTCGTGCTGACCGATACGATGCAGTTCTCCGAGATCGTCGAGCGGCAGGCCGACGGATGGTTCCTCTTCAAGGGCCACATCCCGGCGCTGATCGCCTTCGTGATCTACCTCATCGCCGGTAATGCCGAGGTCAACCGCGGCCCGTTCGACCTCCCGGAGGCCGAGTCGGAGCTGACGGCCGGTTACCACACCGAGTATTCGGGCATGCACTTCGGTCTGTTCTACGTGGCCGAGTTCGTCAACCTGTTCATCATCTCGGGCGTGGCGGCCACGATCTTCCTCGGAGGCTGGATGCCGCTGCACATTGCGGGCTGGGAGAGCTTCAATGCGGTGATGGACTACATTCCGGGCTTCGTGTGGTTCTTCGCCAAGGCCTTCTTCGTGGTGTGGCTGCTGATGTGGATCAAGTGGACCTTCCCGCGGCTGCGTATCGACCAGATCCTGACCCTCGAGTGGAAATACCTCGTGCCGATCGGACTGGTGAACCTGCTGCTGATGGTCATTGTCGTCGTATTCAAACTGCATTTCTGATTATGAGCTATATCAAAGGACTCTTCCAGGGGATCGGCAGCCTGGCTACGGGCCTGAAAGTTACTTTCAGGGAGTTCTTCACGCCGAAGGTCACGGAACAGTATCCCGAGAACCGGGCGACGCTGCGGATGTACGACCGCTTCTGCGGCGAACTGACCATGCCGCACGACGCCGAAGGGCGCAACAGGTGCATCGCCTGCGGGCTCTGTCAGGCGAACTGCCCGAACGGCACGATCCGCCTTGTGACCGAGATGGTCACCGATCCCGAAACGGGCAAGTCGAAGAAACGCCTCGTGCGCTACGAGTACGACCTGGGGTCGTGCATGTTCTGCCACCTGTGCGTGAACAACTGCCCGACGGGAGCCATCCGCTTCTCCCAGAAGTTCGAACACGCGGTCTTCACCCGCGAAAAACTCGTCAAACAACTCAACCGCTAAGCCATGGAGATCACACTCGAACTGATCGTTTTCATCATTCTTGCGCTTTTTATCAGCGTGAATGCCGTGCTGGCCGTGACGACCAAACGTATTCTGCGTGCCGCGACCTATCTGCTGTTTGTGTTGTTCGGCACGGCCGGTATCTATTTCCAACTCAACTATTCGTTCCTCGGGGCCGTGCAGCTGCTGATCTATGCCGGCGGTATCACGGTGCTCTACGTCTTCTCGATCCTGCTGACGTCGAGCGAAGGCGACAAGGCCTCCGATCTGAAAGGCTACAAGCTCGTCGCGGGACTGATCGCTACGCTCGTCAGCCTGGGCATCTGCCTCTGGGTGATGCTGCGCCACGACTTCCTGCCCCAGCACTTCGAGCACGGCGAACTCAACGTCCAGGAGATCGGCCATGCGCTGATGAGTGCCGACAAATACGGTTACGTGCTGCCCTTCGAGGTTATCAGCGTGCTGCTGCTGGCCTGCATCGTCGGCGGCATCATGATCGCCCGCAAACGCTAAAAAAGTACGGCTATGATAAAAATGGAATATTACCTCGTCGTCTCCACGATCCTGATGTTCGTGGGCATCTACGGTTTCGTCACGCGCCGCAACCTGCTGGCGATGCTGATCTCCGTGGAGCTGATCCTCAATTCGGTGGATATCAACTTCGTGGTCTTCAACCGGTTTCTCTTCCCGGGGCAGCTCGAAGGCTTCTTCTTCACGCTCTTTGCCATCGGCGTGAGCGCCGCGGAGACCGCCGTGGCCATCGCCATCATCATCAACATCTACCGCAACATCCGCAACATCGAAGTCAAGAACCTGCGGGAGATGAAGTGGTAACCACCGTGTACGCAAGCTTATGGAATATACGATTCTGATCCTGTTGCTGCCCTTTGTGAGCTTCCTCTTTCTGGGGCTCGCGGGCATGAAACTCCGCCCGGTGGTGGCGGGGGCCATCGGTACGGCGGTGCTGGCCGTGGTGGCCGTGTTGAGCTACATGACGGCCTGGGAGTACTTCTCGGCCGGACGCGATGCCGCGGGGGTCTTCCCGACGCTCATCCCCTGGAATGCGGTCTGGCTGCCCATCGCGGGTGACCTGCACATCGATCTGGGCGTGCTGCTCGACCCGATCTCGGTGATGATGCTGGTGGTGATCTCCACCGTCTCGCTCATGGTCCACATCTACTCGTTCGGATACATGAAGGGCGAGCGGGGCTTCCAGCGCTACTACGCCTTCCTGTCGCTGTTCACGATGAGCATGATGGGGCTGGTCGTGGCGACGAACATCTTCCAGATGTACCTCTTCTGGGAGTTGGTGGGCGTGAGCTCCTACCTGCTGATCGGCTTCTACTACACGAAGCCCGAGGCGATCGCCGCCTCGAAGAAGGCCTTCATCGTGACGCGTTTCGCCGACCTGGGCTTCCTCATCGGCATCCTCGTCTACGGCTACTACGCCGGAACCTTCACCTTTACGCCCGCCGCCTCGACGCTGGCTGCCGCCGGTGTGATGATTCCGCTGGCGCTGGGCCTGATGTTTGTCGGCGGTGCGGGCAAGAGCGCCATGTTCCCGCTGCACATCTGGCTGCCCGACGCCATGGAGGGCCCGACGCCCGTTTCGGCGCTGATCCATGCCGCGACGATGGTCGTGGCGGGTGTCTACCTCGTGGCGCGGATGTTCCCGCTCTTCATCGGCTACGCCCCCGAAGTGCTGCACTGGACGGCCTACATCGGCGCCTTCACGGCGCTGTATGCCGCCGTGGTGGCCTGCGTGCAGAGCGACATCAAGCGTGTGCTGGCCTTCAGTACCATCTCGCAGATCGGCTTCATGATCGTGGCGCTGGGCGTCTGCACGTCGAATGACCCCCACGCGGGCGGTCTGGGCTACATGGCCTCGATGTTCCACCTCTTCACCCACGCGATGTTCAAGGCGCTGCTGTTCCTCGGCGCCGGTGCGATCATTCATGCCGTGCATTCGAACGAAATGTCGACGATGGGCGGCCTGCGCCGGTACATGCCCCTGACGCACATCACCTTCCTCATCGCCTGCCTGGCCATCGCCGGCATCTGGCCCTTCAGCGGCTTCTTCTCGAAGGATGAGATCCTGACGGCTTGTTTCGCCTTCAGCCCCGTGATGGGGTGGGTGATGACGGCCATCGCCGGTCTGACGGCCTTCTACATGTTCCGCCTCTACTACGGCATCTTCTGGGGCCGCGAAAACCGTGAACTCCATGCCGAACATACGCCCCACGAGGCCCCCTTCACGATGACCCTGCCGCTGCTGATTCTGGCGGCGGTGACCTGCGTGGCGGGCTTCATCCCCTTCGGGAAGTTCGTTTCGGCCGACGGTCTGGCCTACACGATCCACATCGACGGTCGGGTAGCCGCGCTGAGCCTCTGTGTGGCCGTGGTGGCCATTGCGCTGGCCACGTGGATGTATGCCCGTGAGAAGCAGCCCGTGGCCGATCGGCTGGCCGAGCGCTTCAGCGGTCTGCACCGTGCGGCCTACCACCGCTTCTACATCGACGAGATCTACCAGTTCATCACCCATCGCGTGATCTTCGCCTGCATCTCGACGCCGATCGCCTGGTTCGACCGCCACGTCGTCGACGGATTCTTCAACCTGCTGGCCTCGGCCGCAAACGGCACCGCCTGGCTCATCCGCGAAATGCAGAGCGGCAGCGTGCAGCGTTACTGCATCTGGTTCATGGGCGGTGCCCTGGGCCTGACGATCCTCATTCTTATCATCTGCTAATTGGAACGCGTTATGAATATCTTATCCCTGTTTCCTGCCGTGCCCCTGGTGATGATGCTGGGGCTGTGGCTCTCGAAGTCGCGGCGGCAGATCCATACCGTGATGGTGGCGGGATCGACCGTGCTGCTGGCACTGGCCATCTGGCTCGTCTTCCACTACCTCGGTCTGCGCGAAGCCGGCGAAACGGCCCAGATGTTGTTGACCGAAAGCGTCATGTGGTACGCTCCGCTCAACATCCACTACGCCGTGGGTGTCGACGGCATCTCGGTGGCCATGCTGCTGCTGTCGGCCATCATCGTCTTTACGGGCACCTTCGCCTCGTGGCAGATGCAGAAGGACGTGAAGGCCTATTTCCTGTGGTTCTGTCTGCTGAGCGTCGGCGTCTTCGGATTCTTCATCTCGGTCGACCTCTTCACGATGTTCATGTTCTACGAGGTGGCGCTGATCCCGATGTACCTCCTGATCGGCGTCTGGGGCAGCGGCCGCAAGGAGTATTCGGCCATGAAACTGACGCTGATGCTCATGGGCGGTTCGGCCCTGCTGCTGATCGGCATCCTGGGCATCTACTTCGGTGCCGGTGCCACGACGATGAACGTGCAGGAGATTGCCGCCCTGCACAACATCCCCGTTCAGCTGCAGCGGATCTGGTTCCCGCTGGTTTTCATCGGTTTCGGCGTGCTGGGAGCCCTGTTCCCGTTCCACACGTGGAGCCCCGACGGTCACGCTTCGGCCCCGACGGCCGTCTCGATGCTCCATGCCGGCGTGCTGATGAAACTCGGCGGCTACGGCTGCTTCCGCGTGGCGATGTATCTGCTGCCCGACGCAGCCCACGAGCTGAGCTGGATCTTCATCATCCTGACGACCATCTCGGTGGTCTACGGCGCCTTCTCGGCCTGCGTGCAGACCGACCTGAAGTACATCAACGCCTACTCGTCGGTGTCGCACTGCGGTCTGGTGCTCTTCGCCATCCTGATGATGAACACGACGGCCTCGACGGGCGCCATCCTGCAGATGCTGAGCCACGGCCTGATGACGGCTCTCTTCTTTGCCCTGATCGGTATGATCTACGGACGTACGCACACGCGTGACGTGCGCCAGCTGAGAGGCCTGATGAAGGTGATGCCCTTCCTGGCCGTAGGGTACGTGATCGCCGGTCTGGCCAACCTCGGTCTGCCGGGCCTGAGCGGCTTCGTGGCCGAAATGACGATCTTCAACGGCGCCTTCATGAACGACGATACGTTCCACCGCGTGGTGACCGTCATCGCCTGCACGTCGATCGTCATCACGGCGGTCTACATCCTGCGCGTCGTGGGCCGGATCCTCTACGGCACGTGCGAAAACCCCGAACATCTGAAACTCTCCGACGCCACGTGGGACGAACGCTTTGCGGTCATCTGCCTGGTAGTGGCCGTCGCCGGACTGGGACTGGCCCCGCTGTGGGTGAGCGACATGATCCGCGGCAGCGTCTCGGAACTCATTGCACACATCTTGAGCTGATAAGACTATGGATTACACCTCGATATTTCCGCTGATGCGGGCCGAACTGACCCTCACGGCAATCCTTGTCCTCGTCTTCCTGTACGACCTGATCGCCGGCAAGCGCGGTCACCGCTGGTTCTCGGCCGTGACGTGCGTGCTGCTGCTCGTGCAGGTGGTGGTCAACCTCGTTCCGGGACCCGCGGGCGAACTCTTCGGCGGCATGTTCCGCACGGTGCCGATGGACGGCGTGGTGAAGAGCGTCCTCTCGATCGGTGCGCTGATCGTCTGCCTGCAGGCCGACCGGTGGCTGCAGCGCGAGGATACGCACCACAAACAGGGCGAATTCTACATCCTGACCCTCTCGACGCTGCTGGGCATGTACTTCATGATCTCGGCCGGCCACTTCCTGATGTTCTTCATCGGACTGGAGCTGGCTTCGGTGCCGATGGCCTGCCTGGTGGCCTTTGACAAGTACCGCCACCACTCGGCCGAGGCCGGTGCGAAGTACATCCTCTGCGCGCTGTTCTCGAGCGGTCTGATGCTCTTCGGCATCTCGTTCCTCTACGGCACGACCGGCACGCTCTACTTCGATGACATGGCCGGCCGTCTGACCGCCACGCCGCTCGAGATCATGTCGCTGGTCTTCTTCTTCTCGGGTCTGGGCTTCAAGATCTCGCTGGTGCCCTTCCATCTGTGGACGGCCGATGCCTACCAGGGCGCTCCGACGGCGGTGACCTCCTACCTTTCGGTGGTTTCGAAGGCGTCGGCGGCATTCGTGCTCTTTACGACGCTGGTCAAGGTCTTCGCTCCGCTGATCGAGCAGTGGCAGACGCTGCTGTGGATCGTCACGGTGCTGAGCATCACGGTGGCCAACCTCTTCGCCCTGCGGCAGAAGGATCTCAAGCGTTTTATGGCCTTCTCGTCGATCTCGCAGGCCGGATACATCATGCTGGCCGTCATCGGCGGCAGTGCGCTGGGCATGACCTCGCTGGTCTTCTACGTACTGGTCTATCTGGCAGCCAACCTGGCGGTCTTCGGCGTGCTGTCGACCGTCGAGCAGCACAGCGGCGGCCGCGTCTCGCTCGAGGACTACAACGGCTTCTACCGCACCAATCCGAAGCTGGCCGTGATGATGATGCTGGCGCTCTTCTCGCTGGCTGGCATTCCGCCCTTCGCGGGCTTCTTCTCGAAGTTCTTCGTCTTTGCGTCGGCCTTCAAGTCGGGCTTCTACGTGCTGGTCTTCATCGCCCTGCTCAATACGGTCATCTCGCTCTACTACTACCTGCTGATCGTCAAGGCGATGTTCATCACGCCGTCCGACGAGCCGATCGCCACCTTCCGCAGCGATGTCGGCACGCGCATCAGCCTGGCGCTGTGCATGGCCGGGGTGCTGCTGCTGGGTGTGGTGAGCGCCGTTTACGATGGAATCAACGCCCTTTCCTTCGGACTTTGATCCCCGGGAGGATTGATAAAAGCGGTGCAACCGAACGGGTTGCACCGCTTTTTTGTGCGGCTGTGGATCGTATTTTGTGCGGCGACGACCGGAAATTGCGGATTTTGACCTATTTTTGCCACACGAAACCGCTTGAAACCGCCCGAAATCATGCTGCTTGACCTTTTCCGACGGATCTCCACGCGACAGATCCTTTTCGCGGGATGCCTTCTGACGCTGCTCTGCGCCCTCTTCAGCCAGGGGGTCTACCACTCTGACGAACACTACCAGATCCTGGAGTACGCCCACATGAAGCTCTTCGGAACCCCCACGATGGAGCATCTGGCCTGGGAGTATCCGTTGCAGATGCGTTCCGGCGTGCAGCCGTTCGTGGCGTGGTGTGTGGGGCGAGGACTGCTGGCGGCCGGAATCTGGTCGCCCTGGCTTATGGTGCGGATCCTCCAGCTGCTGAGCGGGTTGCTGTCGGTGGTCGTGCTGTGCTTCTTCTACCGGACGGTGCGTCGGGAACTCGACTCCGAGGCCCGTCGCAAGTGGTTCCTGCTGACGGGCCTGTGCCTCTGGTTCATGGCCTATCTGCACGTCCATTTCAACGCCGAGATGCTGGCGGGCAATCTGCTGATGCTGCTGGCGGCCCTGACGATCCGCTGCCAACGCCCCGAATGCCGGCCCGACGATCCGCGGGAATTCCTTCGCGGAGTGACGCTGGGCGTGGTAGCCGGGGCGCTCTTCATCGTGCGTTATCAGGCGGGATTCGCCCTATTGGGATTCGGCATCTGGCTGCTGGTTTTCCGGCGCAGCTGGCGCCTCTACGCGGGGCTGGCGGCGGGTGTCGCGGTGATGCTGATGGTCGGTCTGGCGGCCGACCGCTGGCTCTACGGCGAGTGGACCTGCACGCCGTGGAACTATCTGTGCGAGAATATCCTCCATGCCCGGATGGATCAGTTCCGCCACGAACCCTGGTGGTACTACCTGACGGCTCCGATTCTCGACGGCGGGATCTTTTTCGGGCTGCTGCTGCTCGTGGCCACGATCGTCTTTTTCTGGCGTCATCCGCGACACGTCGTCACCTGGATGCTCATCCCCTTTCTGCTCGTGCACTTCTTTCTGGCCCACAAGGAGATCCGATTCTTCTTCCCGGCCGTCTTCTTTGCACCGTGGTTTCTCGTGGAGCTGTTCCGCGGACGGGGCGAGCGTTTTACACGCAGCGGCTGGCAGTGGGCTTTGGGCGTGCTGGCGGTGATGAACCTCGGGGCGGTGGTCTACAACCTGACGCAGACG
Organism: uncultured Alistipes sp.; assembly: GCA_944321185.1. Taxonomy (GTDB): domain Bacteria; phylum Bacteroidota; class Bacteroidia; order Bacteroidales; family Rikenellaceae; genus Alistipes. The sequence goes on along the minus strand of CALUKH010000010.1, from coordinate 8,662 downwards.
ACTCCCGATATCAGTTTCTACAAGGTTATGTGCGATTATTGCCGTGGGAAGGGTGATGTCGTGGCACTGAATCTTGCCCACGAAACGACCTATTACAGCCGTCTGCAGAACTTCTCGGGCGAACCCCGCGTGACCGAGGCCCGCTTCTACATGCCGGCCAATCTGGACAACAGGCATTGTGCGACGTCCGAAGAGCTCGCGGCGACGGCCCGTCGTTTGACGGCCGAGGGGGTGCAGGTGGTCGTATTATCCGAGGATCCCGATCTCGGGGAAAGTGGCTCGCTGCCGCTGCGCAAAGTGGTCTGGAGCCCCTATCCGGCGTGGGTGATGCGCTATTTCAACTTCAACGACTGGACGCGTTTTGCCGTCCGTTCGAAAAACATCTACGAGTGGGAGACTTCCGCCGGTTCGGACGCTGCTGCAGTCCCGGCCGAGGCCGTTGTGTCGTCCGAAAACGGAAGCGCCGGGTCCGGCGAGGCCGCAGCGAAGAGCTCCGTTTCGGAATCCGGTGCCGCCGAATAGCGGCGTTCGAGGGCCAGTAACTGCGCCTTGATGCCGACCCCGGCGGCATATCCCGTGAGCGAACCGTCGCTGCCGACGACCCGGTGGCAGGGGATGAGGATGGCGATCGGGTTGTGGTGGTTGGCCATGCCGACGGCCCGGCAGGCGCGCGGTTTCCCGACCGCTTGCGCAATCTCCGCATAGGTGCGTGTCTGGCCGTAGGGGATGCTCCGCAGCGCCTCCCAGACCGCTTGCTGAAAGGCGGTGCCCCGGGGTGCAAGCGGCAGGGTGAAGTCGCGCCGCCGCCCGGCGAAGTACTCGTCGAGCTCTGCGGCGGCCCGCAACAGCAGTCTGTCGGCTTCCTCGCCGGGTGTCATAGCTTCACGGGTCTTTCTCTTTCCCGGAGCGGCTCCGGCGGGCAACTCCGATCCGTCGGGGGCCCTCCGCCCGAATTGCAGGGCGACGATCGCATCGTCCGTGGCGGTGATGCACACCGCTCCGACGGGCGTCTCAATCTGAAGCGTGCGGATCCCCTCCATTTGGATCACAGGTGTTCGAGCGTGTAGTCGATCATCTTCTGCCGGACGTGTCCCGTGGCATCGGGCATCATCGAGTGGTTCTGGTCCGGGTAGACCATCATGTCGTACTGTTTGCCGGCGCGGTTCAGCGCACGGGTCATCTCGACGGTGTTCTGGAAGTGGACGTTGTCGTCGGCCGTGCCGTGGATGATCAGCAGACGCGTCTTCCGGTCGTCGAGCATCCGGGCGAAGTGGATCGGCGAGTAGTTGTCGTACCCCTCGGCATTGAATTGCGGGAGGTTGTTGTAGATCTCTGTGTAGATCGTGTCGTAGAAGCGCCACGAGGTGACCGGTGCCACGGCAATCGCCATGCGGAAGAGCCCGCACCCCTTCAGCGCACAGCTCAGAGCCATGAATCCGCCGTAGGACCATCCGTAGATGCCGATGCGTGCGGGGTCGACCCACTCTTGGGCGGCCATGTACCGGGCCAGCGAGAGCTGGTCCTCGACCTCCAGGGCGCCGAGGCGGCCGTAGGTCTGTTTCTTGAAGCGTTCGCCGCGGAATCCCGTGCCGCGCCCGTCCGCGCAGACCACGACGTAGCCCCGCTCGACGAGCGCATCCTCCCAGTCCATCGACCAGCGGTCGACGACCTGCTGCGATCCGGGGCCCGAATACTGTGTCAGCAGCACCGGATAGCGTTTCGCCGGGTCGAAGTCGCGCGGCAGCACCCGGTAGGCGTTGAGCGTGTCGCCGCGTTCGGTCGTGAAGGTGAAGAACTCCTTCACGGGTCGCTGCGAGGCGGCGAGTTCGTCACGCAGCGCACGGCTGTCGGCCAGCGTACGCAGCGGTTGTCCCGAGGCGTCGCACACCTCGGTGCGGTTGGGGGTCGAGGCGTTCGAGAAGGTGGTGATGAAGTAGCGCATACCGGTGCTCGGAGCGACCGTATAGTAGCCTTCGCCCTGTGTCAGGCGCTGTTTGTCGCGTCCGTCGAGGCGCACGCTGTAGAGGTTGCGGCGCAGGGGCGAGGTCTCGGTCGAGAGGTACCAGACGCGTTTGCCGTCCGTGCCGACGACGTCGGTCACCTCCCATTCGCCCTTGGTCACCTGTTCGAGCAGCCCGCGGCGCAGGCTGTACAGATAGAGGTGCATGTAACCCGTGTGGCTCTCCTGCCGGACGAGGAAACGGTCGCGGTCGACGAACGTCACCGTTTTGTCGTCGACCCGCTCGACATACTGCTGCGTGCGCTCCTCGTAGACGATGCGCTGGGCGCCGTGGGGCTCGCAGACCACCATCTCGAAGGTGTTCTGGCGGCGGTTCAGCCGGAAGTACCACGGACGTCCGTCGGGGGTCCAGCCGATGCGGGGGATGTACTGGTCGGTTTCGGGACCCGTGTCGAGCCGCCGTTTGGCGCCGGTCTCGAGGTCGGCGATCCACAGCTCGACCGTCGAGTTGGTCTCGCCGGCTTTGGGGTATTTGAACGAATAGGCCCGGTTGTAGAGCTTGCCGTCGTAGCGCATCATCTCCATCAGCGGCACCCGGCTCTCGTCGAAGCGCAGGAAGGCCAGCTGCCGGCCGTCGGGCGAGAAGGCGTAGGCTTTCGTCGTGCCGAACTCCTCCTCGTAGACCCAGTCGGTGGTGCCGTTGATCACCTCGTTCCAGCGTCCGTCGTCGGTCAGACGGCGGGTGCGCTGCGTCTCGATGTCATAGGCGTAGAGGTCGTTGCGGTCGGAGTAGACGATGCGGCGTCCGTCGGGCGAGAAGTTTGCGTCGCGCGGTGCCTCGGCCTCGCGCAGGATGGCCGTGGCGCGTCCGTCGCGGATGAGCGTGTAGCTCGTGGTGTAGGAGTGGCGGTAGATCGGATGGCGCCCCGAGGCGACGAGGATCATCCGTTCGTCGGGCGAAAGCGTATAGTCCGTGATGACGAGATTCGGCGCCGGTGTCGGCAGCAGGCTTTCGCCGCGACCGGCCGTGGCGTAGGCGTAGCGGCGGATATCGTTGCCTTCGAGTGTGGTGTAGTGTTCGCCGTCGTTCATCGAGCGGATGCCCCGCACGCTCTGGTTCAGCGATTTGAGGCGTGCGATCTCCGCATATTCGTTACCGGCCGCGGCGTGTCCGGCCGTGAAGAGGAGCGTCGCGCCCAGCAGCATTCCGGCTGTCTGGCGTGCGCTCCGTCGTGTGGGTTGTTTCATCGTATTGGGCGAATTTCTCGGTTCGGGGCTGCGGAATCAGATGTCCTCGACGTCGAAGTCGTAGCCCAGCCGCTTGCCGGTGACGAACTTCGAGTTGTCCATCTTGGTGTTGAACTGGTCGACGGTCACGCGTTTGTTCTCCTCGTAGGGGGGCATCAGCAGGTCGAAGTTCAGCGAGAAGGCGATGGCCGCCTCCAGCACGTCGACCAGCGCATCGCGGTCGATCTCCGTCTTGCCGAAGTTCATGGCCCGCATCGAGGTCTGCTGTTTGCCCTCGACGAAGTAGCGGCGTTCGCGGTTGATGAAGATCCGGCCGATGAGGTATCCCTCGTCGGAGTTGCGGTTGAACTTGAACGAGTCGGAGAGGAAGTTGTAGATGTTGATCAGACCGCAGTAGGAGTTCTCCTCGTCGGCCTGCACGTAGGGGTTCTGCCAGATGAGGTGGTTGGCGTCGAATTCGAAGACGTCGGTGTGCATCTGGAAGATCAGCAGGTCGTTGGCCACCTGCAGCTGGGCCTCGAACTTGCCGCGGTCGCGGTATTCGAGCCGCACGCGGCGGTCGAGTTTGCCGTCCAGTTCGTCGTCCATCTCGGCGGCAATCTCCAGCAGCGTCTCCTTCAGCAGGTTGAAGGCGGCAAACGTATTGTCGAAAACCTTCTGTTTGAGGTTCGATTTACGGATGATCGTGTCGAGAATCTTGGCTCTCAATGGGGTTGTTTCCATAAGGTATGGTGGTATGTCGTTGGTTTTTCAGGATTTTTCCGGAACGGGCGGCGTCGCCGGACCGTGGCGGGGTGTTCTCGGGCGGAGGCCCCTCCCGTCGTCCGCTGCGGCCGGTCTATCGGATGCGCAGCTGGCGGCCGGCTTCGAGCTTCTCGCCGGGCTTGAGCTTGTTCAACCGTTCGATCGAGCGCATGCGGATGGCGTAGGACTGTCCCACGGCATAGGCCGTTTCGCCCGGACGGCAGATGTGGTGCTGGGCATTGCCCTCCCAGCGGCGCTTCTTGCGTTCGATGTAGACCACTTCGCCGGTCATCGGCTGGGCCTTGCGGTCCTTCAGGTCGTTGAAGCGGCGCAGGTTGCGGGCCGAGATGCGGAACTTGCGGCCGATGTTCTCGAAGGTGTCGTTCTCCTTGGCCGTGACGTAGTGCACGCCGTTGGTCATGTAGACGTTGTAGCCCTCGTGGGCATTGATCGTCACGCGGTAGTTGTCCGGATCGACGGCCGCATCGGTGCGGGTGATCTCCTCGACGCTCGACTGCGACGAGAACCACTCCTCGGGGTTGCGTTCCAGACCGAAGCGCGTGGCGTAGAGCCGTTCGCCGTCGGGGCGGTCGAGCAGGTAGAGCTGGCTCTCCTCGATGATGCGGATCAGCCGCTGGGCGTAGTCGGGGGCCGTGGCGTAGCCGGCGGCCTTCAGCCCGCGGGCCCAGCTCTTGTAGTCGTCCGAGGCGTAGGCGAACAGCGAATCGTAGCGGGGTTGCGAATCGAGGAACTCGGCGTGATCCTCGTACGAGGCCTCGACCGTGGGGTAGGCCCGGAAGCATTCGCCCTTGGCATCGTCGTCGTGGTAGACGCGTTCGCCCTTCCAGCCCGTCTTGCACTTGATGCCGAAGTGGTTGTTCGACTTCATCGACAACAGACTGTTCCCGCAGTCCGATTCGAGGATTCCCTGAGCCATGGTGATGCTGGCCGGGATTCCGTAGCGTTCCATGTGGGCCACGGCGATGTGCATGTATCGGTTGATATACTCTTCGCGGGTCTGGCGCATCTGGGCCGTGGCGTGGAGGGCACCGGCCAGCAGGATTGCCCCGAGGAGTATTGCTTTTCTGGAAATATTCATTATCTTTGTTTGATGATTACCGACAAAGGTATAATTTTCCGTTGAAAAACGCAATAATCCCATAAACCCGAAGCTATGTTTACCGAAAACGCGAACCGCATTTTCAACCGTTCCATCGAGGATTACCACCGCTGGGACGATGTGGACCATCCGATCGAGAATCCCTACGAGCCCGGTACGATCGACCACCTGCTCTACCACAAGAACTGGATCGACACGGTGCAGTGGCATCTGGAGGACATCATCCGCGATCCGGCGATCGATCCTGCGGAGGCGCTGAAGATCAAGCGGCGCATCGACAAGTCGAATCAGGACCGCACGGACATGGTGGAGTATATCGATTCGTACCTGCTCGACAAGTACCGGGATATTCGTCCGGCGGCCGACGCGCGGCTCAATACGGAGACTCCGGCGTGGGCCATCGACCGGCTGTCGATCCTGGCGCTGAAGATCTACCACATGGCGCGGGAGACCGAACGCACGGATGTCGACGAGGCGCACCGTGAGGCTTGCCGCCGCAAGCTCGATGTGCTGCTCACCCAGCAGGTCGACCTTTCGCGGGCCATCGAGGAGCTGATCGAGGATATCGAGGCGGGACGCAAGTACATGAAGACCTACAAGCAGATGAAGATGTACAACGATCCGTCGCTGAATCCCGTGCTTTATGGGCAGAAAAAATAACGGTGTGCTGCCGCGCCACCTGCTCGTGCTGCGCACTTCGGCCATGGGCGACGTGGCGATGGTGCCTCATGCCCTCAGGGCCCTGTGTGCGGCTTATCCCGATCTGAAGGTGACCGTGGCCACGCAGCCGCTCTTCCGCCCCTTTTTCGAGGGGCTGCCGGTCGACTTCCTCGACGTCGACACCCGGGGGGCTCACCACTCGCTGCGGGGGATGTGGCATCTGGCGGCCGAGGCCCGGCGTCTGGGGGTGGATGCCGTGGCCGACATCCACGACGTGCTGCGCTCGAAGGCCTTCCGCCTCTCGATGCGGCTCCATGGCATCCCGACGGCCCACATCGACAAGGGTCGCGCCGAAAAACGCCGTTTCATCCGTTCGGGCGGTCGCGGCATGAAGCCCCTGCGGCATACCGTACTGCGCTATTGCGACGTCTTCCGCCGGCTGGGATTCGTGTTCGACGATCCGGCACTGGCCGCACACCGCACGCTGGAGAATCCTTTCGGAGAGAAGCAGGGCCGCTGGGTGGGCTTTGCCCCCTTTTCGGCCCACCGCGGCAAAACCTATCCCGAGGCGCAGAGCCGCGAACTGGTGCGGCTTCTGGCGGAGCGTTTCGAGCGGGTCTTCATCCACAGCGGCGGCGGCTCCGAACGGGCCTTTGCCGAGGAGATGGAACGTGCGTATCCCAACGTGACGGCGCTGGCGGGCAAGGTCCGCCTGGCCGGCGAGATGGCGCTGGTGTCGAATCTCGACTGCGTGGTGGCGATGGATTCACTGGTGATGCACCTGGCGGCACTGGTCGGCACGCCGGTGGTGTCGATCTGGGGCGCTACGCATCCCGGACTGGGATTCCTCGGTTACGGAGTGCCGGAGGCGGGGATCCTCCAGGCCGATCTGGAGTGTCGGCCCTGTTCGGTCTTCGGCAACAAGCCCTGCCGTTACGGCGACTGGCACTGTCTGACGGCCATCCGTCCCGAGACGGTTGCCGACCGGGTCGAACGGCTGATCGGCGGACAATAGCCGCTCCGGATGCGGGCGGCTTTCCCGGACAAATTTGAAAAACCCGTTGCAGCGCATGCCGCAACGGGTTTTTCATTCTGGGAAGGAGCGGATTACTCCTCGGCCGGAACCGTTTCCGAGGTCGGGTTTTCGGCCGGTTCGGAAGCCGTCGAGTCGGCCTTCTCGATCGTGTTCTCCGCCGATTCGGTCGTCGCGGCAGCCTGCAGGGCCTCTTTCGTGAAGACCACCTCGGTCCCTTCGATCGTCAGGGTGCAGTTTCCGGCCGCATCCCTGGCGATGATGCCCGTCTGCGAGAAGTCGAAACTCTCGCCGTTGCCGACGCTGCGCCCCTTGAGCAGAATCCGATCCGCCTCGTCGAGCAGCTCCCAGCCCGAGTAGAGCAGCGTGGCCGAGTTGATCGAGACGGCTTCGCCCTCGACGCGGATCTCGAGGCCCATCGACCATTCGGGATGCTCTTCGTTGTGGAGCATCCATGTGCCGACGGCCTCGGCATAGGTCGGATTGGTCGAGACCTTGACGGCTCGGGCCCCGTTTTCGAGGCGCCCGCGGTACTCCACGACCACCGGTGCGCCGATCAGCAGTCCGTAGGCTTCGCTGCGATCGGCCCCGTCGAGTGAAAAGGTGTAGGTCTCCTCGCTCGAGAGATCCTGCACCGTGACCTGGTTCATCGAGGCATCGGAGATATGGCCCGTAAAGGTCTCGGGCTCCCGTTCGCCGCACGATGCCGCACCGAGCAGCGCCGCAAGGGCGATCCACATATGTGTTTTCATGTCATCAGACGTTTTGAATTTTCGGCTGCAAAAATAGCGAAAATTCCGCATCTTGTCACTCGAATCCGTCAAAGCGAGCGGATGTATTCGTCGATGGCCCGTGCGGCGGTTCGTCCGGCGCCCATGGCCAGGATGACGGTGGCGGCACCCGTCACGGCATCGCCTCCGGCGAAGACTCCCTTGCGGGTCGTGGCGCCGTGTTCGTCGGCCGTGATGCAGCCGCGACGCGTGGTTTCGAGCCCGTGGGTCGTCGAGGCCAGCAGCGGATTGGGCGAGGTGCCCAGCGCCATGATCACCACGTCGCATGCCATCTCGAACTCCGAGCCCGGCTTGACGATCGGCGATCGGCGGCCGCTCTCGTCGGGCTCGCCCAGCTCCATCTCCACGCAGCGCACGCCCCGGACCCAGCCGCGTTCGTCGCCCAGCACCTCCGTGGGGTTGGTCAGCATCCGGAAATGGATGCCCTCTTCGCGGGCGTGGTGGACCTCCTCGGCACGGGCCGGAAGCTCCTTCTCCGAACGGCGGTAGACGATCGTGGCATCGGCACCGAGCCGTCGCGCCGTGCGCACGGCATCCATCGCCACGTTGCCGCCGCCGACCACCACCACGCGCTGCCCGACGTAGATCGGCGTGTCGTACGCCGCATCGTAGGCGTGCATTAGGTTGGCGCGCGTGAGGAATTCGTTGGCCGAGACCACGCCGTTGAGGTTCTCGCCCGGGATGCCCATGAAGCGGGGCAGGCCGGCTCCCGAACCGATGAAGACGGCTTCGTAACCCTCTTCGTCCATCAGCGAATCGATCGTCACCGTGCGTCCCACGATCACGTCGGTCTCGATCTCGACGCCGAGGGCCTTCACCTCCTCGATCTCGCGGGCCACGATCCGCTGCTTCGGCAACCGGAACTCCGGAATGCCGTAGACCAGCACGCCGCCCGCCTCGTGCAGCGCCTCGAAGATCTTCACCTCGTAACCCATGCGGGCCAGGTCGCTGGCGCAGGCCAGACCGGCCGGGCCGCTGCCGATGACGGCCACCCGGTGTCCGTTGCGCGGAGCCGGGGCCTGGGGTGCGGCGCCGTGTTCGAGTTTCCAGTCGCCGACGAAGCGTTCGAGCTTGCCGATGGCCACCGGCTCGCCCTTGATGCCGAG
>CALUKH010000009.1 GCA_944321185.1 uncultured Alistipes sp. | reverse complement strand
CCCGCGCGGAAGCACCCCCTTCCGGGCCTTCGACAAATGCCCGTCCGAGCGGCTGAAGGTCGTCATCATCGGTCAGGACCCCTATCACGGTCCGGGTCAGGCCAACGGGCTCTGCTTCTCGGTGGCCGACGGCATCCCCTTCCCGCCCTCGCTGCAGAACATCTTCAAGGAGGTGGCCGACGACACGGGGCGTCCGATCCCCGCAAGCGGCAACCTCGACCGCTGGGCCGAACAGGGCGTCCTGCTGCTGAACTCCGTACTGACGGTCCGCGCCCACGAGGCCGCCTCGCACGCCAACCACGGCTGGGAGACCTTCACCGATGCCGTCGTGCGGGCCATCGCCGAACGCCGGCAAGGCATCGTCTACATGCTCTGGGGAAGCTACGCCCAGCGGAAAGGCGCCATTGCCGACCCTACGCGCAATCTCGTGCTGAAGGCCGTCCATCCGTCGCCGCTCTCGGTCTACCGCGGATTCTTCGGCTGTCACCACTTCTCGCGCGCCAACGAATACCTCGTCAGTCAGGGCAAGGAGCCGATCGTCTGGTAGCTCTCGCCACCGCCCGGCAGCAACGCCTCCCGCCGCAACCTGCCGAAAAAGCCGGCAGCGCCCCCCGCGATCAGCCACAATCCGGTGAAATACCGGCTGAAAACCGCAAACCGACTGCAGCAACCGATCTCTTCCACCGACAAAAAAACCGGAGGCCGCAGCCTCCGGTTTTTCCATATTCCGTTACCGGACTTTCTATCCCAGATAGGATTTCAGCAGTTTCGAACGCGACGAATGGCGCAGACGACGGATCGCCTTCTCCTTGATCTGACGCACACGTTCACGCGTGAGGTCAAACTTTTCGCCAATCTCCTCGAGCGTCATCTCCGAGCAGCCGATGCCGAAGAAGTACTTGATGATGTCGCGTTCGCGTTCGGTCAGCGTCTCGAGCGCCCGTTCAACCTCGGTCGACAGCGATTCGTTGATCAGTCCGCGGTCGGCGTTGGGCGAATCGGGGTTGACCAGCACGTCGAGCAGCGAGTTGTCCTCGCCGTCGGCAAACGGCGCATCCACCGAGACGTGGCGTCCTGCCACCCGCAGCGTATCGGTCACCTTCTCCTTCGGGAGTTCCAGCTCGGTAGCCAGCTCTTCGGGCGACGGCGTACGCTCGTGCTCCTGTTCGAAGCGGGCGAAGGCCTTGTTGATCTTGTTGAGCGAGCCGACCTGGTTCAGCGGCAGACGCACGATACGCGACTGCTCGGCCAGCGCCTGAAGAATCGACTGACGGATCCACCACACCGCATAGGAGATGAACTTGAAACCACGGGTTTCATCGAACTTCTCGGCGGCCTTGATCAGACCGAGGTTACCCTCGTTGATCAGGTCGGGCAGGCTCAGACCCTGGTTCTGGTACTGTTTGGCGACGGAAACCACGAAGCGAAGGTTCGCTTTGGTGAGTTTCTCGAGGGCCTCCTGATCGCCTTTCTTGATACGTTGGGCGAGTTCCACCTCCTCTTCCACCGTGATGAGCTCCTCCTTGCCAATTTCCTGCAGGTATTTGTCCAGCGAGGCACTCTCCCGGTTGGTGATGGACTTTGTAATCTTGAGTTGACGCATATCCTTTTCCTAACTTCCTAAAATAGTTACAGTTCCATTCGATACGAAACCCGCCTCCGGATCATCGCTACTCGACGAGCATGTAGCTTGCCGAGCGGCCGTTGGGATAGATACCGTCGATCGAACGGACCTTTTCGGTCATGCGCTGCAGATCCTGGAGCGAGTAGACCGGCCGGTCGTTGATGTGGGTGATCACGAATCCCTGCTTGACGCGGGCGCGGGCCAGAATTCCGTCCGCCTTGATGCCGACAACCTGCACGCCGCCCCGGATATCGAGTTCACGGCACAGTTTCGCACCGGCATCGGCGAATTTGCCGCCGAGAGCATCGACCACGTCGACGTCCTCTTTGGTCATCAATTCCGTTTTACCAGCCTTATTACGCAAAGTGACCTCAATTTGTTTCACGTGACCGTCCCTTTTTACCGACAATTTAACCTTATCGTTGGGTCGGCGCTTGGCGATCTGCTCCTGGAGCGTCGAGGGTTCGGTGATCTTCACGCCGTCGATATCGAGGATGACGTCACCCTTGCGGATGCCGGCCTCCGAAGCGGAACCGCCCTCCGTGACACTGGCCACATAGGCACCGCCCAGATCCTTGATACCGAGCTCCTTGCCCTCCGTGTCGAGGAAGTCCTGATCCACCACGCGGAACTGGATGCCCAGCATGGCGCGCTGCACGACGCCGTACTCCTTCAGATCGACCACCACCTTGCGCACGATCGACTCCGGAATGGCGAACGAATAGCCCACGTAGCTGCCCGTCTGCGACTTGATGAGCGTATTGATGCCGACCAGCTCACCGTGGGTGTTGACCAGCGCACCGCCCGAGTTGCCGGGGTTGACCGCCGCATCGGTCTGGATGAACGATTCGATACGGAAGTCGTTGGGGATGGCGCCGAGCTGACGCGCCTTGGCGCTCACGATGCCGGCCGTGATGGTCGACTGCAGGTCGAACGGCGAACCGATGGCCAGTACCCACTCGCCCAGACGCAGCGCATCGGACGATCCGAAGGGCAGCGTCGGCAGATCCTTCGCATCGATCTTCACCAGGGCCAGATCCGTCGCCGAATCCGTACCGATCAGCTTGCCGTCGAACGTACGTCCGTCGTTGAGCTTCACGCGGAGCTTCGTGGCACCGTCGACAACGTGGTTGTTCGTCACCACGTAACCGTCCTCCGAGATGATCACGCCCGAACCGCCGGCCCGCTGTTCACGATACTGCGGACGTCCGTCGCCATAGCCGTAGTCCTGCGGGATGCCGAAGAACTCCAGGAAGGGATCGTACGAACGGCGCGGCATCTCCACCTGCTGGATCGCTTCGATGTTGACGACGGCCTTCACCGCATTCTCGGCGGCATAGGTCAGGTCGGGATATTGTTCATTCTGGTAAGAGGTGAAGTGATTGCCCAGGGCCGGCGTACGCTCGACCTCGCGCTCGACATAGGAGACGCTCTGTCCGCCCTCTCCGCCGACGGCCCATGCCGTCAGACCGCCTGCTGCGGCCGATACGGCGACAAGTCCTAAAATCAAAAATGCCTTTTTCATAGTTGTTCAAGAGTTTAGTGTCTATTGATCAGAGGCAATTTCTTCGCATAGGCAATGTTCTGAATTTCCTTTGTGGGACAAACGGTCCGAATCGTCCGGTTAGTATGCCGCACGGCACAAAAAAATCGGGACATCGCTGTCGATGCCCCGATTGTCGCAATTTCCGTGCACTAAAGTCCGAACTCGCGGCGGATGTCATCCACGGCATCGAGCTTCTCCCAGCCGAAGAATTCGATTTCGCGCTCCACCTCGCGGCCGTTCTCCCAGACCTTCACCACCTTTTTGTAGGGGCGGTTTCCGAAGTGGCCGTACGAAGCCGTAGCCTCGAAGATCGGGTTCTTCAGTCCGAAACGCTTCACGATGGCGGCCGGACGCAGATCGAACAGCTTGCCGATACGGCGGGCGATCTCGCCGTCGGTCATCCCCTCGAGGGCCTTCGGACGCGGCGATCCGTACGTATCGACGTAGATCGACAGCGGCTCGGCGATGCCGATGGCGTAGCTCAGCTCCACGAGGATCTGGTCGGCGACGCCCGCGGCCACAAGGTTCTTGGCGATGTGACGGGCGGCATAGGCGGCCGAACGGTCGACCTTCGAGGAGTCCTTGCCCGAGAAGGCGCCGCCGCCGTGGGCTCCGCGGCCTCCGTAGGTGTCGACGATGATTTTGCGGCCCGTGAGGCCCGTATCGCCGTGAGGGCCGCCGATGACGAACTTGCCCGTGGGGTTGACGTGCAGGATGTAGTCGTCGCCGATCAGATCGGCCAGCTTGTCGCCGGCACGCTCCAAACGCGCCTTCACACGCGGGATGAGGATCGTGCGCACATCCTCGCGAATGCGCTCCTGCATCTGCCGTTCGGCCTGCTTCTCGTCGAGACCCTCGCCCGGACGGATGAATTCGTCGTGCTGCGTCGAGACGACGATCGTATGCACGCGCAGCGGTTTGTTGGTCTTTTCGTCGTATTCGATCGTCACCTGCGACTTCGAATCGGGGCGCAGATAGGTCATCACCTTCCCTTCGCGGCGGATGACGGCCAGCTCCTTCAGGATGACGTGCGAGAGGATCAGCGTCGCCGGCATCATCTCACGCGTCTCGTTGCAGGCGTAGCCGAACATGATGCCCTGATCGCCGGCACCCTGCTCGTACTCCTCGTCGCGTTCGACACCCTGGTTGATGTCGGACGACTGCTCGTGGATGGCCGAGAGAATGCCGCACGAATTGCAGTCGAACTGATATTCGCTCTTGGTGTAGCCGATGCGTTCGATCACGCGGCGGGCCACACCCTGCACGTCGACATAGGCCTCCGAGCGCACTTCACCCGCCACAACTACGAGACCCGTGGTGCAGAGCGTTTCGCAGGCGACCTTCGAATTGGGATCGTGACGAAGAAATTCGTCGAGAATGGCATCGGAAATCTGATCCGAGACCTTATCGGGGTGTCCTTCCGAGACGGACTCCGACGTAAATAAAAAACCCATTTTGAATCGTTTTTTAAGGTTAAACGTCTAAAATGGGAAAAATTGGCTGTTGGGAATAAAAAATGTGCTGTTTTAGCGATTTTTTATTGTGGTTTGCAATCAGTCAAATCTTTCCACATTCCCCGCTTGACAGACGGGTCCGCAAAGATAACTCCTTTTTGCGGATTGGCAATGGATTTTCCGAAATTTTTACCGCATCAGCCCCGTACCTATATATAAAAGAGAGGCGGCCTTGACAGGTCGCCCCTCTTTTTCGCTGCGTATCGCCGATGACGGAAATGTCTACCGGCCCAGCATCTTCTTCACCTCGGCAGCCACCGTGGCGCCGTTGTAGCCGAACTTCTCGTCGAGCACCTTGTAGGGCGCCGAGTAGCCGAAGTGGTCCAGACCGTGGATCATGCCCTTTTCGCCGACCAGCCCCTGCAGGGTGACCGGAAGGCCCGAAGTCATGCCGTAACGCGGCAGTCCGGCCGGCAGCACCGTCTCCTGGTACGAACGGGGCTGATCGCGGAACAGGCCCTCGCTCGGCACGCTCACCACGCGCACGGCGATACCCTCCGAAGCCAGCTGTTCGGCCCCTTCGACCAGTGTCGAGACCTCCGAACCCGAAGCGATCAGCACGGCGGCCGGTTTGGCGGCATCCATCACCACATAACCGCCCTTGGTCACCTGGAAGGCCTCCTCGCGGCGGCTTGCGGCTCCCAGCGTGGGGAGGTTCTTGATCGTCTGACGCGACAGCACCAGTGCCACCGGACGATGCTCCTCGACGGCCAGTTTCCAGGCAATCACCGTCTCTTCGGCGTCGGCCGGACGCAGTACGACCATCGAACGTTCGCCGTGATGGTTCTTCAGATGCTCCATCAGCCGGATCTGAGCCTCCTGCTCGACGGGCTGGTGCGTCGGGCCGTCCTCACCCACACGGAACGAGTCGTGCGACCAGACGTAGATCACGTGCAGACGCATCAGTGCGGCCAGACGAACGGCCGGCTTCATGTAGTCCGAGAAGACGAAGAACGTGCCGCACACGGGAATCACCCCACCGTGCAGCGCCATGCCGTTCATCACGCAGGCCATCGTCAGCTCCGAGACGCCCGCCTGGAAGAATTTTCCCGTAAAGTCGCCTTTCGTGAAGGCCTTGGTCTTTTTCAGATAACCGTCCGTCTTGTCCGAATTCGAGAGGTCGGCCGACGCCACGATCATGTTGTCGAACTTGTCGGCATAGACCCCCAGCACCGACGACGATGCGGCACGCGTCGCCACGTCGGGCTTCACGGCCACCTGTTTGTAGTCGATTTCGGGGATGCGGCCCGAGAGGAAATCGTCCAGTTTGCGGGCCAGCTCCTTGTGTTCGCTGCGCCACGACTTCTCGACGGCAGCCTGCTCGGCGGCCCACGCCTTCAGCGCCTCGCGACGCTCGGCGAAAACCTCGCGGCTCTCCTCGAAGACGGCGAAGGGATTCTCCGGATCACCGCCCAGATTCTTCACCGTGGCGGCAAAATCGGCTCCGGCGGCCGTCAGCGGCTGACCGTGGGTCGAGACGCGGTTTTCATAGCTCTCGCCCTCGGGGCCCCGGGCACCCTTGCCCATCGTCGTGCGGCCGATGATGAGCGTCGGACGCTCCGTCTCGCTCTGCGCCGCAACCAGTGCCTCGCGGATTTCGTTGATATTGTGTCCGTCGATCGACAGCACGTTCCAGCCCCAGGCCTCGTACTTCATGGCGACGTTCTCCGTATCGACCTCGTCGACCGTCGTCGAGAGCTGGATGTTGTTCGCGTCGTAGAACATCACCAGATTCGAGAGTCCCAGGTGGCCGGCGATGCGGCCCACGCCCTGCGAGATCTCCTCCTCAACGGCTCCGTCCGAAATATAGGCATAGGTCCGGTGGGCCATCCACTCGCCGAAGCGCGCCACCATGAAACGCTCGGCAATGGCGGCGCCGAGAGCCATGGCATGACCCTGACCGAGCGGACCCGACGTATTCTCCACTCCGCGCAGGACGTCGACCTCGGGGTGTCCGGGGGTGACGCTGCCCCACTGGCGCAGCGACTGCAGATCCTCGGTCGAGTAGTGTCCGGCCAGCGAGAGCGTCGCATAGAGCATCGGCGACATGTGCCCCGGATCGAGGAAGAAGCGGTCCCGATAGGGATAGGCCATGTTGTCGGGATCGTAGCGCAGGAACTCGGCATAGAGCACCGTGATGAAGTCGGCACCGCCCATGGCTCCGCCCGGATGTCCCGATTTCGCCTTTTCCACCATCGCCGCCGACAGGATACGGACGTTGTCGGCTACGCGCGTCAGTTTTGAATTCGTTGTAGACATTGTCTTGTAGTTATTTAAGTATTGGTTGTCGTAGTGTGTCTCGCCCACGTGTCATCCCACCTGCTTCAGCACCGGGAGATTGGCCTTTTCGACCTTCTGGCGGGCGTAGTCGAGCGTCACGGTGAACTCCCGGGCGCCGCTCGACGGCAGTTCGAACATCGTGTCCATCATGATCGCCTCGCAGATCGAACGCAGACCGCGCGCTCCGAGTTTGAACTCCACGGCCTTGTCGACGATGTAATCCAGCGCCTCGTCGGTGAAGGTCAGCTTCACGCCGTCCAGCTCGAACAGCCGCACATACTGCTTGATGATGGCATTGCGCGGTTCGGTGAGGATCGATCGCAGGGCGTCGCGTCCCAGCGGCTGCATGTAGGTCAGCACCGGAAGACGCCCCACCAGTTCGGGGATCAGTCCGAACGACTTGAGATCCTGCGGCGTGATGTACTGCATCAGATTCGAGCGGTCGACCGGATCCGCATTGATGCGTCCGTAGCCCATGGCGCGCGTATTGAGCCGCTGGGCGATCTTTTTCTCGATGCCGTCGAACGCGCCGCCGCAGATGAAGAGGATGTTGCGCGTATCGACCTGGATGAACTTCTGTTCGGGGTGTTTGCGCCCGCCCTGGGGCGGCACGTTGACCACCGTTCCCTCGAGGATCTTCAGCAGCGCCTGCTGCACGCCCTCGCCCGAGACGTCACGCGTGATCGAGGGGTTGTCGCTCTTGCGGGCGATCTTGTCGATCTCGTCGATGAAGACGATGCCGCGCTGCGCCTGTTCGACGTCGTAGTCGGCCACCTGCAGCAGCCGCGAGAGGATGCTCTCGACATCCTCGCCCACGTAGCCGGCCTCGGTGAGCACCGTGGCATCGACAATCGTGAAGGGGACCTTCAGCAGTTTGGCGATCGTACGGGCCATCAGCGTCTTGCCCGTGCCCGTGGGTCCGACCAGCAGGATGTTCGACTTGTCGATCTCGACGTCGTTCTCCTTCGGGGCGTAGAGCAGCCGCTTGTAGTGGTTGTAGACCGCCACCGAAAGGTAGCGTTTGGCGGCATCCTGACCGATGACGTACTGATCGAGGAACTCCTTGATCTGAGCCGGTTTCAACAACTCCTCCTTCTTGAGGGGAGCCGCCGACGAGCGGCCCTTGCGACCGCCCACGATATCGTTTTCGAGCAGAATGCGGTAGCCGTTTTCGATACACTTGTTGCAGATGTTGGCGCCGTCCACACCCTGGAACATGATCTCCACTTCGGAGCGTTTGGCGCCGCAGAACGAGCAGCAGTCGCCGCCGTTCTTCGGGTTGTTATTGTTGTTGCGATTCTGTGCCATGGAGGTTATTTCTCACGTTTGGAAAGCACCGTGTCGATCAGACCGTACTCCTTGGCCTCGGGGGCCGAGAGCCAGTAGTCGCGGTCGGCATCCTTCTCGATCTTGCGGATCGAGACGCCGGAATGGGCCGCAAGGATCTCGTAGAGTTCGCGTTTGGTCTTCATGATCTCGCGGGCCGTGATCTCGATGTCGGAGGCCTGGCCCTGGGCACCGCCCAGCGGCTGGTGGATCATCACCCGGGCATGGGGCAGCGCCGCGCGTTTGCCGGCGGCACCGGCCGTCAGCAGCACGGCTCCCATCGAGGCGGCCAGCCCCGTGCAGATGGTCCCGACGTCACACGCGACGAGCTGCATCGTGTCGTAGATGCCCAGTCCGGCCGAAACCGAACCGCCGGGCGAATTGATGTAGATCTGGATGTCCTTGTCGGGATCGACCGACTCGAGGAACAGCAGCTGGGCCTGGATGATGTTGGCGGCATCGTCGTAGATCGGCGCACCGAGGAAGATGATGCGGTCCATCATCAGCCGCGAGAAGACATCCATGGTAGCGACGTTCAACTGGCGCTCCTCGATGATCGTCGGCGAGACATAGGCTGCGCTGATCGATTGGAAATCGTGCAGTTTCAGCGAACTGATGCCGCACTGTTTCCGGGCGTATTTTTCAAATTCAGACATATTCTTTCAATCGTTTTTTCCGATTCGGCCCGTTTTCCGGTCCGGGAAGGGTCTTCCACCGGGATACGGGGCTCTGATCCGGCCGTCGGTCCGGGGCTCCCGAACGGCGGCCTTTACACAAGAAAAGGACTTTGCAAACATCGCGCCTGCAAAGTCCAAAGATAATCAAAATTCCGCGAATCCTAAAGCTCCTTTGCCAATTTGGCGAAATCCTCTGCGGAAACGGCCTTTTCCGTCACCTTGATCTTCGACTTGATGTCGTCGACAACCTTCGTTTCGAAGAGCTTCTCGTAGATCTTCTGGCCCTGGTCCTTGTCGGCGAGGATCTTCTCGGCATAGCCGGCCAGCATGTCATCCGGAGCCGACGGCATGCCGTACTGTGCGAACTGGGCGGCAGCCAGTGCCTTGGCCTCGGCCGTAGCCTCCTCCTTGGTGACGGTGAGGTTGTCGGCCTTGATGAAGTGCTTCTGGAGGTAGTTCCAGGTGAACATCTTCAGGAACTGGTCGAAATCCTTCTCGATCTCCTCCATCGTGAACTTGCCCTCGTTGATCGTGTAGAGCCAGCGCTTGAGGAACGGTACGGGCATCTTCAGATCGGCCTTCTTCACCAGGTAGTCGCGCAGCTGCAGCGTGAAGAGGTAGTCGCTCTCACGGCGCAGTTCGGCGGCGATCTGCTCGTCGATCAGCTTGTCGAAGCCGGCCTCGTCCGTCACGTTGCCCTGCGGGAAGGCCATCTTGAAGAACTCCTCGTTGAGTTCGGGCTCGGCGAAGCGACGGATCTTGGTGATCTCCATCTCGAATTCGGGGTTGATGCCCTCGAGCTCATGCTCCTTGACCTGCAGGCAGGCGGCACGCTGGGCCGGGGTCTTGTAGAGTTCGTTGATGTTGACCTTCATCTTGTCGCCGACCTTCTTGCCCAGGTAGGGCTTGCGCTCCTCGTCGCTCATCGAGATCAGACCCACGTAGGCATCGGCCACGTTCATGTCGCCGTTGTCGAGCGTCACGGTCAGCGCCTCGTCCGAGGTGACCTCGTCGGCGTCGACCAGACGGCCGTAGCGGCGCAGGTAGTTCGAACGGTAGTCGTCGTGCATCTTCTTGTCGACCTTGATCGAGTAGTAGGTCAGCTTGTCCTTGTCCGAGAGTTCGAGGTTGATGGCGGGAGCCTCGCCGATCTCGAAGACGAACTCGAATTCGGTATTGTTCTCGAAGTCGAAGGCACCCTGCTCCTCGGCGGGGATCACGTCGCCCAGGTAGTCGATGTTCTCCTTCTGGAGGTACTCGAAGACGGAGTTCGAGGCCTTGCGGTAGGACTGTTCGGCCACGACGCCCTTGCCGTACATCTTGCGGATGATGTTCATCGGGACCATGCCGGGGCGGAATCCCGGGATGTTGGCCTTGCGACGGTACTCGCGCAGGGCCTTTTCAACCTCCTGGCCGTAGTCGGCCTCGCCGACGGTCACGCGGATCAGCGAATTGTTTTCGCCGTGCTGTTCTCTTACGATCTTCATAATGAATGTGTTATATCTGTTTTCTTACGTTTTTCCACTCGGAATCGGGAGGCAAAGATACGAAATTATTCGAATCCGCCCAACAGATAGCTCCATATTATAGGTGAAATTATGATTTCTGGTTTGCTTTTCGTAACTTTGTAGGCTACATTGCACCGAACAGATGAAACTCGCGACCATTCTTCTTCTGACTGCCGTCGTGTTGACGGCCTGTGGAAACTCCCCGGCCCGCACGCGCAACGCCGTGAGCAACACGACGTCGACCGCCGCCCCGAGTGAGCCGAAACGCTATACCTACCGCATCCTGGCCGCCTATCCCCACTCGACGAAGGCCTACACGCAGGGGCTGCTCTGGCACGACGGCCGTCTGTGGGAGGGGACCGGACAGAACGGCGAATCGGTCATCCAGACGCTCGATCTGGCCTCGGGCGAGAGCCACGTCCTGACCCGCCTGCCGCGCTCGGAGTTCGGCGAGGGGATTGCCATCGCGGGCGACGAACTCTTCCAGCTCACCTGGCAGTCGAATACCGTACACGTCTACCGCCTCACGGAGAGGGGTCTCGAGAAGATCCGCGACCACCGCTATGCGGGCGAAGGCTGGGGGCTGACCTCCGATCCCGAGGAACGGAAGCTCTACATGACCGACGGTTCGGCCAACCTCTACACGGTCGATCCGACGACGTTCCGCCGCGAAGGCCACGTGACCGTCACCTGGAAGGGCGAAGCGGTCCCCTATCTGAACGAACTGGAGTGGATCGACGGCCGCATCTGGGCCAATGTCTACACGACGGACCAGCTGGTCATCATCGACCCGGCCTCGGGACGCGTCGAGGGGGTGGTCGACCTCACGGGGCTGCTCCCCGACACGGAGCGCACGCCGACGACCGACGTACTGAACGGCATTGCGTGGGATCCGGCCTCGAAACGCCTCTTCGTCACGGGCAAGAACTGGAGCAAACTCTTTGAAATTGAGATCATCGAACTGAAATAGCGATCACCGACACATGATTCCCGCAGAGACGAAAAACGATACGCTGCAGGCGCAGCTCGCCCGCCGCATCCTGCTGCTCGACGGCGGATTCGGCACCATGGTCCAGAGCTACGGCCTCGACGAGGAGGCCTACCGCGGCGAACGCTTCCGCACGTGGGAGGTGCAGCTCAAGGGTTGCAACGACCTGCTGGTGCTGACGCGTCCCGACGTGGTGCGCGAAATCCACGAAAAATACCTCACGGCCGGAGCCGACATCATCGAGACCGACTCGTTCAATGCCAACGCCGTCTCGCTGGCCGACTACCGCCTCGAAGGGCTGGCCTACGAGATCTCGCGGGCCGCGGCCGAGGTGGCCCGCCGGGCGGCCGACGCCTTCACGGCACGCAATCCGCAGAAACCGCGCTTCGTGGCCGGATCGATGGGCCCGACCAACCGCACGGCCTCGATGTCGGCCGACGTGGCCAACCCCGCGGCCCGCGAGGTGACCTTCCGCCAGCTGGTCGACGCCTACACGGATCAGGCGCGCGGTCTGGTGGACGGCGGCGTCGACGTGCTGCTCGCCGAGACGGTCTTCGACACGCTCAACGCCAAGGCCGCCCTCTACGCCATCGACCGCCTCGGCGAAGAGCTCGGACGGCAGATCCCGGTCATGGTCTCCGGAACGCTCTCCGACGCCAGCGGCCGCACCCTCTCGGGTCAGACCATCGAGGCCTTCGCCGCTTCGGTCTCGCATGCCCGGCTGCTGTCGATCGGTCTGAACTGCGGCTTCGGAGCCCGGCAGCTGATGCCCTACCTCGAGCGGCTGGCCGCGGTGGCCGAAACCCGCATCTCGGCCCACCCCAATGCCGGACTGCCCAACGTCATGGGCGGCTACGACGAAACCCCGGCGATGTTTGCCGAGGATGTCGGCGAGTACATGCGCCGCGGGCTGGTCAACATCGTCGGCGGATGCTGCGGAACCACGCCGGCCCACATCTTCGAACTGGCGAAGATCGTCGACCGCTACGCCCCCCGGCCGCTGCCCGAACCGCGCCACGAGACGGTGCTCTCCGGGCTCGAACCGCTGCGCGTGGTCCCCGAGGCCAACTTCATCAATATCGGTGAGCGGACGAACGTCGCCGGATCGGCTCGCTTTGCACGGCTCATCCGCGAGGGCAACTACGACGAGGCCCTCTCGGTGGCGCGGGCGCAGGTCGAGGCCGGAGCGCAGGTCATCGACGTCTGCATGGACGACGGATTGATCGACGGCGTGGAGGCCATGCGCACGTTCCTCAACCTGATGGCCGCAGAGCCCGAAATCGCCCGCGTGCCGGTGATGATCGACTCGTCGAAATGGGAGGTCCTCACGACGGGCCTCGAGGTCGTACAGGGCAAATCGGTGGTCAACTCCATCTCGCTCAAGGAGGGTGAGGCGGAGTTCCTGCGCCGTGCGGCCGAAATCCACCGCTACGGAGCCGCCGCCGTGGTGATGCTCTTCGACGAGCGGGGTCAGGCCGACACCTACGAACGCAAGATCGAGGTGGCCGAACGCGCCTACCGGCTGCTGACCGGAAACGGATTCCCGGCCGAGGACATCATCTTCGACCCCAACATCCTGGCCGTGGCCACGGGTATCCCCGAGCATGACGGCTACGCACGGGCCTTCATCGACGCCACGCACTGGATCAAGGAGCATCTGCCCTGGGCGAAGGTCTCGGGCGGCGTGTCGAACCTCTCGTTCGCCTTCCGCGGCAACAACACCGTGCGCGAGGCGATGCACTCGGCGTTCCTCTACCACGCCATCCGCGCCGGCATGGACATGGGAATCGTCAACCCGCAGATGCTGCGCGTCTACAGCCAGATCGAACCCGAACTGCTCGAACGCGTCGAGGACGTGCTGCTCTGCCGCCGGGCGGATGCCGCCGAACGCCTCACGGAGTATGCTCACCAGGTGCAGCAGACGGCCCGCCAGGAGCCGCAAGAGGCCGATGCCTGGCGCAGCGGATCGCTCGCCGAACGCATCAACTACGCCATGCTCAAGGGGATGGCCGACCACATCGAGGAGGATGCGCTGGAGGCCTACCGCGAACTGGGCAATCCGATGGAGGTGATCGACCGCCTGCTGATGCCCGCCATGGAGCAGGTCGGGACGCTCTTCGGCGAGGGGAAGATGTTCCTGCCGCAGGTGGTCAAGACGGCCCGCGTGATGAAGCGTGCCGTGGCGGTGCTGACCCCCTACATCGAACAGGGTGCCGCAGCGTCGGCCCACACGGCCGGCAAGGTGCTCATCGCCACGGTCAAGGGCGACGTCCACGACATCGGCAAGAACATCGTCGCGGTGGTGATGGCCTGCAACGGCTACGAAATCCGCGATCTGGGGGTGATGGTCGAGGCGCAGCGCATCGTCGACGAGGCGGTGGCGTGGGGCGCACAGGCCATCTGCCTGAGCGGTCTGATCACGCCGTCGCTCGACGAGATGGCCCACGTCTGCCAGGAGCTCGAACGCCGCGGGGTGCGCATCCCGGTCATCATCGGGGGCGCCACGACGTCGGATCTCCATACGGCCGTCAAGATCGCTCCGGTCTACTCCGGCGCAGTCGTCCACTCGCCCAACGCCAGCCGCAACACCCAGATTCTGGCCCGGCTGCTGGGCCCCGACGCCGATACCTATATTAATGAAGTCAAACAGACGCAGGCCTCGCTGCGCGAAGAGTATGCACGCCAGCTCCGCATGCGGGATCTGATTCCGATCGTCGAGGTGCATAAGGCCCGGCGGGGAATGAAGCCCCACGTGCCGGTCAAACCGCTCCACACGGGACGGCTGGTCTTCCCCGACTTCGACATCTCGGATGCCGAACCCTTCATCGACTGGAACTTTTTCTTCCCGGCCTGGGGCCTCAAGGGGCGCTACCCCGAGATCCTCGACCACCCCGAAAAGGGGACCGAGGCCCGCAAGCTCTTTGCCGACGCCCAGGCGCTGCTGGGACGCATCCGCGACGAACACCTGCTGACGCTGCAGGGGGTCGTGGGGATCTTCCCGGCCCGCTCGGAGAAGGACGACATCATCGTCACCGACCCGAAGGGGCGCGAAAAACGGCTGCCGATGCTTCGCAACCAGACGCGCGGCGAGGAGAACCGTTCGCTGGCCGACTGGATCGCCCCGAAGGGCGACTGGATCGGATGCTTCGCCCTGACGGCCGGTATCGGGCTCCGGGAGCTCGAGGAGCGTTTCCGCAAGCAGGGCGACGACTACTCGGCCATCCTGGCCAAACTGTTGGCCGACCGGCTGACCGAAGCCTTTGCCGAGGCCGTACACACCTTCGTGCGGCGTCAGATGTGGGGCTACGAAACCGAGGGCGGCATCGATCCGCAGCAGATCATCCGCGGGCAGTACCGCGGCCGCCGCATGGCCTTCGGCTACCCCGCCTCGCCCGACCACTCGCTCAAACGCGAGGTCTTCGACCTGCTGGGTGTCGAGGCCACCACGGGCATGCGCCTGACCGAAAACTGGATGATCGACCCCGGCGAAGCCCTCTGCGGACTGCTGTTCGCCGACGGCGAATACTTCTCCGTCGGGACGATCGACACCAAACAGTTGCTCGACTACGCCCGCCGCCGCGGCATGGAGGTCGAACAGATCCGAAAACTCATCCCGAACAATCTCTGAGACATGAACGTCGTCGACATCATCCGCGAAGCCGTCGCCTCGAAGCGTACCCGCTTCGCCTTCGAACTCCTCCCGCCGCTCAAGGGCGACGGCAGTCAGAAGATCTTCGCCGCCATCGAGCCGCTGATGCCCTACCGCCCGGCCTACATCAACATCACGTTCCACCGCGAGGCAATCAAGGAGACCGTGCGCGAGGACGGCAGCATCGAGTGGCACGTTGTGCGGCGGCGCCCCGGTACGGTCGGCATCTCGGCCGCCATCCAGCAGCGATACGGTGTCGAGGTGGTGCCGCACCTGATCTGCGGCGGGCTGTCGAAATACGACATCGAGGACACGCTCATCGACATGGACTTCCTCGGACTGCACAACGTGCTGGCCCTGCGCGGCGACAAGTCGCAGAACGAACGCCGCTTCATGCCCCACCCACAGGGCCATGCCCACGCCATCGACCTCGTGCGGCAGATCGACGGCATGAACCACGGCCGGTTCATCGACGGCGAGGTCGAGGAGTGCCACCATTCGAAATTCTCGATCGGCGTGGCCGGATACCCCGAAGTCCACTTCGAGGCCCGCGACATCACGGCGGACATCGCCCATCTGAAGGCCAAGATCGATGCCGGAGCCGAATATGTCGTCACGCAGCTCTTCTTCGACAACCGCAAGTACTTCGACTTCGTGCGCCGCTGCCGCGAGGCGGGAATCACCGTGCCGATCATTCCGGGGCTGAAGCCCCTCTCGACGCTGCGCCATCTGGAGGTGCTGCCCGAGACGTTCCACGTCTCGATCCCCGACGAGCTGGCCTGCGAGGTGAAGGCCCATCCCGACCAGGCCCGCGAAATCGGCACCGAATGGGCCATCGCCCAGAGCCGCGAACTGATGGCCGCCGGCGTCCCCGTGCTGCACTACTACACGATGAGCCGCACGACCAACATCCAGAAGATCGTCTCGGCGCTCTTCTGACCAAGGGGGGGGATGAAGCCACAGGAGCGAGAGATGCAAAAAAGAGAACATAGAACAGCCCGTCCCCGATCCCCGCAAAGAGAATAACGGAGCGCAGCCGGACCTCAATCCACGTCCGATGGCCTCCGATGAGATATTTTCAAGGTTACACAATGGAAAGCAACAAAGAGATAACCCCCGTCGAGTTCCGACGCCACCTGCACGCTCATCCCGAACTTTCGTTCCAGGAGCACGAAACGGCCCGTTACATCGAAGAACAGCTCGATGCGCTGGGAATCGAACACCGCCGGATCGCCCAGACCGGCGTGCTGGCCGCGATCCGCGGATCGAAAGGCCCCGACAACAACCGGGCCCTCGTGCTGCGCGCCGACATCGACGCCCTGCCCATCACCGAACAGAACGACTGCCCGTGGCACTCGCAGCACGACGGCGTGATGCACGCCTGCGGCCACGACATGCATGCCGCCATCCTCTACGGCGTGCTGCAGCGCATGGCCGCCCGGCCCGACTTCCGCGGCACCCTCTTCGGACTGTTCCAGCCCGGCGAGGAGTGCAACCCGGGCGGCGCCTCGCTCGTGCTGGCCGAAAAACCGTTCGAAGGGTATGACGTGCTGGCCGTGGTAGGCGAACACGTCGATGCACAGCTCGAGGTGGGCAGCCTCGGATTCCGCGCCGGAAAGTACATGGCCTCGAGCGACGAACTGCGGTTGTACATCCACGGCACGGGAGGCCACGGCGCCATGCGCCAGCTGCTGAAGGATCCCGTGGCGGCCGGCGCCGAACTGCTCTCGCGGCTAGTGGCCCTCAACGGCGAGGAGTGCGTGCTGTCGATCGGCCGCGTCGAGGCCCTCGGCGCCACGAACATCGTCCCCGACGACGTCTACATGGAGGGCACGCTGCGCACCTTCGACGAACGCCAGCGCAAGATCATCCACCAGCGAATCGCCAACATCGCCGCCGAAATCGACTCGCGCTACGGCGTCAAGAGTCGTGTGGAGATCAGCCACGGATACCCGTGTGTGGTCAACGACGAACTGCTGGTCAAACTCGCCGTGACGCTCGCCCGCCGCGAGAATCTCCACATCGAGATGCTCCCGCTGCGGACCACGGCCGAAGATTTCGGATTCTACTGCAAGGAGTACCCCTCGCTCTTCTACCGGCTGGGCGTCGGCGCCCAGGCCGGCCGTTCGCACACCGCCACCTTCCTGCCCGACGAACGGGCCATCGACACCGGCGTCGACTTCATGCACAAGCTGGCGCTCCAGATCCTCGAAAAATAAGACACACGATATGAACAAGAGACAACAAAAAGCCCCGAAAGGTGCCAGACGATCCAGTCGCGAGGAGATCATTCTCCACATGTTCCGCGACTTCCCCAACACGCAGTTCACGCTCAAATACCTCGCCTCGATCTCGGGAGGCGCCTCGAAGGAGGGACGGCGCGAGACGTTCGAAATCCTCGGGCGGCTCTTCGACGAAGGGATCGTCGAGGAGTGCTCGCGCGAAAAGTACCGCCTCTCGCAGCAGCACCGGCCCCTCTACGAGGGTGTGGCCAGCATGACCCAGTCGGGGGCCGTCTACGTCGAGGTCGAGGGGCTCGACGAGGATATCTTCGTCAATCCCCGCAACACGGCCAATGCGCTGGACGGCGACCGCGTCGAGGTGGCCGTCATCCACCGCGGCCGTGACAACCGCTTCGAGGGCGAGATCACCCGCATCATCGAACGCTCGCGCAAACCCTATGTCGGCGTGGCCGAAGTGGGGGCCCACCAGATCTTCGTCAAGGCCGATTCGCGCCACATGCCGATGGACATCTACCTCTCGAAGCGTGACTATCCGGAGGTGCGCGACGGCGAAAAGGTCGTCGTGCGCATCGCCGACTGGCAGCCCGGCAGCAAGAGCCCCGTGGGCGAGCTGGTCGAGCGGCTCGGCATCGCCGGCAACAACGACACCGAAATGCACGCCATCCTGGCCGAATACGAACTCCCCTACCGCTTCGAACCCGAAATCGAAGAGGCCGCCAAGGCCATCGACGGCCGCATCACGGCCCACGAAATCGCCCGGCGGCGCGACTTCCGCCAGGTGGTGACCTTCACGGTCGACCCGGCCGACGCCAAGGATTTCGACGACGCCCTCTCGGTCCGCAAGGTGCGCGACGGCGTCTGGGAGATCGGCGTCCACATCGCCGACGTCACCCACTACGTCAAGCCCCACTCGGTGCTCGACGACGAGGCCGTCGAACGCGGCACGTCGGTCTATCTGGTGGACCGCACCGTGCCGATGCTCCCCGAACGCCTCTCGAACGAACTCTGCTCGCTGCGCCCCAACGAGACGAGCCTCTGCTTCTCGGCCGTCTTCACGATGAACGAGGATCTCGAAATCCTCGACGAGTGGTTCGGCCGCACGGTCATCCACTCCGACCGCCGCTTCACCTACGCCGAGGCCCAGGAGGTGATCGAGACCGGCCGCGGTGACTTTGCCGAGGAGATCCTCACGCTCAACCGCCTGGCCCAGGCCCTGCGCGCACGCCGCTTCAAGAACGGCGCCATCTCGTTCGAACGCCAGGAGGTGAAGTTCAAACTCGACGAGGACGGGAAGCCGCTGGGCATCTACTTCAAGGAGCAGAAGGAGTCGAACCAGATGATCGAAGAGTTCATGCTGCTGGCCAACCGCCGCGTGGCGGAGTTCTGCGCCCACCGCCGCAACGAAAAGGGTCGGGCCGTGCCGCGCACGATGGTCTTCCGCGTACACGACGCCCCGAGCGAGGAGAAACTCGACCGCTTCCGGCAGTTCATCCTCCGCTTCGGCCACATCTTCAAGGCCTCGAAGGGTCGCGCCGTGGCCAAGGAGATGAACAAGCTGCTCAAACAGGTCAAGGGCTCGACCGAAGAGAATGCCGTCACGACGATGGCCGTGCGCTCGATGGCCAAGGCCTACTACTCGACCGACAACATCGGCCACTACGGTCTGGCCTTCCCCTACTACACGCACTTCACCTCGCCGATCCGCCGCTACCCCGACATGATGGTTCACCGGCTGCTGGCCCACTATCTGGAGGGCGGCAAGTCGGTTCCGAAGGAGCCCGTCGAGGAGTTGTGCGCCCGCGCCTCGGACCGCGAAATCATCGCCGCCGAGGCCGAACGCGCCTCGATCAAGTACAAGATGGTCGAATTCATGAAGGAGCACATCGGCGAGGAGTTCGACGGCCACATCTCGGGTCTCACCGAATGGGGCGTCTATGTCGAGCTCGACGACACGCACATCGAGGGCATGTCGTTCCTGCGCGACATCCAGGGCGACTTCTTCCTCTTCGACGATCAGCAGTACGAGATCGTCGGCCGCTCGACCGGCATCCGGCTCACGCTCGGAAGCCCGGCCCGCGTACGCGTCAAACGCGCCGATCTGCAGAAGCGTCAGCTCGATTTCGAGCTGCTGCTGCCCGGTCTGGCAAACCGTCACACGGGATCCGCCGAGCATCGGGACAAAGGTCGCGGCGGCAAGGCTCCGAAGATCAGCCACTCCTCGCGCCGGAAAGGCAGATAACGGGGCACCATCGCCCGTCTCGGACACAAAAAAGAGCCGCTATCGAAAAAGGATAGCGGCTCTTTTCTTTGCAGCGGCTTCGGAAATCCGGAGCCTGCGGCGGCCTACTCCAGCACGGCGGCCCAGCCACCGTTGCGGCACATCCGGATCTCGATATGGCTCGACGAGTCGACCTCGCGCACCTGTCGCCGATAATCCATGGCCTGCAGGTCAGCATTCACCCCGTCCTCGAACGAGGTCATGCGGAACGAACGCCCGGAGGGCAGGAAATCCAGCGAGAGTCGCATCTCGAAGGGTTTGTCGGCCGTCATGCCGCCGATATACCAGCGGTCGCCCTTGCGGCGCGCCACGACGAGCTGTCCGTCGCACGAGGCATGCAGAACCCGCAGTTCGTCCCACGTCGTGGGCACCGAAGCGATGAACTCCGTACAGGGTCGTTCGCGCTCGTAGAGCACCGGGTTGTCGGCCAACATCTGGAGCGGACTCTCGAAGAGCACGTAAAGCGCCATCTGATAGGCCCGCGTGCCGGAACCCATGGGATTGCTGCCCGTCGAACGGTTCTCCTCGGGCTGGGCCGAGAACATCGAACCCGGCGTAAAGTCCATCGGTCCGACCGCATTGCGGATGAAGGGCAGCAGATTGCTGTTCGAAGGCCGGCAACGCGCCCCCTGCTCCAGTCCCAGAACCCCCTCGTAGGTCAACAGGTTCGGATAGGTGCGATACAGCCCCTTGGGCGTATAGGAGCCGTGCATGTCGACCAGCAGATGATGCTCGGCCGCGCAGCGCGCAACGCGTTCGTAGAAGTTGACCATCCACTGATCGCTGCGGTCCATGAAATCGATCTTCATGCCCGCGATGCCCCATCGTTCGAGCGTTGCGAAGAGGTGCTCCATATCCTCGTCGACGGACAGCCACGTGAACCACAGGATGATCCGCACGTTGCGTTCGCGTCCATAGGCAATCAGCTGCTGCAGGTCAAGGTCCGGATTGGGGTGTTCGACATCGGTCGTCGAGGCCGACCAGCCCTCGTCCATGATGATATAGGGGATCCCGTAACGGGCCGCGAAATCGATATAATAGCGGTAGGATTCGGTATTGCGCCCGGCCCGGAAATCAACCCCCGTCAGGCGCATGCCGTTCCACCAGTCCCAGCTGACCAGTCCGGGTTTCACCCAGC
Source organism: uncultured Alistipes sp. (assembly GCA_944321185.1). Taxonomy (GTDB): domain Bacteria; phylum Bacteroidota; class Bacteroidia; order Bacteroidales; family Rikenellaceae; genus Alistipes. The sequence continues at coordinate 34,521 of CALUKH010000009.1, read as the reverse complement.
TCCAGTCCTCGTCGGCGACCGGTTCGGCAAGCAGCCAGACCAGTTCGTTGCGCACCAGGTCGGCATCCTCCGCAGCCACGACCGTCAATCGCCACGGAAAGCTCCGCGAACCCTGCGTGCGGGCGATGAACGGCTCCTCGGCAAGGATCTTCAGGCTCCGGTCGCCGTCCGGTCCATACGAGGCCGGTACCCGCGGGAAGCGGGGTTCGAATCCCGCCACGCCGTTGCGATGCAGGAACAGGCAGGGGTAATCGCGCACGTCGGCCTCGGCAAAGAGCAGCTTGACGCCATCGGGCAGTGCGGCCAGGATCGGAAGATAGGAAAACCGTCCCGCGACATCCGCCTCCGACAACGAAACCCGCGAATAGGGCTCCTCGCACATCGTGCGGAATCCTCCGACCGAGGAGATCCAGGCCTCACTTCCCGCCTCCAGCGCGATGCGGAAGCGTTCGTCGCGGACCTCAATCTCGCCCGGCAGCGACGTCACGAAACGGTAGGCCGCCCCCGTATCGAAGAGGCGGAACTCCAGGGCGTAATTCCCCGCAAATTCGAGGCTGAGGGCATTGTAGCGATTACGGACCTCGGCGTTTTTCGTCGGGTTGATCCGCGGCAGCAGCTCATCGACCGAGGAGCGTTTCACGCGTCGCACCCGGGGCTGCAGGCCCAGCGTGCGATCGGTCAGTTCGAGGGCCAGCCCCTCCGTCAGGGTGAGGGTCCGTCCGCCGGCCTGCAACCGGCAGTCGATCCGTTCACCGACCTCCACGGTCATCCGCAGCCGTCCGTCGGGCGACGTCACCTCGAAACTCCGCGCCCGGGCCGTGCCCGTCACGATCAACAGGCAGGCCAACATACTCAGGAATCGGTTCATTTCTCGCCGTATTTCAAGATTTGTATTACTCGATCCGCGGCCGGGTCCCGCCCCTCACCGTCGTCGGTCGGCCCGGAAGCCCGGGCTCCGCACCGGGGCAGAGATCCTGTCGCCGCTTCGGCTCCTATTTCCGGCTGTCGAGCCGGTGTACACGGGCAAACATCTCGACCATGGCCGCCTGGGTCAACAGCCACTTCTTCTCCTGGCGGTCGACGCCCGTGAAGTCCGTTTCGAAGAGTCCGTGTCCGTCGCGAGCCCGCTCCCAGGCCGAATCCAGGCTCTGGCGTACGGCATCGACATAGGTCGAGACGCCATCCTCCTCATACAGCTCGATCAGGCCCCGCACCATCACGGCCGAGAACCAGACATTGCCCTTGGTCAGCACGCGCACCGAAGTCCCGTCACCCGGATCGAAGGGCTCGAAGAAGCGTTCATAGCACGCTGCGGCCGTACGTTTGGCCTCCTCCAGGTAGGCACTCTCCCCCGTCGCGCGGTAGAGCAGCACACCGGCCTGGATCATCTGTCCGCTGTTGTAGGCAAACTTCGCCGGCGAGACCTTCCCCTCGAGCGACACGTTGTCGAAATAGAGCCCGTCGGTCGGATCCTCGAGCCGTTCGCGCGTCCAGGCATAGAGCGCCTTGCCCTGCTCGAGGTAGCGGGCATCCTTCGTTGCGGCATAGAGCTTGAGCGCATAGACCGCCCCCGGAGCATTCGAGCAGGTATTTTTCGAGCGCCGGCTCTGCTCGCACCAATAGATGCCGCCGCCCAGCACGTCGTCCATACCGCTCTCGATAAACTGCCAGATCATCCGCGCACGATCGAGGAAACGCTCCTCGCCCGTCGTGGCATACAGATCGCAGAAGTCGATTCCCAGCCAGATGTTGTCATCGTAGAACCGATCCGACGCCGGAGCCGTATTGACGTAGGAAGCATAGGCCGCCGGTTTGCGCAACGTATCGAGATATTGCGACAATCCGGGCAGCACCCGTTCGTCGAGCAACCGCTCGCACGATGGATCCGTCTCCATCAGCGCGCTCACAGCCGACAACGTCCCCGAATAGGGCCACAAATAGGAGTAGGGATTCGGCTGCGCCTGCTCCTCCGAGGCCAGATACCCGGCCCGGTAATCGGCATCGAAGGGGTAGTTCTCCCGCAACAGCGGCGTATCGGGAATGCCGTAGTAACGATAGATCGAATCGAGGGTCGCCGTAGCACGCTCGAAATTGTTCGCCGGAGCCTGCGGCGTGGTGTTCTTGCAGCCGACCAGAAGTCCGACGGCCGCAACCAGTGAGATAAGGGTCTTTTTCATTTATTTACAGGGTGTTTGGATTCGGAGCCGACCGTCTCTGTGACAGGTCCGGATCGGGCGTTCCGCCACACGGCGTGGCACCGGTGGCCTCTGCAACGCACGGAATCACGGACCGGGTCATGGATCAGTTTCGGTTTTTTAAGCACAAATATAGCGAATAAGCGGGAATCGACAAGGCCGAATGCCTATAAAAACAAGGTGTCCTCCCGGTCAAGATTCCGAAGACGGAAGCGGCGGACAAGGAAGCCTCCGCACAAGAGACGTTCGGTACAGTCACCCGGGGTCCGGTTCAAAGGCTCCGATCCGCCGCAGGTCCGCCCCTTCCCGGAGGGTTCCGACCGAGTCGGCCGAGCCGTCAGCCGGAGCTCCGCCCCAAGCGTCGGCCGTCTCCCGAAAAGCCGTCCGAACCCGCCCCGCGATGCGCCGGAAAAGGCACGACAACACCCCCGCAATGCCGCCCCCGCAATGCGCCGAAAAAAGCTCGGCAACGCCCCCGGAATGCCGCCCCCGCGATACGCCGGAAAAGGCACGACAACACCCCCGAAATGCCGGTCCCGCAGCCCGCCGAAAAAGACCCGGAAACACCCCCGGAATGCCACCCCCGCGATGCGCCGGAAAAGGCTCGGCAACGCCCCCGAAATGCCGCCCCCGCGACCGGGGCATCCCCGCATCAAAAATGACGCTGTTTTTTCGAATTCCGCTCCGGAATGCACTCCGGCGGGCACTTCGACCGGATCGTATCGTTTTCTGACCGGATCGGAATGTTCTCTACGGCCCCAAAAATGTAATTTTGGATAGGCAAAAACGGAGGTCGTGAACCCCCTCTGCCAACAACCACAACCACCAACCCAAACTACCCATGAAAAAGAGATCCTACTATGCGGTATTTCTGTCGATCGTTCTGGCGGCAGGATGCTCCCATCAGGAAACCATGCCTGAACTGACCGACCGGGTTTTCAACGTGGCCTCGGCTCAATACAAGTCGATGGACGAACGGCTGGCTCCCGATTCGCTCCCCAAGACCTACTACGCCGACGGCAAGATCGCCAACTCGAACATCCGCTGGTGGGGCAGCGGCTTCTACCCCGGCTCGCTGTGGTACATCTATGAATATACGGGCGACGAAACCGTCAAGCAACTCGCCGAGAAAAATACCCTCAAACTCGCTCCCCTACAATATAAAGGTACGGACCACGATCTGGGATTCCAGATGAACTGCAGCTTCGGCAACGCCTACCGTCTGACCGGCGACGCCAAGTATCTCGAACCACTGGAGCGTTCGGCCCGCATCCTGGCCAAGCGTTACTCGCCCGTCACGGGCGTCATCCGCAGCTGGGACTTCGTCCGCAAGGGCCGCGACTGGAAGTATCCGGTCATCATCGACAACATGATGAATCTCGAACTGCTCAACTATGCCGGCGAGCTCTTCGGAAACGACTCCCTGAAGGAGGTGGCCATCAACCACGCCAATACGACCATGTGCAACCACTTCCGCCCCGACTTCACGACCTATCACCTGGTCGACTACGATCCCGAGGACGGTCACGTGCGCAGCCGTGAGACCGTGCAGGGCTTCAGCGACGATTCGGCCTGGGCCCGCGGTCAGGCCTGGGCCCTCTACGGCTACACGATGATGTTCCGCTACAGCGGTCTGGAGTGCTACCTCAACCAGGCCGAAAACATCGCCGAAATGCTGCTGGGCCGGCTGCCCGACGACGGGATCCCCTACTGGGACTTCGACTCCGATCAGATCCCCAACGACCTGAAGGATGCTTCGGCCGCCGCCATCATGGCCTCGGCGTTCGTCGACCTGAGCTCGCTGACCAACAAGTCCGAAAACCGCGACAAATACCTCGCCATGGCCGAAAAACAACTCCGCACGCTCGCCTCGGACGAATATCTGGCCGCCGTCGGCGAGAACGGAAACTTCATTCTGAAACACAGCGTCGGCTCGCGCCCCGACAACTCGGAGATCGATGTCCCGCTGACCTATGCCGACTACTATTTCCTCGAAGCCCTGCTAAAATACAAAAAAACATGCGACACCCAGCCTAAATAGACGAAAACGAGAACTTCCAAATTCAACCAAACCACTAAAACTATTCACCTATGAGACAAAAACTGACCAAACTGCTGTGTTCGGTATTTTTGTTCGCCATGGCCTTGCCGGCCGTTGCGCAGCAAAATGACACCCACACAATCACCGGAAAGGTCATCGGCAACGACGGATCGGCCGTTGTCGGCGCAGTCGTGATGGTTTCGCCCAGAGAAGCCACGACAACCAACACCGAAGGTGTCTACACCCTCGAGGTCAAGAATCCGAAGGCTACCCTGCAGATCTCCTGCATGGGTTACAAACCCGCCTCGGAGGCCATCAACGGCCGCAGCGTGATCGACATTACGCTCGAAACCGACAACATGATGCTCGAAGATGTCGTGGTGGTCGGTTACGGCGTGCAGAAGAAGGTCAACCTGACCGGTTCGGTATCGTCGATCGACTTTGCCAAGACCTCCGACAGCCGCTCGATCGTCAGCACGTCGGCCGCACTGGCCGGTCTGGCTCCCGGTATGAACGTGACCCAGAGTTCGGGCCAGCCCGGTTCGGACGGCGCCACGATCCGCATCCGCGGCGACGGCTCGTTCACCTCGGGTGCAAACGGCCCGCTGGTGCTCGTCGACGGTATCGAATGGAGCATGGACAACGTCAACCCGAACGACATCGCCTCGATCTCCGTTCTGAAGGATGCCGCCTCGGCCTCGATCTACGGTACGCGTGCCGCCAACGGCGTTATCCTGATCACCACCAAGAACGGTATGGTGGGCAAACCCCAGATCAGCTATTCGTACAAGGGTATTCTGCAGATGCCCTACAACAAGCTCCACTTCGTCTCGGACTACGCCCGCCACATGGAGCTCATCAACGAGTCGTGCGACAACATCGGCACCTCGCGCATCTTCTCGCAGTCGAACATCGACCTCTGGCGTGAAAAGGCCCTCGATCCCTACGGTCTGACCGAGTATGGCGTGCCCAACTACGCCGCCTACCCCAACACCGACTGGTTCGACGAAATCTTCCAGACCGGCTACTCGCAGGAGCACAACCTCTCGATCTCGGGCGGTTCGCAGACGGTCCGCTACCTCATCTCGATGGGTTATCTCGACAACCAGGGCGTCATGGGACGCTTCGGCATCGACTCGTCGACCCAGAAGCTCAACTTCCGTACGAACCTCGAAGCCGACGTGACGAAGTGGTTCACCGCCGGCGTGCGCATCTTCGGTCAGCGTCAGAACTACGGTCTGGCCGCCATCTCCAACGCCTTCAACGCCCTCTATCAGACCACGCCGGGCGTCTATCCGGGTGATGTCAACGCCTGGGGCCGTCCCGCCCTGAACGCCGAGGAGTCGTCGAATGCCAACAACATCTTCGGCATGATGTACGGCTCGGGCGGTTACAACGTCTCGACGCGTGTCAACGGATCGATCTACGCCAAGTTCCGCCCCTACAAGGATCTCTCGATCGAGGCCACGATGAACTACTCGCCCACCTTCGGCGAAAGACACTCCTACGGCCGCGAAAACGGCTATTGGGACTACACGACCAATACGCGTTACTCGAGTTCCGACCTGGCCAACTCGTCGGTATCGAACACCACCTCGAGAAACTACTACATCTCGTCGGAAATCCTGGCCCGCTACACCAAGACCATCGGCGAGCATGACTTCGGCATCCTGGCCGGTTACTCCGCCATGGAGTATCGCACGTGGGGCTGGGGCGTCAGCAAGAAGGGTGCCACGGACTGGATTCTGAACGACCTGGGTACGTTCGAAACCCTCTCCGGATCGTCCAGCACGGCCAAGAACGGCTGGGGTCTGCGCTCCTACTTCGGACGTATCAACTACGCCTACAAGAACCGCTACCTGTTCGAAGCCAATCTGCGTGCCGACGGTTCGTCGCGCTTCGGTATCAACAACCGCTACGGTATCTTCCCGTCGTTCTCGGCCGGTTGGAAGATCCACGAGGAGAGCTTCATGGACGGCACCGAGGGCTGGCTCTCGAACCTCAAGCTGCGTGCATCGTGGGGCGAAGCCGGTAACAACCAGGGCATCGGCAACTACGCCTGGCAGGCCGTTTACGCCACGCAGAACGTCGTAGTCGACGGCGGCGCAACGAAGGGCCTCTACATCTCCTCGCTGAGCAACTCCAACCTCAAGTGGGAGACCACCGCAACGACCGACATCGGTCTCGACCTCGGCTTCTTCGAAAACCGACTCACGGCCGAAATCGACTACTATCGCAAGAATACCACCGACATCCTCTATACGCCGACCATCTACATGACGATGGGTGAAGTTTCGGGCGTACCCTCGAACCTGGGCAGCGTCGTCAACAAAGGCGTCGAACTGGCCCTGAACTGGAAGAGCCACATCGGCAAGGACTTCACCTACTACGCCGGCGTGAACTTCTCCTACAACAAGAACCGCGTCACCAAGTTCAAGGGTGATCTGGTCAAGCAGTGGGTCGATGGTGAGTACACCAACAACCTCTCCGACGTGACGGCCGGCTACGGCAGCGGCAAGCTCTGCGAAGGCCACGCTCTGGGCGAGCACTATCTGCGCCGCATCTACAACGGTACGGGTGCCGGCTATTCGGGTGGTGCCGTCGACATCAATGCCGGTCCGACGGACGGTATGATCCGCACCGAGAAGGACTTCCAGTGGGTCGAGGCCATGATGGAATCGGGCTATACGTTCAACGGCGTTTCGGCCATGAGCAAGGACCAGCTCTGGTACGGCGACATGATCTACGCCGACCGTGACGGCGACGGCAACTACGGCGACGAGGACGACCGCGACTTCAACGGCCGTACGAGCACTCCGTCGTACAACCTCGGTCTGAATCTCGGATTCGCCTGGAAAGGCCTCGATCTGAACATGACGTGGTCGGGCGCCTTCGACTTCTGGATCATCTACAACGCCCTCTACTACAACGGTACCCAGACCACCAACGGCCACGGTATCAGCGAGCGCGTGGCCAACGACCACTACTTCTTCGATCCCTCGAACCCGAGCGACCCGCGGACCAACCTCACGGCCACCTATCCGCGTCTGACCTACGGTACGCCGATGAGCAACCGCATCGACAGCGAATTCTACGAGTACAAGGGCGACTACCTCAAGCTGAAGAACATCCAGATCGGCTACACGCTGCCGTCGCACATCACCAAGAAGTTCTTCGTCCAGCAGCTTCGCTTCTTCGTTTCGGGAGAGAACCTGCTGACCATCACCGATTATCCCGGTCTCGATCCGGAGAAGGGATCCACGATCGGTTATCCCCTTATGCGTTCAGTAACTTTCGGAGCCCAAATCACATTCTAAAACACCATGAAAAAGATATATAACACCCTCCTCGTCGCAGTTGCCGCTCTGACGGCCACCTCCTGCGTGGATATGCTCAATACCTCGCCCGAGAACCAGATTGCCAGCGAGAACATGTGGACGACGCCCGAACTTGCCCTGAAGGGCATGAACGGACTCTACGAGACCTTCTACAACCGCAAGCAGAGCAACGGTACCCAGGTTCGTTCGGAGAACCTCGACGGACTGAACAAGTACGGTATCGAAGCCCTCGGTTTCTGCACCGACTACTACGCCAACAACTACCCGATCTACCTGCTCTACAACCAGGCCAAGACGGCCAACGACTGGCAGATCAACCACGAATGGAAGTTCTGCTACACGATCGTACACGCCGCCAACGACGCCATCGCCAACCTGCAGAAGGCCGGTCTGGACGAGGTGACCTACGACCGCTATCTGTGCGAGGCCAAGTTCATCCGTGCATGGGCCTACTCGCGTCTGAACAAGTTCTGGCAGGGCGTGCCGGTCTACCTGGAGCCCATCTCCAACGAGGAGTGCACGCGTACGCAGGAGTCGGCCGACTACGTGTGGCGCGAAGTGGTGCTGCCCGACCTGAACGACTGCATCAACAGCGCCAACTTCCCCGACAACACCCTGACCGAGAATTACGGCCGTCCGTCGAAAGGCGCCGCCTATGCCCTGCGTGGCATGGCCTACATGTGGCTCAAGGAGTGGCAGAATGCCGCCAATGACTTCAGCCAGGTCAGCAAGTGCGGATACGACCTCTGGCAGGGCGAATACGCCGACTTCTTCACCGCCGCCAACGAAAAGGACAACGAGATGATCTTCGCCATCCAGTACGACGAGGAGTCGGGCTACTGCGACAACATCCAGCAGGCGGTCGGCGCTCGCGACACCTACGGCGGCTGGGACGAGGTGAAACCCGCAGCCGATTTCGTCGACTACTACCAGAATGCCGACGGTTCGAAGTTCGAATGGAGCCAGGTTCCGGGCCTTGAGGACTGGGATCAGCTCACCCCCAAACAGCGTGCCGTCTTCTTCTGCCGCGACGGCCTGAAGAGCAACTCCGATCTCGCATCGCAGAAGACCCAGGCCATCGGCGTCTGCGGTCAGGATACCTTCGACAAGTACTACCTCGACAACGGAAACGAAGCCCGTATCAAGGCCGCCTATGAGAACCGCGACCCGCGTCTGAAGCAGACGATCCTGACCCCCTACGAGCCCGTCGACTGCTATACGCCCAACTACAACAACGACGAAAACATGATCGGAAAGGCTCTCCGCTGGCCGCTCTACCAGCAGGGAACCAGCGGCGGCGACTTCTGGCTCGACAAGCGTACGTCGGCCTACTACTGCTACCGCAAGTATGTCTACTTCCTGAAGGGCGATCTGATCGACCGTCAGCGCTGCCACACCGACTTCCCGCTGATCCGCTACACGGACGTGCTGCTGCAGTGGGCCGAAGCGCTGATCGAGCTGAACGACTTCTCGACGGCCAAGAATCTGATCGACCAGGTGCGCACGCGTGCCCACATGCCGGGCATCCAGATCGGCTCGCTCGAGGAGATGCGCGAAGCCGTCCGTTACGAACGCCGCGTGGAGTTCCCGGTCGAGGCTTTGAACTACTTCGACGAAGTGCGTTGGGGAACCTACAAGCAGACCAAGTTCCAGGGCAAGGACGTCCACGGCGGTCAGTCGTGGTGGGGCGACGACACGGTCGAGTACCCCTGGTACTGGAACGACTGCCTCTGGCCGTGGAGTGTTCCGCAGGGTGAATACCAGCGCAATCCGGCTCTGACGGTCCGCCCGGGATGGATCTATTGATGCGACAAACCGATTCAATACCTGAAAATACCTAACCTTATGAAAAAGTACCTATTGATTTCCGTTGCACTCGTTCTGGGATTCCTCGGCGGATCCTGCGGCGACTCCTCGTCGGATTCGGACGGCGGCAGCGCAGGAAATGCCCCGACCGTCAAGATCGAAGCCAGCAACATTGCAGACAACAAGGCAACCATCACCGCCTCGCTGACCAGCGGCGACTTCTACGGCGCAAAGGTCGTTACGGGCATCCGCATCTCCACGCTGGATTTCGACTACACGCGTGAGATTCAGCTCATCAAGTACGTCGAGGAGAACGGCACCGCAATCGACGGCCTGCCCTACACCACCGAACTGAGCAATCTGGTCTTCGAACAGGACTACCTGTGCGCCGTGATCGTCTACGACGGCACGGGCCGCGCCTGCGCCTCGAGCTATGTCACCTTCACGGCCGACGGTGTACCGGAGGGTATCAGCGACGAGAACTCCGCCGGCAACCTCGAAGACAATCCGCAGCAATAATCCCCTAAATGAATCGAAGTCATGAAAAAACTACTTTATACCTCGGGAATCGTTCTGCTGGCTTTGAGTTCCTGCACGACCGAAGAGCCGGAGATGAACGCCACCCCGGAAAACGGTAAAAACAGCATCACCTTCGTCGGTGAGACCTTTGCCCCCGGAACCCGCATCGAAATCGGGGACAAGGAGGGATCCACCTATCCCGTTCTGTGGAGCGAGGGCGACCAGATCGGTATCATCTCGCCCGTAGAGACCACCTTCCAGAATGCCAGCGCCACGCTTAATGCCAGCGACGCCGGCAAGAACAGCGGAATCTTCGTCCTCGATACGGAGACTCCGGTCGAGACCAAGATGGATCTGATCATCTACTACCCCTACAGCAGTTTCACCTCCTACAGCGAGGGGGCTCTGCACTCGGTTGTCCCGATGGAGCAGAAACAGGCCCGCCCGAACGACAACTCGCACGTCGGCAAATACACGCTGGCCTACGCGACCTCGTCGATCGACCCCGCTCTGGCCGAAGAGGGCAAATCCCCGACGGTGAACTTCTCGCTCAAGCACGCCGTTGCCTATGTGAAGTTCGTCGTTTCGAGTTCGGAATTCGCATCGTACAAACTCAACGGCGTCTCGCTGTGGAGCGACGGTGAAGCCATTGCCGGCGATCTGGCCGTCAACCTCTCCACCGGTGAGACCAAAACCGAGACCCCGCGCAACTATGCAACGGTGCTGGTCGAGGAGCCCCAGGCCCTCTCGTCGACCCAGGAGCTGTGGCTGGTTACCCTGCCCGTGGATCTGACGGGCAAGGAGGTCTACGCCTCGATCTCGATGAGCGACGGCACGAAGAACGTCACCATTCCCCGCAAGATCGACGTCAAGCAGCTGAAGGCCAATGCCGTCAATACGATCACGCTGTCGAACGTCAGCATGGCTGACAACACCATTCCGTGGTACGAGCCCGAAGAGACGCGTTACCTGGCTGCCGGCTGGGCCTATGGCGAGGCCAATACCTTCGTCACGACGACGGACGGCGAGGAGTTCACCATCGACGTCAAGGCCCGCGGCTACTTCAACGGCTGCGAAGAGCCCAAGTACGCCAAGATCATCTTTACGAACAACCTCAACGGCACGAACTACACCCTGGCCATCAACGGCAAGCGCAACAACCCCCAATCGCCGAGTGACTACGCCAAAGACGTGGAAATCAACAGCGATTACACGCTGACTATCAAGACCTCGAAGGGAAGCTACGAAGGTTGGTTCGGAAAAGTGGGTATCATGAATGCAGAAAAAGAGTATATTTGGGCATTCAACGTATGGTATCTCCCCGGCGGTATCGTAGAGCATACCTACAAGAATGGCGTGGTAATGGACCGTTACATCGGCGACAGCTACGCTCCGGACTATACCAACTGGCACGGTGTGGGTGCCTACTTCCAGTGGGGCCGTCCGTTCGCCTTCTCGTGGGGCAGCACCACCTACAAGGTCGCTACGACCAACGTCACCGATCTGAAGATTTCGGCCAAGAACCCGGATATCTTCTTCAAGACGGACGGTGCCGAACGTCACAACGGCGACTGGTGGCTGGGTGACTGGCAGGGTGCCCGCACGGATCGCAAGGACGACTTCTGGGGCAATCCCAACACCACGGCTCAGGCCGGATCGCCCGACAAGGGTACCAAATCGATCTACGACCCGTGCCCGAAGGGCTGGATGGTAGCATCACCGACCATTTACAAGGAGGTAATTGAAGGAAAGGAGAGTGATTTTGAGACGAATGGATCCGTACAGTCGATGATCTACAAATACGACGGCATCAACAAGGCCTACTGGCACTTCAGCGGTCTGAAGTGGGCTTCGTCGGGAGGTAACCCCAACAACAACATGAACGATATTGTCGGCGTTTGGTCGAACTCCTCGTATCACGGATACGACGCCTCGGATCACAATGTCTACCAGATCTACTACCGCACCTCGCAGGGAACGTGGAGTGACGCAGGCGGTCGCGCCGCCGGCATGTCGGTACGTTGCATGAAAGACACCGACAACCGGTAACGACTTCTCTCTCACACGGCTGATGCCACGGGGCTGTCCGACCAAAGGTCAGACAGCCCCGTCATCACCGGAGAGATGCCATCAAGACATCCAACCGACGAAAAGACATTATTACTGAAAACGAAAACCTTATGAAACTGTTAACAAGAGCAATCTGGATCGTGGCCCTGTTCTGCACGCTGTCGGCCTGCTCGGACGACGACAAGGCTACCTTCACCCCCGGAAGCGGCGGAACCACTCAGGGCGGCGGCAACGGAGGCAATACCCCGAGCGGCGGAGGCGACTACTCGCAGCTCACGGCGGCCAATCACCCCCGCATCATCATGACCGAAGAGGACGTGACGGCCATCCGCACCAAACTCGATGCCGGCACCGATGCCAACCTGAAGGCCCTGCACGACTGCATCATCAACTATGCCGACAAGACTCTCACGGCCAAGGATCTCGTCTACGAGGTGAAAGGGAAACGACTGCTCGACGTCTCGACCGAAGCCGCCAACCGGATCATCTCCTGCTCGTACGCCTGGCGACTTACGGGCGAAACCAAATACCTCGACAAGGCCAAAAAAGACCTCCAGACGGTCTGCGCCTTCAAGGACTGGAACTCCGCAACCCACTTCCTCGACGGAGCCGAAATGGCCCACGGCGTGGGCATCGGCTACGACTGGCTCTACAACGAACTCGACGACGCCACCCGCCAGAGCGCCGAAAAGGCCATTCAGGACTACGCCTTCTACTGCGCGCTGAACGGCAAGTGGAACCTCAACTTCTACGAATCGGCCACCAACTGGAACCAGGTCTGCAACGGCGGACTGGTGGTTGCGGCGCTGGCCATCTACGAGACCTGCCCCGATCAGGCCCAGCAGATCATCGACAAGGCCATCGAGAGCAACGCCTCGGCCATGGACGAGATGTACAACCCCGACGGCAACTACCCCGAAGGCTACGGCTATTGGGGCTACGGCACCGCCTTCGAGTGCATCATGCTCGCCGCCATGGAGTCCTGCACCGGAACTGACAACGGGCTGGCCAACATCGAGGGCTTCAAGAAGACCGGCAAGTGGATTCTCTTCATGGAGGGCATGAACAAGGAGGCCTTCAACTACTGCGACTGCGCTCCGTCGAGCGTGGCCTTCCCGCCGCTGTGGTACCTGGCCTACAAGTTCAACGACCAGTCGCTGCTCTACGGCGAGCTGATCAAGCTCAAGGACGGACGCTACACCTCCTACGACGGACAGAAATACTTTCCGATGGCGATCGTCTACGCCAGCAAGTTCGACCTGAATGCCGTCACGCCGCCGACCGACAAGATCTGGAGCGGCAAGGGCATCAATCCGGTGGTGCTGGTTCACAGCGACTGGAGCTTCTCCGACACGGACAAGTTCCTCGGCATGAAGGCCGGACGAGCCAACTACAGCCACGGACACATGGACGTCGGATCGTTCGTCTACGACGCCTACGGCACACGCTGGTCGGCCGATCTGGGTTTGCAGAGCTACGGAACCATTGAAAATGTCACGCTGCCCGGTTACACCGGCAACTTCGGCAGCTACGACCAGGGAGCCTTCCGCTGGGCCGTCTTCCGCTACAACAACTACAACCACAGCACCATCACGATCAACGATGCCCTGCACAAGGCCAGCGGACGTGCCGAAATCACCAGCGTAATCGACTCCGAGACCTCGAAGGGCGGTGTGATCGACATGACCGACATTCTCGACGACGAGTGCGAAAAGGCCACCCGAACGATCACGCTCGACAACGACACGGATCTGATCGTCAAGGACCAGATCAAGGCCTACTACAACAAGGCGGCCGACGTGCGCTGGACGATGGTCACCAAGGCCATGCCGGTCGTGGAAGCGAACCGGATCGTGCTCCAGGGCAAGAACAAGAACCTCTACCTGACGGTTTCGAGCGAAAAAGGCGTCAAAATCACGCTGAAGACCTGGTCGACGGTCGGCGAATCGTACGACGCCAGCAACGCCGGTTACTATGAGGCCGGATTCGAAGCCCGCGTCACCTCGGGACAGACCGATACCTTCACCGTCAAACTCTCACCCAACGAATGACGCCCATGATCAACCGACCCATGAAAACCGCCTTTCTGAGCCTTGTGCTGGGCTGCGCCGGACTCTTTGCGACGGCCGCCGTGCCGAATCAGCCCGCAGAGACCGATCTGTTGCAGGCCGCCTATGCCAAACCCGGCGTGGCAAAGTCGTTCGTGGCAGGCAAGGCATGGTTCCCGCTGCCCGCCTACGAGGACCGCAAGGCCTGGGATGAACTGCTCGGCGACGAAGCCCGCAAACTTATCAAACAGGGGGAGAGTCTGCTCGATTTCGAATGGAAGGTCATCCCCGCATCGTCCTACCTGGCCTTCGAACGCACGGGCGACCGTCGTGCCATGGAGAATCCCGAAGGAGCCAACCGTGGCGCCCTGATCAAACTGATCCTTGCGGAGCTCGCCGAGGGCAAGGGACGCTTCATCGACCAGATTGCCAACGGCGTCTGGCAGGCTTCGCAGCAATACTCCTGGGTGCTGTCGGCTCATCAGAGCCATCAACGAACCAAGCGAGCCCTGCCCGACATGCGCGAACATTTCATCGATCTGGCTTCGGGCCGTTTCGGTTCGATCGTCTCGATCGCCTACCACTTCTTCCATGAGGAGTTCGACAAGCTCGATCCGTCGATCTCGTACGCCGTCGAACAGGCCGTCAAGCGCAACATCCTCGACCCGTATCTGGATCCGGCCGAATTGCGGGCCAACTGGTGGCTGGGACTGGCAAGCGCCAACCCCACGCTGAACAACTGGACACCGTGGTGCAATTCGGACGTCATGCTGAGCTTCCTGCTCATGGAGAAGGACCAGGAGCGGCTCGACCGTGCCATTGCCCAGTCGGTGAAGTCGATGGACCGCTTCCTGAACTACATCCAGAAGGACGGCGCCTGCGAGGAAGGCCCCGGATACTGGGGTGCCGCCGCCGGCAAACTCTACGACTGGCTGCAGATCCTCTACGATGCTTCGGGCGGCAACTTCTCGGTCTTCGACAACGACCGCATCCGCCGCATGGGTGAATTCGTCTCGCGCGCCTACATCGGCGACCGCTATGTGGTCAACTTCGCCGATGCCAGCGCCGTGCAGGATGTCCCGAACGAGCTGGTCTGGAATTACGGGCATGCCGTCGGCAGCAGCGAGATGACCAATTTCGCCCTCTACCGCATGGCCGACCGCAAGAACAACCGCTTCAAAATGCCCGTCTACCAGAACAACGACGCCTACCGCGGCATCGCGAACATGCGTTTCAATCCGCTGATCCGCCAGGCCGTCGATTCGCTCAACCGCGAGCTCAAGAGCCATTCGATGGAGGAGATCCTGCAGTCGCTGCGCGGGGATGTTCCCACGGCCACGTGGTACCCCGAAACCGAGATGTGCTTCATGCGCAACGCCTCGCAATGGTTCCTCGGCACCAAGGGCGGCTATAACGACGAGAGCCACAACCACAACGACATCGGAACGTGTGTCCTCTACATCCGGGACATTCCGGTGCTGGTCGATGCCGGCGTGGGCACCTACACCAAACAGACCTTCAGCAAGGATCGCTACTCGATCTGGTCGATGCAGTGCGACTGGCACAACCTGCCGATGATCAACGGTGTGGCCCAGCCCTTCGGCCGAAAGTACCGGGCCCGCAACGCCCAATGCAACCTGAAGCAGGGGACGTTCTCACTCGAACTGGCGGGAGCCTATCCCGAAGAGGCCGCCTGCCGAAGCTGGGTGCGCGCCTACCGGCTGACGATGAAGGGCACGCCGACGCTCACCATTACCGACACCTATGCGCTCAACGAGCGGGTGGCTGCCGACATCGAACACTTCCTGGTCAAGGGAGAGGTGCTCCTGCCGGGCGAGCAGTTCGAGGGCCGCACGATTGCCGAGGGCGAGCTGCTGATCCGCTGTCCGGAGGGAATCACCGTCCGGATGACCTACCCGCGGACGCTGAAGGCCTCGGTGGATGTTCAGGAGCTCACGGATCCGAAGCTGAGCAAGGTCTGGGGCCCGAACCTGCGGCGCATCAACCTCACCTCGGAGAAGGATGCCCCCGTCAAGGGTCGCTACGAATTCCGGCTGAGCGAAGTGACCGCAAAGTAATACCCGACAACCGACCCGTATCATGAAAAACAGCATACTTCTTCTGACGGCACTCCTCCTCGGAGCTCTTCTGGGATCGTGCGCCGGATCCGAGGAGCAGAAACTGCACGAAGCTGCCATGCAGGAGTATCTCGAGCCGATCCGTCCGGGATACGAAGGCCGAAACCCCTACTGGAACGGTTTTGCCACGAAGTTCATCTACGCTCCGGCATTCGGGTTCCAGCCGGTCGAGGGCGCCGTCAGGTACCGCTTCACGATCTACGATCTGGGCACCGCCATGACCGAATCGACCCGTTACCGCAAGGATGCGCTGACCGAGGATCCCGAACCGCGCTGGGGGCTTGCCGAAGGTGAACCCACGGGGCGTTTCTGGAGTTTCGAGGCCGATACGCCCGAGGCTTCGCTTGCACCCGTGTGGAACGACATTCCGGTGTGCAAGGTCCGCGTGCGGGTCGAAGGGCTCGATGCCCGGGGCGAGGTCATGGGTGTAGCCGGCGAACGCGAGTTCCTGCGCGACTTCCCCTTTCAGCCCCCCTATCCGGGTCCCGTGCGCTCGTACCGCGAGGCGGCCCGGATGGCGGCTCTCTACATCCACGAACTGCCGGCTATCCAGCACTGGCTGACCTCCGACGAGCCCGACATGAGCTATCGTCACAACACCTACGCCTGCAAGATCATCGGTGCAACGATCCAGCTCGAGGTGCTGATCGCGGAGCTGCTGCCCCGCCATCGCGACGAGGCGCTGACCATCGCCCGCAACGCCGCCCGCTTCCTGATGGATCAGAGCCAGCCGGCCGATGCCCCGCTGGCCTTCTTCCCGCCGACCTACTACGCGAATCTGATCTCCTCGTCGCGCGAAGAGAATCAGGGCAAAACGATGACCATGGAGGCCTGCGCGGCGGGCAATGCGCTGCTCGATCTCTACGACGCCACCGGCGAGCGGATCTATCTCGACCGCGCGCTGGCCATCGCCTCGACCTATGCCCGATTGCAGGCCGAGGATGGCTCCTGCCCGATCAAGGTCGATTACCGGACAGGAGTGCCGGTCAACAACGGCAAGGCCATGCTCACCGTGCTGATGGAGTACTTCCTCCGGCTGGAGCGCGACTACGGAATCACCGACTACCACGAGAACATGCTCCGCGCCGAACGGTGGATGAACGACGTCGCCCTCGCCTCGTTCGACATGACCGGACAGTTCGAGGATATGACCGTTCTGAACCAGCAGCCCTATCAGAACCTGACCAACTGTGCCTCGGCGCCCTATGCGTCGTGGCTGCTGAAGAAGGCGGACCGCACGGAGCAACAGATGCGTGATGCCGTCGATCTGATCCGCTTCAGCGAGGATCAGTTCGTCTGCTGGGACGTGCTGCCCACGCCCGACGGCGTGCGGACGATCTGCACCCCCTCGGTCTACGAACAGTACGGCTACCGGGTGCCGATCGACAACAGTACGTGCGTGGTGGCCAATGCCCTGCTGGATCTCTACGAGGCTACGGGCGACCGCCTGGCCTATGCCAAGGCCAAGGCCCTGATCGACAACCTGACCGTGGTGCAGAATGCCCTCGACGGACTCATCCCCACGTCGCTCGACGTACGCGGCGGCGCCAAGAACAAGATCCGCGGATTCTGGACCAACTGCACCTACGCCTCGATCGTCACCCTGCTCCGAATGGCCGACCTGTCCGGCGAAAAACCCTGACCGGAAAAACCGTCCGCTCCCCGATCCTATACCGGATCCGGGAGCGGACTTATCCCACAAGATCCCGATTCTTACCATGAGGAAACTCCCAATCTCGATACTGCTGCTGTTGCTCGGCGTCGTTCTGCCGGCTGCGGGGATCAACCCCTACCGCCGCTACGACGTCCGCAGCGGCATGTCCGACAACAGCGTCAAGGATATCTGCCAGGACAGCAAAGGGTACATGTGGTTCGCTACGAAGGACGGATTCAACCGCTTCAACGGAATCCAGTTCGACGTTTTCGGATCGTCGCTCACGGGCAACCTCCTCAACATCGACGTCATCTGCCCGCACATCGACGGCGAACGCATCTGGCTCGGTTGCACGCATGCCCTGATGCTCTTCAATCCCAAGGATGAAAGCCTGCAGCGCTTCGAGATACGCAGCAACGACGGATTCCTCATCTCAAGTTGCAACAGCCTCTACTACGATCAGTCGGCTAACCTCTGGATCGGCACCAACGAAGGCCTCTACCGCTGGAACGAAACCAACGGAGAGTTGAACCGCTACAAACTCCAAGGGGCGTGTGACGATATCCGCATCATCACCGGAAACAACCACGGAGATGTCTGGGTGGGAACCACCGACGGTCTTTACCGCTTCGGAAATCTGCGGGGGGGGGAATTTCGCCGACCGCTGCGGCCGCTGCCCGAGAGTCAGGTCCAGGGCGACAACGAGATTACGGCCATCGTTCAGCCCGAACCGGGAAAACTCCTCATCGGAACCCAGAACGGTCTGCTCACCGAGCTGGATCTGGACAGCGAAACGTTCCGCGCCTTCCCGGCCGTGGATGCCTCCGGCCGTGCCTTCTCGGTCACGCGCATCCATACGATCTTCCGCAAATCGGCCCACCTCTACCTCGTCGGCTCCGACAGCGGACTCTTCTACTTCAACCGGCTCGACCACACGTGGGCCTCGTCGGGCGACGATCTGGCCAACGAAAGCGTCTACAAATGCTTCCGCGACCGCGAAGGCGGACTCTGGATCGGAACCTTCTTCTGCGGGGTCAACTACCTCTCGCCCCGTCAGGACGAGATCAAATGGTACTACGACGACGGACGCCCCTCCTCGCTGCAGGGCAATGCCGTCAGCCAATTCTGCGAGGACGAGAAGGGCAACCTCTGGATCGCCACCGAAAACGGCGGTCTGAACTACTTCGATTCGCACACCGCCACCTTCACCGACTACACCGCCAAAAGCCACAACAACCTCCATGCCCTCTGTCTGGACGGCGAGAATCTCTGGATCGGAACCTTCTCGCGGGGGCTCGACTGCATGAATCTCCGCACGGGAAAGGTCACCAACTACCGCAACATCCCCGAAAACTCCACCTCGCTGAGCAACGACTACGTCTACGTCATCTACAAGGTCGGCGACCACCAACTCTACGTCGGGACGATGAGCGGGCTGTGCATCCTGGACACCCGCACGGGGCACTTCACCCGCGTGCGGGAGCTGGCCAGCTACTTCATCTACGACATCGCCGAGGATGATCACGACAACCTCTGGGTCGCCTCGCGCGTACACGGCATCTACCGCTACTCGAAACGCGACAAGACGTGGACCAACTACCGCCACGATCCGCTCGACCCCGCATCGCCGGCGGGCGACAAGTTCATCCGCGTCTACATCGACACGGACCGGCGCGTATGGTTCTGCGGCGAGAGCGGCGGCATCTGCCGCTACGACCCGACCATCGACGGATTCGAGAATTTCGGACCCGGCGAGGGGCTCCCCAGCAGCGTCTATTACGGCATCATCGACGACGGTGCGGGCAATCTCTGGCTCTCGTCCAACCAGGGAATCATCCGCTACAACCCCGAACTGCACACCCACATCCGATACACGACCGAAGACGGTCTGCAAAGCAACCAGTTCAACTTCCGCTCGTCGTACAAGGCCAGCGACGGGACCTTCTATTTCGGAGGCATCAACGGATTCAACCGTTTTTCGCCCTTCAGCATCTCGGTCAACAAGGTCAAGCCCAACATCGCCATCTCGTCGGTGTGCATGCACGGCACCAACCAGGTCTCGACCTGCTCCGAGCGGCGCATCATCCCGGACCGCAGTCTGGAGATCCCCAGCCAGACCGTCTCGTTCGACATCAACTTCGAGTGTCTGAGCTACGTGGCTCCGGGCCGCAACCGCTACGCCTGGAAACTCAACGGACTGAACGACGACTGGGTCTACACCGACCAGCATTCGGTCTCGTTCATGAAGCTGCCCGCCGGCCACTACACCTTCTCGGTCATGGGCTGCAACAACGACAGCTACTGGAGCCCCGCTTCGCGCGATCTGGAGATCCGCGTACTGCCCCATCCGTTCCTGAGCCCGCTGGCCAAGATCGGCTATCTGTTGATCGTGCTCCTGCTTACGGGGCTGGCCGTCAAGCTGATCCTCAGGCGGCAGAACGAAAAGAAGGAACAGAAACTCATCGAGACCAAGATCAACTTCTTCACGCAGATCGTCCACGAGATCAAGACGCCGGTTTCGCTCATCAAGTCGCCGCTCGAGCACGTCATCGAGACCGGACGCTGGAACACGGACGTGGCGGCCAACCTCAACATCATGAAACGCAACGTCGACCGGCTGCTGGAGCTCATCCGCCAACTGCTCGACTTCCGCAAGATCGGCGACGAAGGGTTCCGCCTGCGGTGCAGCGACACGGACATCGCCCTGCTCATCCGGGAGACCGTCGCCCGGTTCCGCACGTCGGCCGGCGAAATCACGATCGAGACCGAACTGCCCGAGACCCCGATGATCTTCCACGTCGACAAGGAGGCGCTGACCAAGATCCTGAGCAACCTGCTGGCCAATGCCCTGAAATATGCCCGGCACACGATCCGCGTCACGCTGAGCGATCTGAGCGATGCGCGCAAGGGCGACCGGAGGTTCCGGCTGTCGGTCCGCGACGACGGTCCGGGCATCCCGGCCAGCAGCCGCAAGAAGGTCTTCGAGGCCTTCTACCAGGAGAACCCCTATTCGGGTCAGGGGGTCGGCATCGGCCTCAGCCTGGTCAAGCTGCTCGTCGAGAAGCACAACGGAAAAGTCACCATCAACGACGCCGACCCGACGGGCGGATGCGAACTCTCGATCGAGATTCCGGACATCCGCGAACCCGCCGCACAGGCGTCCACGACGGATGCGGCCGCCGGGGAGGAGTCCGCCGCACAGGACGAGGAGACCGCCGCCACGAAGCAGCACTGCATCATGATCGTCGAGGATACGCCCGACATGCTGGAGTTCCTCTACAAGAATTTCGAGGATACGTACGACGTGCTCCCGGCCCGGAACGGCCGCGAAGCGCTCGACATCCTCAAGAAACGTTCGTGCGACTTGATTATCAGCGACATCCTCATGCCCGAGATGGACGGTTACGAACTCCTCGTACGGGTCCGCAACGATGAACTGCTCTGCCACATCCCCTTTATCCTGCTTTCGGCGATCGATTCGGTCGATTCGAAGATCAAGGGGTTGGAGTCCGGAGCCGATGCCTACATCGAGAAACCCTTCTCGCTGAGCTACATCAAGGCGACGGTCGAGAGTCTGCTCGAGAATCGCGAACGTGCCTTCCGCCACTTCGCCTCGGAGCCGAACCTGCAGTACGAAAAGGACACGATCGGCAGCAGCGACCGCGCCTGGCTCGACAAACTGACGGGCATCATCTCCGAAAACCTCACCAACGAGGCGCTGTCGGTGGATCTGCTCGTCGAGCGGATGGCGCTGAGCCGTTCGAGCCTGCAACGCAAGCTGAAGGGGCTGACCGGCACCTCGCCCAACGAATACATCCAGCTCGTGCGCCTCAAGACAGCGGCCCAACTGCTCCGCAAGGGCGAGCTGCGCATCAACGAGATCTGCTTCATGACGGGCTTCAGCAGCATGTCGTGGTTTGCCAAGTGCTTCTCCAAGCAGTTCGGCATGCGCCCGAAGGACTACATGAAGCAGTGCCAGAACGATGCAAACGCAGACGACAAAACGTCCCGAAACGACTGAACTACTTAAAACCCAATACCATGAACCTCTTCAAGAACCAACAATCGCTTGTTCCCCTGTGCGGAGCGGTCGTGCTTGCGCTGGGAGCCGCAGCATGCACGCCGCAGCCCAACACGCTGACCAAAAAGGAGATTGCCGACGGCTGGCAGCTGCTCTTCGACGGCCGGACGCTCGATCAGTGGAAGGATTACAACGGCGATTCGCTGACCATGCCGTGGCACGTGGTCGACGGCTGCATCCAGGCGGCCGGCGACGGCAGCGACCTGACGGGTTACATCGTCACGCGCCGACAGTACGAAAACTTCATCCTCGACTGGGACTGGAAACTCTCCCACGGCGGTAACAGCGGCATGCTCTACCACGTGGTCGAGGATCCCTACTTTGCGGTGCCCTACGTCACCGGCCCGGAGTATCAGCTCATCGACGAGGCGGGTTGGGAAGAGGACAACGCCCCCACGAAACTCGAAGAGTGGCAGCGGCTGGGCGTCGACTACGCCATGCACCTGCCCGACAAGGCCGCCATGGTGGTCCATCCGCAGGGCGAATGGAACTCTTCGCGCATCGTCTTCGACAACGGCCATGTCGAACACTGGCTCAACGGCCGCAAGATCCTCGAATTCGAGGCCTGGACCGACGACTGGTTCTCGCGCAAACACAGCGGCAAGTGGGAGAACGCCCCCGAATACGGACTGGCCCACCGCGGAGTGATCTGCCTGCAGGACCATGGGTATCCGGCCTCGTTCCGCAACCTGAAGATCAAGGAGCTGCCGCGCAAGGCCGGACGCGAGATCGACCTCTTCAACGGCGAGGACCTCACCGGCTGGGAGATCTACGGCACGGAGAAATGGTATGTCGATGCCGACGGCAACCTCGTCTGCGAGAGCGGCCCCGACAAGCAGTACGGCTATCTGGCCACACGCGAATACTACGACGATTTCGAACTGATGGCCGAATTCCGCCAACTGTCGAACGGCAATTCGGGGATCTTCTTCCGCTCGTTCGTCGAACCCGACGCACGGATCCACGGCTGGCAGTGCGAGGTGGCGCCGCGCAACCACGGCACGGGCGGCATTTATGAATCTTACGGACGTGGATGGCTCGCCCAGACGCCTGCCGACAAGGAGGTGATGCTCAACGAGGGGTCGTGGAACATGATTCGGCTGCGCGTCGAGGGCGACCACGTCCAGACGTGGCTCAACGGCGAAAAGATCGTCGACCTGCACGACGCCAAAATCGGCGCCGCACAGGGTCGCATCGCCCTCCAGATCCACGACGGCGGCGGCATCAAGGTACAATGGCGCAGCCTGCGACTGACAACGCTCTGAACCCCGATTCACAACCGAAAAACTTCATCATACCATGGGACTCAATCGTAGAGATTTCTTGAAAACGGCGGGTGCCGCAACGCTCCTGACCATCGTACCGCGGTGGGTGCTGGGCGGGCCGAAGCACGTCGCCCCGAGCGATCAGCTCACCAAAGGCATCATCGGCGTCGGAGGCATCGGACGCTCGAGCTACCACTTCACCAGCGACGAACGCTGTCGGCTGGTTGCCGTCTGCGACGTCGACCGGAACCACCTGGACAGCGCCGTGGAACTGGGCCGCAAGAAGTTCGGCAAGACCCTGAAGGCCTACCACTTCTACCGCGACCTGATCAACGACCCGAACGTCGATATCGTCCACATCGCCACCCCGCCCCACTGGCACGGCATCATGGCCGTCGAGGCGGCGCGCGCCGGCAAGGACATCTGGTGCGAGAAGCCGATGACTCGCACCATCGGCGAGGGCAAACGCGTCATGGAGGCCGTCAAGCAGAACGGCCGGATCTTCCGGCTGAATACGTGGTTCCGCTTCCAGGACACCTTCTACGGGCTGGGGACGACCGTCGAACCGCTCAAGAAACTCGTCGACAGCGGGCTGCTCGGATGGCCGCTGAAGGTAACCATCTCGGGCGCCACGGGCTTCACGTGGAAATTCTTCTGGGTGGGCAAGGAGAACCTCACCCCGCAGCCCGTTCCCGCGGAGCTGGACTATGACCTGTGGTTGGGTCCGGCCCCCTACAAGCCCTACAACGCACACCGCACGCACCAGACCTTCCGCGGATACTGGGACTACGACGGCGGCGGTCTGGGCGACATGGGCCAGCACTACATGGACCCCGTGCAGTATCTGCTGGGCAAGGACCAGACCTCGCCGGTGAAGGTCGAGGTGGACGCTCCGCAGCAGCATCCCGACGCCATCGGCATCTGGCGCCGCATCGTCTACACCTACGACGACGGCTGTCAGATCATCCTCGAAGGCGAGGGCTACGAAAGCAAGGGCAAGGTGCCCTACATCGAGGGACCGAAGGGCAAGGTCTACAAGGGATTCGAGTGCACGATCCCCGACGTGATGAACCGCATCGCCGAGCTGCCCGATCCCGAACCGCAGAACACCGACTTCATCCGCTGCGTCCACACCCGTGAACGCTTCGCCCTGGACGAGATCAAGGGCTATCACAGCGCCACGCTGGTCAACATGGCCCTCTGCGCCCTGCGCCTGAACCGCACGCTGCACTTCGACCCGCAGAAACAGCTCTTCGTCGGCGATGAGGCTGCCAACCGCCTGATCGATCAACCGATGCGCTCACCCTGGAAAATCTGACCGCCAACCATCCCAAAAAACTGCATACAATGAAGAAACTGATCCTCATACTGCTTGCCGGACTGCTGCTGCCGTTGGTTTCGGGGGCCCAGGAGCTCCGCGACGAACGACAGCGCACCACGTCGACAATCATTGCCGACGCCCTGGCCCAGCTTCCGGCCCAGACACCCGAACTTTACGACGAACTGATGAAGGAGCTGGCCGCCACGGGAGCTGCCGGCATCCGCGAAATGGCCGGCATGCTCGTCCCGGCCGCCAAGGGGCCGAACGCTCCGGTGGAGTATGCCCTGAGCGGCGTCGTGCATTACGTCACGGCCAGCGGCCGCGAAGCCGCCCGTACAGAAGTCCGGCGCGGACTGGCCGAGAGCGTGGCCGCCTGCACGGACAAACCCAATCAGGCCTTTCTGCTCTCGCTGCTGCAAATCTGCTCGACGGCCGAAGATGCCCGTGTCTTTGAAAAATACGTCACGGACGAGTACCTGGCCGACGCGGCCGTGCGGGGTTTGATCGCCACGCCGGGCAGCGAGGCTGTGCTGACCGATCTGATCCGCCACAGCGACCATCCCGTCATCCGTCTGGCCGATGCCGCCGCCGCAAAAGGGCTTGCGGAGGTCGAGCCGACGCTGCTCGAATGGGCCGCGAAGGCCGGCGACGACCCGACACGCGAAGCCGTTTACCATGCGCTGGGCTGCTGCGGAGGCAAGGCCTCGCTCCGGACACTGGCCGATGCGGCCGCCGCTTCGGATTATGACTTTGCTCCGTACGACGCCACGGCCTCCTACCTCCGGCTGCTGAACCGGCTGGCCGAACAGGGCGACACGAAGAGTGCCCTCTCGGCCGCCCGATCGCTCGGCAAGGCCACGGCCCGTGCGAACGTACGCGCCGCCGCCCTCGAGCTGCAACTCAAGTACGACACCGGCAAACGCACCCGACTGCTGCTGACAGCCCTCAAGGATTCGAATCGCGCATATCGCGGAGCAGCGCTCGATGCCGCCAACGACTTTGCGGACGAGACGCTGGAGGCAGCCGTTGCCGGGACGCTCTCGTCGCTCGATGACGAAGCCCGCACGGATGTGGTCAACTGGCTGGGAAGCCGCCACGCCGCATCGCAGATCGAAGTCATCACGCCGCTGATCCGCTCGACGAACGACGAACTGACCGCAGCTGCCATCCGCGCAGCCGGCCGAATCGGCGGCAATGAGGCGCTCGAGACGTTGATCGCGGCCCTCGACGGCCAACACGCCGCCGAAGCCGCCTCCGCTCTGCGGGCCTTCAACGGAAAGGTGAACGACGGCCTGATTGCTGCCCTCGACCGCACGCCGCAGATTCAGATCCAGGCGCTGAAACTGATCGCCGCACGCCGCATCTCGGCCGCCTCGGAACGGGTCTTCACGCTGCTTGCGTCCGATAACCGTGCGGTTCACGATGCTGCCGTGGAGGCATTGTCGGGCATCTGCACGATGCAGGAGTTCGGCCCGCTGTGCGATCTGCTGGACAAGGCTTCGGGCGATGAGATCGGCAAGTATCAGGCCGCCCTGAAGAATGCCCTGGCCTCGCAGCAACCCGAGACGCAATATGCCAAAGTCTCGGAACGTCTGGCCGCGGCCCCCGAAAAGACACGTTACTATCCGCTGCTGTCCCAGTCGGGCGTTCGTGCGGCGATCGATGATCTGCTTGCCGCTCCGGAGCGTGAGGCCGCATTCCGGGCGCTCCTGACGATCGAGAATCCCGAAATGGCCAACGTTCTCTACAACCTGGCGCAACAGAACCCCGCATGGGCCGATGACGCCCTGACGCGCTACGTCGATTTCGTCGCCGCAGCTGCCGCAGACAAACAGGTCGACGGCTTCCGCAAGGGGCTCGAACTGAAGCCTTCGGCCGCCGTCTGCAACAAAATGCTCCGTGCCCTGGCCCGGACCGCATCGCTGCCGGCCGTCGCCATCATCTCCCCCTATCTCGACGATCCGCAGACCGAAATGGCGGCCGCCGAAGCCGTCAAGACCATCGCGGCCAAAAATCCCGGCATGGGTGGCGAGACCGTAGTAGCTGCACTCGAAAAGGCACGTGACAGCTATGCCGCACGTGCCAAGAGCGATCCCGATGCCGGTTATGCCGTCGACGAAATCAAGGGACTGCTGGCCCGTTATGCGGCCATTCCGCGCTTCGAACTCCCGGCCGACGAGGCTGCCGAAGGTTTCGAGGTCCTCTTCGACGGGCTCTCGCTCGAAAAATGGACCGGCAACAAGACCAACTATGTCCCCCAGGAGGGCACGATCTATGTCACGGCCCAGTTCGGCGGCAGCGGCAACCTCTACACCATCAAGGAGTACGGCGACTTCATCCTGCGCTTCGAATTCGCCTTCGACCGCGCGGGGGTCAACAACGGCATCGGCATCCGCACGCCGATGGGCGTCGACGCCGCCTATCACGGCATGGAGATCCAGGTGCTCGACCACGACGCCCCGATCTACAAGAACCTGCGCATCTACCAGCAGCACGGTTCGGTCTACGGCATCATCCCCGCCCAGAAACACGTCCAGTTCGGCGAACTGGGCACGTGGAATACCGAAGAGATCCGCGCCGTGGGTGACCGCATCACCGTCACGGTCAACGGCGAGGTGATCCTCGACGGCAATATCCGCCAGGCCTGCAAGGGCCACAACGTCGCCCCCGACGGCTCGAACAAGAATCCCTACACGGTCGACGGCCGCAACCATCCGGGACTCTTCAACAAACGCGGACACATCGGTCTGCTGGGCCACGGCCCCGGCATCCAGTTCCGGAACATCCGCATCAAGGAACTCTGACCGACCCCGCCGGTAAAAGCCCGCATCCCGAATCGGATGCGGGCCTTTTCCAGACGCCCATACGTACTACAAATGTGTCAGCAAACCATGGATGAAACCAACTTCCCGAATGCACCGGTGACGATCGTCGCCATCGGCGGCGGCAACCGCACCAACAAATACCTCGAATACGCCGTGCGGCATCCCGAGCGACTGCGGCTCGTGGGGCTCGTCGAGCCCAATCCGCTGCGGCGTCACGCCCTGGCCGAAAAATTCGGGCTGAAAGCCGCACAATGCTTCGAGGATTACGCGTGCTTCTTCCGCCATCCGCTTCAGGCCGATGCCGTGCTGATCGCCACCCCCGAAAACCTCCACTTCGATCCCTGCATGCGCGCCATCGAGGCCGGCTACCACGTGCTGCTCGAAAAACCCATCGCCCGAACCCTCGACGAATGCCGGACCATTGCCCGGGCCGCCCGCAGCAAGGGGGTCATCGTCGGCGTCTGCCACGTGCTGCGCTACCACCCCTACTTCATGCGCATCAAGCAGATCGTCGATTCGGGCGAACTCGGTCAGATCATCTCGATCAACCACAACGCCGCCGTCGGCATCGACCGCATGACCCACGGATACGTCCGCGGCATGTGGCGCCGCGAGGAGATCACCAACCCGATCCTCATCTCGAAGTGCTGCCACGACATCGATTTCCTGCTGTGGATCACCTCGTCGCGGTGCCGCAAACTCGCCTCGTTCGGGTCGCTGCGCTGGTTCCGCGCGGAGAATGCCCCGGCCGGCAGCACCGATCGTTGCATCGACTGTCCGATCGAGCCCTCGTGCCCCTATTCGGCCGTCGACCTCTACCGCACGCGCCGCGACTGGATCTCGAATTTCGACGTCCCGCAGGGTGCAACCATCGACCAGGTGATCGACCGTGAATTGAGGGAAGGGCCCTACGGACGTTGCGTCTTCCGCTGCGACAACGACGTGGTGGATCATCAGACCATTGCCATGGAGATGGATGACGACGTCACGATCTCCTTCACGATGGACCCCTTCACCCTCGACGACCAGCGCCAGACCCATATCCGCCTGACGCACGGCGAGATCGACGGCGACGAACGTACGCTGCGTCTGCGTTGGTTCCGCGGCGCACGGGAGAAGATCTTCGACTTCTCGTCGATCGTCGGGACACCCTTCCACGCCGGCGCCGACCTCAATCTGATCGAGGATTTCGTCCACACGCTGGCCTGTCGCGAGCATGACTTCCGCACCTCGATCGAGCAGTCGGTCGAGAGCCACCGCATCTGCTACGAAGCCGAGCGCAGCCGGCTCACGGGCCAGACCATCCGCCTGGATGATTGACCCATGCACGGCCCCGGACGGAGCCCCGCCATAAAAACAAGCCCCGGTCCGACCAGCAAGACCCGCCACACAAAAAAGGAGGCTCCCGAAATTCGGGAGCCTCCTTTTTCTCGGACGAACCGCGTCAGAAGAGGTTCACGCCATCGAGCGTGGCGATCAGGAAGGTAGCGGCTACCGACAGAATTGCGTACAACTCCGGGAAGGCGGCCAGAATCAGCGTCTTACCCATCACGTCGTGGCCGTTGCCGATGGCGGCGATACCGTTGGCGCAGATCTTCGCCTGATAGATCGACGAAGCCAGATTGACGATACCCACCAGAATACCGGCACCCAGAATGGCGGCGCCCTGCGTCATCGTGGGGTTCGTCAGGCCGCCCTGCACCAGGAAGAAGCAGACGAATCCGTAGAGACCCTGCGAACCCGGAAGCGCCGAGAGGATCATGTAGCTACCGAATGCACCGCTGTTCTTCTTCATGGCGCCGACCGACGCCTGACCGGCGATGGCCGTACCGATAGACGATGCGATGCCCGCGAGGCCCACCATCAACGCTACGCCGACGTAAGCCATTACCAATGCTGTTGTTGTTTCCATAATGTTTTGAAAGTTGTTGATTATTTGATTATTGTTGTTTATTCGTCACGTGTGTTCATTTTGCGGATCGGGTCGAACGACCGCGTGGCCATCTCGAAGCCGGCGTTCTTGAAGAACTCCACGAAGGTCAGTCGCATCGGGTGGACGAACGACGAGATGGTCGACATGAAGAGGTTGATGCCGTGACCGATCAGCAGGATCGGGATCATCACCAGCAGCCGCACCACGATGTTCGCCCCCTCGGGAACGAAGCCTTCGGCCAGCGTGTTGAAGACCAGCGCCAGCACACCGCCCGAGAGTCC
This sequence comes from uncultured Alistipes sp., assembly GCA_944321185.1. Lineage (GTDB taxonomy): Bacteria > Bacteroidota > Bacteroidia > Bacteroidales > Rikenellaceae > Alistipes. Next base: position 5,006 of record CALUKH010000009.1, on the reverse strand, counting down.
GATGGCGAACAGTCGGATGTACGACAGCACGTCGCTCAACAGTCCCGTGATGTTGTTGTAGAGGTCCCACAGGCCGGCACCGACGTTGATGAGCGGATTGCGCCGCGGGTTGTTGAGCAGCAGGAGCAGCACGCCGCCGATGGCCAGTGCCACGTAGAAGGCCACCGAATCGGAGGCAAAGCCCGGAATCGTGATCCCGGCCATGGGCAGGGCCACGGCCAGAGCGCACGACACGAGGATCACAAACCATCCCAACTGTCCGAAGGCGTGCGAGATGCCGAAGCAGCGCGTCGTCGTCCAGATGTTGAGCGCCATGCCGAAGAGGATCTGCACCAGACCGATCACCAGCGAGATGATGAAAAAGCGACCCTGGAAGTCGAAGAACGGGATCGACGGGAAGTACTCCTTGAGGCTCAGACCGAAGAACGAGCCGCAGATGCCGCCGAAGACGATCGTCACCACCGCACACAGCGTGGCAAACCACGCCGCACGCCGCATCATGCCCGGCTCGCGGAACTTGCGCAGCATCACCAGACCCGCCGCCAGCAGAATCAGTCCGTAGCCGGCATCGTTCAGACAGATGCCGAAGAAGAGCATGTAGAACGGCGCGAAATAGGGCGTCAGGTCCAGCGTGCCGTACTTGGGTCGCGCATAGAGATCGCCGATCATCTCGAAGATCCGCGCGAAGCGGTTGTTTTTCAGTTTGACGGGCGTATCGTCCTCGGGCGTGGGATCACTCTTGATCCACACCACGTTGGGGTACGATTCGAGCAGCGCGTCGACCCGGGCCGAAGTCTCGGTCTCGGCCCACCCTTCGAGCAGGGCCAGCGATCCGTCGGCCTCCCTGCGGGCCGTAGCGACGACCCGTACCCCCTGCAGGCGCTCCTTGAGCTCAGCGGCGTAGGCTGTCAGCAGCGTCTCGGAGGCTGCCACACGGGCAAACTCCGCATCCAGCGCCGCGAGTTTCGCCTGTTCGTCGGCCACACGCCGTTCCGCCTCGCGAATATCCATCTGCGGGGTCTTCATCTCCTGGGCGTCGATCGTCACCTCCTCGCCCGGAGCCGCCACCACGACGAACCATACGGTCGAATCCGTGCGCGTAATCTCCGTGAGCGTGTAGAGTTCGGCCCATTGCTCCCGCTGCTTGTCGAACGTGGCGCGCTGCGTCGAGAAGTAACGCAGCACGATGCCCTGCTCGGCCAGTTTGGCGGTGCGCTCGACATCGAACGGTCCCCACGGACGCAGTTCGTCGGCGAGCTTTTCGAGCCGGGCGATCTCCGAACGGATCGACGCCGCCTCACGCTGCGCCGCCGCATAGTGTTCGTAAGCCTCGCGACCCGAGGCAAAGGGCTCGCCCCGCAGGGCGGCATGCGCCGGATCGGCCCGGAACCCCTTGAGGAACTCCGCGGCACGGCCACAACCCTCGATATCGAGCAGCAGCTGACGGTCCTCCTCCGAGGGTTCCCAACCCGTCGTGGTGATGTCCACCAGTCCGAGTTCACGCAGCTTCTCGATGAAATCCTCACTCTGTGCCGCATAGAGCACAAAGTCGTATTTCGACATTCTGGCTATCATAACATGGCGCCCTCCCCGGCGGCTTGTTGTTTGTTTTTGACGATCTTCTGGGCCGACTTCGAGAGATTCTCCTCGTCCTCCATGAAGCGTTTGATCTTTCGGATGGCATCCTCATAGCCCGGGATCTGGACCTTTTCGTAGAGGTTCACCTTCTGCGTGGTCTTGCGCCGGGCGAAGTCCAGCAGCTCCATGCGCCGCGTGTAGACCTCGCACTCGAGGCCCAGCCGCGCCAGCCGCTTGAGGATCTCCACTCCGTCGGCAAACCACGCCGGCGACGAGAACAGATCATACTCCTTCTCCTCGAAGCGGACACCCTCCAGTTCCGGGATGCGCACCCCCGCAATCTTGCGGACCGTGAGGTCCACGTCCGCGATGCGGAGCAGGTCACTGTCAAACTCTCCCCACAGCGACACCATGTAGTCGTACTCGGTCTTCAGGGCTTCGAGCCGTCGACGGAAGTCGCCTGCGGAGTCCTTCGCCTTCTTCACCTCGGATCGAAGCGCCGACTCCTTGCTTTTGATCGTAGGGAGCGCCTTCTGCCGCATTTTCAGCTGCTTGCCGAGTTCGCCCAGCGAGGTCTTGTTGTATTGGAACTTGATGGCCATGGTGCGTTACGCCTCCTTCCAGTATTTCTTGATCAGCTCCTCCTTGATGGCCACCTCCTCCTTCGAGAAGTACTTCGCGAAGAGCGTCCATGCCGTGTCGAGCATCTCCGTGATGCCGATGTTGACGTCGATGGCCAGCAGTTTTTCCGAGTAGTCGCGGGCAAATTTCAGGGCCCGTTCATCGTAGTCCGAGAGGTCGAAACCGTTTTCGAGTTTGGTCTTGGCGTTGGCCGCGTCGGCATACAGACGCACGCAGGCGTTCATCACCTGCGGGTGGTCCTCACGCGTCTTCTTGCCGATCACGAGCTGCTTCAGACGCGACAGCGAACGGAACGGGTCGACGATCACCTTGCCCGTATCCGAGTCGTTGCGCAGAAAGAGCTGACCTTCGGTGATGTAACCCGTGTTGTCGGGCACGGCGTGGGTGATGTCGCCGCCCGAGAGGGTCGTCACGGCGATGATCGTGATCGAACCGCCGTTGGGCAGCTGCACGGCCTTCTCGTAGATCTTCGCCAGATCCGAGTAGAGCGATCCGGGCATCGAGTCCTTCGACGGGATCTGGTCCATACGGTTCGAGACGATGGCCAGGGCATCGGCATAGAGCGTCATGTCCGTGAGCAGCACCAGCACCTTCTCACCCTTGTCGACGGCGAAGTACTCGGCGGCCGTCAGCGCCATGTCCGGCACGAGCAGTCGCTCGACGGGCGGATTCTCCGTCGTGTTGACGAACGACACGATGCGGTCCAGCGCACCGGCGTTCTCGAAGACCGACTTGAAGTAGAGGAAGTCGTCGTTCGTCAGACCCATGCCTCCGAGGATGATCTTGTCAGCCTTGGCGCGCAGGGCCACGTTGGCCATTACGGCGTTGTAGGGCTGGTCCGGGTCGGCGAAGAAGGGGATCTTCTGACCCGTCACGATCGTGTTGTTGAGGTCGATGCCGGCGATACCCGTGGCGATGAGCTCCGAGGGCTGGATACGCTTGAAGGGGTTGACCGTCGGGCCGCCGATCTCGCGGGCCTCGCCCTCGACGATCTCACCGCCCTCCAGCGGTTCGCCGTAGGCATTGAAGAAGCGGCCGGCCAGGGCGTCCGAGACCCGCAGCTTGGGAGGCTCGCCGTGGAAGACGACCTCCGAATCGGTCGAGAGGCCCTCGGTGCCGGCGAAAACCTGAAGCGTCACGTTTTCGCCCATAATCTTCACCACCTGGGCCAGTTTGCCGCCCACGGTAGCCAGTTCGTCGTTGCCGACGCCCTGGGCCCGCAGCGTGACCGTCGCCTTGGTGATGTTGTCAATGCGGGTGTATATCTTCTGAAATGCGCGTGTTGTCATGGCTTAGTTGTTTTTTTCACTCACGTACTCTTCGATCTGTCGCTTGTAATTCTCGAACTTCTCCGACTTCCACTCCGAGTAGTTCATCTGGCGGAAGAGGTTGATCAGACCCTTGAAGAACTGCGAACACTGCTCGAAATCGGCAAACGAGAAGTTCTGCCGGCAGATGCCCAGCACCATCTCGTACATCATCTTCTGACGTTCGATCGGGCAGTTGGCGTCGATGGCGTCGAAGGCATCCTGCTGCAGGATCACGAAGTCGATCAGTTCCGACTTCCAGAAACGCTCGTGATACTCCACCGGCACGCCGTCGTCACCCAGGATGTTGATCTGGTCGTTGGCCTCCTTGCCGCGCTGCACGAGCGTCTTGCCCGCATAGACCAGATCGACCCAGTCCTTTTCGATATGCTGGTCGAGGTATTCGCGGATTTCGGGATATTCGAGGTATTTCGAGTAGGACTCCAGCGGATCGATGGCCGGATAGCGCTTCGAATCGGCACGTCCCTGCGAGAGGGCGTAGAAGCAGCGTGCGGCCTTTTTGGTCGATTCGGTCACCGGCTCCTTGAGGTTACCGCCCGCGGGCGACACCGTACCGAGGAACGTAACGGAACCCGTCTCCCCGTTCGAGAGCTTCACCAGACCGGCACGCGAGTAGAAGTTCGAGATGATGGCCGAGAGGTCCATCGGGAAGGCGTCCTGACCCGGAAGCTCCTCCAGACGGTTCGACATCTCACGCAGCGCCTGGGCCCAACGCGACGTCGAGTCGGCCATCACCAGCACCTTCAGACCCATCGAACGGTAGTACTCGCCGATGGTCATACCCGTATAGACCGACGCCTCACGCGCCGCAACGGGCATGTTCGACGTATTGCAGATGATGATCGTACGCTCCATCAACTTGTGGCCCGTGCGGGGGTCGACCAGTTCGGGGAACTCCTTGAAGATCTCCACCACCTCGTTGGCTCGCTCGCCGCACGCCACCATGATGATCACATCGGCATCGGCCTGTTTCGAAATGGCGTGCTGCAGCACGGTCTTTCCGGCGCCGAACGGTCCGGGGATGAAGCCCGTACCGCCCTCGGCCATCGGGTTGAACGTGTCGATGGCCCGCACGCCCGTCTCCATGACGCGCGACGGACGCGGCTTCTCCCGATAGCAGCGGATGGCCTGCTTGACGGGCCACTTCTGCACCATCGTGATTGCATGATCATGCCCCTCGGCGTCGGTCACCACGGCCACCGTGTCGCGCACCTTGTATTTGCCGGCCGGAGCCACGCTCTTGACCGTATAGCTCTGTGTCATCGTGAAGGGGACCATGATCTTGTGGCGCACCCATTTCTCCTGCACCTCGCCCAGCCACGAAGCGGCCGAGACCTTGTCGCCGGCCTTGGCCAGCGGAGTGAAGTCCCATTCGGCGTCGAAATCCACCGGATCGGTGATCGAGCCGCGGGCGATGAACAGTCCCTCCATCTTTTCGAGGTCGTTCTGCAGACCGTC
>CALUKH010000008.1 GCA_944321185.1 uncultured Alistipes sp. | reverse complement strand
GGACCGCAGCTAACTGCCGTCCTTCTCTCGAAGCGGGTGCAAAGATAAACACTTTTTTATCCTCGCTCCAAATTTTTCAAGAACTTTTTTCACGATTTTTTCACACCATCGAAGCACTCATCTATAAATCAGTCGTTTAGTTGTGAAAATTTTTTAATAACTTTGCGGCATCCAAAACGAAACGGCGATGAAACATATACCAATATATATAGCAACTCTGATTTTCGCGTTTTCCTGCACGGAAAAGCCCCTTCAGATCGAAACGGGCGATCTGCTTTTCCAGGTTGGGACGGAATCGGCGATGAGCCGTGCGATCACGGCCGCAACCCAAAGCGACAGTACGCTGAATTTCACCCACGTAGGAATTGCCATTGCGACATCGGGGGCCGATTCGGTGCTGGAGGCGACCAGCGACGGAGGGGTTCGCATCGTTGCTTTGGAGACATTTCTCGAGGGCTCGGCCCGGATCGGAGACCACCCTGCCGTCGTGGCGATGCGTCTGCGCGACACGGCGGGGCTTGCGGCCTCGGTGAACCGCGCCCGCAGCTTCATCGGGCTCCCCTACGACTATGTATACCGGCCCGACAACAACCGAATGTATTGCAGCGAACTGGTATGGGAGAGCTACCGGGACAGCCTCGGCGAACAGATTTTCCCGGCACGGCCCATGAATTTCCGGGCCGCGGACGGAACAATGCCCACATTCTGGGTCAAGCTGTTTGCGAAATTAGGGGAGCCAATCCCCGAGGGAGTTCCGGGCACCAATCCCAACGACATGGCCCGCGATCCGCATCTCGAGGAGATCGGACGCTGGTTCTGAGAGGAAATCGGACGTTGGTTTTGATCCTTCCGACAGGGAAGATCTGTTCGGAAGAGCCCCGTCAAGCAGGCTCCAGAGGAAGTCCCCAACCACCAGAATGAAGCCTCCAACCGCCCGATGGAAGCCCCCAACCGGCCCCCTCGCCGCAGTCAGACGATCTTTTCGACCGTAATGTCGGGATCGGCGCGCAGCAGATCGATGAAACCCTCCTCGGTAGCCGCCCCCTTGGAGCGGATGACCAGCGTTGCGCGGTGAACCACCCCGTCAGGCGTTCGCGCCACCTCCACTTCGTAGGAGATCACCGAATAGTCGCGGCTCTCCAGGTGGTTGAACATGGCATCGATCGCCGCACGGTTCGGGGCCGAAAAGACGATCATCGTACGACGGCGCCCCAACTCGCCGAAAAAGAGCGACAGTACCTCCAATCCGAAGAGTGTCAACAGTGTAGCGGCTCCGGCCACGATGTACATGTGACCACCTGCCGCAAGACCGATACCGGCCGTAGCCCAGAGGCTGGCCGCCGTGGTCAGGCCGCGCACCAACTGCCGGTGGATGATGATCGTACCGGCGCCGATGAAGCCGATACCGCTGACTACCTGCGCCGCAATACGGCTGGGATCGAGGCGCAGCCCGTCGTGCGTGGCCAAAAAGTCCTCAAATCCATACTGCGAGACGATCATCATCAGCGCACTGCCCAGCGCCACCAGAAAATGGGTCCGGAAACCGGCATCCTTGACCCGGTACTCGCGATCCAATCCGATCACCGTTCCACACAACCCCGCCACACACAGACGGGTCAGAAAATCCCACTCCATACTCATCACCCATTTTTTACGACAAACCGATACGAATCACTCCGTTCCGAGGATCTGCAACGCCTTTTCGAGCATGGGGTCCCGGCCCGAAAGCAGATCGTCGAGCGACTCCCCGACCTCGATATCGGGGGCAATGCCCCGTCCTGCCAGCTCGCTGCCATCGGGAAGACGCACCTCCCGAACACAGATATAACACGGCAGCCCCGGGAGCAACGAATACCGTATGCGCCGTCCGACATCGCCCGAGGTGGTGGTTCCGACGGTTGACATGTGGGGTTGCGACGCCGCGAAGACCAGAAAGGTCTCGGCCGCTTCGCCCGTAGCATTGTTGACGAGGATCACGGTCGGGACTACCAACGTTTCGCCCCGGTTCTGCGGGAAACGATACGCTTCGCGCTTGGGTTCGGAGAAGGCCTCGTCGTTGTAGAGCTGATAGGCAAACCGCACATGGGAGTTGCGGACCGTATCCCCGGGCTCGGCCCAGGCACCCCACGACGCAAGAGCGGCATCATAGATGCGGTTCCGCAGGAGGGGCCCGTAAAGGACCGTATCCCGGGTCAGGTGGGAGATAAGCTCCGCAGCCATATAATCGCTTCCCCGGCTGTTAAAACGCAGATCGAGGATGAGTTTGCGGGCCCGGGCGCGGATCTCGGGAAGAGCGTCGTGGAAGGCCTTGAAGAGTTGGCCGGGTTCGAAAGAGCCGATCTTCAGACAGGCCACATCGCCAGGATACCACGTCAGCCGGAAATCCTCGTGCAGATCCTTCCAGCTGCGTCCGGGCAGTGCCGCAACGGGCGTATCCATCTCCGGTTCGGATCCATAACGCGGATTGACGAGCTGCACGGAGCCCCGCGTACCGTCCGGGCGGCGGAACTCCACCTCATGCGGGGTGCCGATCGGCCCGTAGAGCAACCACCTGAGGGCATGACGCCGCGGCATCCGGTCCAGGACACGCGACATCGCCTCCCCGACGGGTTGCCCGTTCACGGAGAGGATCTCGGAGCCGGGCGGCAGGATCGAGGCCTTGTCGGCGCTGACCTCGCAGACGACGACATGCCCCCCGACATCCATCAGACGCAGCTGCCACCCTCCTTCGTAACCAATGGAAGTCAGCGGGGCGTTGCGTCTCGGGATGATGAATACCTGATTGCCGGGCAGTTGAGCGCAGAGATCTCCGAGCAGGCGGCAGAACTCCGGATCGTCGCGCGACTGCATCACGGGAGCGATCGTCGCACGATAGAGCGAATCCCAGCGCCGGGCGCCGAAACGATCCAGATAGGCAGAGTTTCGCCGGACCTCCATCCAGAGTTTCGACAGGGCGAAGAGCTTCTCATCGGTGCTCCAGCTACAAGTCCGGGCACCCGAACCCCTTCGTGTCGGCACGGACGTCGTGCGGTAAACCAGCGTATCGCCCTTCAACTCGACCCCCACGGTCTGCATCGTCGGCTGCTGGGCCACGGCCCCCGGCATTGCTCCGACCGCGGCGAGCAATGCAAACAACCAGAAATTTTTCCTCATGACGCAGCTTTTTTGATGCTACAAATTACGAAAAAAGGGCGAGACCGCAAAGTTTTCGCGGCAAAAGATTGCACGAAGCAAAAAAATTCGTACTTTTGCAGGCTATGTTTAACTAATTAACTGTTTACGAAAATGCCGAAAATGAAAACCAATGCCGCTGCGAAGAAGCGTTTTACCTTCACCGGCACAGGAAAGATCAAGCGCAAACACGCTTATCACAGTCACATCCTGACCAAAAAGACGACGAAGCAGAAGCGGAACCTCTGCTATTCGGGTACCGTATCTGCGGCCGACGAGGCCAAGATCAAGAACCTGCTGGTGAAGTAATCCGCCAGCCGATTCGGATAGCCGCCCGCAAGGGCACAAACATTCACAAACCGGGACAAACCAGCCCCGAAGAACACGGGAGAACCGTGTCGCTGGCAGTCCTCCAAAAAACTTTACATTATGCCACGTTCAGTAAACGCTGTTGCGTCTCGCGCACGTCGAAAGAAAGTTTTGAAACTTGCCAAAGGTAACTTTGGTTCAAGGGGAAACGTATGGACCGTTGCGAAAAACACGGTCGAGAAAGGGTTGTGCTTTGCCTATGCACACCGTCAGCTCAAGAAGCGGACATTCCGTTCGCTGTGGATCATGCGTATCAACGCAGCCGTCCGCGCCCAGGGAATGACCTATTCGCAATTCATCGGCAAGCTCAACGCCAAGGGCATCGTCCTCAACCGCAAGGTGCTGGCCGACCTGGCCATGAACGAGCCGAAGGCATTCGAGGCAATAGTTAACGCAGTTAAATAACCCTTCACGCGAGGGGATTAGCACGGCGGTCACCCTCGGGGTGTCCGCCGTTTTTTTCGAACCAACCCGCCATACCTTATATATAAGAGCCGAAACGAACCCCAACCCGTCATGCAGTCAACCTGGAAACGCACCTTCGCCGTCATCTGGAGCGGTCAGGCGGTCTCGATCCTCAGCAGTTCGATCGTCGCCTATGCGATCGTCTTCTGGATGAGTGTCGAAACCCGCTCGGCCGAGGTGCTGGCGCTGTCGGCCATTGCCGGCATGCTGCCGCAGGCCGTGCTGGGGCTGTTCGTGGGGGTCTACATCGACCGCTGGGACCGCAAGCGCACGATGATCCTCGCCGACAGCTTCATCGCCCTCTGCACGCTGGGGCTGGCCGCCCTGTTCTGGAGCGGACGGGCCGAGTTGTGGCACGTCTACGTGCTGCTGGCCTGCCGCTCGGTGGGCACGGCCTTCCACGTACCGGCCATGCAGGCCTCGGTGCCGCTGCTGGCCCCCGAACGGCAGCTCACCCGCATCGCCGGCGTCAATCAGGTCATCACCTCCTTTTCGGACCTCGCCGGTCCGGCTCTGGGCGCCCTGCTGCTGGGCCTTACGTCGATCGGCAACATCCTGCTGCTCGACGTCATCGGCGCCCTCTTTGCCTGCACGACGCTGCTCTTCGTCCGCATCCCCAACCCCGAACGGCCCGATCGCCGCCCCGATCTCTGGCGCGAACTGCGCGAAGGTTTTGCCGCCATGCACTCCCATCCGGGCCTCGGATGGTTCTTTGCACTGGCCGTTGTCGTGTGGTTCCTGATCATGCCCGTCGGGGTGCTCTTCCCGCTGATGACCCTCAACCACTTCGGCGGCGGCACGTGGGAGATGAGCTTCGTCGAGATCATCTGGGGGGCCGGAGCCCTGATCGGCGGCGCCATCATGGGGGCCCGTAACTACCCAATCAACCGCATCGTTCTGATCAATCTGATGTATCTGACCGTCGGACTGTCGTTCCTGGGTTCGGGGCTGCTTCCGCCGACGGGCTTCTACGCCTTCGCGGCACTGACGGCCGCCGCCGGCATCTCGAGCAGCGTCTTCAACGCCTCGTTCGTCTCGGTCCTCCAGACCCGCATCGAGGCGGGGCTGCTCGGACGCGTGCTGTCGCTCTACCGCAGTTTCGGACTGCTGCCCTCGTCCCTCGGACTGCTGAGCACGGGATTTCTCGCCGAACGTGTCGGACTGACCACGACGTTCATCCTCTCCGGATCGCTGATCTGCCTGATCGGACTGGGGGCCTTCTGCCTGCCGTCGGTCATCCGCCTGGACCGTCGGGCGCGAAAATGATATTAAAATAATTTCAGAAATCGCCTGCCGATTTGCATCTTTTTTCAAAAATCGTTATCTTTGTAGAGGTTAGTTAGCGAGTAATCCTACGAGTAATCCTATGAAGAAAACGTATGCCATGCCGGACGGAGGCCTCTACCGCCCGGAGTACGAGCATGACGCCTGCGGGGTCGGACTCGTCGTCAACATCAACGGAAACAAATACCATTCGGTCGTAGACCAGGGGCTCTGCGTCCTCGAACACATGGCCCATCGCGGCGCCGAAGGCTCGGACAACAAAACCGGCGACGGAGCCGGCATTCTGGTGCAGATTCCGCACGAATTCATCCTGCTGAACGGCATCCCCGTCCCGGAAAAGGGGCGTTACGGCGTGGGCATGGTCTTCCTGCCCAGAGACGAGGCCGACCAGCGGCTCTTCATGCGGCTGGCCACCGAATCGGTCGAGGAGCAGGGGCTGCAACTGATGGCCACGCGCCGCGTGCCGGTCGACAGCACGATCCTCGGCAAGGATGCCGCCGCCACGGAGCCCGACATCTGGCAGCTCTTCATCGTGGGGTGCGACGACCGCCAGCGGCTCGAGGAGCTGCTCTACGTCGTGCGCAAACGCCTCGAACAGCGCATCGCCGCCTCGACGATCCGCGACAAGCGAAGCTGCTACATTGCCAGCCTCTCGACACGCACGATCGTCTACAAGGGAATGCTCTCGTCGCGGCAGCTGCGCCACTACTTCACCGATCTGCAAAGCCCCTACTTCTCGAGTGCCATTGCGCTGGTCCACTCCCGCTTCTCGACCAACACCTTCCCGACGTGGAGCCTGGCACAACCCTTCCGCCTGATCGGCCACAACGGCGAGATCAACACCATCCGCGGCAACCGGCTCTGGATGGGGACGCGCGAAGCGGTGCTGCACCCCGAATTCGCCGGCCGCACCGACGGCGGACTGGGTCCGATCATCCAGCCGGGAATGAGCGACAGCGCCTCGTTCGACAATGCGCTGGAGTTCTTCCTGCGGGGCGGGATGTCGCTGCCGCACGCTCTGGCGATGCTCGTGCCGGAGAGCTTCAACGAGAAGAACCCGCTCTCGAAAAAACTCAAGAGCTTCTACGAATACCACTCGATCTTCATGGCGCCGTGGGATGGTCCTGCGGCCATCATCTTCTCCGACGGACGCTACGCCGGCGGCATGCTCGACCGCAACGGACTGCGCCCGGCCCGCTATCTGATCACGCGCGACGGCCTGATGGTCATCGCCTCGGAGACGGGTGTGCTGGAGATTCCGGCCAACGAGATCGAATCGAAGGGCCGCCTCGAACCGGGCAAGATCCTGATGGTCGACACCGAGCAGGGGCAGATCCTCTTCGACGACGAGATCAAGCGCCAGCTGGCCACGGAGTACCCCTACGACGAGTGGCTGCACGACAACCGGATCATCCTGCGCCACATCACCAGCGGCCGCCGCGTGACGCATGAAGTGCCTCATTACGAGAAGAAACTGCGCGCCTTCGGCTACGACCGCGAGGAGATTGACCGCATTCTCAAACCGATGGCCACGGCCTCGGCAGGACCGACCGTCTCGATGGGCGACGACACGCCGCTGGCCGTCCTGTCGGAACAGCCGCAGCGCTTCTTCAACTACTTCCGACAACAGTTTGCGCAGGTGACCAACCCGCCGATGGACTCGATCCGCGAGGAGCTGGTCATGTCGCTGACCAGTTACATCGGCGCCGTGCGCAAGAACATTCTGAAGCCTTCGGCCGAGTTGTGCAAGGTGGTGATGATGGCCTCGCCGATCATCTCGGACCGCGACCTGGACATCCTGCGCAACCTCGAATACAAGGGCTTCCGGACCATTACGCTGCGGATGCTCTTCCCGGTGGGCGGCGACGGACGGGCCCTCGAAGTGGCGCTCGATGCGCTGTGCCGCGAGGCCGAAAGGGCCGTCGACGAGGGTTACAACTACGTGATTCTGAGCGACCGCGAGGTCGATGCCACCCATGCCGCCATACCGTCGCTGCTGGCCATGTCGGCCGTACACCACTACCTGATCGCGCGCCGCAAGCGGTCGCAGATCGCCGTGATCGTCGAGAGCGGCGAGGTGTGCGAGACGATGCACGTGGCACTGCTGATGGGCTACGGAGCCAGCGGCGTGAACCCCTACATGGCCTTTGCCATCCTCAAGCAGCTCACCGCGGCGGGCGAACTGCAGCTCGATTTCGAAGGGGCCGAACAACACTACATCAAGGCCGTCGACAAGGGCATGCTGAAGATCATGTCGAAGATGGGCATCTCGACGATCCGCAGCTACCGTGGCGCGGCGCTGTTCGAACCGCTGGGCGTGGGTCAGCCGCTGCTCGACCGCTACATGGGCGGTGGTGTCTCGTCGATCGGCGGCATCGGCCTCGAAGAGGTGGCCCGCGAGGCTTCGCGGATGCACCAACGCGGCTTTGCGGCCGAGGCCACGGAGACGCCGCTCGAGAACTTCGGCCGCTACGGCTACCGTCGCGACGGCGAATTCCACGGCTGGAATCCCGCCACGGTGCTCTCGCTGCAGAGTGCGGCCCGCACGGGCGATGAGGCGACCTTCGCCGAGTTCACGCGCCAGGCCGAGCATCGTGACAAACCGCGATTCCTGCGCGATCTGGTCGAAATCGCAAGCGACCGCCAGCCGATTCCGGTCGAGGAGGTCGAGCCGGCCGAGGAGATCATGCGCCGCTTTGTGGTCGAGGCCATGTCGTTCGGAGCCATCAGCAAGGAGGTTCACGAGACGATCGCCGCGGCGATGAACCGCATCGGCGGTCAGAGCAACACGGGCGAAGGGGGCGAGGATCCGGCCCGCAATACGCCGCTCGCGGACGGCACGTCGCTGCGCAGTGCCGTGAAACAGGTGGCATCGGGGCGTTTCGGCGTCGATGCCGAGTACCTGGTCAATGCCGACGAGATACAGATCAAGGTGGCACAGGGAGCCAAGCCCGGTGAGGGCGGACAGCTGCCGGGCTTCAAGGTCGACGAGATGATTGCCCGCACGCGCCACTCGATCCCGGGCATCACGCTGATCTCTCCCCCGCCCCACCACGACATCTACTCGATCGAGGACTTGGCGCAGCTGATCTTCGACCTGAAAAACATCAACCCCACGGCGCTGATCAGCGTGAAACTCGTGGCCGAAAGCGGTGTGGGAACCATTGCGGCGGGCGTGGCGAAGGCCAAGGCCGACAAGATCCTCATCAGCGGATCGGACGGCGGCACGGGAGCCAGCCCGGCCGACTCGATGAAATATGCCGGTGTGCCGGTGGAGATCGGCCTGGCGGAGATCCAGCAGACGCTCGTGGGCAACCGCCTGCGCGACCGTGTGCGGCTGCAGGCCGACGGACAGTTGAAATGCGCCCACGACGTATTGGTGAGCGCCCTGCTCGGCGCCGAGGAGTATGGATTCGGCACGGCGGCCCTGGTGGTGCTGGGGTGCCGGATGATCCGCAAATGCCACACGAATACCTGTCCGATGGGCGTGGCGACGCAGAATCCCGAACTGCGCAAGCGTTTCGTCGGAAAGCCCGAACACCTGATCTCGTACTTCCGCATGCTGGCCGAGGATCTGCGCCGGAGGATGGCTGCGATGGGTTATACGCGGATGGACGAACTGATCGGTCGCAGCGACCTGCTGCGTCAACGGCCGATCGCCGCCGGGAATCCCGGTGCGGGGATCGATCTGCGGCGGCTGCTCTTCCGGCCGTCGGGCGATGCCGCCCTGTGTTACGGCACGCCGCAGGAGCATGCGTTGTCAGAGGTGATCGACCGTCAGCTGCTGCCGCTGGCCGACCGCGTGATTGACGAGCGGAAGAATCTCGTGCAGGCCTTCCCGATCGCCAATACGGACCGGAGCGTCGGTACGATGCTGAGCGGTCACATCACACGCCGTTGCGGCAGTCGCGGCATCCCGGCCGGATCGATGACACTGACCTTCCGCGGCAGTGCCGGCCAGAGTTTCGGAGCCTTTCTCTGCCCGGGCGTGACGATGCGGCTCGAAGGCGATGCGAACGACTACCTCGGCAAGGGACTCTCGGGCGGACGCCTCATCGTGGTGCCGCCGGCCGGCAGCCGCTTTGCCGCCGAGGGCAACGTCATCGCCGGCAACACGCTGCTCTACGGGGCCACGGCCGGCGAGGCCTACATCAACGGACGCGTCGGCGAACGCTTCTGCGTGCGTAACAGCGGTGCCACGGCCGTTGTCGAGGGGGTCGGCGACCACGGTTGCGAATACATGACCGGCGGTCGCGTGGTCATCCTCGGCCGCACGGGCCGCAACTTCGCCGCAGGCATGAGCGGCGGAATCGCCTACGTCTGGAACCCGCGGGGCGACTTCGACTACTACTGCAACATGGAGATGATCGAACTGACGCTGCTCGACCGGGCCGAAGACCGCGAAGAGCTGCACCGGCTGATCATGACCCACGTCCGCCACACGGACAGCGCCATCGGCCGGCGGATGCTCGACGCCTGGGAGAGCTACGTACGGCAGTTCATCAAGGTGACGCCCGTCGAGTACAAGCGTTATCTGGAACGCGAGCGTCAGCAGCACTGACCTCGCCGACCGCTCCGGACAAAAAAACTGCGGCCCCTCTCGCAAAGGGTCGCAGTTTTTTCGTTCACACGGCGGCAGGCGTCACCACAGTTCGGGCGCGTTCCAATCCGCCCCACGCCGCGTCAATCACTCTTTCGGATAGGTATAGCCGTTGTAATAGATCTTGAAGGAGTATTTGCTGTTGGCCTCGTCGAACGTGTAGACGTAACGCACGTCGGGTGCCGGATAGGCCGACGTATCGTAGTCGTAGCGCGAAGTAAATCCGCACTCCTCCGTACCGCTGACGATCTGCTGGCCAACGTACAACGCATCCGTAACGCGGTACTCCATGCTGATGGGGCCCGTGCCGTAGATATTCGTGTAGATCGAGGTGCCGGAGGCCGCCCCTTCGACCTCGAAGACCTTGCCCGCACAGGAGGAGTAGGCCAGCGTCACACCCGTGTCGCGGGGACGCATGACGAAGCCCTCGCCTTCGGTGCTCCAGTTCGAGGCAGTCGTACCGATGCCCTCGACCGCGGCGGCGATGTTCGTCAGACGGATGGTATACGATCCATCGCCGTTGTTGCTCAGACGCGTAACGCCGCCGTTCATGTTGATCTGCGACTCCGTATTGCCGTAGGAGGAGTAGCTGTAGAGCTTGAAGTCGGGCTGCATCTCCACGTTCCACACGGCACCGTCAGTCAGCTGGTCCGCACCGCCGGTCCGGATGACCAGCGAACCGGACAGATAGAATCCGTCGGGCATCTGGTAGTACTTGTTGAAGGTGAGTTTGTAACCCTCGGTCACCTCCTCGATCGTGGCTGCGGAGTTGAACAGCCGCGACAGCACCGTACGGCTGTTGTACTCGGCCGTGGAGAGGGTCACATCCTCCTTGCCTTCGGCATGCTGTTTGGCCACCTCGGCCGCCAGCACGGCCACCCGCATACCGGCATTCGCAGCCTGCATGGCCACCCGATTCTGCGTCGTGACATACGACTGGATATACTGTCCGGGTTGCACGGGCAACAGATCCTTGTAGGTATCATCCTCCTTGATACAGCTCGAGAAGGCAACGGCCCCGAGCATCAGCGTAGTTAAAATTTTCTTCATGCGTGTTGTCGTTAATTGCAATTGGTCCATTGAATGCATCTTATAAATGCACTCTCGGGCGGATTACTGCATCCGCCGTCGGAAAAAAGTTTTCCGCCTCAAAGGTACAATTTTTTTTACGAAGCGGCGGAATATTTGGACATATCGCCACAAAATCGTATCTTTATATCCATCATGACACACCTGATAACAGCAACAATACTTATGTCTCTGCTCACCTTCTTCGGATGCGGCCGTTCGAAGGCCCCCGAATATCCGTCCGACACGCTCACGGCGCGTGACGGCCGCGAATTCACGTTTTATTTCTTCAAACACGCCTCGCTGGCCGTCGAGGTCGGCGGCAAATGGATCTATGTCGATCCGGTGGCCGACTATGCGGACTACGCCTCGCTGCCCAAAGCCGATCTGGTGCTGATCACCCACTCGCACCACGACCATCTGGACGTCACGGCCGTAGAGCGGATCCTGACCTCCGAGACGGAGATTCTCTGCGACCGGACCTCGGCCGAAGCCTTCGAAATGAACTGCTACACGATGCGCCCGGGGAGCGTGGCCACGCCGCGCGACTACGTGAAGGTCGAAGCCGTCGTGGCCTGCAACACCACGCCCGGGCATCTGCAGTTCCATCCCCGCGAGCGGGAAGACTGCGGCTATGTCCTGACGATCGGCGGCACGCGCATCTACATCGCCGGCGATACGGAGCCGACCCCCGAAATGAAAAGCCTGAAAAACATCGACATCGCCTTTCTGCCGGTCAACCAGCCCTACACGATGACGGTCGACCAGGCGGTGGAGGCCGTCAAGGCGATCCGCCCGGCGATCTTCTACCCCTACCACTACGGCGAAGTCGACGAGAAGACCGATCTGGACCGCCTTGCCCGTGAACTGGAGGGCGTGACCGAGGTCCGCATCCGCCCGCTGGAATAACCGGACCATCCTCAAGGGAGCCCCTCCGTCGGCCGACAGGCGCGCCCCGGGAGGAGACACCGTTCCGAAAGAAAAAGAGCGCCCCGGCTTCATGAATCGAAGCCGGGGCTCTTCGTTCAAACGATCGGGCTATGCACGCTCCCGACGGCCGATCAGACGCTCCACCACAAAGGCAACGACCAACCCCAACCCGCCGAAACAGAGCACCGAACCTCCGTAAATGGCACTCATGTTATAGGGGTTCACCGCACGCTCGCCCACCGTCCAGTAGGCGACCAGCAATCCCAGACCGAGGCCCGCCAGCAGACATCCCAGACGCAGCGCCCACGACGAGAAGCCCGTCGGGTTACATGCCCCGCGCCCGGGCATCCCCAGGTTGACGTTTTTCACATAGTCGATCAACTCCCCCGGTTCGATCTTCTCAATGATGTTGAGCCGTTCGCGGCGGCAGATAAGCAGTTCGAAGAACTTGTAAATTCCCAGCGTGATCATCCCGACGACCAGCGGCACGGCAATAAAATCCATCATGACAGTTTTTGTTTTAAAATGATACGTTCAGTTCTCATGTTCGCCTGTTTTTTGCGATCTTTGCTCTGTTAGACGCCGCCGCGACAAAAAGGTTACAGTCCCCAAGGAGAAAAATTTTTTCGCCGCCGGGCTGTAACCTTTCCGGAGCCGAAGCGTCTAACTAAGTGCCATGCAGCAAATCGAAGCACAGGAAGAACGGGAACGGGAGCAGGAGCTGATCCGACGCATCCTCCACGGCGAGAGCGACCGCTACGCAGAGTTGGTCGACCGCTACGCGAGGATGATTCAGACGCTGGTCGCCCGGATCATCGACCGTCCGGAAGAGGCCGAGGAGGTGACGCAGGATGTCTTTGTGAAGGCTTTCCGCCAGCTCGGCAGCTTCAGTGGCCGGAGCAGTTTCCAAACCTGGATCTACCGCATCGCCTGCAACACGGCCCTCTCGCACGCACGCCGCACACGCCGCCGCAATACCCTCACGGGTATCGACGAACGACGCCTCGGGCTGCTGCCCGACGAGGAGGTCGAACGCCTCGAGGAGTGGGTGGCACACGAACGGCAGCTCGAAGCCCTGACTCGGGCCGTCGCACGGCTCGAAGCCGACGAGCGGGCGTTGATCACGCTCTTCTATTACGAAGAGCGTTCGGTGAGCGAGTGCGCCGCAATCCTGGGGCTCCAGGAGAATAACGTCAAGGTACGGCTGCACCGCATCCGCAAGAAACTGTACCTGCTGGTAATGGAAGAAACAGATGGACGAGATGAAACGCATGGATGAAATACCGCGCAGTGAGGCGATCCGCCGGGCGGTGGATCGGCTTCCGGCGCCGCCGCTCACCGGGGATTTCACGGCCCGGACCATGGCACGCCTGCAGCATGCCGAAGCGCGCCGGCAGCGCAACGAACGGCTGCTGAGGGTTTTGTACGGAGTACTCGGGACGGCCTCCCTCGTTGCGTTGGCAGTATGGGCCTGGTGGCGGGAGAGCACCACCTCGCCGCTCGGGCAACTGGCAGCGTGGTGGCAGGAGCTGAAGGAGGGCTGGAGTCTTCCCCAACTGGAGCAGCATCTCCCCGAACTTCGGCAGATCACTCTGCCGACACCCTCCGACACGGGGACGCCGGAAATGTGGATACTGGCGGGATTGCTCGCCGCAGCGGGCATCGTGCTGCTGATTGCCGACCTGCTGATCCGCCGCTGGATCGCCTCCCAGCGGAAATAACGCGCCGGCCTCCGATACGAACACAACCAGACGAGGTCCGAATACGGAGATGAATCTCATTCCACGGCCGGAGCCTCCACGACCGGCAGAAACGACATCCGCCCGAAACGGTGTTTCTCTAATCACCGCCCCTTCGAAACGACATCCGGGACACACTTCACTCGGAAGTGCATCCCGGATATCCGATTTGCAAAGGGTCGCCGGAGCTACTTTTTCGCGGGTTTCGACGCAGGAGCGGCCTTGACTTCGGCCTTGACCTTGAGCGAAGCAAGCCCCTTCACGATGTTGGCATCGTTGTTCTTCGAGGCGTCGTAGACGACCGTGATCTCCTTTTTCTCGAGGCTCACCTGTACATCCTTGATTCCCTTGCCCAGCGAGGGGACGTTGTTCATGATCTTCTGGACACAATGATCGCAATCGACATCGGCCGTGAAGACCGTCGTGACCACCTTCTTGGGCGCCCCCTTCTCGGCCGCCATCGTAAGGCCCGCACCCATCATCAGGGCCAGGCACAACATCAGTAATTTTTTCATTTTTGCAGGGTTTTATTGGGTTTTTCTATATTTAAGGTATCGGCATCCGCACGGCCGCCGGTCAATACAGGTTCAGCCGCATGCCGATATAGAACTTGCGACCCATGAGCGGTCCCCAGACGTTCATCGAGTTGAAGGCTGCCGAATAGGGATTCTTCGCATTCATGATCGGATCCTTCTGCATGTAGTCGGCAATATTCTCGCAACCGACATAGAGGTCGAACTTGCCGAGCTTGCGGCTCACCTGGGCATAGAACATCGGATAACGCGGCGAATAGTTGTCGTAGTCGGGGATGAGCACCCCGGCGCCGTTGTCGACAAAGAGGGGCACCCGGCTCGGGCCGTTCAACTGAGCCGTCGCATCGAAGGTCCAGCGACGGAACTTCGTGGCATACTGGATGTTGATCAGCGTCTTGTAGCGACTGACCAACGGGCGTTCGACCCGGGCCGACGAACCGTCTGCCCGGCGGATCGTCATCTCGCTGTCCGTATAGCGGAACGTGGCGAAGATGTCCAGCCGCTCGACGGGCGACCACGAAAAGTCGACCTGATAGGTATCGGTATAGGAGCGGCCGTCGGTGCTGTAGAAGACGATCCGGTCGGCAAACATCTCCTGATCGGCCACCACCGAGTTGTAGAACTGCGTGCGGAAGTAGTCGACACTCAACGTGGCATCCTCGGCCTTGACCAGCCCGAAGGTCTGCGTGAGGCTTCCGCCCACGGTGAGGGCCTTCTCCATGCGGTCGGCATCGCGGAACGATGCGTCGACGGGCACCCCGTCCTCGAAGGTCACCGGACGGATGGCGCGGCCCGTGGCCAACACGCCGATGTTGTCCGTCAGGAGGTTCGTCGAGCGGTAGCCCAGACCGGCCGAGGCACGGAGCGTGGTCGACGGGGTGATGTTCCACTTCAGATGGCCGCGCGGCGTGACGAAAAAGCGGTCGTAATAGTGGTTGTAGTCGCCCCGAATGCCCGCCACGATGGAGAACCGCTCTTTGATCGAGTAGGTATACTCGGCATAGAGACCCGCTTCACGCTCGTTGCGGTCCAGATTGAAATCGGCCTGCGCCAGCTGCTCGATCCACGGCGTACGGTTCAACAGCCCCTCGCGGTAGTAGTCCAGATGGAGTTGTCCGCCGACGATCAGCGACGAACGGTAGGTGAAATAGTGGTTGTACATCAGGTTCAGCGCCACGGAGTTCTGATTGCCGTCGTAGTTGTTCAGCCCGAAGTAGGCATCCTCGTTGAAGTGGTCGAAGTCGGCCACGAACGCCAGATTCGAACGCATCTCGTCCTGCTCGTCGGCATCGTAGACCGACGGCCCGACGGGCATGCCGAGCTTGAAATAACCGTTGAAGTTGCGGTTGCGGATGTGCGATCCGTAGAGGGGCATGGGTTTATCCTCGGCCTGCCAGTTCCAGTCGCTGAGCATCGCCTCGCGCATGGCCGCCGTGTTCTTGTAGTCCATCATGCCGCCCAGACGGTTCTCCTGGACGAACTTCCAGCCCCAGCGGACCTGCATGCCGTTGTCGGCGGCGTAGAGCCACTTGTTGGCCACGTTGATCTGGTTCGAGATGGGCAGATCGTGGAATCCGTCGTGGTTGTGGTCCATGCGGCGCACGTCCGTATCGCCCGAACCGTGGAGCAGGATGACGCTCGAGAGCTTCTTGTCCTTCGTGACGGGGAAGGCCGACGAGAGGTTGACCTCCGGGCGCAACTCATCGTCGAGATAGACGTTCAGGAAGAGACGCTCCTCGTCGGTCGGTTTGCGGTGTTCGAGGTTGATCTGCCCGGTGATGGCCTCGTGACCGGCCGTCACCGAGGCGACCCCCTTCGAGACCTGGATCGAATTGAGCCACATGCCGGGCGTGTAGCTCATGCCGTAGGGGGCGCTCAGGCCGCGCATGATCGGGCGGTTCTCGTCGAGGATCTGGGTGTAGGTGCCGGCCAGACCGAGCATCTTGATCTGCCGGGCGCCGGAGATGGCGTCGCTGTATCCGACGGTCACCGAAGCCGAGTTCTCGAACGATTCGGCCAGGTTGCAGCAGGCCATCTTGCAGAGCCCCGCAAAGGAGATCATCTCGCCCTTGACGATGCCGTCGCGCTTGACGAAGTTGCCGCTGACGGCCCCCTCGACGACGACATCCTCGAGCGCGACGCCTTCGGAGCGGAGTGCGAACCGGAGTTGGTCGACCGTCCCGTCGACCCGGATCGTATCGTTGACATAGCCGAGATACGAGGCCACCAGCCGATCGTATCCCTTGACGCGGTGGAGTTGGAAAGCGCCCTCGGCATCGGTGCTGGCGCCGATGGTCGTACCGGCCCAGTAGACCGAGGCTCCGACGAGGGGTTGGCGGTCGGCGTCACGCACCACACCGCGCACATCCTGGGCCTTGACCACTCCGGCTCCGGCCAGAACGGCCAGTGCGGCCGGAAGAAAATATTTGCGAATCATGTGAGATCATTCATTGGATTTCGCCGGCAAAGGTACATCGACAGGGCTGCAACCGGATTGCAAAGCATCCACGGCAGCGGCTGTCGTTACGGCCGGCCCACGGGATCAGATCCCGCAAAGTGAGTAATGGATTTCCCGGAGTTCCCGCCGCAACGGGAAGATGGATTTTCAGCTCCGGGCGATGAAGATTCCGCAACCGCTGCGACAACCGGTCGATCGTCGATTCGGCTTCGCGGGGAGCGGACGGGCGGACGACGGATCCCACCGTCCGCAACCGGATGCGGGGCAGATGGCTCCCCCACCGCCGGTTCAGCCCCGCAAAGGAGGGGCCCGTCGTCCGGCACATGCAGCCGCGACGTCGTCCGGAAGCACCTCCGCACGCCAGGCCGCACCCTTCGCAGCCTTGTGAAGAGCCACCGCTGGCGGACACTCGACCGTCAGCGAAGGCGGCAATTCGGAGATGATGCACTTGACAAGTTTGTCGTTGTCGTTCGAATGTGACGACGTGTAGAGATCGATTCGTGTGGAGTGGAGATCGCAGTCGCAGCCCGTGCCCAAGTCTCCGCCCCGACAGGCGGTGCTCCCGGCAGCAGAATCCTGCATCGCACAGCACGCCGCATGGTGATGCCCGGCGCCCGACTGCTTCATGTCCAGACACCGGCACGTCAACGAAGCAAGCGACACCGAAGCGGTGGCCGCCATGTAGAGGGCACAAAGTACCAGAGCGATGTAGCGTTTCAAGGGCATGCTTCGAAGATTGTGCAGTCCGTAAGTCTCCATTCGCCGCACCGTCCGTTCAGTCGGGCAAACCCACCCAGACGACGGCCCGGCGACGACCTGTCGAAGGGCAAATGTAGGAAAAATTCCGCAGATCGCCTAATTTTTCGTACCTTTGTGGATATGGAATCCGCCTCGGACCACATCTTGCAGACGCTCAAACGCTATTGGGGCTTCACCTCCTTCCGCCCGATGCAGGAGGAGATCATCCGTTCGGTGATGGACGGGCGCGACACGCTGGCGCTGATGCCCACCGGCGGCGGAAAATCGCTCACCTACCAGGTGCCGACCATGGCCCGCGAGGGGCTCTGCGTGGTGGTCACACCGCTCATCGCCCTGATGAAGGATCAGGTCGACCGTCTGCGGCGGATGGGCATTCCGGCCGTGGCGATCCACTCGGGGCTCTCGCCGCGGCAGATCGATATCGCGCTGGACAACTGCGTCTACGGCGATACGAAATTTCTCTACGTGGCGCCGGAACGGCTGGCCACCGAGGCCTTCCGGCTGCGGGTCGTGCGGATGCCCGTGACGCTGCTGGCCGTCGACGAGGCCCACTGCATCTCGCAGTGGGGCTACGACTTCCGCCCCTCCTACCTGCGCATCGCCGAACTGCGCGAGAAACTCCCCGACGTACCGGTGCTGGCACTGACGGCCTCGGCGACAAAGCCCGTGGCCGAGGACATCATGCACCACCTGAAATTCGCCGAGCCGCACATCATCCGCAGCAGCTTCGCCCGTCCGAACCTTTCGTACAGCGTCCGCCACACGGACGACAAACAGGGTCAGCTGCTGCGTCTGCTGCACAACGTTCCCGGCTCGGGGATCGTCTACATGCGGACCCGCGAAGGGACCGAACAGCTCGCCGAACAGCTCCGCGACGCCGGTATCGCCGCCGCAGCCTACCACGGAGGTCTGGGTCATGCGGACCGCGCACAGCGTCAGGAAGACTGGCTGCAGAACAAGGTGCGGGTGATGGTGGCCACGAACGCCTTCGGGATGGGTATCGACAAGGCCGACGTCCGTTTCGTGGTCCACTACGCGATGTGCGACTCGCTGGAGAGCTACTACCAGGAGGCCGGACGCGCCGGTCGCGACGGCCGACGGGCCTATGCCCTGCTGCTGGTGGCCTCGGACGACCACGACCGTATTGCGCGCCGTTTCGACCAGGAGTTCCCGCCGCTGGAGAAGATCAAGGAGATCTACGAACGCATCTGCTCCTATCTGCGCATCGGCATCGGCGAAGGCGGCGAGACAAGCCATCTGTTCAACCTCTACGACTTCTGCGCCCGCGAACATCTCTACGCGGGGACGGTGCAGAGTGCCGTGAAGCTCCTCCAGCAGAACGGCTACATGACGCTGACCGACGTGCAGGACAATCCGGCACGGGTGATGTTCTGCGTGAGCCGCGACGACCTCTACCGGCTGCGGCTGCAGCGCGACCGGCTGGATCCCTTCATCCGCACGATGCTGCGCCTCTACAACGGCATCTTCACCGACTTCCGCCCCATCGACGAGGGCGAGCTGGCCTCGTGGAGCGGCTATACGGTCGAGCGGGTCAAGGAGCTGCTCAAGGAGCTCTGGCAGCTGCGCGTGATCCGCTACATTCCGTCGAACCGCTCGCCGATCCTCTTCCTGAACGAGGAGCGGCTCCCGCGCGAAGACCTCTACATCTCGCCGGAGACCTACCGTCGGCGTCAGGAGCTGATGCACGAACGCTTCGAACGGATGCTGGCCTACGCCGAGAACGACACCGAATGCCGGAGCGTGATTCTGGAGCGTTACTTCGGCTCCGAGTCGCCCGAACCGTGCGGCATCTGCGATGTCTGCCTGGCCCGCCGCCGGGCCGCCAAGGCACAGGCTTCGCAAGGCGCAAGCACCCCTCCCGAGGCGCACCATGCCGCATCCGGCGGTACGACAGCGTCCGATGCGGCACCCCACAGCACAACACCCACCGGCTCAGCTCCAGCCCCGGCACCCTGCGGTACGACATCGCCCGACCCGACGGCAGACGGCACCTCGGCCTGCGGCACGGCGGACCGCAACGTCTCGACGGCCCCTCCGAACGGAGAGACCCCCGCGAACAGGGTCGGCCATACCCCTGCACCGGCCGCCGAACCGACCGGCGTCTGGTCGGACCAGATGCTCCGCAGGCGCCTGCTCGAACGGCTTGCTTCGGCTCCGGCCGATCCCCGACAACTGGCCGCTGCATGCCCGGCCTCGCCCGAACGCGTGGCTGCCGCGCTGCGCGAATTGCTCGCCGAAGGCAAAATCGTCAGCGCCGAGGGCGGGATATTGAAAATTATTCCGTAATTTTGCCCTAACATTCACTTCGGGATGACCACAGTCAACAACTTTACGGACAAAATCAGCAACGAGGATACCGCCAACCTGCCGGCCATCGAGTTCGCAGGCGAGATCCGCATCATCGACCAGGAACGCGACATCGCCGAGGCCTGCAAGGTACTCGCCGCCGAACCCATGATCGGATTCGACACCGAGACCCGCCCTTCGTTCCGCCCGGGCGTGACGTTCCGCGTGTCGCTGCTGCAGCTCTCGACCCCCCGGGTCTGCTACCTCTTCCGGCTGAACAAGATCCCGCTGGCCAAACCCATCCTTCAGCTGCTCGAAAACAAACAGGTGATGAAGATCGGAGCCGACGTGGCAGGCGATCTGCGCTCGCTGCGTCAGATCCGCCACTTCCGCGACGCGGGCTTCATCGACCTGCAGTCCATCGCCCCGCAGTGGGGCATCGGAGAAAAGAGCCTGCGCAAACTCTCGGCCATCGTGCTCGGACAACGCGTCTCGAAGGCCCAGCGGCTGAGCAACTGGGAGGCCACGACGTTGACCGACAAACAACAGCTCTATGCCGCTACGGATGCCTGGGTCTGCATCCGCATCTACGAAAAGCTGCTCCGTACCCCGCAAAAACCGTTACGTCCATGATACCACAAGTCATTCTGCGCAAAGGCAAGGAGGAGTCGCTCCTGCGCCGCCACCCCTGGATCTTCTCGGGGGCCATCGATCACATCCGGGCCGAAGAGGAGGAGGATTTCGCGGAGGGCGCGCTGGTCGAAGTCTACACCCATTCGGGCGAATTCATCGCCCAGGGTCACTATCAGGTCGGATCGATCGCCGTGCGGGTACTGTCGTTCGACCGCGAACCGATCGACCAGGCGTGGTGGAACCGCCGTGTAGCCGTGGCCCGCGACGTACGCCTGACGCTCGGCCTGACGGACAACCCCCGCACGACCTGCTACCGGCTGATTCACGGCGAAGGCGATTCGCTGCCGGGACTGGTGGTGGACCTCTACGGCTCGACGGCCGTCATCCAGTGCCACTCGGTGGGGATGTACCGCTCGCGCATGGAGATTGCCGAGGCGCTGCGCACGGCCTACGGCGACCGCCTGACGGCCATCTACGACAAATCGTCGCAGACACTCCCCTTCAAGGCCAATCTGGGGGCCGTCGACGGCTATCTGTGGGGCCACGCCGAACACGCCTCGCAGGTGGTGCTCGAAAACGGCGAACAGTTCCTCGTCAACTGGGAGGAGGGACAGAAGACGGGCTTCTTCCTCGATCAGCGCGAAAACCGTGAACTCGTCAAACGCTACGCCAAGGGCCGCACGGTCCTCAACACGTTCTGCTATACGGGCGGATTCTCGGTCTATGCCCTCTCGGGCGGAGCCCGCGAAGTGGTATCGGTCGATTCATCGGAGCGGGCCGTGGAGCTGGCCACGGAGAACATCCGCCTGAACTTCGGCCAGACGGACAACCATACGGAACTCGCGGCCGATGCCGTCGAGTACCTCAAGCAGATCGGTGACCGCTACGACCTGATCATCCTCGACCCGCCGGCCTTCGCCAAGCATCACAAGGTGCTGAGCAACGCCATGCAGGGGTACAAGCGGCTCAATGCGCGGGCACTGTCGCAGATCCGCCCGGGCGGCATCCTCTTCACCTTCTCGTGCTCGCAGGCCGTGTCGAAAGAGTTGTTCCGCACGACGGTCTTCTCGGCGGCAGCCATCGCCGGACGCAAGGTCCGGATCCTGCATCAGCTGACCCAGCCGGCCGACCACCCGATCAACATCTACCACCCCGAAGGCGAATATCTCAAGGGGCTGGTGCTCTACGTCGAATAGCTACTACTAAATACAACCCAACATGAAACGTCTGCTGATGCTTGCGGCGATGGTGAGCCTCGCCGCACCGCTGACGGCCCAGAGCCGTCTGGAGACCGTGACGATCCCGAGCCGACTGCTCGGTGCGGAGAAGACCTGCATGGTCTATCTGCCCGACGGCTACGACCGCGATACGGTCCGTCACTACCCGATTGTCTATCTGCTGCACGGCGCCAGCGACACCTACAAGGCCTGGACCGAAAGGGGCAACATGCGCCAGATCACCGACGAAGCCATCGCCGCGGGGCTGGCCGTGCCGATGGTGATCGTCATGCCCGACGCCTCGGGCGAAGGGGAACACCATACGGGTGAACACATGGGCTATTTCGACGTCGAAGGATGGCCCTACGAACAGTTTTTCTTCGAGGAATTCATGCCCGAAATCGAGCGTCGCTACCGGATCGTCGCCGACAAGCAGCACCGTGCCATTGCCGGGCTCTCGATGGGCGGAGGCGGCACGGCGGTCTATGCGCTGCGTCATCCCGAACTCTTCGGTTCGGCCTGCTCGATGAGCGGTCTGCTCGATCTCTTCCCGGGTCCGCGCAGCTACGACAATGCCTTCATGCGCTCCGTGGTGGAGAATTCGCCGGTAGCCCTGCTGCGCGACATGCCCGACGAAAAGCTGGAAGCCGTGCGTACGGTACGCTGGTGGGTGGACTGCGGCGATGATGATATCCTCTGGCTGAGCAACGTCACCTTCTATACGACGATGCGTCTGCGCAATGTTCCGCTCCAGTATCGGATGCGGGACGGCGTCCACTCGTGGCGCTACTGGCAGACGGTGCTGCCCGATGCACTGAGCTTCTTCTCGATCGAGTTCGGCAAATAAGTGCGGCCGGCGCAGAGACCCCCAGCCACTGCCACAGCTCCGGCTCTGGCCCGGCTTTGGCCCCACGGACAACCGACTCGACAACCGGGTCCGACGGCCAAACGGACCACAAACCCGGCTCCAGGCACCCCAACCGGTCTTGTGTCCACCGACTATTTTGCAACAAAGAGGCCCTTCCCGATCGGGAAGGGCCTTTTTCATTCTCTCTGTCCAGCGGCCTCAACCGCCCGACGACCGACGAATCCGACCCGACAGGCCGGCCGCCGCAACGTCGGCTACTTGCGTTTGGCGCGCTGCTGGGCCTCCTGCTGACGGAGCAACTCCTCGTAACGCTGTTGGAACTTCGATTTCTTGCCGTTCGACTTCCGGGCGGCATTGGCCTGCATGATGGCATGAATCTTCTCGTCGTCGACCATGCGGCGGATGACGAGTGTCTGGCCGATGGTGAAGAGGTTCGACAAGAGGTAGTAGTAGCACAGACCGCTCGAATAGTCGTTGAACCAGAAGAGCATCATCAACGGCATCAGATAGACCATCATGAACTTCATGCCGGCCATCTGGGGCTGCGACGAGGCCGTCTGCTGGTAGTTGAACCACGAATAGCCGAACAGCGACAGCGCCATCAGCAGTGCGAAGAGCGAAACGTGATCGCCGTAGAACGGGATCGAGAAGGGCAGATTCAGCACACTGTCATACGACGAGAGGTCGTCGGCCCACAGGAACGGCTGTTCGCGCAACTCGATCGACGCCGGGAAGAAGCGGAACATGGCAATCAGGATCGGCAGCTGGATCAGCATCGGGATACATCCGCCCATGGGGTTGATGCCGGCCTTCTTGTAGAGCTCCATCGTCGCCTGCTGCCGCTTCATGGCATCCTCCTGCTTGGGGTACTTCTTGTTCAGCTCGTCGACCTGAGGCTTGATCAACCGCATCTTGGCCATCGAGACGTAGCTCTTGTAGGTCAGCGGGAAGATCACCAGCTTGACCAGGATGACCAGAATCAGGATGATGATGCCGAAATTCGAGATGTAGTTGCGCAGGAAGTCGAAGACCGGAATCACGCACCAGCGGTTGACCCATCCGAAGATGCCCCACCCCAGCGGCACGAGGCGTTCGAGGTGGATTTCGTCACCGGCCGGGAATTCGACCTTCTTGAGGATCGAATACTTGTTCGGGCCGAAATAGAAGGCGAAGTCATAGCTATCGGTCTGCGGCGTGTAGGGCACGGCCATCTGGGCCGAGAAGTTTTTCAGCAGCTCCGATTCGGGCGCAGCCGTCGAGAAGGCCAGATTGGCATAGGTGACATGCTCCGGTGCGATGAAGACCGACGAGAAGAACTGCTGCTTGAAGGCCACCCAGTTGACCTGGGTCGAGATCTCCTTCGATTTCGACTTGTCGCTCATGCCCAGCTCTTCGATCGAGCGTTCGCCCGGGAAGCGATAGGCCAGCGTCGTGTACATGTTCTCGTTCTTGAAGCCGCGTTCGTTCTGATAGGTGTCGTTCGTCCAGTCGATCAGGATCTGGGTCTGGTTGGCCATGGCGTGGGCCATGTTGACCATCCGCACGTCGAAATCCATCAGATAGTCGCGCTCGGGGCTCTTCGTATCATATATAAGGTATCGATACTCCAGGGCCGACGCCTCGTCGACGGGCAGACGCATGACCACCTGTTTGGCGCCGTCGGCCGTCGTTGTGACCGGATCGGCCTCGAAGACGTAGTCGAGCGTATTGACCGGGACATTGCGCAGGCCGTTCTTGACGTAGAACGACAGTCCGAAGCGCGACGTGGCGGGATCCATCAGTTCGACCAGCTGGGTGCGTTCGCCGCGCGGAGCATACTTGGTGTAATCCTTCAGCGTGACGCCCTTGACCTGTCCGCCGAGTGTCGAGAAGCGGATCGAGAGCAGGTCGTTCTCGACGGTGAACTCTTCGGGCCGGGCCTCGCGGGCCAGGGCCAGGGATTCGCCCAGCGTCTCGACCTGACGCTGACGCGCGGCTGCGGCCAGCGAATCGGCCGTCAGCGAATCGGCCCATACGGCCTCGGTCCGGGCCAGCGAATCGGCCGCCTCGGAGGCGCGCGAAACGCGGGCCAGCGAATCCACATAGGCATCGTAGATGGCCTGACGCTGCTGTTGTTTCTGTTGATCCTTACTGCTGAAGTAGGCGAATACGATGAAGAGGAGCGCTACGACACCAATACCGATAAACGATTTCTTATCCATTCAAACGTTGTTGCTTGTTTTCAGTGAGTGATAGTTTCGGGGAAGTTTCTTTCATCCGGGCGAGCGCCGTTACTTTTTCTTCTTTTCGTCGTCGTACTCGAGGGCGGCCTTGACGAAGGCCACGAAGAGCGGCGAGGGGCTCTCGACGGTACTCTTGTATTCGGGGTGGTACTGCGTACCGACGAACCAGGGATGATCCTCGATCTCGACCACCTCGACCAGATTCGTGTCGGGGTTGATGCCCACGGCCTTCATGCCGGCGGCCTCGAAACGCTCGAGATAGTCGTTGTTGAATTCGTAACGGTGACGGTGACGCTCCGAGATGTTGAGTTTGCCGTAGGCGGCAGCCACCTTCGAGCCGCGGCGCAGCACGCACGGATAGGCTCCCAGACGCATCGTACCGCCCTTGGCCGTCACGCCCTTCTGCTCCTCCATCAGGTCGATGACCGGATGAGCCGTCTGCTCCATTTCGCTGGAGTTGGCATCGGCAATCCCGAGGACGTTGCGTGCGAACTCGATCACGGCACACTGCATGCCAAGGCAGATACCCAGGAACGGGATGCGGTTCTCGCGGGCGAAACGCACGGCCTCGATCTTACCCTCGATACCGCGGTTGCCGAATCCGGGGGCCACGAGGATACCGGCCATCCGGCCCAGCTGCGCGGCGACGTTCTCCGACGTGATCTTCTCCGAATTGACGTAGTGGAGCTTGACATGGCAGTCGTTGACGGCGCCGGCATGGATGAACGATTCGCTGATCGACTTGTAGGCATCGTGCAGTTCGGTGTATTTGCCCACCAGTGCGATATCGATCTTCTTCGAGGGGTGTTTGATCTTGTCGACGAAGGCGCTCCAGGCGGTCATGTCGGGCTCCTTGTCGGCCGGGAGGTTCAGCTTGTCGAGGACCACCTCGTCCAGATGCTGTTCGTGCATCTTCAGTGGCACCTCGTAGATCGTCGGGACGTCGATCGACTCCATGACGGCATTGGCGTCGACGTTGCAGAAGAGGGCCACCTTGCGTTTGAGGGCCGTCGTCAGCGAACGCTCGGCGCGCAGAACGAGGATGTCGGGCTGAAGTCCGTTCTCGAGCAGCGCCTTGACCGAATGCTGCGTAGGTTTGGTCTTCATCTCGCCCGAGGCGGCCATGTAGGGGATCAGTGTCAGATGGACCAGCGCCGTGTTCTTGTATCCGAGCGAATAGCGGAGCTGGCGCACCGATTCGATGAAGGGCTGCGATTCGATATCGCCCACCGTACCGCCGATTTCGGTGATGATGATGTCATACTTCTTGGTCTGACCCAGGAGCTGGATGCGGCGCTTGATCTCGTCGGTGATATGGGGGATCACCTGCACGGTCTTGCCCAGGTATTCGCCCTTGCGCTCCTTCTCGATGACGCTCTTGTAGATGCGACCCGTGGTGACGTTGTTGGCCTTCGAGGTGGGATGATTCGTGAAACGCTCGTAGTGGCCGAGGTCAAGGTCGGTTTCGGCGCCGTCCTCCGTGACGTAGCACTCGCCGTGCTCGTAGGGGTTGAGCGTTCCGGGATCGACGTTGATGTAGGGGTCGAGTTTCTGGATGGTCACCGAATAGCCCCGGGCCTGCAACAGCCGGGCGATCGAAGCGGAGATAATACCCTTGCCGAGCGAAGATGCTACACCGCCCGTCACGAATATGTACTTGGGTTTGGTCAGTTTCATTCCTTTATTTGATTTGATCTGTCGTATCTTTTTATGTTGTTTCCTTTGTTTTGCAGTCCACGGGAGGGATTCGTTTCGGGCAGGCACCCGGGGTCTTTGGTTCTGTCGCGTTTTTCTTCTTACCTCATCGCGGCCCCCTCTTTCCTCATCGCGCGTTCTCTTTCCTCTCTCTCTCCCCCCGGTGGAAATGGCACCGGCCGGCCGGAATCGTCCGGTCGACCGGTCCGACGGCAACGATCAGGCATTGCCCTCCTTGCCACCGTCCTTTGCCTCGGCCTCCTGACGGTCGATCAGGCGGACCTTCTCGATCGTGGCGGCCATCTCTTCGCGGGCCCGGTCGATCTTGGCACGCACGTCGGCCACGAGGGCTTCGGCATTTTTCGACTTGGCGAAGAATCCGATGTTGTTCTCCAGCAGGCCGATCTCCTGTTCGAGCTGACGCACCTTATTGTAAAGGCGGTCGCGTTCCGTGCGCAGACGACGGTCACCCGAGCCCTTCATCGAGGAGATCTTCTCGCGGAAGCGGCCCATCGAGCGGTCGCGTTCCGAGCCGCGCAGCACGTTGAAGAGCTGATCCACGGCGGCCTTGTATCGCTTCTGAATGGCATCCTTCTGTTTGATGGGCACGAAACCGATCTCGCTCCAGCGGCGCTGGAAATCACGGATCACCTCATAGCCGCCCGTGCGGACGTCGGCCGCAGCCATCTCGTCGAGCAGGGCCTGTTTGCGGCGGAGATTCTCCTCGTACTCGCCGTCGACCGATGCGAAGTGGGCGGCCTTGCGCTCGAAGAACTTGTCGCAGGCGGCGCGGAACCGTTTCCAGACCGCCTCGGAGTGACGGCGCGACACGGCACCGATCTGCTTCCAACGGGCCTGGAGAGCGATCAGCTCATCGGTCGTCTTCTTCCAGTCTTCGCTGCCCGAAAGCGATTCGGCAGCCTCGCAGATTTCGTTCTTCAGCTGCAGGTTGTGCTCCATCTCGGCCTTCAGTCCGGCATAGAACTGGCGCTTGGCCTCGAAGAACTTGTCGCAGGCCGTGCGGAAACGTTCGTAGATGCGGTTGTTATCCTTCTTGGGGGCGAAGCCGATGGTCTTCCAGGTCTTCTGGATCTCGAGCAGCTTGTCGCTGGCACGGTTCCACTCCTTGCGGGTGGTCAACGGCTGCGAAGCCAGCTCCTCGGTTGCCTCGCAGAGTCCGGTCTTGAGTTCGAGGTTCTTGACCTGCTCGGCCTTCAGAGCCTCGAAATGCTCCTGATGCTGCTTGTTGATGCGGCTCGACGCAGCCTTGAAACGCTCCCAGAGCGCCTCCTTGTACTCGTTGGCCACGGGACCCGTCTCACGCCACTCGTCGTGGAGCTTCTGCAGCTTGTGGAAGGCCTCGACCACCGAGGGTTCGAGCAGCAGCGCTTCGGCCTGTTCGCAGAGGGCCACCTTCTGTTCGTAGTTCTTCTTCAGGTCGAGATCGCGCAGCTCCTTGTTGATCTTGATGAAGTTGTAGAAATTCTCGACGTGGAGGTTGTAGGTCTCCCACAGATCCTTGATGTACTGCTGCGGGACAGGACCCGTATCGCGCCAGCGCTGCTGGAGTTCACGGAACTTGGTGAAGGTATGGTTGAGCGTCTCGTCGGAATTGACCAGCTCCTTCAGCTCCTCGATGATCTGCTGTTTGACCTTGAGGTTGGCCTCCTTTTCGGCCTCGAGGTTGGCAATGAAGATGTCGCGGCGACGGCGATACTCCTTGAAAAGCTCCTTGAGTTGGATCTCCGCACCGTCAACCGCAGGTGCAAAATCCTCTTCGGCGCCGCCCTCCTCGAGGAAACGGCGGCGTGCGGCCTCAACCTCGGCGCGGCGGATGCGGTAGAAGGCGATCTTCAGCGCCTCGACGTCGCGGCGAATCGACTGTACGGGCTGCTCTTCGAGCATTCGTGCAAACAGCGCCACCAGCTCCTCCTTGCTCTTGCCGGCGAACTTCTCCTCGGGCGAGCTTTTCTCCTCGGCGAGCTGATCGGCTTCGGCCTCCTCGGCGGTTTCGTCGCCCAGTTCGAGTCCGGCGTCGTGAGCGGCCAGCGCAGCCTCCTCATCGGCGAAATCGACTCGCACGTCGGCCGGAGCAGTCTCCTCGTCGAAATCCGATACGGGTTCGGCCGCCGGCTTGATCCGCGCCCGTTTCGGACGCGGGGTCTCCTCCTCTGCAACGCTCTTTTCCGGTGTTTCGGCCGGATTCTCTTCGGCAACCGTTTCCGGCGTTTCGGCCGGGCTCTCCGCAACGGCAGCGGGTTCACCGGCTGCAGCAGCCTCGGTCGCGGGGCTCGTCAGCGGAGCCTTCTCGACGGGGGTTGCGGCAGTCTCTTCGGCCGAGGTTGCGACGCCCGCTTCGGCGGGAGTTTGGGCCGGAGCCTCTTCGGTCGGAGCTGCGGCGGCCTCGGACGGCGTCACCGCATCGGCCGCAGCCGTGGATTCAGAAAGTTCGGGAGTTGCCGCAGGGGTTGCCGCGGGTGTCATCTGCGCATCTTCAGCCTGAGGGCTGACTTGCTCCTCGGGAGCAGAAAGTGTCGATTTTTCAGTAGCCATCACAGTAGAGGTTTTTGCTTCCCGACATGCGGGAGTACATAAATCCCGCAAATATAACCATTTTATGCGGAACCCGAAAAATAAATCGCCAAAACCTGCATTGGGACCTCGCTTCGGAGTGCTCTTCGACCCCCGATTCCGGACCGGCGGCGGATCCATGGGGAAAAGCGCGGCAATCCGAAAAAAAATTCGTAACTTCGCAAAGTTATCCACCCGACGGCGGACTCCGCTCCGCCGCCCCAGAATCTGACGACTATGAGCCATCGCATCCTGCTGGTGGACGACGAGGTCGATATCCTCGAATTCGTCCGTTACAACCTCGTCCGCGAGGGTTACGAGGTCTTCACGGCGCAGAACGGCGCCGAGGCCCTGAAGGTCGCCGCCGAGTGCCGCCCGCATCTGATCCTGCTGGACATGATGATGCCCGTGATGGACGGCGTGCAGACGTGCCGCGCCATCCGCGAAAACCCCGAACTGAAGGATACGATGGTCGTCTTCCTCTCGGCGCTGGGCGAGGAGGAGCAGCAGCTGACCGGTTTCGGCGTGGGGGCCGACGACTACCTGACCAAACCGATCAAGATGAAGCTGCTGGTCAGCCGCGTACAGGCCATTCTCAAGCGCATCGATGCCGGCAAGAGCCCCGTCAAGAACCCCTCGCCGGGCATCACCGTCGACCGCGAACGCTACATGGTGATCCGCGACGGCGAGGAGATCAGCCTCCCGCGCAAGGAGTTCGCCCTGCTCGACCTGCTCTACTCGTCGCCGGGCAAACTCATTCCGCGCGAGGAGATCTACGCCAAGATCTGGGGCACGGAGGTGGTCGTGGGCGACCGCACGATCGACGTCCACATCCGCAAGCTGCGCCAGAAGATCGGCGACGAACGCATCGTCACGGTCAAGGGCGTCGGCTACAAGTACGAGCCCTGAACCGCAGGTCCCTCCCGCCAAACCGGATGAGAGGGGGGGGGCTCTGAAAATGCAAACAGGTCAGGTTAAACAGGTTAAGACATGAAACAAGAGGGAAAATACCGCCGGATCGTCATCAAGATCGGCAGCAACGTGCTGACGCGTGACGACGGACGCCCCGACACGACACGCATCTCGGCGCTGGTCGACGAGATGGCCCGCCTGCACCGGGCCCGCATCGAGGTGATCGTCGTCTCGTCGGGGGCCGTGGCTTCGGGACGCAGCCTGCTCGAATCGCGCGTCGGACGCATCGACACCGTCTCGGCGCGCCAGCTCTATTCGGCCGTCGGGCAGGTCAAGCTGCTCAACCGCTACTACGACCTTTTCAACGAATACGGCATCGCCTGCGGACAGGTCCTCACCACGAAGGAGAGCCTCTCGACCCGCCGCCAGTACCTCAATCAGCGCAACTGCATGGAGGCGATGCTCGCGGCCGGCGTGATCCCGATCGTCAACGAGAACGACACGATCTCGGTCACGGAGCTGATGTTCACCGACAACGACGAACTTTCGGGGCTCGTTGCGGCGATGATGGGGGCCGATGCACTGCTGATCCTGAGCAACATCGACGGCATCTACGACGGTTCGCCGTCGGACCCCGCCTCGCAGGTCATCCGCCACGTGGCGCCGGGACGCGACCTCTCGCAGTACATCGACACGACGCGTTCGTCGCGCGGCCGCGGCGGCATGACCTCCAAAAGCCGCATCTCGAGCCGCGTGGCCGGCGAGGGCATCGAGGTAGTGATCGCCAACGGACGCCGCGACAACATCCTGACGGACCTCGTGCTGACCGACCGCGACGTGGTTTGCACGCGTTTCGAACCGGCTCCACACTCCGCTTCGGGGGTCAAGAAGTGGATTGCCAGCAGCGAAGGCTTCGCCAAGGGGGCGCTGCGGCTCGATGCCGGAGCCGTCGAGGCGGTGCGGCGGAGCCAGGCGGCGAGCATCCTGGCCGTGGGCGTCACCGGGGTCGAGGGCGAGTTCGAACGCGACGACATCGTGCGGATCCTCACGCCCGACGGCACCCAGCTGGGCATTGGCCGCATCTCGTGCGACAGCGACACGGCCCGTCGCAATCTGGGCCGGAGAGGTCTCAAACCTTTGATTCACTGCGATTATCTTTATCTGGAATAGTGTCCATGGAAACCAATTACCGATCCCTCTTCGAGGCGGCCCGCAAGGCCGGAGCCGCCCTGGGCAATCTCCCCGCCGAACGGCTCTCCGATGCGGTCCGCTCGGCCGCAGACATGCTCCGCAGCCATATGCCGGAGATCTTGGCGGCCAATGCCGAAGATCTGGCGGCGATGGACCCAGCATCGCCGCTGTGCGACCGGCTGCGGCTGACGCCCGAACGCCTCGAGGCGATTGCCGCCGACATGGAGGCCGTGGCGGCGCTCCCCTCGCCGCAGGGCGAGACGCTCGACGCATGGACCCATCCCAACGGCATGACAATCCGCAAGGTACGCGTACCGTTCGGGGTCGTGGGGATGATCTGCGAGGCGCGGCCCAACGTCACGGCCGACATCTTCTCGCTCTGCATGAAGACGGGCAACGCCTGCGTGCTGAAGGGCGGCAGTGACGCCCGCCGCTCGAACGAAGCGATCGCCCGCGCCCTCCACGAAGCGCTCCGCCGGGCGGAGATCGACCGGGCGGCCTTCACGCTGCTGCCGTCGGACCACGCGGCCGTGGGCGAACTGCTCAATGCGGTGGGTTATGTCGATGTGGTCATTCCGCGCGGCGGCGCGGGGCTGATCCGCTTCGTGCGCGAGCATGCCCGGGTCCCGGTGATCGAGACCGGCGCCGGAATCGTCCACACCTACTTCGATGCGGCGGGCGACGTGGAGAAGGGACGGCGGGTGATCTGCAACGCCAAGACGCGGCGCGTGAGCGTCTGCAACGCGCTGGACTGTCTTGTCATCCACCGCGACCGGCTGGGCGATCTGCCCGCATTGTGCGCCCCGCTGGCCGAGCATCACGTCACGCTCTACGCCGATCGCGAGGCCCTCGCCGCTCTGACGGACCACTACCCCGCCGAGCTGCTTCGCCCGGCCACCGATGACGACTACGGCACGGAGTTCCTCGACTACAAGATGGCCATCCGCAGCGTCTCGTCGCTCGACGAAGCGCTGGCCCACATCGCCCGCTACTCGTCGCGCCACAGCGAGGCGATCATTACGGAGGATCCGCTGGCTGCGGAACGCTTCACCCGACGGGTCGATGCGGCGTGTGTCTACGTCAACGTCTCGACGGCCTTCACCGACGGCGGACAGTTCGGTTTCGGCGCCGAGGTCGGCATCTCGACCCAGAAACTCCACGCCCGCGGCCCGATGGGACTACCCGAACTGACTACCTACAAATACATCGTCACGGGTGACGGTCAAATCCGCACTTCGTAACCAATCGGATAAAAAATCCTATTTTTCGGGCAAAAAATAAAACGATCCGTAATCATTTTTTTACGTAAATTTGCATATTCGTAAAATACTACCTAAATTTACTTATGATTCGTGAACTCTTCTGCGTGGGATTGGGCGGAGCCGTCGGCAGCATGGCCCGCTACGCCCTCTCGACCTGGATGCTCGGCGGACAGCTGCTGCTGGGATTCCCGCTCGGTACGTTCACGGTCAACGCCGTCGGGTCGCTGCTGATCGGCTTCCTGCTGCAGACGCTCTCCTCGTCAACCTGGAGCTGGCTGCTCGTCGTGGGGCTCTGCGGCGGATTCACCACCTTCTCGACCTTTTCGGCCGATACGGTGCGGCTGCTCCGGGCCGGCGACTTCGGACCGGCGGCCTGGTATGTGGTACTGAGCATTTGCGTATGCCTGCTCTTTACGGCGCTGGGCATGTTCATCGGTTCGCAGACCCGGGCCTGAAAACCGGCAAAACGATCATACAGAAAACTTAAAAACAATATCGCATTATGGTAATTCTCGTATTGAACTGCGGCTCCTCGTCGATCAAATACCAGGTGATCGACATGGAGGGCACGACGGGCAAACTGCTCGCCAAAGGTCTCGTCGAACGCATCGGTCTGCCCGAAGGCGACCTCACCCACAAACCCGTGGGCAAGACGCCGTTCGAACTCCACCAGCCGATCCCCGACCACACGACCGGCATCAAACTGGTCCTCGACGCCCTGACCGACCCCACGCACGGCGTGATCGCGTCGCTCGACGAGGTGAAGGCCGTCGGCCACCGCGTGGCTCACGGCGGCGAATACTTCCCCGCCAGCTGCATCGTCACCGAGGATGTCAAGGCCAAAATCCAGTCGCTGTGTCAGATCGCCCCGCTGCACAACCCCGCCAGTCTGGAGGGTATCAACGCCGTGGAGAAGGTGCTCCCGGGCGTGAAGCAGGTGACGGTCTTCGACACGTCGTTCCACCAGACCATCCCCGCCGTCAACTACATGTACGCCCTGCCGTACGAATACTATGAAAAATACCGCGTGCGCAAGTACGGATTCCACGGAACCAGCCACAAGTACGTGGCCCGCGTCGGCGCCGAACTGGCCGGCCTGGAGTTCGAAAACTCGAAGATCGTCACCTGCCACATCGGCAACGGTGGTTCCGTCACGGCCGTGCTCAACGGCAAGTCGTTCGATACGTCGATGGGCTTCTCGCCGCTCGACGGTCTGGTCATGGGCACGCGCTGCGGCCAGGTTGACGCCAGCGCCATCACCTTCATCGGCGAAAAGGAGG
The DNA here is from genome assembly GCA_944321185.1 of uncultured Alistipes sp. Lineage (GTDB taxonomy): Bacteria > Bacteroidota > Bacteroidia > Bacteroidales > Rikenellaceae > Alistipes. Next base: position 24,215 of record CALUKH010000008.1, on the reverse strand, counting down.
GCATGACCTACGCCCAGCTCGAGACGATGATGAACAAGAAGTCCGGCGTGCTGGGTCTGACGGGCATCTCGAGCGACATGCGCGACATCGACCACGCTTACGACGAGGGCAACGAACGCGCCATTCTGGCCCGCGACATGTACTACCGCCGCATCAAGAAGTTCGTCGGCGAATATGCCGCCGAGATGGGTGGCGTGGATCTGATCGTCTTCACGGGCGGCGTGGGCGAGAACTCGAGCGAAATGCGCGAATCGGTCTGCTCGGGACTCGAATTCATGGGCGTCGAATTCGACCAGGAGGCCAACCGCGGCACGCGCGGCGTGAACAAAATCCTCTCGAAACCCGAATCAAAGGTCAAGGTCGCCGTCATCGCTACCGACGAGGAGCTGATGATCGCCACCGACACCTACAACCTGGTCAAATAAAAACAACGGATACAAGAATCCCATAAAATCTCAAACATCATGATTCAGCATCTTACCGAGATCGTCGAAGAGGCGAGAAAACGGGGCAAAAAGCGCCTTGCCGTGGCTTACGGCCAGGATTCGCACACGCTGCAGGCCGTCTACGAGGCCTACAAGGAGGGACTTGTCGAGCCGACGCTCTTCGGCGACAAGGCAGTCATCGAACAGGTCTGCGCCGAAAACAACATCGACATCAAGGCCTTCAACATCGTCAACGAACCCAATGACGTAAAGTGCGTTCAGCAGGCCGTTGCGGCCGTCGTGGCCGGCAATGCCGACGTGCTGATGAAGGGTCTGGTCTCGACGGACAAGTACATGCGCGGAATCCTGAACAAGGATGCCGGCCTCTTCCCGCCGAAGGGCGTCCTGAGCCATGTCTCGATCATCGAGATGCCCTGCTACCACAAACTGCTCATCATCTCGGACGTGGCCGTCATTCCGCTGCCCGACTTCAAGCAGAAGATGAAACAGATCGGCTACCTGGCCCAGACGGCCAAACTGCTGGGTATCGACTGCCCGAAGATCGCCTGCATCGCTCCGTCGGAGCAGGTGCTCACGAGTGTGGTTTCGTCGACCGACGGCGCCATCCTGGCCAAGATGGGCGACCGCGGTCAGCTGGGCAACGTCATCGTCGACGGCCCGCTGTCGCTCGACGTGGCCCTCTACAAGGAGGTCGCCGAGCACAAGAAGGTGAAGGGTTCGTCGGTGGCCGGAGATCCGGACTGCCTGCTCTTCCCGAACCTGGAGTCGGCCAACGTCTTCTTCAAGAGCGCCACGCACCTCTGCGGCGGTGAACTGGCTGCCATGGTGATGGGTACGAATGTCCCCTGCGTGCTGACCTCGCGCGGCGACACCAGCCTCACGAAACTCTACTCGATCGCCCTGGCTTGCCTGGCCGTAAAGAAATGACCTTTGCGGCCGGATAAGCCGCCCTTAACCTGAATGAACCGAGAACTTCATGAGCTACAAAATCTTAGCGATAAATCCCGGCTCAACATCCACAAAGGTCGCTCTTTATGAGGAAGAGCGGCCTTTGTTGGATTTGACGCTGCGTCACTCGACCGAGGAGCTGCAGCGCTTTACCGACGTCATCGACCAGCTGGACTGGCGCAGAGGATTGATCCTCTCGGCCCTGCGCGAAGCGAACTTCCCGCTGCGCGAACTCTCGGCCGTCATCGGACGCGGCGGACTGATCCACCCGATCCCGGCCGGCGTGTATGAGGTGAATTCGCGGATGCGCTACGACCTGCGCAACGCAACGATGAAGCATGCCTGCAATCTGGGCGGACTGCTCGCGGCACAGATCGCCCACATGGCCAAGGTCAAGGCCTACATCGCCGATCCGCCCGTGGTGGACGAGATGGACGACACGGCGCGCATCACCGGCATGCCGATGTGCCCGCGCAAGTCGGTCTTCCACGCCCTGAACCAGAAGGCCATCGCCCGTCTGCACTGCCAGAAGACCGGACGCATCTACGAGGAGTCGAACCTGATCGTGGCCCACATGGGCGGCGGCATCTCGGTCGCAGCCCACCGTCAGGGCCGGATTGTCGACGTGAACAATGCGCTGGACGGCGACGGGCCCTTCGCTCCGGACCGGGCCGGCAGCATTCCGTCGAGCGACCTGATCAAGGTCTGCTTCTCGGGGCAATACACCCGCGAAGAGCTGCTGAAATACGTTTCGAGCAAGGGCGGACTGGTCGCCTACCTGGGCACGAACTCCGTGATCCAGGTCATGGAACGCATCGACAAGGGCGATCAGCGGGCCCGCAAGGTGCTGGATGCCATGTGCTACAACATCTCGAAACAGATCGGAGCCATGGCCGCCGCCCTCGAAGGCCGGGTCGACGGCATCCTGCTGACGGGCGGCATCGCCTACAACGAACCCGTCGTGGAGTACATCCGCAACCACTGTTCGTTCATCGCACCGGTGACGGTCTATGCAGGTGAGAATGAACTCGAGGCGCTGGTGCAGAACGCACTGGTCGTCCTGCGGGGGATCATCACGCCGAAGGTCTACAAGTAACGGGAGACAAAAATCACAAACAAATGGAGAACGGATCGCCTACGACTTGTGGGCGATCTGTTTTTTGAGGATGTCGCACACCTCGCGGAAGGCCTCGAAGCGCAACAGCGCCGACCCTCCGACATAAAAGACAAAACCAACCACCAATTCGGCCAGCAGCCGCAGGATGTCGCTGCCCGGGATGAGCGACCCGACGCCGCGTACGACCAGCCACATTCCCGCAGCGAGCAACGCCACGGGCAGCAGCGTACGCAGGAAGCGTCCGATCGTAAGGTCGGTGAAACGCAGTGTGGCGACGAAATTGATTCCCATTTCGCAGGCGGCGATGGCCACCAGCCCCCAGACGACGGCCATGACGCCGTGGGGGATCGTCGCGGCGAAGATCACCGTCATAACCACCTTCTTGAGGATTCCGAGCCGCACGCTGATCGGGCCGCCGCTCCGGGCCTTGAGAATGTTCATCGAAATGACGGCCACGGGCGAGAACAGCCCCGCCAGGCAGACCACCTCGAAATAGGGCACCGTAGGCATCCACTCCTCGGACAGAAGCACGCCAAACAGGTCGTGGGCCACGGCCGAAAGTCCCAGCATGACGGGAAACATGACGTAGGCGACGATCATCACCACCTGACGATAGCTTTCGGTGAGTTTCGGAAGGTCGTCGCGGATCTTCGAGAAGGCCGGGAAGGTGACATTCTGCACGGCCTGCATGCCGGTCGTGGCGGGCATGTCCTTGATCTTGACGGCCTGGTCGAACGATCCCAGCGTCGAAGCCGGATAGAGCGATCCGAGGAAGAACTGCGGGATCTTGTTGTAGAAGTTCGAGATCAGGTCCGTAGCCATGAGGCTGCAGCCGAACTTCGACATTTCGTGCAGAGGCTGCCGCGAAAAGCGGCCCCGCGGACGCCAGTCGCTCAGCCACCAGAGGATCGCCGTGCGCAGCCCCACCGAGACGACCCGTTCGATCACCAGGCTCCAGATCCCCCACCCGGCCACGGCAAAGGCGATGGCAGCCAGTCCGCCAACGAGCGACGCGAAAAAGGTCACCTTCGAGAGCAGCGCAAAACGGAACTGCCGGATGAAGATCGTATTCTGTACGGCACACAGGGCCGTCAGCGGCAACAGCAGGTAGAAGACCGGAGCGATCTCGGCGATGACCGGCATGTCGTACCAGCGGGCCACCAGCGGCGCCGTGGCCACCATCAGCACGTAGCAGAGCGTCGCGACGCTCATGTTGAACAGGAAGACCGACTTGTAATCGGTATTCGAGGGGTCCTTGCGACGGATGAGCCCCTGCGAGAAGCCGCCGTCGACGAGGACCAGCAGCACGGTGACGATGGCCGTCGGGATGGCCATGTAGCCCATGATCTCACGCGTCAGCAGGCGCAGGATCACGAACCGCACGGCCATCGTGAGGAGCATCGAACCGATCTTCTCGGCCATGCTCCACGCAACGCCCCGCGCGACCTTCTCTTTGAGCTCTCCGGCCAAGGTCTAACCGTTGTGACGGGCCTTGATTTCGTCGTTGCGGCGACGGATGTTCCGCACGTTGGAGATCTCGACATAGGAGGCTCCGCCGTCGGGTCCGAAGCTGCCGCCGACGATGGCCATCAGATCCTCATCGTCGAGTTTGCGGTACTGGTCGAGGAATTCGAGCGCATCGACCAGGAAGTGGTAGCGGTCCGACAGCTCCTGATTGCGCAGAATGGGGACCACGCCGTACGAGAGGGCCAGAATCCGCTGGGCATGACGCGAATAGCAGACGGCCATGACGGTCTTGCGACCGCGGAAGGCGGCCAGATAACGGCCCGTGCGCCCGGTCTTGGTATCGAGAATCACATACTTGATCGGGAGGTTGGTCGAGGCCCGCACGGCCGAACGGGCCAGCTGAGCCGTAATTTCGTGGTTGACCGAGACCATGTTCATGTCGATCATCGGCTGGAAATGCTCCTCGTCGCGTTCGATGGCGCGGGCCACGCGGGCCATCGTCTCGACCGACTCGACGGGATAATCGCCCATGGCCGTCTCGTCGCTCAGCATCACGGCATCGACCCGTTCGTAGATGGCGCTGGCCACGTCGCTGACCTCGGCACGCGTCGGGCGCGGCGACTTGACCATCGAATAGAGCATCTGCGTGGCGATGATCACCGGGCGCTTGGCGCAGATACACTTCTCGACGATGCGGCGCTGCGCATTGGGGATGGCTTCGGCCGGGAGTTCGACACCCAGGTCGCCGCGCGCCACCATGATGCCGTACGACGCCTCGATGATCTCGTCGATGTTGTCCAGACCCTCCTGGTTTTCGATCTTCGAGATGATCTTGATGTTGCTGTGGTGGGCGTCGAGGATCGACTGCACGGCCTGCACGTCGCGTGCCGAGCGGACGAACGAATGGGCGATGAAGTCGACGTCGTTGCGCACGGCCCACTCGATGAAGCGGCGGTCCTTCTCGGTCACCGACGGAAGGTCGATCGAGACGCCGGGGACATTGACGCTCTTGCGCGAACGCATGGCGCCGCCGACAACGAATTCACAGTCGAGCTCCTCGTCGGTCTTTCCCACGACGCGGATCTCCAGCTCACCATCGGCAATCAGCATGCGGGCGCCGACCGGAATGTCGCGCACGATCGAGGGGACGTTCATGTAGACGACCTTGCGCGTCGTGAGATCCGAGCCGTCGGATCCGCGCACGGCCACGCGGTCACCGGCCTGGAAGCGGATGCTGTTGCCATATTCGTCGGCGATCGTCGTGACGCGGATCTCGGGTCCCTTGGTGTCGATCATGATCGGAATGGCGGGGTTGACCCGGTGGACGGTCTCGACAATCTTCGTGGCACCCTCTTCGGAGACGTGGGCCGAATTGACGCGCACAACGTCCATCCCGGCATCGAAGAGTTTCTGGACGAACTCCTCCGTACAGCGGAAATCCGACATGGTGGCGACGATCTTGGTTTTTTTCATGCGATACATAGCAATACTCGTTGTTTTTCGGTTATGACTTTGGATGCTCAACTATCGGGCCGACTGCAGCAGCGCCTCGACGCCCAGCCGGTAGGAATCCAGGCCGAAGCCCATGATCGACCCTTTGGCCACGGGGGCCAGCAGCGAGGTGTGGCGGAACTCCTCGCGGGCGAGGATCGACGAGATGTGGACCTCGACAACCGGCACCTGCACGGCCGCCACGGCATCGCGCAGCGCCACCGACGTATGGGTATAGCCTCCGGCATTGAGGACCACGCCGTCGAAGCAACCGTCGGCCTGCTGAATCGTATCGATGAGCACTCCCTCGTGATTCGACTGCCGGTACTCGAACTCGACCGTCGGATAACGCCGGCGGAGCTCGTCGTAGAAACTCTCGAAGGTTTGTGTGCCGTAGACGGCGGGATCGCGGCGTCCCTGCAGATTGAGATTCGGGCCGTTGAGAATCAATATTTTCATGTGTCGTTGGGGTTAAAAATCCGAAACTGCGCGTCGTGCGACGGGCAATTCGGAAACAAAGGTAGTTATTTTCGCCGAAAAATCGGTATCTTTGTCCGATTGCCATCGCAAAAACATGACCGAATTCGGATTCATCGAACAGATACGCCAACTTTTTGCCGCGCTTCCCGACCAGGGATTCGAAGGCATCGGCGACGATTGCGCCGTGCTGCCCGTCGACGGGGGCGAGGCACTGGTCTTCACCTCGGACCTGCTGACCGAGGGGGTTCACTTTCTGCGCCACGCCACTTCGGCCCGCGAGTTGGGATGCAAGTCGCTGGCCGTCAATCTGAGCGACGTCGCCGCCATGGGGGCGCGCCCCGTGGCGACGCTGCTCTCGATCGCCCTGCCGAAGGATACCACCCAGCAGTGGGCGCTGGAGTTCATGGAGGGCTACCACGATCTTTCGGCACGCTTTGCCACACCGCTCATCGGGGGCGACACAACCCGCTCCGAAACGGGCATCACGATCAACGTCACGGCCATAGGCCGCGCCCCGATCGACCATCTCAAGCACCGGCGCGATGCACGTCCGGGCGACCGGATCTTCGTGGCAGGTGAACTGGGAGCCTCGGGAGCCGGGCTTCGGGATATCCTCGCCGGGAGACTTCATACGCCGCTGGCCGACGCACACCGCAATCCCGCACCGCAGGTCGACGAGGGAATCTGGCTTGGCGCCCGGCGGGAGGTCCACGCCATGATGGACCTCTCGGACGGACTGGCCTCCGATCTGTGCCATATCCTCGACCTTTCGCATGCGGGAGCCGAGATCGATCTTGAGAGCATCCCGGTGGCCACGGGATCGGACCTGCAGACGGCAGCCTGCGGCGGCGAGGACTACAAGCTGCTGCTGACGGCCCAGGCCGAAGCAGCCGATCGTCTGGCCGCGGAGTTCCGTGCGCAGTTCGGCACACCGCTCTACCCCATCGGCCGCATCACGGCCGGCAACGGTCTCACCTGGCTCCGCAACGGTCAGCCCGAGGCGCTCGACTGGCACGGATTTACCCACTATTGACGCCCGGGGGGGGGTGCTGCCCCTTCCTGCAGCCTGCGTTCGCCCCGTATCCGATCGCACAAGCAGCTCCGGCGCAGACCCTGCCTTTAATCATCCATAGAGCCCCGCGTGGAGCTCCGTCTCCGACCGGATGCCACGGTCCCCGTCATCCCAAGCCGGAACCTTCAAAAAAACAACCGGGCCCCTTTCCGACAGGAAAAGGCCCGGTTTTATTTCCAGCATGCAGACGTGCTACTCTTCAAGAATGTAGACATCCTCGTTGCGACGCTGCATGTGATAGTGCTCGCGGGCATACTCCTCGAGGTAATCGTCGTAACGCAACCGTTCGAGCAGCGTGCTGTCCTGGGCAATCTTCTCGACGTAGAAATCGTGCTGACGTTCCAACTCGTTGATCTGCCGCTTGATCTTCACGGCATGCAGGGCATTGCGCCCGATCACGAAAACCGAGAACACGACGATGATCGCCGTCAGGACGATCCAGAAACGACGCCCGAATTGAATCTTCATCTTCCCTACGGAATGTGCATGTACTTGTGCGTCTGGATGGAGATGTTCCAGCGGGGATGCGCCTTGGCATACTCCACCAGCAGCGGCATCACCTCCTCCGAACGGCTCCACTCGGGTTGCAGATAGAGCCGGCAGCGGCGACGCACCCGTGCGGCATTCTGCTCGGCCCACTCCAGATCAGCCTCCGATTCGATGATCACCTTCAGTTCGTCGGCCCGGCCGTAGGCCTCATCCAGAGGCGGCTGTTGCCGCTTGGGCGAGAGGCACACCCAGTCGAACACCCCGCTGAAGGGATGCGACCCCGAGGTCTCGAGGAAAATCTCCAGTCCGCGGGCCCGCAGTTCATCGGTCAGCACCCCCAGCGGATAGAGCAGCGGTTCGCCGCCCGTGATGACAATGGCCTGTGCCGGACAGGCCGTCGCCCGCTCGATGACCGTCCGTACGTCGGTGGGCGGATAGAGTTTCGGATTCCACGTGTATTTGGCGTCGCACCAGCGGCACCCCACATCGCAACCGCCCAACCGGATGAAATAGGCCGGCTTGCCGGCATGGTAGCCCTCGCCCTGAATGGTATAGAAATCCTCGACCAGGGGCAGCAGCCGCCCCCCGTCGAACATTGCGGGATCGATCGTCAGAGCCATTACTCCGTCACTACGTAAATATCCTTCAGACTGCGACCCAACTGATTGTAGTCCAAGCCGTAGCCAACGATAAATTCATTGCCGATCTCCATGGCGCGGTACTTGATCGGGCGCGTCTTGCGGTAGGATCCCGGCTTGAAGAAAAGCGTGCAGACCTCGATCGAGGCGGGTTTGCGTGCTTCCAGATCACGGATCATGTGGTCGATCGATTCGCCCGTATCGACGATATCCTCAACGATGATCACGTGACGCCCCTCGATCGGGGTGGTCAGTCCGATCAGGTTGCGGACCTGACCCGACGATTCGGTTCCTTCGTAGGAGGAGAGTTTGACAAACGACAATTCGTTCTGAAACTCAATCTTTTTGATCAGATCGCTCATGAACATGAACGAGCCGTTGAGGATGCCCAGAAACAGCGGGGTCTCCTTGTCGGCATAATCGTGATTGATCCGCCGGGCAACGGCTTCGACTGCCTCGTCGATTTTGGCCGCGGGGATCATGACCTTGAACTTCTTGTCGTGAAGCTGGATGATATCCTCCATTGCAGTTCGGGTATTTTTGGGGGTTGTTAAGTTTATAATAGTGCAAAAATAGCGAATTGCCGTCAAGAAACGAAGAATCGTCCCATTTTTTTACAAAAAGAAACGATCCGGACGCTCTCCTGCCGGATGCAGGTGCGTTCGGATCGTTTGCTGAACGGCAGCCAGGCCGCGGCTGTGCGACCTCGCCGGAGACTATACCAGACCCGAGAATCCCAGGAAGGCCATGGCCAGAATGCCGGCCGTGATCAGGGCGATGGGGACACCGCGGAAGGCTTTGGGCACCTCCTCAAACTCCAAACGCTCGCGGATGCCGGCGAACAGAACCAGTGCCAGAGCGAATCCCAGAGCCGTCGAGACCGAATAGGCGACGCTCTGCAGCAGGTTGAACTCCTTCTGGATCATGAGGATGGCCACGCCCAGCACGGCGCAGTTCGTGGTGATCAGCGGCAGGAAGATACCCAGCGCCTGATAGAGCGAGGGCGAAACCTTCTTGAGGATGATCTCGACCATCTGCACCAGAGCCGCGATGACCAGGATGAAGACGATCGTCTGCATGTACTCGATGTGCAGCGGCACGAGGATGTAGGTCTGAATGGGCCATGCCACCAGCGCCGTAAGGGCCATGACGAACGTCACGGCGGCACCCATGCCCATCGAGGTTTCGACCTTCGACGAAACGCCCAGGAAGGGGCAGATGCCGAGGAACTGCGCCAGTACGACGTTGTTGACGAAGATGGCGCCGATGATGATTGCGAAATAGGAGATCTCCATGACTACTTCTTGGCTAATTTGTTAAACAGAACCATCAGATATCCCAGCACGAGGAAGGCGCCCGGGGCCAGGACGAAGATCAGCGGCGTGTAGTCGGAGAATCCGAGGTTGATGCCGAAGATGGCACCGCTGCCGAGGATCTCGCGCACGGATCCGATGACCGTCAGCGAGAGCGTGAAGCCCAGGCCGATCCCCACACCGTCGAGCATCGAATCCAGCGGCGAGTTTTTCGAGGCAAAGGCCTCGGCGCGGCCCAGGATGATGCAGTTGACGACGATCAGCGGGATGAAGACGCCCAGCGAGGCGTAGAGTGCCGGCACGAAGGCCTGCATCAGCATCTGGATCACCGTCACGAACGAGGCGATCACGACGATGAACGCCGGGATGCGCACCTTGTCCGGGATGAGGTTCTTGATGAGCGAAATGACGAGGTTCGACATGATCAGCACGGCGGTCGTGGCCAGGCCCATGCCCATGCCGTTTTCGGCCGACGTCGTGGTGCCCAACGTGGGGCACATGCCCAGCACCAGCACGAACGTCGGGTTGTTTTTGATGATGCCGCTCAGGGCGATTTTCAGTTTATTCATTTTGACCTCCTTCCTGAGCCTCGGGCTCATTGGTTTCTGCAGCTGCGGTCGTGGCGCCCGATGCGACATCCGTCGGCTCGACGCCCGTAGCTACACTCTTGTAGGCCATCCAGGCGCGGTTCACGGCATCGACATAGGCCCGCGACGAGATGGTGGCGGCGGTCAGTGCATCGACATCACCGCCATCCTTCGTCACGGCGAGCTTGCCGTCGACGAGTTTCTTGTTTTCGAGTTTCTGGCCCTGGATGCTGCCCAGCAGCGGGTTGCCTTCGTCGGCCATTTTGGTGCCCAGCCCCGGGGTCTCGGCCTGTTCGAGGACGTTGACGTTGACCACCTCGCCGTCGGGCTTGAAGCCGACCATCAGCCGGACCACGCCGTTGAAGCCCTGTTTGGTCATCGTCTGCACGGCATAACCGGCCACGGCACCCTCCTTCGTGGCGGTGTAGACCGTGATGGGCAGTTCATCGATCGTCAGGGTCTGCTCCTCGGTCGTATCGAATGCCGGGAGCACCTCCGTCAGGGCGGCCTTCGTAGCGGCCTCCTTGGCCAGGGCGATAGGCTCCTCGGTGATCATGTTCACCACGCCGACGCAGGCCGAAGCCACGAGCGTAATGACGAAGAGGACCGCCGTCATGTTGACAAGTGTACTTTTCATGGATCCTTCCTCCTTATTTTACGCCGAAGCGTTTGGGTTTGACATACTTGTTGATCAGGGGCACGCAGGCGTTCATCAAGAGGATGGCGAACGACATGCCCTCGGGATAGGCGCCCCACAGACGGATGAGCATCGTGATGATGCCGATACCGACGGCAAAGATCACGCCGCCCTTGACCGTCATCGGCGAGGTCGAGTAGTCCGTAGCCATGAAGACCGAGCCGAGGATGGCACCGCCGGCCAGCACGTGGAACAGAGGCAGCTGCCACAGCATGGCGCCGGACTCACCCTTGCACAAAGCCACCACGAAGGCGAACAGGGCCATCGTCACGAGGATCGTCACCGGGATGTGCCACGTGATGACGCGGCGCCAGAGCAGGTAGACGAAGCCTACGAGCAGTGCCAGAGCGGCCACTTCGCCCATCGATCCGGGCATGTTGCCCAGCAGCAGATCCTGCACGCCGAGGGCGTCGGGACCAGCCAGACCGTGTTTGACGGCAGCCAGCGGCGTGGCACCCGACAGAGCGTCGAACGCACCGCCGTTGACCGGCAGGGGCCACGTGGTCATCTGCACGGGATAGGCCACCAGCAGGAAGACACGCCCGACGAGTGCCGGGTTGAAGGGGTTCTTGCCCAGACCGCCGAAGGTCATCTTGGCGATGGCGATGGCGACGAAGGCGCCGATCAGGACGATCCACCACGGAATCGACGCCGGCAGGTTGAAGGCCAGCAGTACGCCCGTAACGACGGCCGACCAGTTGGAGATGGTCAGCGGACCGCGGACCACGTATTTCTGGATCAGAAATTCGAACACCACGCAGGCAGCGACCGAGAGGGCCGTCACCCGAAGCACGTCGAACCCGAAGACGATGGTCGAGACCACCAGCGCGGGCATCAGGGCGATCACCACGTCGCGCATGATGTGGGCCGTCGACTGCGAGGTCTGGACGTGCGGTGCGGGAGCGACAATAAGTTTGTTTGCCATAAGTGTTATCGTAAGTTTTTAATTTTCGATTCTACGGACCGCGGTCTATTTTTTGGGAGCGGCGGCTGCGGCACGGGCGCGGATACGGCCCATGGTGGTCTGCTTGCCCAGACGGATCCAGTCGAGCAGCGGCAGATAGGCCGGGCAGGTCGACTGGCAGCAGCCGCACTCGATGCACGAGGTGATCATGCGGGCCTCGACCTCGTCCCAGTTCTTCTTCTGGGTCATCTTCGAGAGGTAGTAGGGCTCCAGACCCATCGGGCAGGCGGCCACACACTTGGCGCACTTGATGCACTGCGAGGCCACATGACGGCGGGCGTCGTGGTCCGACAGCACGGTGATACCCGAGCAACCCTTCGTGACGGGCGATTCGAGGTTGACCATCGCACGACCCATCATCGGACCGCCGTTGATCACCTTGCCCGTATTTTCGGGCAGACCTCCCGCGGCGGCGATCAGTGCCGAGACGGGCGTACCCATACGCGTCAGGAGGTTTTTGGGCTCCCGGAGGTTCTTGCCGGTGATCGTCACCACGCGCTGGATGAGCGGCATGCCCTTCTGCACGGCCTGGTAGACGGCATAGGTCGTCGAGGCGTTGCAGACCACGGCGCCGACATCGATCGGCAGGGCCGGCGGAGGCGGCACCTGACGTCCCGTCACGGCGGCAATCAGCTGTTTCTCACCACCCTGCGGGTAGCGGACCTTCAGCGGTACGACCTCGATGCCCGGATACGAGGCGACGATCTTCTGCAGATGAGCAATGGCATCGGGCTTGTTGTTCTCGATGCCGATGTAGGCCTTTTCGACCCCCACGGCCTTCATCACGATCGTGACGCCCACGACCAGTTCCTCGCCGTGTTCGAGCATCATGCGGTGGTCGGAGGTCAGATAGGGTTCGCACTCGACGCCGTTGATGATCACGCATTCGGCCTTCTTGCCGGCCGGGATCGAGAGTTTCACGTGCGTGGGGAACGTCGCGCCGCCCATGCCGACGATACCGGCGGCCTTGATGCGGGCGATGATCTCCTGTGCGGAGAGGTTGCACTCCTTGACCAGGGTCTGCGAACGGTCGATCCCCTCGGCCCAGTCGTCACCCTCGCGCTTGATGGTGATCATCATCTGGCGCAGGCCCTGACCGTTGGGGAGCATGTCGACGGCCGTCACGGTACCCGAAATCGGGGAGTGGATATTGGCCGACATGAAGCTGCCGGCCTCGGCGATGAGCTGCCCCGTGAGGACCTTGTCGCCCTTGGCCACCTTGGCCACGGCCGGAGCTCCGATATGCTGCGCGAGGGGAATGTTGACCACCTCGGGCAGCGGAAGCACCTCGATGGCTTTGGCGCTGCTCAATTTGTTTTCCGACGGATGGACTCCGCCCATTGGAAATGTCTTCATATCTCTGCTGACGTTTTTTTACGATTCATGACTGGGCTCTTTCGGAGCAGCCTTCGAGGTCTCCTTGACGGGTTTTTCGGCGGGGGCAGCCTTCGGAGCCTCCTTTACAGTCTCCTTTGCGGCGGCCGGAGCGGCCTTCGGAGCCTCCTTCTTCTCGGCCGGAGCAGCCTTCGGAGCCTCTTTCTTCTCGGCGGGGGCGGCTTTCGGGGCTGCCGGAGCCTTGGGTTCCTTGGGCAGCGGATCCATGCCCACGAGCTTGATGGCACCCGTCGGACACTCGTTCACGCACTTGCGGCAGAGTTTGCACTTCTGCGGATCGATGTAGGCGAGGTTGTTCGCAACGGTGATGGCCCCGAACGCACAAACCTTCTCGCACTTGCCGCAACCGATACATCCGGCCTTGCAGGCCTTCATCACCACGGCGCCCTTGTCCTTCGAGACGCACGACACGTAGACGGCACGGTTCTTGGGCCACTTCTTGCGCAGCTCGATCACCATCTTCGGGCAGGCCTTCACGCAGGCTCCGCAGGCCGTACACTTGTCGGGATCGACCTCGGGAAGCCCCGTCTGAGGGTTCATGTGGATGGCGTCGAAGGCGCAGGCCGCCACGCAGTCGCCGAAGCCCAGACAGCCGAACGCACAACCCGTCTCACCGACATAGAGCGACGCCGCCACGGCACACGACCGGGCACCGTTGTACTCGTTCGTACGCGGACGTTTCTCGCACGTACCGCCGCAACGCACCGTAGCGACTTCGGGCTGTTTTTCGGCTGCGGCCTTGCCCAGATAACCGGCAATGGCCTTCATGCAGTCGCTGCCGCCGACCGGACAGAAGAGTTCCGAGATGTCGTCGCGCTTGACCAGGGCATCGGCCATACCGCGACATCCGGCGAATCCACAACCGCCGCAGTTCGCTCCGGGCAGCATTTTCTCCACCTCGTCGATCCGCGGATCCTCCTCGACGCGGAACTTCTGTGCCACGAAGTAGAGGATGACGGCCGCGAGCACGCCCAACACGCACAGTGTCAGGATCGTGTAAAGTAATACTTCCATCAGATTTTTGTTATTGTAAATTGAATTGTGTGTTCGATTCTGCGGCGGAAGAGCCACAACAGCACGTAGTAGACCGCCACGCTACCCAGCGAGACAATCAGTCCCACGCCGTCACCGGCTCCGAGAACGACGATCGTCACCACGAGCGCCGCCAACAAAACGACAAGCGCACCGCCATATGCCAGCATAACAGCGATGCGCCCGGCCTTTTTCCGTACGCCGACCAGGACGTTCTCCCCCGGAAGATATTGCGCGGCATCGGTCGTCGGGACGATGATGATCTTCTCCTGCGCCTCGGCCATGCCGCACGCCTGCCGCGCCTGACAGGCTCCGCAGGCGCTTCGGGAGGTGATTTTCACATGAACGCCGTCCTTTTGGACGCTCTCCACGATCCCTTCGTGTTCGATGATCCCGCTGTCCACGTCTCAATCTCCGTATTTGTTCGTGAGCGGCATCAGGCGTTCGTGGCCGAACGAGCACGACGACAGGCGCAGCACTGGCGGGAACTGGAAACGTTTCTTCTCGTTGCGCATGATCATCGAGTGGATCTTCTCGACCACGGCCGAGTCGAATCCGGCATTGACGATCTCCTCGCGGTGCTGCCCCTCCTCGATCATGCGGAAGAGGATGGCATCGACCACCTCGTACGGCGGCAGGATATCACTGTCCTTCTGTCCGGGGTGGAGTTCCGACGAGGGCTCCTTGGTCAGGATTTTTTCGGGGATGACGTTGTTGAAACGGCGGTTGATGTAGCGGGCCACGTCGTACATTTCGCTCTTGTAGAGGTCGCCCGTCGGGCTGAACGCTCCGGCCGTATCGCCGTAGAGGGTGCAGAGTCCCAGGGCATTTTCGCTCTTGTTCGACGAATTGAGCAGGATATAACCCGTCTTGTTCTGCAGGGCCATGAGCAACACCGTGCGGATTCGGGTCTGGATGTTCTCCTCCGTGGAGTCGAACTCCGTCACGCCGATGGCGGGCTTGAGCGTATTGACCACGCTGGTGTAGATCTCTGAGATGGGGATGACGTTGTATTCGATGCCGAGGTTGCGGGCCAGCATCTTGGCATCCTCGACCGATTCGTTCGACGAGAACTGCGAAGGCATGAGCAGCGCCCGGACGTTCTTCGCCCCGAGCGCATCGACGGCCAGGCAGGCCACCACGGCCGAATCGATACCGCCCGACAGACCGATGGCGGCCTTTTCGTAGTTGTTCTTGTGGAAGAAGTCGCGCAGACCGCAGCGTGCGGCCTCGTAGACCAGCCGGTTGCGGTCGTTGTAGGTCGAGGGGATCACCACGGGGGGCATCGTGTCGGCGGCCTTGGTATCGAAGATCTGGAAATCCTCCTCGAAGTTCTTCATCATCAGCACGGGTTCGCCGCGTTTGTTCAGCGCGCCGGAGGTACCGTCGTAGACGATCTCGGTCGAACCGCCCACCTGGTTGACCATGACGAGGTTTTTGCCCTCGACGAAGGCCAGGTTGCGCATCATTTCGTAGCGGTAGATCATCGTACCCTTGCCGTAGCGGCGGGCGTTGATCGAGAGGATGGTCTCGACCGACTGGTCGAAATCGTGTTCGCGGCTGAGGTCGTCGCCCACGACGATGGCGAACTTGTGCCCCTTGATGGTGGCATATTCGTAGCCCTTCGAGGGGACGAGGAAACCCATTTCGCGGCGTGCGGAGATGTATTTTTTGCCGACATAGCGGAGGACCTTTCGATCCTGAATCAGGGCGGCGGCACTGATCGTACCCTGGGAGGTGAGAATCGGAAGACCGACGATGGCGGCGATTCCGTCGCAGCAGGAGGCGATCTCCACCAGGGCATCTTCGCACAATTCGAGGAAAGTCGTTTTCCGAAGGAGGTCGAACGCCGGGGTTCCGCTCACGGCCTGCTCGGCGAAAATGACCAGATCGGCATGCTGGGCCTTTGCTTTGTTAATGGAATCGATGATTTTCGAAGTATTCCCGTCGATATCACCGATCGTGTAATTCAACTGGGCTATGGCTATTTTCATGGCAGTAATTTAAGTCGGAAGAATCCATCGAGGCAAATTTAAGGATTATTTGCAAAACTCGGAAAACTTTTCAGTGTTAATAAATTAACATAGCGAGTTACAAAAAATTCTTAAAAATCCGGGCATACAAAAAATGGGACTCCGGAAATTCCGGAATCCCATTTCTGTTACATGCGTGTATGTAGGCTGGAAGCCTTTCCGAGGCCGGTTTTCGAGGATCGTGCACCACTTCCGCCCGCATTTTTTCCGCGGAAGCTATTCGCCACGGACGCGATTCGAGCAGGGTCATTACGCCGGGCAACCTCAAGGATCGACCATCCAGCACGCCCACTCTTCTATTGCCATATCCGGGGCGCACAGCCTCCAAGATACTCAGCCGGGCTCACCGTCAAGATAGGCCATCCGCTCCTCAACATCCGGACACCCCTCTCCGGAGCTGGCTCACCGTCAAGATAGGCACCCGTTTCCTCGCCACAGCCAGTCTGCACCGCCTCCGGAGCTATTTCTGCCGGGCCCCTCCAAGGATAGGCCACCCGCCCCTCAACATCCGGCCCGCACCGTCTCCAAGACTATTTCTGCCGGGCCCCTCCAGGGATAGGCCACCCGCTCCTCAACATCCGGCCCGCGCCGCCTCCGCAGTTACTCCTGCTGGGCCGCTTCGGGATCAGCCACCAGAATGCGGCCGCAATACTCGCAGACGATGATCTTCTTGCCCTGACGAATGTCGACCTGACGCTGGGGCGGAATGCGGTTGAAGCAGCCTCCGCAGGCATCACGCTTGACCGTAACCACGGCCAGACCGTTGCGGACATTGCGACGGATGCGGTCGTAGGCCGCCAGCAGGCGTTCGTCGATCTTGGCCCGCACCTGCTCGCGCTGTGCCTCGTATTCGGCCACCTGGGGTGCGGTCTCCGCCTCGATGCCATCGAGTTCGGTTTTCTTGGCAGCCAAATCGGCCGAGCGATCCTTCGAGAGATTTTCGGCCTCCTCGAGCTGAAGTTTCTTGGTCTTGATACCGGCGGCATACTCCTTGAGACGCTTCTCGGCCAGCTCGATCTCCAGTTCCTGATACTCGATCTCCTTGGAGATGGCATCGAACTCCCGGTTGTTACGGACGTTGTTCTGCTGCTCCTTGTAGTTGCCGATCATGATTTTGGCCTGATCAATCTCGCGTTTGCGCTGTTTGGTCAGGGCATTGAGCTCCTCGATCTCGGAGTTGATGTGGTCGACACGGGTCTTGATTCCGGCCATTTCATCCTCGAGATCCTGAACCTCGAGAGGCAGTTCACCTTTCACCTTGTTGATCTGGTCGATCTTGCTGTCGATCTTCTGCAACTCGTAGAGCGCCAGAATCTTCTCCTGCATCGAGAAATCAACGTCGGAAGTTTTCTTTTGTGTTGCCATATAATGTACTGTATAGTTTAGACTTACATCAGATAGTTCACCGGATTGCGCGAGCGTTCACTCTTGCGAACCGCAAAGGTACGTAAATTTTTCGACAAAATATCAAATAATAGCTGAATTGCGCAATATTCGCTCTCAAAATGACCGACATCCGCCACGACGAGCTCCCGATCGGGGGTCATGAAATCGTTGTACTTGAGATCGGCCGTGATGTAGAGGTCGGCGCGGGCGCGGCGTGCATCGGCAATCAGCGAGGCTCCGGCACCCGTACAGAGGGCCACGCGACGCACCGTCGGACGAACAATATCGCTGTGGCGGATGGCCCCCACCCCGAGGCGCCGACGCACCCGGTGCAGGTACTCGACCGTATCGACCGCCTCCGGCAGATCGCCCACGACACCGAACCCGACGCCATCGCCCGACGGAGCGGGTTGCAACACCTCGAGCGCCGTAATTCCCAACTCCTCGGCCAGACGCCAGCTCATGCCGCCGGGAGCACTGTCCAGGTTCGTATGACAGGCGTAGAGGGCAATGCGGTCGCGGATGGCCCGTTCGACACACCGCTGCACGGGATCGGCCGAATTGAACCGTTTCAGGGCATGGAAGATGATCGGATGGTGGGTGATGATCAGATCACACCCTTCGTCGCGGGCCTCGTCGAGCACCTCCTCGGTGACGTCCACGGCCAGCAGTGCCCGGTGAACCTCATCGTCGCTGCGGCCGACGATCAGTCCCGCATTGTCATACGACTCCTGCCATCCAAGCGGCGCAAAACGTTCGATAGTATCGGTTATTTCCTTGATTTTCATAGCTAATATGGTCAGAAGAGTGATTGTTCGTAGAAGGCGAACAATTCCTTGTTTTCCACTTCGTCCTTATCCTTTTTGCGACGCGACTTGCGCATCGTCTGCAACGTCGGCTGACCGGGTCCCTCCTCAGGCTGCACAGCTGCGACCTCATCGGTTGCTTCGGAGGCGGATTTTTCCGCCACCGGCATCTCGGGGAACATTGTCGGATGGGTCTCAACCGGCTCGGGAACAGCCTCCCGTGCAGTTTCGGAGGCCAGCTCTGGGTCGGAGGCCAGCTCTGGATCGGAGGCCGGCTTTGGGTCGGAGGCCGGCTCTGGGTCGGAGGCCGGCTCGGAAACGGACGACGTGCCGGGAGCCAGCCCGTCAACGGATTCTTCGACAGCGACCGTTTCGATCTCCCCGGCCGGGACGTCGACCGATTCCACGGCCGCATGCACCGCCTCCGGCTCGTCATCACCCTCCGCAACAGCCGTTTCGGAGGGTTCGTTGGCCGATTCCGCCGTGGGAATCCCGTCCGCAATGTCGACCGGATCCGCCTGTGCAGCATCCTCGTCAGGCGCCGCCGACAGCTCCACCTCCAGCACGGGTTCCGGAACCGTCTCCCCGGACCTTGTCTCGACCGTCTTTTCAATCGATGCCGACAGGGTCTTTGCCTCCTCGGGAGCCTCCGGAACCAAACTCAGATCCTCGTCGTCACCAACCAATTCCCCCTCCGGAGCCTTCAGCTCCTCGCGGACCTCGACCAGCATGGCCCGGATCCGCTGCAGATGCTCCATGAGCAGCGTGTCACGCTCAAGCCCCTTCGCGGAGCTTCCCTTTCGGAGCGCCTTTTTCGCCCCGTCGAGCGTCATGCCGCACTCCTTGACCAGGTGATAGATCATCTTCAGATACTCGACATCCTGCGGCGTAAAGAGGCGGTTGCCCTTCTTGTTGCGTTTCGGACGCAACATCGGGAACTGCGTCTCCCAATGGCGGATCAGCGAGGTGTTGACATCGAACATCTCGGCCACTTCGCCCATCGTATAAAAAATTCGTTCGGCCATATCTATTGTTTCATAATTCGTAATGAATTGGGGTACAGGTTATTGACCCGACTGCCGATCCGCTTGGCAAAGCCCAGTCCGCGGCCGCGCACCGTGATGAGGTTCATCCCCTCGGCCAGCCCTCCGGCCGCTATCTCCTGACGCCGCAGATAGCGCAATGCCTCCTGTTCGTCCAGCTCGGCCACGGGAAGGGCCTCTCGGTTCAGCCCCGGAAAGAAGGCCAGTGCCGGATCGGGCTTCAGCACCCCCTTGAAGAGCTGCCCCAGAGCCACCCCCGAGCCAATGACCGGCAGCGCCTCGGAGAGCATCCGCACCGCCTCGGCCTGCCCGCCATACCAAGCATAATACGTATCGCCGACGACACCGAAACGCATCTCTTCGGGTTCGCGGAGCCAGCGCGACAACTCCGCCACACACTTCCGGTCGACGGCCGCCACGACACTCCGCCGTGCCCGCGGGATCCGCATCCGCGTATCGGCTTCGGCCGACTTGCGGGCCACGGCCGCAAAGAACCCTTCGCCGCAGGCCCGGTGGGGATAGAAACGATAGGTGCGGAACGGTCCGATCGCCCCGCAACAGATCCCCCACGCCTGATCGATGGTCACGGGATCCGCCTCCGTCACCTCGTCGCCGGCCCAGGCCAGCATCCGTTCCAACGAACCCTCGTCCTCGTCGCGGTTGAACGTGCAGGTGCTGTACACCAGCACGCCCCCGGGCTTCAGCGCCCGCCACGCCTCGCGCAGAATCTCATCCTGACGCGCGGCACACAGGCAGACGTTCGCCTCCGACCACTCCTGGCGTGCGGCGGGATCCTTGCGGAACATCCCCTCACCCGAACAGGGGGCATCGACCGCCACCACGTCGAACCACGCCTCGAAGCGTCCCAGCGAGGCGGCATCGCAACACGTCACGGCCACGTTGCCCGTCCCCCACTTGCGGACGTTGTCGGCCAGCACCGAGGCCCTCCGGCGGTCGATCTCATTGGCCACGACCAGCCCCTCGCGTCCGATCAGCGAGGCATAGAGGGTCGTCTTGCCACCCGGCGCCGCACAGAGATCCAGCAGGCGTGCTCCCGCAGGAAGCATCCCCCGAAGCAGATACCCGACGAACTGCGACGAGGCCTCCTGCACGTAGTAGGCGCCGGCATGGAAGTCGGGATCGAACGTGAACGAGGGCCGCTCGCACAGGTACCACCCCTCGTCGCACCACGGCACGCGTTTCGACAGCCCCAGGTGTGGAAGATCCGTCCCCTCCACCCGACACTTCGACGCATTGAGCCGCACCGAAGTCGGAGGTTCCGTCTCCAGCGCCTCGCACAGCGCCCGACCCTCTTCCGGTCCGAGGTCCCGCAGGACCCGTTCGACAAATCGTTCGGGCAGACTCATCGCTGCTTGCTGGCTTTGAGAGCATCCAACCGGGCGCAGATCCGCTCGAAAACCTGCGGATCCGAAACGAAATCCTCGTGATCCTTGTCCACGACATAGATCTCGCCCTGGTAGATATCGTCGATCCAGTGGTTGTATTTGTCGTTCAGGCGTTTGAGGTAGAGTTCGTCGATATTCATCTCGTATTCGCGGCCCCGCTTGCGGATCTGCGAAATAAGCGTCGGAACGCTCGCCTTCAGGTAGATCAGCAGATCGGGCTGCGGGATCAGCGAGGTCACCAGCCGGAAAATCTTCATGTAGGTCTCGATGTCGCGTGTCGACATCAGCCCCATTTCGTGGAGGTTGTCGGCAAAGATGTGCGCATCCTCATAGATCGTGCGGTCCTGGAAGATCACCCCCGACTGGTTGTCCGAGAGCATGTCCATCGTCTGCTGGATCCGGCTCCCGAGGAACGAGATCTGAAGATGGAACGCCCAACGGTTCATGTCCTCGTAGAAATCGCCGATATAGGGGTTGTCACACTCCTCCAGATAGCACTTGGCATCGTAACGCTGCGTCAACATCTCGGTCAGCGTCGTCTTCCCGCTCCCGATATTTCCTGCAATGGCTATGTACATGACCCTATGTGGTTTATGGATTAATCACTCTTGTTTTTCAAGGGCCGGAATTTCTCCGCCCGCCCGGGCCCGCCGACAGCACCACTGGCCCATCCCCGGTTCGACCGGCAGGTTCATCCGCGCCCGGTCTTCCTCCTGCGTCGACAGCGCCACCCGGTTCAGCCCCCGGCCCGGCGCTTCCCGTCTGACGATCGGCTTACCGGGCCGTATGCCCGTCGCCGACCCCTGCGAAGGCCTTCACGTCGTCGGCCACCCGGCGGTCGTTCATCAGCCGCGGCACCTTGTTCTTGCCCCGGGCCCGCATCCAGGCCAGGAACGTTCCCCGCGGCAGGCGGATCAGATGCTGCCGCTCGAGCGTCGTGCGCCGTTTGGCGTCGTAATCCGAATTGACGGCCCGCAGCTCCTCGTCGAGCGTCGCGGCGAAGTGCTCCATCGAATCCGGCTCGCGGTCGAACTCCACAATCCACTCGTGGGCCCCCCGCTCGCGCAGCGACATGTAGCACGGCGAAACCGTATATTCACTCACCACGGCTCCCGTCTTCCGGCACGCCATGGCCAGGGCCCGCTCGGCATTGTCGACGATCAACTCCTCGCCGAACACATTGATATACTGGCGCGTGCGTCCTGCAAAACGGATCCGGTAGGGATTCGTCGAGGTGAACTCCACCGTATCGCCGATCTCGTAGCGCCACAGGCCGTTGTTCGACGTGATCAGCACGGCATAAACCTTGCCGCACTCGACCCCCTCGAGCGGGACGATCGTCTCGCCGTGGCGGAACTCGAAGAAGGTGCCGTAGTCCAACATCAGCAGCATGTCGTCACGCGACGGATCGTCGGCCAGCGCGAAGAAGCCCTCCGAGGCGTTGTAGGTCTCCATGTAGTGCATCCCCGGCGAAGGGATCAGCTCCTCGAACGAACGCCTATAAGGGGTGAACTCCACCCCGCCGTGGGCGAACATCTCCAGATCGGGCCACACCTCCAGCAGATTCTGCCGCCCGGTGTACTCCAGCACGCGGCGCATCAGTGCCAGATTCCACGACGGAACCCCGGCAAAGGCCGTGATGTGTTCGCCCGTACATTCGCGGCAGATCGCCTCACACTTGGCATCGAAATCCGGAATGATCGCCGTCTCGATGCGCGGCGCACGGAACCAGCCGCTCCAGAACTTCGTCTCGTGGATCAGCAACGCCGAGAGATCTCCCACCAGGTTGCGCCCCTCCGCCACGCACGATCCGCCCAGCGTCAGGGTCTTGCCCTCGAGCACGCGGCTGCGGGGGTAGTTGGCGGCGTAGACCGTCGCCACGTCGCGCATGCCGAGCGTATGGTTGCGCCACAGCGACTCGACCGTCACCGGGATGTATTTGCTGCGGTCGGAGGTCGTGCCCGACGAGCGTGCGAACAGCGACACCCGTCCGGGCCACGTCACGTTCCAGGCCCCGGCGCGCATCTGCTCGATATAGGGCTTGAAGGTCTCGTAGTCGAACGTCGCCACCAACGTCTCGAACTGCTCCACCGTGCGGATATGCCGCAGGTCGTAGCGTTCGCCGAACTCCGTGATGCGGCCCCGCCGAATCAGCCGTCGGAACATCCGCATCTGCGTCTCGACCGGATACCGGCGGAAACGGTCGATCGACCGTTCGCGCTGCGAGAACCACGCTCTGAGTATGAAATTTCGCAAAGACATTTTTCCAGCATGGGGCCCCGGGCATCGTCCGACCTGCGATCCGGGCCCTTTCACCGCCCGGCGGCCGGCCGCCTCCGCACCCCGTCAGTTAAAGTAATATCCCACTTTGCCCACCGAAGCCGGCATGGCGAATACCACCACCCGGTCGTAGGGGTTGATCTCCATGTTGTCCACGGCGATGAAGACCTTGTCGCCGCGCACGATGCCGCCGATGATCGTATCCTCCGGAAGCCCCAGATCCTTGATCCGGCACTTGGTCGCCGGCGAATTGGGCTTGACGATGAACTCCAGCACCTCGGCGTCGCTGCCCGTCAGACACTTGATCGCCTGCACGTCGGTCGACATCGTGAAGCGGAAGATGTTCGACGCCGTCACCAGCTTCTTGTTGATGATCGTGTCGATACCGATCGACTCGGCCAGGTTGATGTAGTTCAGGTTCTCGACTTCGGCAATCACCTTCTTGACGCCCATCCGCTTGGCCAGCATCGCTGCCAGGATGTTCGTCTCGCTGCGGCCCGTCACGGCCACGAAGGCGTCCATGTTCGACAGCCCCTCCTCCATCATGGCGTCCGTATTGCGGCCGTCCTCGTTGATGATCAGCGTCTTGTCCAGCATCTCGGCCAGCCGGTAGGCTTTTTCGGCATTGTAGTCGATGAGTTTGATGTTCACCTCGTCCTGCAGCTCCGTAGCCACGCGGATGCCGATGCGCGATCCGCCCAGGATCATCATGTTGCGGATCTCGATGTTCGACTGTCCGGAGAACTCCATCACCTCGTGGACGGCATCCTGGCGGGCGATGACGTAGATCATGTCGCCCTCCATGAACTCCTCGCCCTCGCGCGGGATGATGGTCTGCCCGCCGCGCGTGATGGCCACCGTGCGGTAGCTCAGCGGCGCCTGATCGTCGTCGAATCCCGACAGCACCTGCCCCACCAGCGGCGAGGCCGGTTCGAGCCGGAAGACCACCAGCGACAACTTGCCGCTCGAGAAGTCGACATACTCCGTCGTCGAGGTATGACCCAGCAGGTTGATGACCTCGCGGGCCGCCACCTTCTCGGGGTAGAACAGGTAGTCGATGCCCATGTCGATGAACATCTCCTTGTTGTTGGGTTCGAGGTATTCGTTGTTGTCGATGCGGGCGAT
>CALUKH010000007.1 GCA_944321185.1 uncultured Alistipes sp. | reverse complement strand
TCGCTGGCCATCGGCGGCAACCACTTCATCCACGCCATCCGCCGCAACGTCGACCTGAACGTCATCCTCTTCAACAACGAAATCTACGGCCTGACCAAGGGCCAGTACTCCCCCACCTCGAAGCTGGGCAAGATCACCAAGACGTCGCCCTACGGCACGGTCGAGAAGCCGTTCAACCCGGGCGAACTGGTCATCGGCGCCAAGGGCACGTTCTTCGCCCGTACGGTCGACATGGAGGTGCAGCTCACGAAGGAGTGTCTGGTCCAGGCCGCCAAACACAAAGGCATGTCCGTAGTCGAGGCCCTGCAGAACTGCGTGATCTTCAACGACAAGACCCATGCCGCCTATGCCGGTGACAAAGCTACGCGCGCCGAACACACGGTCGTACTGCGCCACGGCGAGAAGATGCTCTTCGGCGCCAACAAGGAGAAGGGTCTGGTCTTCGAAAACATGAAACTGAAGGTGGTGACCGTCGGTCAGGACGGCTACACGCTTGACGACGTGCTGACGCACGACGCCCACCAACGCGACACGACGCTGCACATGATGCTCGCGGCGATGAAATACCCCGACTATCCGGTGGCTCTGGGTGTGATCCGTGCCGTGGAGGACGATACGGTCTACGATCGGGCCGTCGAACGGCAGGTCGAGGAGGTAAAGGCTTCGAGCAAGATCCACTGCGTCGACGACCTGCTCCATTCGGGTGCCACCTGGGAGGTGGAATAACCCGCCGGGAAGGATGAATACATTCGGCCGGATTCTCCGCTTGCAGGGAATCCGGCCGTTGTTCACCCCCAAGAACGTCAACAAACAACACGATAGACAACGATGAAAAAAGATTGCATCATCGGATTGGGAGAGGTCCTCTGGGACATGCTCCCCGAAGGGCGCAAAATCGGCGGAGCCCCGGCCAACTTTGCCTGGCACATGGCCCAGTTCGGCTACGACGCCCGGGCCGTGAGCGCCGTAGGACGTGACGCAGACGGCGAGGAGATTCTCCGCAACTTCACCGAACGGGGACTGCAGGCCGATCTGGCCCGCGTGGACTACCCCACGGGACGCGTCGAGGTGACACTCGACGGCGAGGGCATTCCGCAATACGAGATCCGCACCAACGTGGCCTGGGACCACATTCCCTACACGGATCGCCTGCGCGAAATGGCCCGTACGGCCCGCTGCATCTGCTTCGGATCGCTGGCCCAGCGCAGCGAGGAGTCGCGACGTACGATCGCGGCCTTTCTGGACGATACTCCGCAGGAGGCCCTGCGCGTCTTCGACATCAACCTGCGGCAAAAGTTTTACGACCGGGAGGTGGTCACAGCCTCGCTTCATCGCTGCAACGTTCTGAAAATAAACGACGAAGAGGCACTCATCGTCGCCCGGATGCTGGGTATCGACTCGACGGACATCTGCGAAATTGCCGAACGGCTGCGTTGCGAATACGGACTGCGGGCGACGATTCTGACCTGCGGAAGCCGGGGCAGCCACGTCTTCTACGAGGGCGGGCGCTCGGATCTCACGACGCCGAAGGTCGAGGTAGCCGATACGGTCGGTGCGGGCGATTCATTCACGGCTGGCTTCTGCGCCGCCTGGCTCCACGGATGCGACGTGGCAACGGCCCATGCACGGGGAGTAGCGGTATCGGCCTATGTCTGCACGTGTGAGGGTGCAACGCCCCGCCTGCCCGAGGAGCTGACACGCTTCGATTAGTTGCGCATGGAGAATGTGGGGCGAGTGGAGAACGGATGAATTTGCAAAAAAAAGCTCCCTAAGGAATTTTTTTAGCGCATAATTTTGCAGAATCAAAAAATCCACCTATATTTGCACCCGCAATGGGGGATTAGCTCAGCTGGCTAGAGCGCTTGCATGGCATGCAAGAGGTCACGAGTTCGAATCTCGTATTCTCCACTCAAAAATTCGCAAATTATTGATAATCAATAATTTGCGAATTTTTCTTTCATACGCCGGAACTAAGGCGGGAGCGTTCGAACTGTAAAATCTCTCTTTGGCGTGATCTTCGTACGACAATTTTTGGTACATTCGAATCGCCAAACTCCGACATTCCGACATGGCTCAAAAAAACAACCCCACGCTGACGTTTCACGCCCCCGACCTCTCCAGCCGACAGGAGATTCCCGTTGCGGGTGGCGAAGTGAAGGCCGGCTTCCCCTCGCCGGCCGATGATTTCCTCGATTCGCCGCTCGACCTGAATCGCGAACTGGTCCATAACCCCGCCGCAACCTTCTTCGTGCGGGTCTCGGGCGACAGCATGGCCGGCGACGGAATCGACGACGGCGACCTGCTCATCGTCGACCGTTCGGTAACCCCCTACGACGGTTGCATTGCCGTCTGCTACGTCGACGGCGAATTCACCGTCAAGCGCGTGCGACTCGAGAAGGGCTGCGCCTGGCTCATGCCCTCGAATCCCCGTTATCGGCCCATCCGCGTCGATGCCGGCAACGAATTCCTCATCTGGGGCATCGTCCGCCACGTCATCAAAACCTTCAAATAACCGGTCATGTACGGGCTCTGCGACTGCAACAACTTCTACGCCTCGTGCGAACGGGTCTTCCGGCCCGATCTGGTGGGGCGGCCCGTCGTCGTGCTGTCGAACAACGACGGCTGCATCATCGCCCGCTCGAACGAAGCCAAGGCGCTCGGCATCGGCATGGGACAACCCTTCTACCAGGTCCGGCCGCTGATCGAACGCGGACAGGTCACGGTCTTTTCGGCCAATTTTGCCCTGTATGGCGATCTGTCACGACGCGTAATGGCGACGCTGCGCTCACTGGTCCCGGGCATCGAAGTCTACTCGATCGACGAGGCCTTCTTCGACCTGCGGGGCATGACCGAGCCGCTGGACGAACTGGGTCGCACGATCGGCCGCACGATTCGCCGCAACGTCGGGATTCCGGTCAGCATCGGCATCGCCCCGACCAAGACCCTGGCCAAGATCGCCTCGAAACTGGCCAAACAATACCCGCGTCTGAACGGTTGCTGCTACATGCACCGTCCGGAGGATATCGCAAAGGTGCTGGGCCGCTTCCCGCTGCAGGAGGTCTGGGGCATCGGCCGACGCTACGGACGGATGTTCGACCGCATGGGGCTGCGTACGGCCCAACAGTTCGTCGATCTGCCGCAGGAGTGGGTCCGCGCACGGATGGGGGTCGCAGGGCTTCGCACCTGGAGCGAACTGCAGGGCGTAGAGTGCATTTCGTTCGAGCAGTTGCCTCCGCGCAAGCAACAGATCACCATCTCGCGGACCTTTCCGCGGGAGATCACGACACGGGAGGAGCTGGAGCGCATCGTGGCGGAATTTGCGTCGATGTGCGCCGAGAAACTGCGGGGCGAGGGGTCGGTCTGCAGCGAGGTACAGAGCTACCTGCTCACCAACCGCCATCGCGAGGATCAACCCCAACGCTACGAGACAAGCCTGCAGCTGCTGTCCGAACCGACGGACAGCACGCTGGAGATCGTTCGCCAGGCGAGGATTGCCCTGCGGCAGGTCTTCCTGCCGGGCTACGGATACAAGAAGGCCGGGGTGATCCTTTCGCAGATCACCCCGGCCTCCGAACGGCAGGGATCGCTCTTTTCACCCGTCGACATCCAAAAGCAAAGCCGGCTGATGCAGGTGCTCGACACGGTCAACAAGACCCACGGCAAGGGGACACTCGTCGTAGCGGCGCAGGGGACAGAGCCCTTCCGCATGAACCGCGAGCACCTTTCGCCCCGCTACACGACCGACTGGAAGGAACTGCTTGTCGTCAAGCCCCGATAGCCGGGAACCGATTCCAATACACTTCACACCGGCCATCCGCCCCTTGCGTTCCGACGCAGCAACCGGTCATATCCGCCGCGGATAACGAAAGAGAATGGCCAGCAGCGTCACCCCGCCGAGCACCATCGGATAGTAGAGATAGCGCATGATCTCGAGCGGCGAGAGGGCCGCCAGCCCCGCCGCCATGAGCATCTGCGCGCCGTAGGGCAACAGCCCCTGCGTGAAGCACGAGAACGTATCGAGCAGACTGGCGCTGCGGCGCCGGCTCACCCCGAAACGATCGGCAATCGTGCGTGCAATGGGCCCCACGGTCAGAATGGCGATGGTATTGTTGGCCGTACAGAGGTTGGCCAGGCAGACCAGTCCCGCGATGGTTCCTTCGGCGCCGCGGCGTCCGGCGATGTGACGCGTCATCCGCTCGATGATCCAGTCGATGCCGCCGTTCAGGCGGATCATCTCCAGCAAACCGCCGGCCAGGAGCGTAATGATGATCAGCTCGCCCATGCCGGTAACGCCCCGCCCCATGTCGCCGCACCAGTCCATCAGCGTAAAGCTCCCCGAAGCCAGCCCGATCGCCCCCGAAGCGACAATCCCCAGCATCAGCACCTTCATGACATTCATCCCGGCCACGGCCGTTACCAGCACCAGCAGATAAGGCACCACACGGATCCAGGCAACGGTTTCGGGATGGGTCGGAACCTCGGCGACGCTTCCCGTCACGAGGTAGATCCCCAGCGTCAGGAGGGCTGCCGGAGCCACGATCCGCACATTGACCCGGAACTTGTCGCGCAGGTCACACTCCTGAGTGCGGGTTGCCGCGATGGTCGTATCGGAGATGAACGAGAGGTTGTCGCCGAAGAAGGCCCCACCGACCACAATAGCCGTCAGCCAGGCGGCATTCATCGAGGTCTGTTCGGCCAGACCGGCCGCCACGGGGACCAGTGCCACGACCGTTCCGACCGACGTTCCGACCGAAAACGAGACGAAACAGGCTGCCAGGAACAGTCCGGCCGGGAGCAGCTCTCCGGGCAGCAGATGCAGCGTCAGTGCCACGGTGGCATCCACGGCGCCCATGCAGCGGGCCGATTCGGCGAAGGCCCCGGCCAGCACGAAGATCCAGATCATCAGCATGGCATTGGGATCCGACGCTCCGCGGGAGAAGTGCGCGATCCGGTCGGCAAAGGGCATGCGGCGCATCACGGCCACGGCATAGACCGACGCGGCGATGAAGGCCACCGAGATGGGCATCTTGTAGAAATCCCCCGCCATCAGCGACACGGCCAGATAGCAGACCAGAAAAACCAGCAGCGGTGTCAAGGCAAGGAAACCGCCGCGACGTACGGGTGCAGAAGTCATAAGTTCCGATATTACAAACCTGTCCGGGTGCAAAAATAGGGCAAAAAATCCGGACGGCCAATTTCGGGCTGCGGCCCCGCCCGCGAAACCGAAAACGGGGGAAGGCCGACCGGCCCTCCCCCCCGTTAGGCAGAGACACTTCGCTGCGGGACTATTCGTGAGCGACGTTGTCGCGCAGCTGCATCCAGATCGATGCCGAGACGGCATTGCTGATCGAATAGATGCAGGCCGCCACGACGATGGCAATCAGGGCGAAAACGATGATTCCGCCGATCGACCGGCACAGGAGCACACCCAGCAGGGCGATCAGCCCCATGACAACGCCATAAATCAGGCTGAAAACCAGCCGGACGAAGAACATGATCCATTTGCTGCCATAGGTTGCCTCGTTGCTGGCATGAATGGCCTGGGTGGGGTTCATCCGGCAACCAACCAGATAGAAGAGCGTCTGCGACCAGGAATACATCAGCACGATGGCCGGGATCACCGTAAGGGCTGCCAGCGAGAAGGTGATCACCATCATGACCACCGTGAGCAGGTACTCACCCATCCATTTGCGGTATTTCGATTCGAAGATGTAGAGCGGGCTGATCACCTCACCCTCGGACATCTTCAGGGGCAACAGCGCCAGGGCGATGGTCGTACCGACGTTGATATAGGGGATCCAGCAGGTCAGCAGCCACAGGAAAACGGCCCCGATCACCGACAGGATGTTTTTTCCGCCGATGCGGAATGCATCGCCGAACGTCTGCGAGAAGTCGACCTTGCGGGCATTGCCACCCGTCTGGGCGGGCGGAACGCCGCCACCGCCGTTGCCCATGTTCGCCATGGCAGGACTGGCCTCTGCGGCGGCCATGTTCGGGTAAGCCATGGTGCCTGCATTGGGTGCCATGTTTGCGGGCTGACCCATCGGAGCCCCGTAGGCGGCCCCACTCCCCAGTACAAGATTCCAGTCCAGTGCGGTGCCGTCCGGGAAAACAATCCGGTCGTTCGTCGTCACGGCGCAACTGCCGTGACGCAGCAACTGATTGTTGATGTAGGTACCGTTGGTGCTGAAATCGGTAAACATCATTCGGTTGTAATCGTCGATGACGATCTCGGCGTGCTTGCTGCTTATCACCGAACTGGGCAGGACCAGATCGTTGTTTTCGGGGACACGCCCGATACGAAATGTTCTCATAATTGAATCTTTAAGGGTTACACTTGATATGTTCGACCATCTGAGAGTCCGCTGCATTCCCGCAAAGGGTTCGGCTCCACGCAACACGGCGGAATTTCAACGACAGTTCCCGTCCGGGGCCTTTTCCGTCTGGGCGGCCGTGAGACTCGCCCCACGAGCCGCCCTTCCCGCATTGCTAAGCCTTCTGCGTCAGAACCACCGCCTTGCGCATCGAGGGATTCACCGTGCTGACGATATAGAGCGTAGCCGAGCGTTCGATGTGCTGCTGATTCTCCGTCGGGGTGATCGTAATCCATGCGTTGCCGTTGCCGGACGACGGGGTCACCTCAACCCATTCGGGCACATCCGTAACGGTCCAACCGCCCAATCCCGAGACCTCGACCCGGGAAGCCTCAGGCGCGAGCGCCTCCCAGGTGATCTCCTCCGAATCGGTATCGAAGCGGAAGGCCTCCTGCGAAACGGTAATCCGTTTTTCGAGACTCGGGTTGAGCGTGCTGACCAGACGGATCACTCCGCTGCGCGGCGAGGTCTGCGCATTGTCCGACGGACGGATCGCAATCGAGCCGTTGCCCGAACCCGAAACCGGGCTGACATTCATCCACGCCTCGGCCTCCTGAACACTCCAGGCACCCGTGCATACGACCGCAACCGACTGTTCGGAGGCTCCGACGGCCGAGAAATCGAGCTCGACGGCCTCGGCATTGAACTCGAAGGCACCCTGCTGAACCGTCACGACCCGCTTGAGCGACGGATTCTTCGCGCTGACGATTTCGAAGCTGCCCGAACGGGCTCTCGTCTCGAGATTCTGCTCCACACGGACGCTCACCGCGCCATCGTTCGAACCGGACATCGGCGAGACCTGAATCCAGTCGTTGGCATTGTTGACGCTCCAGCCCTCCATGCACGAAACCGGGACGCGCTGTTCGGCCTCATCGATCGGTCCGAACGAAAGGCTCTGCGGCGTCGCATCGAAGCGGAAGGCCTCCTGCGCGATCTCGACGTTCTTGACCAGTGCCGGGTTCAGCGTACTCGAGATCCGGACAGTCGCCGAGCGGGGCGAGGTCTGGAGATTCTCCGAAACCCGAATCGTCAGCGAACCGTCGTTGGATCCCGACATCGGGGATACCGAAACCCAGTCGGAGTTGTTGGTCACGCTCCAGCCCTCCATGCATTCGATCGTCACGCTGCGGCTCTGGGCCTCGAGCGCTCCGAACGACAGGCGTTCCGTAGTGGCATTGAAGCGGAAGGCCTCCTGCGTCAGGGTGATCGGCTTGCGGAGCGAAGCGTTCAACGAACTGGTCACATAGAGCGTCACCGAACGGCTCTGCGTTTCGAGATTCTGCTGCGGGGTGATCGTGATCCGGCCGTCGCCGCTGCCCGAGGCGGGCGAGACGTTGACCCATGCCGGGATGTTCTCCACGCTCCAGGCGCCCATGGCGTCGATGGTGATCGAGGTCGATCCCGGATTCAGGGCTCCGTAGGAGTAGTCTTCGGCCGTCTCGTCGAACTCGAAGGCCTTCTGCGAGATCGAGATCTCCTTGGCAAGCTGCGGATTGAGCGTGCTGACCACACGCACTACCCCGCTGCGGATCCGTTTTTCGGTATTGGTCGACGGGGCGATGGTGATCGAGCCGTTGCCCGTGCCCGACACGGGCGAAACATTCATCCAGGCCTCGGCACCCTGCACCGTCCAGCCGCCCATACATACGACCGAAACCGGGGTCGACGTGCTGTTGATGGCCTCGTAGCTGAAGCTCTCGGGCGAAGCATCGAATTCGAACTGTTTCTGCGAGACGGTGATCGGCCGTTCGAGCCCGTTCAATGAGCTGCGGAGGACGAACTCGGCCTCTCGCGGCGATGTCTGGACGTTGTTGTTCACGCCGATGCGTACCTGCATGTTACCCGTACCCGAGGCGGGCGAGAGGGTCACCCACGACGGCGCTCCGACAAAGGACCAGGCGCCGGAACATACCACCTCGAAGCTGGTTGTCGAAGCATCGACAGCCTCGAAGGTGTGGCTTACGGGCGACGACTCGAACTGGAAGGCCGCCTGCGTGAAGGCAATATCATGCGTGTGACCGCCCAGCGTGCTGTTGATCCGCACGGTTGCGGAACGGGACTGCAGCTGCGGGTTGGATTCGACGTTGAACGAGACGGAGCCGTTTCCGGTATGCGTCATCGGCGAGGCCTTGATCCATTCGGGAAGGTTCGAGACGCTCCATTCCGACGAACACTGAACCGTCGCCACGTAGGGGGTCGAGACGATCGTCGGAACGTCAAACGACGAAGCCGAAACCTCGAAGATGAACCGATCCTGCGAAACCTGTACGGTCAGATGCTTGGTCGTACCGTTGTAGATGCTCGTGAAGGTCACCGTGCCGGAACGCTCCGCGAGCAGCGTGTTGTTGTCGGCCGAAAGTGTCACCGAAGCGTCACCCACGCCGCTCATCGCGGAGGCCTGGATCCAAGTGGGTTTCGACGAGATGTTCCACGAAGCCGAGCACTCGATCTGCACCTGACAGCGGTTCGACAATCCGGGCAGCGTCGGATAGACATAGTTCTGCGGCGTAACCGTGAAGACATATCCGCGCTGGGTGATCTTGTACGTGCGCGTCAGTTGATTGAGCGTACTGGTGACCGTGATGGTGCTTTCGCGGGGATTTTCGTCCGTATTGGCACTCTTGGCGCGGAAGGTGATCACCTCGTCGCCGTTTCCGGAGCTCTTCGACAGCTCCAGCCACGTCTCCGAGCTGGAGGCGGTCCACGGTCCCGAGCAGCGGATGTTCAGCTCATACGCATCGGTCGAGAGGGTCGGGATGACCGTCTGTGCCACCGACGTCTCGAAGATGAAGGCCGCCTGCGAAACCTGCACGCTCTGCGACAGCGTATTCTGCTTGCTGCCGAAGACGATCGTCGCCTGCCGCTCCTCGAGTTCGAGGTTCTGGCCGGTGGCGCGCAGCGTCAGGGCTTCGGCCATGCCGCCGCCCGCACCCTCCGGCGCGGAGAGTTCGATCCATTCGGGCACGTTGCGCGACTCCCACTCGCCCGACGAGGTGATCGAGATCGAGTGCGGCTCCGTATCGGCATTCGCCAGATCGAACGACGTCGGGCTTACGTCAAAGACATACCCGTACTGGGCAACGCTGATCCTCCGCTCGACAACCTCTTCGCACAACAGCACCACCTCGCCCGAACGATCCTCGCGCGTGGGATTGGCGCCGTCGGGCTGGATGGTCAGCGTCGTGATGTCGACACCCTCGGCGGGCGAAGCCTCGATCCAGGCGGGAGCCGACAGCAGCGTCCACGGGCGTTCGGCATCCACCTGCACCTGTGCGGCCTCGGGATGCGCGGCCTCGAAGACATCGATCGTCTCCGGTTCGACGATGAACCGCAGGTTGGCCTGCGAGAAGGTCAACTCGTAGGTATCCAGCGGGCCCTCGACCTTGATCACCATTTCACGCGGTTCGCGCGAGATGTTGTAGGTCTTGGGGCAGAAGCTCAGTTCGGCATCCCCCGTACCCGACGACGGCGTGAAGGAGAGCCAGTCGATCTCGTCGGCCTCGCTGCGCACAGCGGCCGTATACTGGATCCAGTCGGCGCCGGGCGCGGGATTCTCTTCGGCAGTCTCGGCCTCTTCGCGCAGTTCGACCAGATTCGGCATCACCGGCGTCAGTTTCCATTCAACGTTGCTGTGGAGCGTGATCACCTCGGGTTCGGACTCCAGCGTTTCGCTGGTGTTCCAGGTGAAGTCAACCCCCTCGCGCGACAGCTCGATGTAGGGATACTCCTGCGAGACGGCGACGGTCTCCGACAGCGAACCCGTCGAGGTCTCGATGCGCAGCGTGCAATCGCGGTCCTGATAGGTGCGGTTCATCTCGGCCGACATCTGGACCGACGTCGTACCGGCCTTACCCTCGGCCGGCGTCAGGATCAGCCAGTCGGGTTTGTCGTAAATCTTCCACGGAGCATCGGTCGTGACGGCAAACATGATCTCGCCGCCCACGGGCGGGATCTCGGCACTCTGGATCGAGACGGCCGTACCGTTCAGAACGGTCTCCTGTTGATTGTTGTCATTATCGCATGCGACTGCCAGCATTACGGTACAGACAGCCAACCATAATTTCTTCATATATCAGCGTTTTTTGAATTTCCGCGGGTCGTGAACAGCTTCCGGTTCCAGGGCATTCGTCCGTCGTTCGGACGCCCGATCCGCAGCAGACACACCTCGTGCCAGCGGCAGCCGGGTACCGGGACGTCGGTCCCATGTCGAAACCGGGAACTGCTCTCCATGTGTTATCTATCGTAGATCAGATCGCCGGGTGTGGCCTTGAGCAGCGACTTCATCACGGCGTAGACCGTATAGACCGATGCCAGGATGATGATCAGCACGGCGTAGAACGTCTTGCCGCTCCACAGCGACAGATAATCGAACGTTCCGTCCTTCTGCAGCCCCAGAACCGGCAGCAGCTCCTGGATGATCCACGTCACGGCGAGCGAGATCACCACCGATGCCAGGATCATGGCCACCAGAATCAGCACGTAGATCGTGATCAGTTCCAGATTGCTGATACCGAAGGCCTTGAAGGTTCCGAGGTTGCGTTTCACCTTCTGGAAATAGGACTGCAGCAGATTCACGATGAAGAGGATGATGCAGACGATGGCAAAGACGATCATCGTCCACGAGAGGATGTTGGCCATGATGCTGACCTCGTTGAAGTTCTCCTTGGCGTTGATCTGCGACATCTCGATGTCGATGTCGAACTCCTCCTTGGCGAACTCCTGGAACTCGCCGATGCAGTTCAGATCGGTGAAGTGGACCGAAATGTAGTCGTCGCTGTCATCCATGGCATACATCTCGTTGTAGTCGTAGATACGTTCGACGCCCTCGTCGCCGTATTTGGCCAGAATCTCCTCGTTGATCTGCCGGTTGATCGAGAAGTCGACCTCGTCCTCGTAGTCGAAATAGAGCGCCGCGAAACGTCCGCCCCGGAATCCGACCATGCGCGGGAACTCCTTGTCCGAAGCCGCATAATAGGGCAGATCGGTCTTCTCGACGGTCATCTGTTCGAGGTCGGCCAGGAACTTGTCGACGTCGACCTTCTCGGGGACGTAGTAGATCAGCGAGGCCGAATAGCTGCTTTCGTAGAGGTTGAAGGCCCGGCCGAGGTTCTGCTGGTAGAAGAACTTCGTCCCGATCATGTCCATGTTGGTCGGCAGGCGCTTGACCACGGCCAGGACCGGCACCGGAACCTTGGCATAATGGTCGTGGTAGATCTCGACGCCGAAATCCTCGGCCGCCTCCGGATCACAGTATCCGTGATAGTAGAGATAGGCCGGGATGTGGTTGGCCGAATAGCCCAACTTGGCGTGCAGGGCGTCGTAGGTGATGATGACGCCGTAGGAGGTGTTGTCCAGCGCCTCGTCCGGCACGCGGCAGTCCGCAATGACGTTGTCCTCGCCCAGAATCGCATGCACCAGCGCACTGTTGATGTCGGCAAAATAGCGGCACTTGAGGTTTCGCGCATCATCGTTGCGGTCGAAGAACGACGTATACCAGTACTTGTCGGTCTGATAGCCCTTGTAATGGTAGGTCGCCATGTTGACGCTGTCGTTCAGGCACTCCTCGAACCGCTCGAAATCATTTCCGGCGAAGTTGTTCTTGATGTCGACCCAGTTGATGAACGGGTCGTTCATCTTGTAGGAGAGGTAATCGAGGCTTGCGTTGCTGAAGGCGATGGCCAGGAACGTGGCCGTGAGTACGCAGCTCAGCAGCCACAGACTCGAATAGTGCTTGCCCAGGACGACCTTCCCCTCCCGTTTGACGAAGAGCTTGAAATAGTCGTTGGATATGATCTCTCTGAGTTTCATATGCGTCCGGTTTTAAGGTACATTTCGAAATCGCCGGGCGCATAGCTCTCCGAGCCATTGGTCCAGCGTCCCTGCTGCGGGGTGAAGACACACGAATCGTCGATCACGCCGTGGTAGGCGATCTCGTCGGCGACGGTCTGCGAACGGCGGCTCTCCTTGCGGATCTTGATGATCACGTCGGCAAACGTGACGGCCAGATGCATGTCGTGCGAGACGATGATGGCCGAGCTGCCTTCGAGCTGCGAGAGCTTGTTCGACAACAGCTCCATGGCCTTGACGGCATTGTCGCTGTCGAGGTTTCCCGTCGGTTCGTCGCCGAACAGCACGGAGAAGTCCGGCAGGATGGCCCGTGCGAAGGCCAGACGCTGCTGTTGTCCGCCCGAGAGCTCCTGCGCCATCCGCGACGAGTCGATATGCCCCAGTCCGAGCTCCGTGAGCACCTGATGCGTACGTTCGAACGAGGAGGCCTGCGAGTAGCCCTGCAACATACGCGTCAGAGCGATGTTTTCGTAGGCGGTGAAGTTGCGCATCAGGTTCGTACTCTGAAAGATGAAGTTGAAGTGCCGCAGCCGGAAGGCCGACAGTTCGCGGTCGCTCTGCTTCCAGAGCCGCAACAGGTCGACCGTTTCGCCCTTCGGTTCGTAGAAGAGGAACTTCGTCTGCGGATCGGGGACGATCGTGTTGTTCATCAGGCCGAGCGTCTCGAGGATCGTACTCTTGCCGATGCCCGATTCGCCGACGATGAAGACCTTCTTGCCCCGCGGGATCACCAGACGCTTGATCTGGAGGATCACCTTCGAAACTCCCTCGACAAAATGCTTGTCGTAGGAACAACCCAGATGTTCGATTTCAAATAACTTGTCCATAAGTCTGATCTCATTAGGCGATTAGGGCAGATCCTCGATCGGAATCCAGTAGTAAACCGCACCGTTGAACTTCTTGACAAACTTGTAGCTGTTGCTCTGGCGGATACGCAGCAGATTCTCGTACTTCTTCTGGAAGTCGTTGATGATGCGGCTGTACTCGCCGGGCGAGACGGCCTGCGGGTCCGAGAGGTCGTTGAGCGAGTAGCTCTTCAGGGCCTCGGCCGATTCGTTCAGACCGGCGATCATGTTCATGATGTCGCCGTTGCTCAGGGCCGCCATCTGGGCATCGGTCATGCCCGGAGCCAGACTCTTGACCAGCGCCTTCAATGCTTCGATATAGGGCGTACGGTCCTTGACCTGCGAATTGCGCGCGGCCTCGGCCACCGGAGCCAGTCGTTTGAGCAGCTCCTGGAACTCCTCGGCCGAGATGAAGATCACGGGCTTGAAGTAGTTGCGGCCGCTGGCATCGCGACGCAGCGCGTAGCCCCGGAAGTTGAGGATCGAATTCGTCTGGTCGAGATTCTGGACCAGCTTGGCGTCGCCGCCCAGCGCCTTGACGACGAACTCGTAGTCGACGTTGATCATGCCCGGCGTCGAGCTGCGTCCGACGAACTTCGAGGTGGTTCCGCCACCGCTCACCGGCAGCGAATTGATCGGTTTGACGATCAGATCCAACTGGTGCTGGATCGTATTGGCGAAATCGGAGATGGCCTTGACCATGTACGACTGCAGCACCTCGGGGGACATGACGCCGCCATTGACCGTCGCATCCGTAAAGCGGTGGTTGCAGATGTAGAGCTGATCGCCCTCGATGTTGCCCTCGAAGTTGTAACCGTCCGTACGGCCCGAGGTCTTCGACTGCGTCTGACGGGCCACGACGCGGATCTTCTCGTTGAGTTTGTGGTACTTGCCCTTGAGGCTTTCGCGCATCAGCTCCAGCAGCTGCGAGTTGAAGTTGTTGTAGGCGGCCACGCCCTTGTTCTGCACCTGGAAACCCATCAGATGGATATCCTTCTGGACCAGTTTGTCGATCAGCGAGCGCGAGTTGAAGCGTGTGTCCTTCAGATCGTTGCCGCAATCACCGACGATGAGCATGATGTTGCTCTCTCCGTCGCGGAAGGCCAGTTTGTCGAGCGCCGTATTGATACCGTTGAAGAGGGCCTCCTCCTGGGTGCGGTCGCTGGCCGAACTGCGGATTCCGTAGGTGCCGCCGCTGTCCAGGAAGGCGTTGACCCGTTCGAGGTTGTGCTGGGCCGAGGTCATCGGGAGCACTTCGGCCAGCCCCGTACCGTCGGTGTAGTCGCGGTAGATCACCACGCCGATGCGGAGGTTGTAGTTGCGCGAGAAGAAGTCGCAGGCCTCCTTGAGCGCCTCCTTGACCTTCGGATAGTAGGGCTCCATCGACGACGTTCCGTCGATGACCACCGCCAGATTGATACGCTGCATCTTGCGCAGCTTCTCCTCCTTGAGCTTGTCGATCGTGGGCTCGTTGGTCGGCGTCGAGGTACCCTGCGCCTGGCCGCCCAGCGTACTGAAGGTCGACATGTTGTAGGCCCGGTCATTGGTTCCGTCGAGGATCGGGAAACGCAGGTGTTCGGGGGCCATGCGGTAGAGATAGCGGTCGTAACGCGTCGAGGTCCGCTTCTCGAAGGGGATGAAGCTGATGGCATGACCCTGCTGCGAGAGGGCTTCGCGCTGCGTGGCGAAGATCTTCACCTGCTCGTGCTTGGCCGCATAGTACTCGACATCCTCGCGCTCCCAGGTCGGCTCCAGACACGAACGCTGGTTCCACGGCACGAACGACTGTTCGGGTACCCAGCAATAGAGCACCTGGTCGGACATCGAACCGTCGACACGGTTCTGGATGGCCAGCAGGGCCATGTCCTTCTCCTGCTTCATGATGAAGTAGAAATTCATGTCCGTGGTCAGAGGAATGGGTTTACCCGTGCGGTCGGGGCTGAGGTATCCGGCGCCGAGATCCCCCGAGAGATTCTTCGCCTCGAGGTTGACGCACAGAAGCGCCTTGTTGTAGATACCGCGGTCGTTGGCCAGACAGCTCTGCCACAGCAGCAGGTGGTTCATCGGAATCCAGCCCTTGCACTCGGCCAGCTCGGAGATCAGCGGATACTGCAGACCGACCTTGGGTTCGGTGTAAACCAGGGCGTAATTTCCCTGAATCTGGGCGATGCGGACGCGTTCGTTGAACTTCAGCGACGAAAATTTCGTCGATGCGCCCGGCGAGGCATAGGTCGTATTGTTCTCGCGGTCGCTGTAGACGTCCCAGTAGGTTGCCTGACCGCGTCCCGGGGCATCCGTCTGCCCGAACGAGCCGGATTTCACGAAGGCATTGGCCTCCTTTTCGGTCAGAATGATCGCTCCGAGCTTCTTGGGGCGAAAAGCCATACACTTCTTCGGCAGCTGCGGCGCGGCATAAAGGGCCGAGCAGAGTGCCGTCGACAAAAACAGAACTAAAGCTACTATCTTTTTCATCTCCAACGTAAATTGTTTCACTTTAATAGGGCATCGGCAGGAACTTGGCCGAGGCGCACAGGGCCTTGTTTCCGAAGGGGTTCTTCTCGTCGTAGGGCAGCGTGTCCGACTCGCCGTACATGATGTTGACCCGCAGGTAGCCCGATTCGATCATCCGGGCCATGTCCATGACGAAGAACAGCCGGGCGATGACACTCTCGTTGTACATCAACGCCCAGAAGGTCGAATTCACGTAATAGGTCCACTCGACCGAGCGGTACAGTCCCCGGCCGGAGTCGTCGATCAGGTCGTCGGCATTGAAGATCTCCTGAATGCGTTCGCAATCCACCACGGGTTCGACGTTGTGCGAGCGTTTGGTCTGCAGTTCATCGATGATGCGGGTGAAATCCTGCTGATTGTCGTATTTCGTGTTCACCTGGACGACGATCGGATTCTCGGCATTGGCCAGGTAGAAGATCACGGCGCGCGATTCGGGGTAGTTGATCGCATCGGTATAGGCATCCTTCAGGCGTTCGATGAGCGACTGCACGGCCGTATACTCGTCGTGTGCGACGTAGATGAACGCGAGATCCTGATCCGATTTCTGCTGGGCCGGAACCTGCGCGGCCCCCAGCAACAGAGCCAACATGAGCAAGTAGATTCGTTTCATAGTCCGTACGAGATTATTCCCTGATCCGCACCTTGAAGCGTCGAACCTGGTTGTATTCGTCATATTGCGGTGTCCCGACCACCTCGATCGTCCAGCCGTTGGCCGTACGGTCGCTCATCAACGCGCCGACGCTGCGGGCCGGAACGAAGCCCTCGGGAATGTTTTCGTAATCGATCGTCAGATCCTTGTCCTCGACAAAGTAGATGTAGAACCAGTCGTCCATCGGCTTGTTGAGCTTCTCCTGCAGCATGGCGGCCGAGAGTTTGACGACCTTGTCGAAACCGCCGATGGTCATGCGCGTCTGTTCGCGGGTGCGGGTATTCTCGACCACCAGATCATACTTTCCGCTCTCCGACGGCACGACCAGGACAAAACCGCCGTTCGTCGAGCGGTATTTCACCTCGGAGGTCCCCACCTCGCAGAGCCGATACTCGAGCGGATCGCCCGAAGCCACCGTTGCCTTGGCGCGGCAGGCGAAACCGAAACGCTTGTTGGCCCGTCCGACCAACGGTTTGCCCTCGATGACGGGCATCGTCGACGACTGTCCGACAGCGGCCGATGCGCCTCCGACAGCGGTCTGCGAGGCGGCTCCGGCCTGTGACGCTACACCAGCCTGCGAGGCGGCTCCGGCTTGTGAAGCGTTTGCGGGTGTACCGGGCGTCTGAGCACCGGCCATTTGGGTACCGGACGCCTGAGCCCCACCGGGCGTCTGAGCCGCACCGGCCGCCACACCCTCCTGCATCGGGGAATCCGCACCGACGGTATTTCCCGCATCCGGGGCCGACGCATCCGCCCCGCGAGACGATCCGCGAGACGATCCGCCGGAGGTTCCGCCTCC
Source organism: uncultured Alistipes sp. (assembly GCA_944321185.1). Classification (GTDB taxonomy): domain Bacteria; phylum Bacteroidota; class Bacteroidia; order Bacteroidales; family Rikenellaceae; genus Alistipes. The sequence continues at coordinate 51,592 of CALUKH010000007.1, read as the reverse complement.
GAAGAGCACATCGTCGGCTCCCTCACCGCCACCTCCGCCACCGGTGGCGGATGCAAACAGGGTTGAGGCAGAACGTTCGCCGATCGGGATGAAATACCCGATCGCTGCGCAGGCAAAAAAGGTCAGGACCAAACCGACAATACTCAATATTCTTTTATTGTCCATGATTCTTCAGACTAAAATTTAAACATTAGACCCAGTTCCAGCCACATGGCCTGCCGCGTGAACGAGACGCAGCCCATGAACGAACGCGTAGCCACATCTTCGCCCAGACGTCCCGAATAGACCAGCGGATAGATCGAATTTCCCTCGCTGAAATAGAGAGCCTCGTCCGATTCGTGAACCGCACCGATGCCCATCTCGTAGCTGAACCTGGCATAGACGAACATATTCTGCTTCAGGACGTTGTAATTGACCGACAGCCCGCCGAGCAGACTCATCGACGTCGAGTTGCAATAGGTCTCCGGATAGAGGAAGCGATCGTAGTCGCGGTCGATCACTCCCAGGGCATTCTCCGCCGCGTCGGTGACGATCTGACCGTTGTAATCGCCCGTGACGCTGCCCGTAATATGATAGGGCGTCACCTTGACCGAGTTGTTGAGATAGAACTTGCCGCCGAGATTCCATCCGAGCGAAAGATTCCGGGCCAGTTTATGTTCGAAACTCAAATAGAACGGGACGACCATGTCGGAGAACTCGACGCTCTCCGAGACCTTGTCGAGCTGGTAATTCCGGCGGTAGGAGCGGCCTTCGGAATCGGTCGTCAGGTAGGAATAGCTCATGTTGGCGGCCTCGAGCGTCAGTTTGCTCGACGAGAGGGCGATACCCGTGTAGATTCCGATGCTGAGCGATCGCCCGACCGGAATCGCATAACCGATATCCACGCCGGTCTCAAAGGCCGACGAGGTCGATGTCGAGAAGTTGACCGGCGTCGAGAGCTTGAAAGCCGAGCCGAGCGACAGCGCCGCATGCACCTTGGCGCGCCAGTGCTTCTTCTTGTAGGAGAGCGACAGCATGTCGTAATGTGCCGTACGGGCCAGCGTGTCGGCCTCGATGCGCACGTCGTCGTGCCACGAACGGAGCGTTCCCGGCTTGGCGAAGGCCTGGTCGAAACTGTTGAACACGGGATGGGAGTCTCCGCACCAGAGGCGTTCATCGTTTTCGGAACTCTTGCTGATGACGATGAAACGGTCGGGCAACGGCTCCACGGAACTCTTCAGCGAACCGTCGATACCGACGATCCGGCAAAGATCCGCCCCGCGATCATAGACAAACTCCACGGCCAGATCGTAGTCGGCCCGGTAATACTCCCGCGACGAAAACAGAACGCTGTTTTCGTCGTTGTAGCTCAGGCTCTTGGCGAAACGGGCCACGATGTGCCAGGCTCCGTCCTTCCAGAACGGCTCGTCGCAGGTCACATTGCGGATCTCGGCCGCAACGTTTTGCCGCGCCTGCAGTTTGTCGACATACTCCGAGACCGGAATCCTCCGACCCGGCGCATCATCCAGCAGATCCGAGTAGATCAGCGCCGAACTGTCGCACAACTGGAGGAAGATGTACTTCGAATCGCGGTCGGACATCGAGGCACAGGCCTCGTAGGTCTCGATGGCATCCAGCAGACGGGAATTCATCCGCCGCCGCTCCGCATTGGACTGCTCCTGTCCGGCGGAGAGATTCGGGAGCAGCACGCTCGCCAACAACAGAGTGATAGCCGCAAGATTTTTCATCAGAGAACGAGGTTTAATAACAGACCGATGACGAGCCCGGCAACCGCCGATACCGGCCACAGCCACCAGGCAAGAGGCGACGATGCCTGCTGCGACATCTGGAACGACACCGCACCGGGATCGGTTTTGCCGCTTTTGGTACGGGGGCTGACCCGTTCGAGGTCCACGAGGAACTCGGCAGCGTTCTGATAACGTTTGGACTGTTGTTTCTGCGTGGCCTTTTCGACGATCCGCCGCAGGTCCTTGTTGGGGATATCCCCCACGGGGACCTTCTTGGAGATCTGGGCCGAGAGCACCTCCTGGTCGGATCCGCTGAAGGGAAGGTGTCCGACGCACAGCTGATAGATCAGAATGCCCAGCGCATAGATGTCGGTCGTGCGGTCCTGGTGCTGGACATCGCCCAGCGCAAGCTCCGGGGCCGCATAATTGACCTTGCCCAGGAACGACCCGGCGCTGGTGAGTTTCTTCTCCTGCACGGCGGCATCGATGTGTTTGCACACGCCGAAATCGATCAGCTTGATCTTGCCGTCGATCGTAACCATGATATTGCTCGGGTCGATATCCCGATGGATATACCCCTTGTCGTGCAGGGCCATGATGCCGGCCAGAACGCCGCGCATGATCTTCACCACGGCCGCATCGCGATCCGTGCCGTAGAGCTCATAGAGCTCCTGGGCCAGCGGGATCTGCATGCCGGACTTGTCGGTCGTAACCCCCTTGAGGACCTGATCGAGATTGACCCCGACCAGACGCTCCATGATCATGTAGTAGCGGACGATATTGGCGTCGTGCATGGGATCGTACTCGACGTTGGTGACGAATCCGTACATGCGCAACAGATTTTCGTGCACGATCTGAATCGACGATTCGCGCATGGCCCGTTCGATCAACTGCGGGTCGCGCGCCATATCGTCGCGGATCTCCTTGATGGCCACATAGATCCGAAAGTTCGACATCTCGTCGACCCGGAATCCGTGGTAGATCCGGCCCATGCCACCTTCGCCCAGCGGCGTGCTGTCGCGGTCATATTCGTAGTAGATGCCCTGGTAGCGTTCGGCTTCGCCCTGAATCCTGATGATGTTCATATCTCGGCTTTCTGGTGTGTAAATGATGCGTTATTTCGAGCGGAATGCCCATTGGAACTTCACCTGGACGGCAATACACGTCGAATTCTCGTCCAGGGGCAGAATCACATAGGTTCCCGGCTGCAGGAAGCTGACCGTCAGCAAGGTTCTGCGACCGTTGTCAACCTCCTCCATGGAATAGCGGGCATCCGTCTGTGCGAGGGAGGCGGTCACGGCCTTCTCCGTATAGGTCGGATAGGTGCCCGTCCAGAGCTGCAGCCGCTCCGAGGTAAAGACGGGCTTGTCGGTCGTCTTCACGACGCGGACCTGCGAGTGCAATACGGACGGCATCTCGATGCGCACCGTATCGGAGACCGCAACCTCGATCGTCACGGGATCCTTGACCAGGAAGACCTTGCGCGTGTAGGAGATCACGGAGAGGCGTTTGGCGGGTTCACCGTTGACGAGGACCTCATCGTCCGAGGCCTCCGTTTCGAATACCTGCTCGACCGGTTCGTGGGTCGGGACGGGTTCCGATTCGAAGTTCGACCCGGCGGCAGACTCCTCTTCCGCTTCGGCGGCGGGATCGTACGCGGAGTTGACCGACTTGCGATAGACGGCAATCTCGGAAAGCGGGATTGTCCGCTCGTCGCCCGTCTGCCGGTCGATCATCGAGATCTCGCTCCCCACGCGGCGCGAGAGGATGAAGCCCTCGATTTCGTCCCCGTTTTTGAGTTCGACGCGATCCAGCAGCGGGGTCTGCCGCCACAGCGGGATCTCGACATCGATCCGTTCGGAGCTGATGCTCCGGACCTGCTTCATGTCGGCGGCATAAATCACCCCGTCGAGCGCACGGATCTTGATCTCGGCTTCGGGCAGCAACTGTTCGATGATCTGCCCCTCGTAGCGGGTTCCGTCCTTCATCGTGATGATGTCGCGGATGCCGGCCTCGGCCTCTTCGGAATTTGCGGTTTTGGTCGTTCGGAGGATCTCGGACCACGCAAGCGTAAAGCAGTCGTCGGCCATCGAGAGCAGTTTGAGCCGGGCACCCTGCTCCAGCACGATCACATCGTGCAGCTGACGGTCGTTGCGCAGCGAGACCGTCGCCACGTTCACACGCTCCTCCGAATCCCGGTTTTCGTCGATCCACTCCTGCAGCCGTTCGGGAAGCTCCTCAACGCGCCGGGAGAGGTATTCGATCGAGACCACGTCGGACGATTCGACCACCAGCGTAGCCTTCTCGGTGGTCACCGAGAGGCTCTTGCCGGGGATCTGCTCCGAAATGTAGCCTTCGTACACGGAGCCGTCCTTCACATAAACCTGATCGATATTCTGCGCAACCAACGGGCTCAAGCCGGCCACGAAGGCGCCGCATATCGCAATAAATCTGGTCGTCATGTTTGATGTTCGTAATTATGCAGGAGAACCTGACATCCCGCGGTTTAATACTCTTCTTGGGCCTCCTTCAGCAGGTGGTTGATATAGCGGGCCTTGACGGCGAAATTGAATCCCTGGGTATTGGTGATGCCCGCATCGACGACACCCACCAGACGGCCCTTGCTGTCGAAGACCGGCGATCCGCTCGATCCTTCGGCGATCGGGACGCTCAGACCGTACTCCACCTTGTGGTTGTTCTGCGTGATGTCGCCCGAGACGCCGTTGGCCTGCAGCGGTTTGGAGGGCATCTTCTCGAAATCGCCGATATCCTGGAGCATCTCGAGCATCGGGAAGCCCATGGCATAGACCTGCGTGCCGACGGGAAGATCCTCATTCTGGATCCGGGACACCGGGATATAGGTCACTCCGTCGGGCAGCCGGTTGTTCATCGTCTGGAAGATGGCCAGATCCACCTCTTTCGACTTGCTCGAATAGATGTTCCGGCAGCGGATCGCGTTGGTCTGATCGATGATCTGGCCGTTGGGCACCAGGATGATATTGTCCATGAAGCCGTCGATCTGCACGTCGGCCGCAGCCACATCGATGCCGAAGATATCGCGCACGATCTCCCGGTACTTGGACTTGAGCACCTCGAGTTTGGCATCAAACTGCCAGGGTTTGGCCACATGCAGGTTCGATACGATGACGCCGTCCTTGGAGATGAAGAATCCGGTGGCGGCCGAGATCATCCGCTCGTTGCTCTCCTCCAGATTGACCCACTTTTGCAGTTTCTCGTCCCAGACAATCCGCAGCGTCTGGATATCGGGCGAGGAGATGGTGTAGTAGTAGCTCGTGATGATGGCGGCCGTAGCCGGGGAGTAGGTCTTGTAGATCCGCGACTCGGTCCACGAAAAGAAGAAGAAATAGACCACCACGCCGATCACCACCAGTGCGGCGACCGTACCTCCGGCAATCAGACCTCCCCATGCTCTGGGGCGAGATTTCGAATCGGCGGCCGAACCGATCGGGTTGACGATCTGTTCGTCGGCGCACTTGATCACGTCGCGCTTCTTGAGGGGGAAATCCTGATCCTTGGGGATCATCACGCCGTTGACGCTCGTGCCGTTCGAGCTGTGGTCGCAGATGAACCAGCGGCCGTCGTTCTTCTGCTTGACGGTGGCATGGAAACGGCTCACCATGGGGCTGTGCAGCTGAATGGTGTTCAGCGGATTGGTTCCGATGCTGATGATCCGTTTGACGTCGCCCTGCTGAATCACCGGCACCAGCGCCCAGTTCAGTTTTTCGTTGGCGAAGGTCACCGTATCGAGACGCGTGACGCGGACCTCTTTTCCGGGGGCGATTTTCGAACCGTTGACATAGGTTCCGTTGCTGCTGCCCTTGTCCGTGAGCAGCATGTCTCCGTTGTCGAGCACGAGCAGTTCGGCATGGTTCGAACTGCAGAATTCGCTGTTCAAAACGATCTGGGACTGAGCAGACCGACCGATAGTATAAAGTCTCATCTTATTTAAATTTTAACGATTATGCGCAATTAGTACAGAGCATCCACCCACTCCTGCTCTTTGTCATCCGGCTGCTCGGTTTTCTTTTTTCCGGGTTTCTTCGTCGACGGATGTTTCGGGACGGGCTGGACGGCTTCGGGGGTCTCCTTGGCCACGGAATCGGCCGGTTGTGCCGGGGTTTCGGGCTCCGGGCTCTCCGTCATTGCCTGCGGATCGTCCCAGCGTTCGGGAGCCGACTGACTGCCGTAGATATTGATCTTCCCCTGCGACGGTCCGACCAGCGTCGCGATGCCCCATCCGGCCAGTCCGAGCACCACCACGGCCGCAATCGCCGAGACCACCCAGACGGTCGTCGCATTGTTTTTCGGGACCAGCGACCAGTCCAGCGTACCCACGTGCGCAAAGGAGATCTCATCCTGGCGCGAAACGGGAATCCGTTCGTTGGCCGACATCTTGATGCCATTGACATACGTACCGTTGCGGCTCTTGTCAATGAGGTAATACTTGCCGCCCTTGCCGATCTCCAGCACGGCATGCTCGCGGCTGACGACGTTCGACGAATCCGGAATGCAGATGTCGCACGCCGGATTCCGGCCGATGGTCAAAATTTTTTTCATCGTTTATACTCTTTTTTTGATTTTCACTCTTTCTTCGTTTCGGCCTCCTCACCCTCCTGCGGGGCTTTGTCGGCGGACTTGGCTTCGGCTTTCGGTTTTTCGGCCTTCTCGGAACCGGACACCTTCTTGTCCTGAGCTGCCGATTCGGCGGGTTTCGAGGCTGGCGTCGCCGCATCGTCGCGCTGTTCGGTCGGCACGACCTGCTTTGCCCGGTTTCTCGTCACAAACTGGTATACGTTCAGCGCGACGCTGGCCAGCAACAGTACGGAAAGCACCGCCAGCGTGATTTTCACCATCTTGCTCATCTTCTCTTTCATTAAGGAGTTTATCTTCATTTCGACGATGGCGGCCGTCAGATTGTCGTGATTGCCGCCCTTCTTGTGTCCGATCCGGTCCACGAGATCGGCCGTTTTTTCGAGTGCCAGATCGATGCGCTTGTCCGACAGACAGGCGATGAGTCTGGGCTCGGACATGCTGCCCCAGAAGCCGTCCGTACACAACACGAAGCGGTCCCCCTTCCGATAGGGCAGCACCTCGATGTCGGGAACGATCTCGCCGTAGACGCCCAGCGCCCGCAGGATGATGTTCGACTTGTCGGAGAGCCGGGCCTGTTCTTCGGTCAGGATGCCGCTCTTGACCATCTCGAAGACCATCGAATGGTCGAACGTGCGGAAAATCTTCCGGCGGTTGCGCAATTGATAGATCCGGCTGTCACCGACATGGGCCACCACGGCACATTGTCGGGAGAAGATGGCGGCCGTGACCGTCGTGCCCATTCCGTAGAGTTCGGGATTCTGGTGACCGGCCTGCAGGATATCGCCGTGCGCCTTGCGGATCGCATTGGTCAGCGTATCGCTCGGATCGGCGCTTTCGGGCACCGAGCGGATGAAGTCGAGGATGCTGTTGACGGCGATCATCGAGGCCACACGGCCCCCTTGCATGCCGCCCATTCCGTCGCATACCACCACGACGGCTCCAATCGGGGCATCGCAAAAGCCGTAGTTGTCCTGATTCTCGGAGCGACCGCCGATCCGGGATTCAACCAGGCCCTTAAGCGGGAATTCAGTCTTGATAAGTTCCATCCAAATCTCAGAATAAGAGTGCAACGAGCAGCAAGAGCAGCCCTGCTGCCGCCAGCACGATTCCCCCGATCATCCATCCGATACCGAGTCCGCCTGCCCAAACCGATGCGGGACCTCTGCCGCGATTCGGGTTGCACTGCGAGAGATAGCCGTCGAGTGCCTGTGCCATTTCGGCGGCCGAAGCATAGCGTCGTTCGGGCGCCTTCTCGACCGCACGGCGGATCACCGCATAGAGCAATGGCGGCAGGAGCGGATGTTCGGGCAACTCCTTGTACTTCTGATTCCGGAAAATCTCCTCGGCGGTGTTCGCATCGAAGGGATTCTGACCCGTAATCAACTCGTAGAGCGTGACCCCGAAGGCATAGATATCGCTTCGCGCATCGACGTGTGCCGGTTGACAGCCGTCCGGGATCTGTTCGGGAGCCGCATATTTCGGTGTTCCGATGAAACCGGGCATCCCGCCGCGTGCATCCACGAAGTAATTGGCTACGCCCAGATCCATCAGCTTCACGCAGGATCGGCTGTCAATCATGATGTTCGACGGTTTGATATCCTTGTGTACGATCCCGTTGTCGTGCAGATACTGCAACGCGGAGAGGATCGGGCGGATCTGCTCGACGATGCGTCGCGTACGCTCCTCGTCGGGCAGGAATGCGAGCCGGTATCGGGCATGATCCTCGAAGGTGACCCCGGCGACGTATTCGCTCAGGATGAACATCGGGCCGTGCCCGTCGGGGAGTTCGCAGAGACCGATCATCCGGACGATATTCGGGTGCTGGAAGACCAGCGAAGCCTCGCGTCGGGCGCATTCGCGCACCTGGAACACTTCGGCATATTCGTCCCTCACCCGCTTGACGGCCACATGATCGCGCGACGAGCACTTGATGCCCAGATAAACCGTTCCCATGGCTCCGCTTCCCAGCGGAGGATCCAACGGATTATAGAGGTACCAGCTTCCGCCGACGAACAGATAAATCAACGGAGAGTTCGGGTACACCACGACCGGCAACATGCGTCGGGTATGATTTCAGGGGAAAAGAGCGGCGTTATTTCTTCATCGCGGGCATGATTTTCGTTCCACCGCCCGAAGGAGCCGAAGGTTGTTCGGCCGGATAGGCGTTACCGCCGCCCATGGGATATTGCTGCGTCGGGTATCCGAAGCCGCCTCCGTACATCCCGCCACCCATTCCGGGCATGGTTGCACCGCCCATAGGAGCACCGCCCATGGGTGCGCCGCCGAACATGGGAGGCATGCCGCCCATACCGGGCTGCATGGGGATATTGCCGGCCGGGATAAAGTCCGGACGCGGTTCGAGGCCCAACGACTTGGCATCGATGAGGATAAAGTAGAATTCGTAGTGTTCGCCGAAGGTGATGATGTCACCGTTGTGGCACTCCTGGGCGTCGAATCCCAGCGAACTGCCGTTGAGCAGCGTACCGCAGGTCGAACGGGAGTCCCGGATGGAGACCAGCACGGAGTCGGGGTTTTTCATTTGGCGGATCACGATTTCGGCATGATTGTCCGAGATCGTAGCTTCGGCAAGCCGCACGGAGCAGGTCGTAGCACGTCCGATCGTATTCAGACCCATATACAGGGGCCAGTATTCGCCGCAAACGGTACGCGAGACGCTGTAGAGGAATCCCATGATTGGTTTGTGCGTCTCTGTCATGGAATTGGCCGAGGCCTGCGGGTTAGCATTCATACCCGGGAAATGGGTTCCGCCATAATTGGCATTCGGCATTCCCGCGGGATTCATGGATGCGGAAGTTTCTTGACGGTCAAAAGAGTTGCCCATCCCCGGGATCACCGTTTTGTCGCTGCTCATAGAAATTTGGTTTTTAGTAGTTTATGCAATCAAACTCTCTCACACCACCCCGAAGTTTCTTGTCAAGACAATAAGAAACGATACAGCACAGATACAAATGTAAACAAAAGCGACTATATAACCAAACAATTCTGCTAATTTTTACATAATTCGGCTCTGAAGGGTTTGTTTTCGCGCCGGATTCAGCCATCAGGAAAGGCTTAACAGACAATTCATACACTATTTTATAGATGAAACTACCGGAAAATCATCCTTCATATGCTGGACAAAATCCTTCCCCACTGCACATATAATAAATTAACAAACTGATATAAAGCGATATAAATCCAATCCCGGAAGCCAAACATCACCATATCTGGCTTCGACGGGAAGGGAGCTGTCATCCACCAAAAAACAGCAAAAAAGAACAATTATTTTTGGCATAAGATCGACCAAAATCCACAAAAACCCCGGTTTGTTTATCAAAAATCGTCCTTATTTTTGCAGAATGCTACAACCGAATTGATTCAATAGAGACCGTTTTTGTATAATAAAAAGACTTTTTTATAACATAAAAAGACTAAATAAATAATACATTTCATCCCATAGAAAATGGCAGCCGATCCCCGAAGGGACCGGCTGCCACGCTCAGGGGCTGCCCACGGATCAGGGCAGATTCATCTCCACGTAGTTCAACCCGGGCGTACCGACCTGCTTGTTGCCCTGCGTACGCACGTTGTGCTCGCTGCGCATGTGGTTGCCCGAGGGCGAATGATCCTTGACCTCGAAGCCCGACTCTTCGTTGAGCTTCCAGTAACCGACCAGCCCCGGCGAATCCTCCGGCACCGAATAGAAGTGATTCTCCGAACGGATCTCCTCCTGGGAAAGCGCCCGGTTCCAAATACGCACCTCGGCCATGTAACCCGGGAAATAACGCCCCGCATCGTACGAATAACCGATCCAGAAGGAGCGGTTGGAATCGCTCTCCGAACCGCGGTAGATCACACCGAGATTCAGATTCTCGTACAGCACCAGAAAATCCTCATAGACAAGCTTGCCGTCGATGTAGAAAAAGATCCGGTAATCGTTCCACGTCACGGCGATGTGATACCACTTGTTCAGTTCGGAGAGGGTCAGCGCGGGATCCGAGACGTTGTTGTTATAGGTGGCCAGCTGCAACTGATTCCACTCGACGCCCGTATCACCCATGCGCAGCAGGAAGCGGTCCTCGATGCCCATGATCGTTGACAGACTGCCCGTACTGCGGGCCTCCTGGATGTTGACCAGCGCCTCCATCGTTCCCGACGACTTGATGTCGTTGAGCGCCGCCGCATTCTTCAACGACGGGAAGTAGCAGCGCGACTTGCGCATGTCGGCGACCCGTTCGATCAGCCCCTTGGGCTTCTGCGTCAACGTGATGACAAGCGTCTGCGGAGAGGCATTGTCCGGAGCCGGTTTTTCGGTCAGCGTCACGGCACATGTACGGGCCGCCACTCCGCCGAGAGCCTCAACCGAGAAGTGCAGGGCGCCGTCCGAGTAACCGTCACAGGTCAGCCAGCCGTTGCCCGACGCATCCGGCGACACGTCGAACTCGACATTGGCCGTCACCGGAACGTCGATCTTCTGAGCCTCGGGACTGAGGAAATAGGCCGTCTTTTCGGCTTCGAGCCGGGTCTGAACCGCCTGTGTGAACTTCAGGACAACTTCGCCGCTGCGGCGACCCCGGATCTTGACCGTGGCTTCGCGCGACGAGGCAGCATCGTTCTGCCGCACGGCAAAATAGGCCGTCACGTCACTCTCCGACGTATCCTCCGACGGACGGGCAATCGTCCACGTCAGCCAACCGTCATCGGCCCCCGAGATCTCCGCCGTGAGGTCGCGGCTGTCGACGTTGGTCTTCAGCTTCACGGCCACCCGGTCGTCAGCCCCGCTGGCCAGCCGGATCTCGGATTTCGAAACGACTTCGATGCGTTCGGGAATGCCTCCCGCCACCGTGATCCGGAACGGCACCTCCCGATCCCCGAGGCGAAAGCGGTAATCGGCCGTCGCCTCCTGCTCGGACGGATTCGCCGCCACGTCGAACACCACCTCGGCACCATCCTCGCCGCTCGTGGCCGAAGGCGTCACGAAATCGGACCGTCCCTCGAGCGTCCAGTTTCCGCTGCTGGTGACCAGCACCGTCACCTTGCCACCCTCCTGCGGCAAGCGGTTCGAACCCTCGGGGAAGTAGATCTCCAGCTGTTCGTCGGCTTCGGCCGCCTTCTTGCGGAGCGTAATCCGGAGCTGTGCACTCTTCTTGCCGCAGGTGAACGTATAGCTGAACAGCCGATCCGTCTCCTGGTCGTTGGCCTTGACCGTGAAGTCGACTGCATCGCCATCCTTGCCCTTCATCGCCGACGGGGTCACGAAGGTCTGTTCGTCGCCCGCAAGGGTCCAGGCCCCGCTGCTGGTCACCAGCACCGAGACCACGCCGCCCTTGCTGCCGACGGTTGCCGTCTGGGGGTTGATCGAAATGGACTCCTCGACGGGTTGAGGCTCCATACCCTTGTCGTTGTTGTGGCACGCCCCGCAGAGAAGAAGCATCGAGGCCGCCAACAGATACAATTTATTTCGTTTCATTTCCATGGTTTTCACAAAGTTTGCCGGTTGCAGATTCTGCATCCCGAAAGTTCCCTATTGACGGGTGTTTCCCCCGGGAGAGGCTCCGGGGCCTGTTCCGGAACTTTTCCGGAACGATCGTTCACGTGAAGAGAGGGGGTCCCGCAGCGGAGGAGCCTTCCGGATGGTTCCGGAATCCCCTCCGCCCGGTTCCGCCCGTAAGATCATTGAATCGGATGCGGCGCGGGATCATAACTGCCCTCGCCCAACTTGTTGTATACGTTGCGGGGATCCTGCACACCCTGTCCGTAGCAGCCCCGGGCCAGATTGCGGAACTGCTCGAGCGAATGCCAGCGGTTGTTGGCCACCGAACCCGTCCCCGAAGGGTCGAATGCAAACCACATGATCCATCCATAACCGCGATCCATGAGCTGTTTGGCGCGATCGGCATCAATACCCTGTCCGAAATTAAGCTGGATCGAATAACCGGCACAGCCGCTCAGATCCATGCCGTCGACCGGGCTGGCCGCTCCGCCATAATCGGCACAGACGTTATCGATGAATTCGCCCGGTTTGTGCGCCACGCCGTCGACGGTCACCGAAGGCAGCCACGACCCCAGATTGTTCAGATAGTAGACATGCACCCAGGTCTCCCACGGACAAAGTTCCTTGAGCGCCTTCTTCGTTTCGTAGCACAGACGCGAAGCCTGCTGCGCGCTGGGATAGGTAAACCAGCTGGTTTCGTTGTTGCGGTAGTCGGAATATTCGTCGTCGAACCCGATTCCGTCGAGTTTGTAATCGAGGCAGATCTGGGCCAGTTCGCGCCCGAACTGTTCGCAGCCGTAGTCGGTCAAACCGGCGATTCCGGCCTGATCGTGGTTGCCCAGGATGTCGAGCAGCACCTTGATGCCCTTCTTGCGCAACGGCTGAAGCAGTGTCTCCGAATTGTCGAGCAGGGCCCGGATGTTGGGATTAGCCTGCATGAAAACCCGCTGTTTCGACGAGCTCCAGTTGATGTTTCCGGCGAAGAGCACGACGGCATCGAAGAAGGGCTGTCCGTCATCGAGCAGATACTCCAGCGCATTGAGCGGATTGCAGTCGTTGACCTCGAAGTAGCAGATGTTGCGGATCTTCTTCGAATTGGCCTTCGAAACCAGCAGGTCGACATGGCGGGCATCGTCCCTGACCGTCAGTCCGGGAGTTTTGACCACGGCCAGCAGCGGGACCATGTAGGTATCCACATAAGCCAGCTCATCGCTCGGGCTGACCGTCACCTCGATCGAAGCCGAAGTCTCGCCCTTGCGGATGGTCAGCAGGCCGTTGTCGGCCATCGCCAGCGCCTTGACCGGGAAGAGCACATATTCGGTCTTGTGGTCGAAGTTGTACTCGGCGACACGACGCTCGTCGAAACGGATTTCGACCTGCACGTCGTTCATCACGGGTTTTTCGAGCGTGAAGGTCAGCGTCTTCTTCACGGCGACGGCTCCTTCGGCCGGGAACTGGATGCGGGTCGCGTCGGAGATGGAGAGCGATCCCGTGACGGCCTCGCCCGGATCCGAATCCTCGCTGCCGGCCTTCTGGGTCACGGCGATCTTGACGCTCTTCGCGCCCCCGGACGCGGAGACGACGATCTGACCGACGCGAGCTCCGCCCGTATTGTCCATCGCCCGGACCGTCAGTTTGTCAGCGTTTCGTTCGACCGTGAGCCACTCCTCGGGATAGGCGAAGCTCCAGTCCGCGGCCGTAGTCCGTACCGTCAGCTCCACGGGCGCATTGCCCGCAGCCTCGAAGGCCAGCGGATCCGACGGCGTGACGCCCAATACGACCTCACCGTGCTCGGCAGCCGCCTGTGTCACCTGAATGTGGACCGGACGCGCCGTACCGGCCGAAATGGTGATCCGCCCCGGGCGGAGCGTCTCCTCCGTATTGGCCTGCACGTTGACCGTCAGCGTATTGCCCTGCTGACGGGTCGTGATCCAGTCGTTCTTCTCGACGCTCCATGCCGCGGCATCGGTTTCGATCGTCAGCAGGCGATCCTCGTTACCGTCGGCCTTGAACGAAAGGTCGGACATCGGACTCACGCGCAAGGAGTTCTGCTTGTCCACCCGCTCGGCATCCTTGCACGACACCAGCGACAGGGACGAAATGGCGAGCAATCCCGCCAGAAACATCAATCGTGTTTTTCTCATGAGTTGTTTGGTTGATTAAAGGTTAGTATGGCTTGGTTCAGAATCATGACACCGTTTCCGGATCAAGGTTCGGGCAGGGCGACCGGCTGCCAGTCGATTTCGCGTTCGGAGGTCAGCGTGAAACCGTTCGGGCCGTAATCGCGGACCGTCCGGCCCGTGGTCCGGTCGTCGAACTTCCAGTAGGCCACCAGTCCGTCCGAGGCGGGATCGATCTTGTAGAAGTGGTTTTCGGCCGTCAGTTCATCGGCCGCGAGGGCGCGGTTCCAGATGCGCACCTCGCTGATGCGGCCGTCGAAACGCCGTTCGTAGAAGAGATCGCCGTCGCTCTTCAGACGGTACGAATGGCCGATCCAGAAACAGCGGGGCCTGCCGTCGGTCTCGTCCGAATGCGGAACGGCGAAATTGACCCGGTCGACCGCCACCGTCTTGCCCTCCGGCGAGGAGAGTTCGGCCCGGGTCGAGATGCGGAGCTTGCCGTCGATGTAGACTGCGACCGTTCCGTGATCAAACGTCACGGCGATATGATACCAGCGAAAGGGTTTCAGATCGAACCGGCTGTCGGGCGAGGCGGGGATCGTTCCACGCGACACGGAGGCGGCTTCGGGCGAGACCTTCCCGGCAAAGGCCACCTGCAGTTGGTTGGCCGGGCCGCTGTCGCCCAGACGGATCAGGAAGCAGTCCTCGATACCGAGGATCGTCGAGATCGGGCGGTCGAACGAATTGGCATAGACGAGCGCTTCAAGCGTAAACATCTCCATGTCGCGGACGGCTTCCGTCCGGTCGGTCCATTCGGGCCATGCGCAGTTGTTCTGCAGATCGGCCACAACGTTGACGAGCGCCGCCTTCGAAAAGCGGAAATAGACCGTCCGGGCACTCTCCAGCACCGCCATGCCGTCGGACGTGTCGATCGTCACGGGCAGGACATAGCGTCGGTTGTCGTCGACGGGCAGCTGGTCCAGGTGTTCGAACACGACGTCGAGCGGAGCGCTCTCGACCGCTCCGGCCGGAATCGTGGCCGTGAGTTCCGGGAAGGCGTAATAACCGCCGTCGGCAGGCAGCAGCCGTACGTCCGGATCCTCGTAGAAGAGCCTGTAACGGTCGAGCAGTTCGGGAGCCGCCCGGAATCGGATCTGCAGGTTGCGCGCCTCGGGCTGAGCCATGCCCACGACCAGACGACACCTCTCGCTACGCGTCACATCGAGATTGTCGCGTTTGATGAAGAGATCCTCCGTGAACGAGTTTCCCGGGATGAAAACCCGGTTTTCGAAGTGATATTTGCCCTCCTCGTCACCCTGGCAAGCGGTCAGTGCCAGAGCCACAAGCAGGTATCCGGCGAATGCAAGTCTATTTTTCATGGTCGGAGTCAATTTTCGGATTCGGGATCGTCGGCCGCGGAGTTCAGGATGGCCAGCGCTTCGCGGATATGTTTGTAGGTCGGTTTGTTGAAGTAGTCCTGCGGAGCATTCGAGAGGCAAAGTCCCCGCTTGTCGCAGCGGACCGTGGAGGATGTCCGGGGGTCCACCACCCACTCGGCCGCGGTTCGGACCGCCGCGCCGGAGAGAGCCTCCTCGCCGCCGTCGACCAAAGCCGGGATGGCAGCCTCGAGAATGACCCGATCGGAGGGAACCCCTTCGACCAGTTGCTCGCGCACCATGCGGGAGATCGAGACCGAAGCCCGGGCCTCCTCGGCAAGAATGATCACATAACGACAGCGTGAAACGAGCGTCTGCCCCTCGATACGGGCCACATAGGCCGGATAACCACGCAGGAAGAGCAGTTTGTCGGCGTGCTCTTTCGCCCAGGCGTCGACCTCCAGGACGAAGGGTGCGGCCGGCGCCGCATCGTAACCGCCCAGATAGGAGGCCACCACCCCGTCCAGTCCGTACGACAGGCAGTATTCCAGCTGTTTGCGGGTCTCCGAGCGGCAATACTCCGCAAATGCCGTCTCGGGATATTCGTCCGCCCGGCCGGCCTCCTCGGCTTCGGCGCGCAACGCCTCCCAGTTCGCACGGATGGCGTCGTAGGAGATCAGGTTGAGCGTGCGGGTACCCTTGGCCGCCCGCACCTCGGCCACTTCGGCCACGAGCGACGCATGCAGCCCGTCGACCCGGCTCATGAGCAGGAAATCGACGCTGTCGGGCATGGCCATCGGATGTTGGTTCTGCCGGTCGGGAGCGTTCGGCGTCCCCTCGACATGGATCATCATCAGGGGGTGTTCCGACGCCTTGAAATCGCGCAGAGCGGCCAGTTCGGCAGGATCGCGGGTCGTCATCCGAGGCAGGAAATCCACGTTCCGGGGATCCGTCCATTCGCTGCATGACACCATGAGCGTCACCGCAGCCAGGATCGGAAGAAGAGTCTGTTTCATGATTGCTTGCATTGGAAGTTTCGATACGTTTAGCACTATTTGACATCCGGGTTGCAGTCCCACCACATGCGGGTAGACATGTTGTCCGGGCCGCCGAGCAGCTCCACGGCACGTGCATAATTGACGGGGTTGTTGGTTGCCTCGTCGGCCGGATAGGGCATGCGGCGGGCACCAAGCTTCAGATTGCGGATGCCCTGGGTGTTGTTGCCCACGACCCGCTCCTGAGCCGGAATCAGATGCGGGAAACCCGTCCGGCGGAAGTCGGCCCAGGCCTCGTTGCCCAGATGGAAGTTGGCGATCCACTTCTGGATCAGGATACGCTCCTGCATCTCCCGCTTCGAGGCGGCGTCGTTCCAGGCCACGCCCAGCGTCGAGAGCTGTTCGGGGAAGGAGGCCTGTCCACCGTTGGGATCGACGTAGGTCTCGGGCAGCGACTGCCCGGCCAGATACTCCTCGACACCGGCCACACCCCACTGCTCGAACGACAGACGCACGCCCTGCTCGTAGAGATCCCGGGCCGAGCCGTCCATCCGCCAGCCGAAGACACCCGCCGCTTCGGCGCGCAGGAATGTCACCTCGGCGGCATTCATCCACTGCACGGGCGTCATCCGTTCCTCGACGAACTGAATCCCCGAATAGAGCAGCCCGACGGTGCTCAGGGCCGGGATGGCTGCGCCGCGCCGCATGCCGACATATTCGGGTGCATCCTCCCCCGTGAAACGGGCCCGGCTGAAGTACTTTTCGCGCCGCGGATCGCGATAGCCGTTCATGTAGCAGACGATGTCGGCCGCCGCATGCGAATCGCCACCGGTAAGTGATCCGGCCGGCGTATTGTACATGCAGGCCGTGTAGAGCGGATTGCCGTCCTTGCCAAAGGCCCGCGGCGAGAGCTGCGCATTGTCGTCGTTCGAACGCATGACCCCCACGGGATGGGCCACGGCCTGCTCGCCGATCTGTTGCGGCGAGAGCCCCTTCGAACTGCGGAAATCGGTGTAGACGATGCGCAGGGCCAGACGCAGCTTCATCGAATTGGCAAAGCGGCACCACTTGCGGGCCGAACCGTCGAAAACCTGATCGGTCGTCGGGATGATGCTGCGTTCGAGGTTGGCATCGAGCAGGGCGATGGCCTCGTCCAGTTCGTCGAACATCTGCGCATAGACCTTCGGCTGCGGGTCGTAGGCCACCTGGATCTTGCCCGTGCGGCCAATCTCCGAATAGGGAATCGGGCCGTAGGTGTCGGTCACGCGGCTCAGGACACAGACCTTCACGATCTTGAGAATTGCACGCACCAGCGGATCATCCGAGATGCCCTCGACGTTCGACAGGTTGCCGTAGAGTTGCGGAATGACCCGGTCGCTGTACAGGAAGACGCGGGTCCAGTCGTCCGTCGGATTGTATTTGGAGATGGTGCTTGTCCAGCCGTTGTTCGAATCGGCGTAGTAGCCGCCCTGCGTGCCGCCCAGCAGACAGTCCGTAAACTGGGCCGTGTTGACGTCGGTGGAGATCACCGTGCCGAACATGGCCGCCAGGCCCGAGGCAATGGCGTAATCCTTGGCCTTCATCTGATCCTTCGAGACTTCGTAGGGATTGCTGTTGATCTCGAGGTAGTTTTTCGTGCAAGCTCCTGCCCCGCACACGACCGCCAGGGCGAATGCAGCCCTGATGATGAGGTATTTCATCGTGAGACGATTTAGAATTTGAAACGGAGATTGAATCCGACGCTGCGCAGCGACGGCATCATGAAGTAATCGATACCCTGATAGTAGTTGCCCGTGGTGGCGATCGACTCGGGATCGAACGGCGCCCGGTTGTAGATCATCCACAGGTTGCGGCCCACGAGCGAGAGAGTGATTTCGCACACGTCGCGAAGCCTGCGTTTCGGGATCGTGTAGCTGATCGAAGCCTCCTGCAGTCGCACGTTCGTGGCCGAGTAGGTGTAGAACTGCGGGATGGAGTTGCCGCCGGCGATGGCCGAATACCAGGTGTAGGGGTCGACCACATCACCGCCGTTGATCCGCACACCGCCCGCATCACGGGCCGCAGCCGTGGCCTCCGAGACGCCGTAAAGATCCAGCATGGCCTGCGTGCGCGAGAAGACCACACCGCCCAGACGCGCCGAAACCATGAAGCCGAACGTGAGGTTCTTCCATCGCAGATCGTTGCGCCACGACAGATTGGCATCGGGAAGCACCGAACCCAGCTTGACGTAGCGGCTCACGTCCTGAATCGTCTCGGTCGAAACGGCTCCGTTTTCATCGACATAGATCGCCCGGTTTTCGTCGTAGCGCAGGTCGCGGCGCGAGTAGAGATCGCCCAGCGTGCCGCCCTCCTCGAGCAGGAACTGCGCATCGCCCAGACCGCCCATGTTGAGCCGTTCGATCGAAAAACGCTCTCCCGTGGCATAATTGATGACGTTGTTGGCCAGCGAGAGGATCCGGTTGCGGTTGGCCGAGAAGGTGAAGTTCGACTCCCAGGCGACACTGCCCCACTCGTTGCCGTATGCGAGCGACAGTTCCAGCCCGCGGTTGCGGACGTTACCCGACTGGATGATGATCGACGAAAAACCCGTACCGCCCGACAGCTGAGGATCAAAGGTCTGGTTCTGCGTATGGGAGACGTAATAGGTCACGTCGAGGTTGAAGTGGCGCAGGAAGCGCATCGTCAACCCCACCTCGAACGACTTCGTGCGTTCGGGCTTCAGATGATAGGCCGGATACTGCGTCTGGGTATTCCACGACAGGCCGCTTTCGTTCCACGCATAGAGCGGGTTGGCGATGTAGCGCTCGAAGGCCACGCCCACCGAGGCGAACGATCCGCGCAACTTGACATAGGAGAGGTTCTCGGGCATGTTCGGTATGAGCTGCGAGAGCACGACCGACAGTCCCACCGAGGGATAGAAGAACGACGAGGCGTTCGAATGAGGACCGGCCAGCTGCGAGGGCCAGTCATTGCGCCCGGTGAGCGTCAGGTAGTACGAGCCCTTGAAGCCCAGCTCGACCGAGGCGAAGAGCGACTGCGTCTGTTCGCGCCAACCCTCCTCGCGACGCGTGGTCTTGGTCGAATTGCTCAGATTCTGCAGGCTGAAGACGTTGGCCAGCCCCTGTTTCTCGCCCGAGGATCCGTCGGCAATCGGTCCGCGGATCTTCATCGCATCGTTCTTCATGTCGGAGAACGACGCGCCGAAGTTGACCTGCAGCGACCACCGGTCTCCGAACGTCTTGTTGACGTTCACCAGCGCATCACCGTAGACCTGACGGTCGATCATGCGGGTCACGCCGTAGAGACCGTTCGACGACTGTTCGGTGAGCTGCACGTTCGACGAAGCGTACATCTTCTCGCGGTAGGTGTTGTGCGAATGGTCGATGCGGATGCGCCCCGACACGTTCAGCCAGTCCAGCACGTCGTACGCCAATCGGGCATTGAGCATGTACCGGTCCTTTCGGTTCGAGCGCAGGTTGCGGTAGTTGGCCCAGTAGGGGTTCTGCATCGTGATGCTGCCGTCGCCCATCGGCCAGTACTGTTTCGAGATCTTGTCCACCGGATCGTAACGCTCATACATGCGGACCGTCTCCCAGTCACCGCCGCGTGCAAAGAGATAGGCGCCGGTCAGGGGATTGTTGTACGTACCCTGGTTGATCATGTTCAGGTCCTTCTGCAGGACGTAACTGGCCCCGACATCGAGCTTCATGCGGTCGTTGAGAAACGACGTCGTGTTGCGGAACGTGAAGTTGTAGCGGTCGTAACGGTTGTTGGGGACGACTCCGCGCGAATTGACCGCCGCGGCCGACAGATAGGTCTGGTTGCGCTCCGTACCGGTCGACAGCGAGACGTTCTCGGTATGGGTGACGCCCGTACGGAAATAATCCCGGCGCGGATCATACCCCATGCGGTTGACCGCATTGAGACGGGGTCCCCAACTGTAACTGGTGACGTTGATCGGCGTCGAGAGATTGCCCGTACCGTATCGGTTCTGGAACCGCGGCAGGACAAAGGGATCCATCACCTCGACCCCCGCCGCAGCGGTGATGGAGAGCTGTCCGACCTTGCCGCTCTTCGTCGTCACGACGATGGCGCCGTTGGCGGCGTCCGAACCGTAGAGAGCGGCGGCCGCGGCACCCGTCAGCACCGAGATCGACTCGATATCCTCGGGGTTGATGTCGGCAATGGGATCGGTCGTACCCTGCGAGGCGAACTCCGTGCCGCCGTCGCGGGCCTTGGTGAACATCGGCACGCCGTCGATCACATACAGGGCGTTCGACGATTGCGAAATGGATTTCTGACCGCGCATGACGACCTTCGAGGCGCCGCCCACACCCGACGACGAGGCGTTGATCGTCACCCCGGCCACCTTGCCGTTGAGCGAATTGATGAAGTTGGCGTCCCGGTTGGCGACAATTGCCTCCGCCGAGACCTGCTGGACGTTGTACGAGAGGGCCTTCTCCGAGCGCTTGATGCCCAGGGCCGTCACCACGACCGACTCCACCTCGACGGTCTCGGGTTTCAGCACGATGTCGAACATCGAGCGGTTGCCGACCGGGATCGTCTCGCTCCGGCAGCCGATAAAGCGAGCCGAGAGTTCGGGCCGTTCGACCGAGGCGGGAATCGTCAGCGAGAACGATCCGTCGAGAGCCGTGGTCGTTCCGAGGGTCGTGCCCTGCACGAGGACCGTCGCACCGACGATCGCCGCACCGTCGGCATCCCTCACCACGCCCGTCACCGTCGACGGACGAGTCGAGGCCGGGCGCTTCGAAAGCACGATGTTCGGAATCGCAATCCGATAGACAATCTCCGTATCGTGGAAAAGCAGCGTGAGCGCCTCGTCAAGCGGTCGACGATCGACATGCAGTGAGACACGTCGGTTCGTGTCGACCTCGCTGGTGTAGAGAAACAGGAGTCCGGTCTGCCGTTCGATTTCGTCCATGACGCGTTTCATCGGAACGTCCGTCATGTCAAGCCGTACGGTCATTTCCCGGCTCTGGGCCCAGGAAACGGTGACCCAGCATAGCACACAGACAAGCCGTGCAATCAGGCAGCCGAGTTGCCCGATTCTTGATTTTTTCATAAATTTGTCGTAAGGATAGGTAGGTTAGCTTTCGTAAGGCGGCCTGTCCTGCGGTCCGCGGATGCTGCCACATCCGCGGACCTTTTTCCGACAGGCAAACAGGTCAAAAGGTTGGGGGGGGGCGG
Source organism: uncultured Alistipes sp. (assembly GCA_944321185.1). Lineage (GTDB taxonomy): Bacteria > Bacteroidota > Bacteroidia > Bacteroidales > Rikenellaceae > Alistipes. Next base: position 30,058 of record CALUKH010000007.1, on the reverse strand, counting down.
GTCGGGTCAGTCCATAGGCAGTCAGATTCGGGTTTTGATGTAAATCGTATTGGTTTCGGGGTCGTGTGCGTAGGTGAAGTCCGAGGTCATCATCTGCAGGAGATCCAGCGCATGGTCGATGCCGTACGAAACGCGGATCTTGCCGTGGTAGCGGCGCTGCGAGACACCGCCCGGGAGATCGGTTTCGATCCGCACACCGTAGTAGCGCTCCAGCTTTTCGATCACCTGGGCAAAGGTCAGCCCGTTGAGGTTCATCAGACCGTCGACCCAGCGGAAGTCGTCCGGATCGGAGATCTTCTCCAGGCGGAGATGCCCGTCGACCAGATTGACCGCCTCGTCGGGCGTCAGGATCAGGCATTCGTCCTCCTGCTGCAGGTTGCGGATCTTCAGCCGCCCCTCGAGCAAGGCGGCCGAAAAACGCCGTTTCGCCGTATCGGCCAACAGGTTGAACTTCGTGCCGAGCACCTCGGCCTCGCAGGCGAAGGTCTCGACGACAAACGGCCGTTCGGCATCGTGCGTCACCTCGAACATCGCCTCACCGAGGATCTTCACCCGGCGCCTGCGGTCGGAGAAGAGCGTCGGGTATTCGAGCGTCGAACCGGCATTGAGCCAGACGCGGGATCCGTCGCTCAGGGTCACCGACAGGCTCTGCCCGCTCGGAGCGGTGATGGCCATGAACTCCTGCGACCGCCGTTCGAGGGCCCGTTCGGACAACTGATAACTCCCCACGAGACCGAGCAGAAGACCCGCGGCAAGGCCCGCACTCCAACGCAGGGTCCGTCTCCAGCGGGACATTGCCCGCGGCTGTCGGAGGGATTCGTCCGGGGTCGGTCCGTAGAGGATCCCCAGATTCGAGAGATAGTCCAGACGGTCGAGCCGTCGTTGATTCTCGGGCGAAGCATCGAGCCAGTCGAGGACCTCGACGAGTTGTTGTTCCGGGAGTTCGTTTCGCAGGTATTTTTGGAGCGTCAGATCATCCATGGTTGTCGGTGTTGTATTAGAATAACAAACAACCGGACGAGGTCAGTAGTAAAAAAGTGAATTTTTTTCATCCGAAGGCCGCTACCCACCCCAGAAGCCCTCGGGAACGGATTCATCGGAGGTCTCACTGCCGCGTGCTTCGGAATGCAAGCACAAAGAGAGGCCCCGAGCGGAAGAGCACGGGGCACATACGAAACGAGACCGGCCGCTCCGCTGCGCAGAACAAGCGTCCGCGAGAGACCGCAGCCTGAAGTCAAAACCGGTGGGTGAAGAGCCAGATGATAAGCGTCACGGGGAGATAATCCTTCAATTCGACGCGCAGTAGATCGAGGGCCCGGCGGATCTCGAAATTGACCCGGCTGACCGAAATGCCGAGTTCGTCGGCAATCTCCCGGTAGGTTTTGCCCTCGTTGCGGCTCAGCAGGAAGACGTTGCGCGTCACCACCCCCATCCGGGCCAGGGCCCCGGCCATCAGCAGCTGGATCTCCCGGGAGAAGATCCGCTCGGGATCACACGCCGCAAGCGAACGGATGTCGGCCTGCAACAGCCGCTGACGGGTTTGATGGAGATTCCGTTCGAGCTGCCGGTGCCTCAGTTCGGCATGAAGGTGATTCAGACAGCGATTCTTGACCGTTGTCAGAATATAGGCCGGGATGTTGAGATCCTCGGGCAGGCTTTCGCGAATCCCCAGAAGGCGATGAAACTGTCGGCGACGATGTCCTCAGCGACATTTGCATTGCGCACATAGCGACAGGCCACCGCCATAAAGCGAGGCTTGAACTCGGAAAAGAGTTTTCCGAATTCGGACGAGGTAAGGGTCAGATGCAACCGTTCGTTCTCCATCCCAACAGGGCACAAGTTCAACACACGGGACGCCGGCGGGCATCCGCTTCGCGGAACTGACGGTCACCCACCGGCGGGAGCCATCCACCGCCACGGCATTTCGATTCCGCCGTCGCGATCCGTCCTCAGCCACAGCGCTTCGATCCGTTTGTCGCCGCCGCAATCCGTCCACAACGCTCTGATCCGTCCGCCGCCGCAACCCTCCGTTCGGCGGCCTCCGCCGACGGAAGCGACCGTCTCGGAGCCAGCCGTTGTGCCCGTAACAGTTCCTTTGTTGAACAAAGATAATCTTTTTTTGACAAATGCAACCTTTGGCAAGACTTTCTCGCTTCGGGATCTTTCGATCGTACTTCGCGGCACACAGGTCATATACCAAAGGATCAAAATGCCGTTGCCCCGGCCGGCAGCACAACCGGGAAACGACATCGAAAACAACGGCCGGACCCCGTCATGTGGGATCCGGCCGCAGCATTCCTCTTTCCAGGCACGGTCACGGCTTCGGGGCAACTCCCCCGCTGCCGGGCACTTCGCGCAACAACAACCCCAGCGTCTGCAACAGATCGACGTGAGCCATCACCAGATCGTAACGCGCCGACAGGAGATTCACCGCCGCATTGAAGTAGGCGATCTGCACGTCGCGGAAATCGAATTGTGACAGTGTACCGTCGCGGAACTGCTGCTCGGCAATGCGCAGACTCAGACGCGACGTTGCGAGTTGCTCCTCGCGCAGGTCGACCAGTTCGCGGCACAACAGATAGGCGCTGTGCTGACGGTCGACATCGTAATTGACCGTCAGACGCATGTCGTCGAGCGAAAGCTCCTCGGCCTGGCGGTTGATCTCGGCGATGCGCACGGCCCGCCGCCGCACGCTCCCGTTGAAGAGCGTGAACGAGAGTTTGGCCGAAATATAAGGCTGAATCTGCCGGGTCGAGATCCCCGACGCACGGTTGTAGCCGTAGGAGGCCCCGGCCCCGACGCTCAGACTCGGATAGTAGTCCGAACGGGCCAGCCGCGTCTCCTCCTCGCGCAGACGGATGGCAACGTACTGGTTGCGGATCGAGGTGTTGTCCTCCTGGGCGATGCGGTGCAGTTCGGCCAGGTCGAAATGCTCCTCGATCATCGGGATCGTATCCGCAAGCCGCCACGTCCAGCCATCCTTGCCGGCGAGCAGGTAGCCGAGTTGGCGACGGGCCTCCTCGCTGCGGTTCTGCTGGCTCAGGAAGTCCGCACGGTCCTGCAGCCAGACGTTCTTCGACTGGAACAGCTCCAGATTGCGCACCACGCCCAGTTCCGAGGCTCGCTCCTCGCGCTGATAACGGTCGTACGACGCATCCATCAGTTCACGCGAGATGGAGACCTTCTCCTCCTCAAGAACCGCCTGGTAGTAGGCCGCAATGATCGACCGCAGCGTGTTCTCGACCAGCACCGTCTGCGAGCCCTCGGCCTGCTGCTGCGTCAGGTCGAGCTTCGACTTGGTGCGCCACACGCGGAAGCCGCCGAAAAGCACCCACGACACGTCGGCACTCGGCTGCACGACGGTTGTCGAGAAGTCGTCGCGTCCATCGCCCTGCGGGTAGGTGCGGCTCCAGTTGGCGCTCGCCCCCACGGCCACCGACGGATAGAGCCCGGCGGCGCCCCACGTGTTGTTGATCTCGGCCGTTTGCGTCTGCAGGACTCCGACGCGGATGCCGTAGTTGTATTCGAGTCCGATGCCGATGGCGTCGGCCAGGGTCAATGCATCCGACTGCTGCGCCCGGGCCCCGACCGCCAGTCCCGCCAGCAGGACCACACTCCAGAGATATCGTTTCATGGTTTTCATCGTTTAGAAGTCCGCATTGCGCAACTGGTCCTTGACGGCCGTCTCGACACTCTCGGGCGTACGCTCCGGGTGGCGCAGCCGCACGAAGAAGAGCTTGGCTCGGTTGGCCACCTTGAGGAAGACCGGGAAGCAGGTCAGGATGAAGAACGTGCCGAAGAGGATGCCGTAGCCCAGCGTGATGGCCATCGGCAGCACGAAACGGGCGTCACTGCTCCCCTCGCGGATCAGCGGGAAGAGTCCGGCGGTGGTGGTAAGCGACGTGAGCAGAATCGGGCGCAGACGCGAACGCGCCGCCTCGAGGATCGCCTCGTCGACCTTCATCGAGAGTTTCAGACAGTCGTTGTAGCGCGAGATGAAGACCACGCCGTCGTTGATGATCGTACCCGACAGGGCCACCATGCCCCAGATGGTCATCATCGAGAGCGGCGCCCCCTCGATCCAGTGGCCCCAGATGGCCGACATGCACCCCACGGGGATCATCAGCATGACGAGCACCATCTGAAGCGTCGAGCGCAGGTAGATCACCAGGATCATGATGATGATGAACACCGCCACCATGTAGAAGCTCTTGATCGTCTCCATCTCGTCGCGCATGTCCTTCATCTGCCCCTGCTGCATGTAGGTGATGTCGGGATAACGCTCGAGGATGTCGGGCAGGATGTTGGTCTCGATCTCCTCCATGACGGGCAGCACCGAGGCCGTGGCATCCTCCATATAGGCGTCGACACGGATCTCCTTGCGGCCGTTGTAGTGGTTGATCGACAGCACGCTGCGTCCGGGGATGAGTTCGCACAGCTCGCCGAGCGGATACTCACCGCTCGACGTGCGGACCATCATCTTCGCAAGATCGCCCATCGTGCGGCGGTCCGAATCCGGGTAGCGGACGTAGAACCACACCTCGTCCTTGCCGTCCTGCAGGCGCTGGGCCAGCGAACCGTAGAAGGCCTCGCGCACCTGCGACATGACCTGCTGCTGGGTCAGCCCGAGGCTGTAGGCCAGGGGGCGGAGGCGGATCTGCACCTCCTGACCGCCGAGCTGCGCATTGTCGATGACGTTGTAGAGGGCGTCCAGTTCGCGCAGCCGGTGCTGGAACTCGGCACTGGCCCGCTCGAGGGTGGCCAGATCGTAGCCGAACAGGCTGATCGAGACCTGTGCACCGAAGCGATGACCGGCTCCGATGGCGAACTTGTAGGCTGCGGGCACCGTGCCCAGTTCGCGCGAAATCAGCGCCTTGATCTCGTCCGAACCGATCTCCGAACGATCCAGCGGACGCAGGAAGACGACGACCGATCCGGCATGGCTTCCGGTTTCGCTGCCCGAGAAGGCCGTGCCGGTGCGCATGTTGATGAGCTTGATGAACGACGGTTCGTGGTAGCGCTCCATGAGCATCGAGTCGACGTGCCAGACGACCGATTCGATGCGTTTGAGTTCGGCCACCAACTGATCGTTGTTCGTGCCGGGCTTCATGGCCAGTTCGATGTTGAAGTTGTCTTCGTTCATCGAGGGGAGGATCGTGAAGCCGATGCGTCCGCCGCCGATCAGTCCGGCCGTCAACAGGAAGCATCCCATCAGGCAGGCCAGCACCACGGTCGTATGCCGCAGCGCCCAGCGTACGAAGGGCTGATAGATGCGCTCGGAGATCCAGTTCAGACCGCGGTCGAACCCGCCGCGGATCCGTCCGTAGAGATTGCTCTTCGAAGGCGGGGCCAGCACCTTGGGCGAGGCGCAGTGCGAGGGGAGCATGAACATGCTCTCGAGCAGCGAGAAGAAGAGGCAGACGATCACCACGACGGCCATTTCGTACATCATCTCGAGGTTGCCCTGAATGAAGAGGATCGGCAGGAAGGCCACCAGCGTCGTCAGCACCGACACCAGCACGGCGGGCAGCACCTCCATGGCCCCCTCGACAGCCGCACGCCGCGCCGTCAGCCCCTGCTGGAAGCGCGTGTAGATGTTCTCGCTGATGACGATTCCGTCGTCGACCAGAATACCCACGATGAGGATCATGCCGAAGACCGAGATGAAGTTCATGGTCAGCCCCATGAGCGCCGCCACGACGAACATGCTCAGAAAGGCCATCGGGATACCCCACGCCACCCACACCGACAGGCGGAAGCTCAGGAACAGCGACAGACACAGCACCACGAGCAGCATGCCGGCCAGACCGTTGCTGTAGAGGATGTTGAGCTGACCGCGCAGCGTGTCGAGGAAGTCGTGCATGTAGTCCAGACGGAAGCCGTTGTCACGGGCGTTGAAGTCGCGGATGTAGTCGTGCAGATAGGCCGAGATCTCTTCGAGGTCCTCGGTGGCGAGGTTGTCGATGCGGAACATGATGTCGCGCTGGCCGTCGACATAGCTGGCCGTGGGGATGTCCTCGAAGATCAGCCGCACGTCGGCCACGTCGCCCACGCGGATCAGACTGCCGTCGGCATTGGCCCGCACGACGATCTGCTCGATGTCGGCGGGCGAGACCGAACGGTAGCGCGAATTGATCTTGATCTCCTCGCGGGGGTTCTTGATCTTGCCGCCGTAGATGTCGATATTGTTGGCGGCCACGGCGTTCTTGATCTCCGTGAAGCTCATGCCGTAACGCTGGAACATCTCCTCGCGGACCTCGATCGACATCTCCATGCGCGCGGGATAGCCCAGCAGCGTGACCTGCGAGATGATGCCCGAGCCCAGGAAATCGTCCTCGATGCGCTGGGCCATGCGTTTGAGGCGCATGATGTCCTCCTCGCCGCGCGTCTGCGTCAGCGACAGGAAGCCCGACAGCGAGGTGGTTTTGGTTTTGGTGATGACCGGGTTTTCGGCACCGGCCGGGAAGTTCGAAATCTTGTCGATGGCGTTCTTGATGTCGTTCAGCACCACATCCACGTCATAATCCGTGCGGATGAGGATCGAGACCAGCGACTGGTTTTCCATCGACTTGGAGCTGATCTCCTTGATGCCGACCACGCCGCGCAGGGCGTTTTCGACGAGTGTCGTCACCCCCTCCTCCATCTCCTTGGGCGTGGCGCCCTGGTAGGTCACCGAGACCGTGATCAGGCGCGATTCCGTGATCGGGAACGACGCCTTGCGGATCGAGAACATCGCGGCGATGCCGAAGACCAGCACCAGAAAGACCAGTGCCTGCGAGTAGAACGGGTAACGGACAAAAGCGGTGATGAGTTTGCGCATGTTATCTCACGTGTTGGTGAATCAGTGACTTGCGAGCAGACGGACCTCCATTCCGTCGTAGGGGTTGACCAGCGATTCGGCCACGACGATCTCTCCGGGGGTCAGACCGCGCAGGTAGGCGTAATCCTCGTCCACGTAGACCACCTCGGCCTTGCGGGCATGGAGACAGCCGTCGGCCCAGAGGTAGATCGTGTGGTCGGCGAAGAGGGCCTCGCGCGGCAGCCGCATGACCCCCTGCAGATGGGTCGTGGCGACGCGGATGCGGTAGAGCTGTCCGGAGATGAGGCTCTCCTCGGGGGCCTCGACGCGGATGTAGATCTTCACGCGCTGCATGGCCTCGTCGACGAACGGCGCCACCCGGTCGACCGTTCCGCGGTACTGCTTCTCGCCGCACTCCACCGCCACCGGACACCCCCGGTAGAGATACTCCCTGTACGGGGGTTCGATGCCGGCCTCCAGCTCCAGACGGTCGGTCTGGATGATGGTGGCGATTTCGCTGCCGGGCGAGGCGATGGCCCCGACCTCCTTGGCCACGGAGAGGAAGACCCCGTCGAACGGTGCCTGAATCGCATACTTGCGCAGATTGATCTCGGCCTGCTTGACGCCGTAATAGTCCGAGATGACGTTGCGCACAGCCAGATAGACCTTCTCCTTTTCGCTGTTGACGGGCGGCAGGTCGGGCAGGTCGCGGTCGACGGAGATCGAGTTGAAGAAGGCGGTCCACTTGGCCTCCTCCTCCGGGAAATCGACCGCCAGATCGGCCAGCTGCTGCGAGAGCAGACTCATGTATCGGCTGCGGCTGGCCATCAGTGCCGCGCGGGCATCGTCGTCGTAGAGCCGCACGAGCAGGTCGCCCCGCTTGAAACGGGTACCCTCGCGCAGCGGCAGGTCGCCCGGCACGATGCGGGCACTGACCTCCGAGCTGAGTTTGACCGTGGCGCCGGCATAGACCTTGGCGAAGCAGCTGTACGAGACGTCGTAGTCACGCAGGGCCACCGTATCGGCCTTGACATGGATGAGGTTACGTTTCTCCTCGTTGATTTCGGCCACGGGTTTCGTGCGGACCATGTAGCGGAAGAGCCCGTAGGCTCCGCCCACGATCAGCACGGCCACGGCCACCTGGATCAGACGGTTTTTCTTCATGATTGGGGGTAAGTTGTCATTTTTTCAGAATCGGTTGGGGAAGATCAGGACGGCGATCAGTCCGTAGATGCCGAAGACGGCCGTCAGGGCCAGGTCGATCAGCTGGAAGGGGGTATAAATCCGCACCCGCCGCCACAGCCGCAGTCCGGCGAGCAACACGACGCAACAGAGGTTCGTCACCCAGAACTTCGCGACGGGATTGGGCACCGGAATCAGATGCGTGTAGCCGGGCGTGGTCATCACCCGGAACGGGAACAGCCGCGTCTCGATGTCGGCCTGGGGCGACGTGCGGTAGCTGGCCACGGGCAGTGCGCAGCTGTCGACGCGTCCGAAATCCGCATCGAGGACATACATCACGCTGCTGTCGCTGCCGAGGTTCTTGTACGAACGGAAATAGCGGTTCGACGTCAGCATGAAACGCCCGTTGGTGGGTCCGATGGGGAGTTTGTGCAGCGAGTAGTCGGTCCCCAGGACGTAGAGTTCGTTCTCCGGAGTGAAGATGTGGCAGTAGATGTCGCCCGGGACGTGGCACTTGATCTGCCGGATCTCGAAATGGTTGTCGATGGCCCGTACGCGCGGCTGACCGTGAACCATCAGCAGATGGAACAGCCGCCCCGCCGCGTCGACGATGAAATAGCCGTCGTCGCGCGACTTGATCGTCGAGGGGATGCCGTAGATGTCGCGCGCCGGGGCACGGAATCCGGCCGCGGTCAGCGCCTCGTTGAAGCGGCGGCTCTTGGCCGTATCGATGCTCATGTCGGTCGTATGGAGGAATTCGATGCCGCGTTTTCCGATGCGGAAGAGGTCCTCGGGCAGATCGACCCCCGGATGACCGGGCTGCGACTCGAAGAGCGGCGCCAGCGGATATTCGAACCCCTTGTCGCCGATGAGCATCGTGCGCCGTACGCTGCGCAGGACCTCCTGCGTGAGCGGCTGCCCCATGACCGAATCGGGCATCTGGCCGAGCATCTTCAGCTTGCGCGAATTGTTGAAGGGCAGCCGGCGCATGTATTCGGTCTCCGAGAGCAGATTGCCGGCCCGGTCGCGGTAGAACATGCGTACCTCCTGCCGCAGCGAATCGTAGCGCTCCTCGGCGAAGACGAAATCACGCGTGACCTCGCTGTAATAGAGCAGCCCCTTGTTGGCCCGCTTCTCGAAGCGGCTCCGGTAGAGATCGGGCAGGTAGAAGCCCAGAACCAGGATGGTGGTGAAGACCAGCAGCACCCGAACGATTTTGGCTGTCATAGGATTCCTTTGTTGAAGCGGTAAGCGGTGAAGAGGACCGAGAAGCTCGAGACGAGCGTCAGGCCGGCGAAGATTTCTAACAGTACGTCGACGCCGCCGATCGGATAGCGGCGCATGAAGACCGAGACCAGCAGGCCGGCGACGATGAAGTATCCGAAGCGGTACCGGCCGACGGGTTCGAAGGCCATCATGGCGATCCAGAAGTAGGCCGTCATGCCGCCGAGGACCCACACCAGCATGGTTTTCAGCGCCGGGACGAGGATTTCGCCCGGGAGCCAGACGCTCCCCAGCCCCGCGAAGAGAGCCAGACAGATGCCGACCAGCAGTGTCAGCAGCACGAATCCGTAGAGGACCATGCTGTAAATGACCACCGTGGGCGGCATCGGCAGATGGAGCGAGAGTTTGATGCGTTTGTCGGTCACCTCGGGCAGGAACTGCGAGCAGCCGATCAGCACGGCGGCCAGCAGCGGCACGAAGCGGAAGAGGTCGAAGAAGCGCACCTTGCCGACAATCACCTGGTAGAAGAAGAACGGGGCATCGGCCCGCACACCCGAGGCCACCCCGGCCAGGATGCCCACGACGGCAGCCACGCCCACGACGAGGGCGATGAGAGCAAACCAGCGGGTTTTGAGCCACTCTTTATAGATCAGATGGAGTATCATGTCAGAATCGTTTTTTGAGGTTGCGTTCCGTACCGAGACCGGGGATGGCCAGCACTCCGATCAGGCCGTAGAGGCCCAGCAGCAGCGTGACGGCCAGATCGGCCACGACGAAGGGGTTTCTCAGCGACTCGCCGCGCCGCCTGAGCAGCAGCGCCAGCACCCCGCACCAGACGAGGTTGAGCAGCGCCCAGCCCCATCCCTCGGACCCCGCGAAGCGAAGCCCCTGCCACGGGGTCAGCCACACCGTCAGCGGGAACAACACGTTGATGATCCGTTCGCGGGTCAGGTCGCGGCGCGGAGGATGCGCCACCGTGCAGCTGTCCAGCATCCGGAAATCGAGGTCCGTGACGTAGTAGTCCGTGCGGTCGGAGCGCTCGTAGACAAACTTGCGGAAGAGCAGCGTCGAGTGCATCGCCACGCGCAGGTTCCGGGCCGGCGGCAGCTCCAGACACCGGAACGTCAAGTCGCGGTCCATGCGGTAGAGCGTGCCGTCGTCGGCCAGCGCCAGGGCCAGCAGTTCGGGCCGACCGCAGAAACTCAGGTTGCGCAGCCGGCATTCCCCGGGCAGTGCAATCGGCTCGACATCAGGCTCACCGCCGCACATGCCCATCCGGTAGAGACATCCGCGGGCATCGAGCAGGAAATAGCCCAGCGCCTCGGCATCCGCCGCATCGGTCGGCTTCCAGGCCCACGCACAGGGCCGGACGAAGCCCGCCGCATCGAGCGCCTCGCGGAAACGGAGGCTCTTTTCCCGGTCGACCCGGTTTTCCGCCGCATCGATGAATTCGATCCCCTCTTCGGCGAAGCGGAACAGATCGTCGGTACGGTAATCCTGCGAACGGTAGCTCAACTGATCGGGCAGATCCATCAATCCGTAGCTGCGGTCGCCGCGGTCGCCGAAATACATCGTGAAGTCGGCGGCGGAGACCTCCTCGGGGGTCAGCCCGACACCGCAGAGCGTTGCCGGGAGGCGTCCCTCGAAGATCAGCTGCGAGGCATTCTCCAGCACGGCCAGCGTATCGACCGCATCAGCCGTGTATTCGTTTCCGTGCGTGTCGCGGATCGTCCACTCGACGCCGCCCGGGCGTCCCGCATCCTTCCCGTAGTCGGGCTGCGAAACGAGGAAGTCGCCCAGGCGCTCCGCATAGACCACCTTGACATAGGAGTATCCGCCCGGCGAGGGGATGATCCGCCCGACGAGCGGCGGCAGCACCATCGCGGCAGCAAACGCCGCAAACAGCACGGCAATCAGACGTATGCAATTTCGACCCATCATTCAAAGACCTTTGCTGAAACGGTACGACGAAAAGAGCAGCAGCGGGAACGATGCCACGGCCATCACCGCCAGCGGCACGATCGTCCGGGCGTAGGATCCGACGGCCTCGCCGCACACCACCAGGGGCGACAGCACGAACCACCCCACCAGCGCATAGATCAACTGCTGCCAGCGATGGGGTTCGAGCGCCACCATGGCGACGAAGCTGTAGGCCGGATAGGCCGCCACGAACCACGGCGCCACGGACTGCAGCACCGGCCGCGTGATCTCGGCCGGGAAGAGCGAGACGTTGCGCGCGACGAACAGCCCGAAGAGCAGAAGGTTGGCCAGCGTGACCATCACCACGCCGTAGAGGGCCATTCCGAGGATCAGCCGCGTATTGGAGGCCGGCAGGTGGAGCGTCAGCCGGATGCGGCGGTTCGACACCTCGGGCAGGTACTGCGTCACCCCCACGCAGAGGGCGATCAGCACCGGCACGTAGAGCAGCATGCGGTAGTAGATCAGCGGCGGATTGTCGTAGAGCACCCGCAGCATGTAGGTCTTGGCGCCGAGGCGTTCCATGCCGTTCTCGACCCGCAGGAAGAGATACAGCACCTCGGCCACGCCCAGCGCAACGGCGGCCAGCCACGTCCAGCGTGTCTTGAGCCACTCCTTGTAGAAGAGAGATCGGATCATGGCGCGTCAGTATTTACCGGTCAGACCGATGAAGGCATCCTCCAACGTGAGCGGCTCGCGGTGGAAGCCTTCGGCGACGATTCCGTACTGGTGCAGCAGGGCGCGGATCTCCTCCTCCGGGGCATAGGTGTAGAGCTCGCAGCGGCGGTTGAGGCGTTCGAGGTTCACCACCCTCCGGTCGCCGGCCAGAGCGTCCGTCGCGGCATCCGTGTCGAAGAAGAAGCCCTTGAAATCGCGCTGGAAATCGCTCAGCGGACCCTGGTAGAGGACCCGGTTGTAGTCCATGATGAGGATGTCGTCGATCAGACGCTCCATGTCCTGGATGATGTGCGAGGTGAGGAAGACCGTCTTGCCGCGCGACTTGGCATACTCGCGCAGGTAGTCGACGAACAGCCGCCGGTAGCCGGGATCGAGCCCCAGCGAGAAGTCGTCCAGAATCAGCAGATCGGGATCCTGCGCCAGGATGAGCCCCAGCGCCACCTGGGCCCGCTGTCCGCACGACATGCTCGCGATCTTCTGCCGCGGAAGGATCTTCAGGCGGTTGATCAGGTTGAAGTAGGCGTCGCGGTCCCAGCGGGGGTAGAAGCCCGAATAGAACTTCTCGATCTGGTGAACGTTCATGAACGAATACTGGATGTGGCCCTCGATCAGATAGCCGATGCGGCTCTTCGTGGCGGGCGACAGATGCTGCGTGTCCTCGCCGTAGATCAGGCATTGCCCCGAGCGCGGAGCCAGGAAGCCGTTCAGGATGTTGATCGTCGTACTCTTGCCGGCGCCGTTCTTGCCCAGCAGTCCGAGGATGCGCCCCTCGCCCACCGCAAAGTTCAGATTCTCGTACACCAGTTTCTTGCCGTAGTAGTGCGTCAGGTTGCGGCACTCTATCACGTTCGTGCGTGTTTCCATTTTGGTCCGTATCTTAGGTTGTCGGGTCATCGTTTGATGAAGGCCACACCCCGCCCGGGGAGCAGATCCTCGTAGGTATGATAGCTCTCGCCGGTCACCGTGTCGAAGACATCGACGGTCGTCGTGCCCTTCGTCCGGTCGTAGAGGTAGACCACCGTGCAGTCGTCGGCATCCTTGAGGCCCGTGCCGCCGATCAGCACGAAGACATCCAGGATCTCGTACTTCTCGTCGTAGGTCCTGAAGGGCGTGGGCTCCGCCTCGAACTGCGTGATGTTCAGATAGTCGAAGCGCATGATCCGGTTCTGCGTGGCGTAGAATCCGTAGCGCACCGAGTAGGCGCCGAACCATACCCGGGCTTCGCGGCCCACCTCCTCCGGAATCGGAACCACGCTCTTGAGCGTCAGCGGTTCGTTGCCCGACGAGGAGGCCTGCGCATTGTAGATGTAGAGGAAATACGCCTCGCCGCGGCGCACGACCAGATGCATCAGATAGGGGTTGTTGTTGCCCTTTCCGGTGGCCTCGGAGAAGGCGCCGCAGAGCTCGTCGGCATGCAGCACCTCCTCGCCGTCGGCACCGGGCAGCGGCGTGGCCGGCTTGTTGTACTGCTGCAGGCAGCCCACCGTGCCGTCCTCGTAACGCACGGCGATGGCCCGTTTGTAGCGCATGAATTGCTTCGAGCCCATCGCCTGCACGACACCCTCGGCCATGACGAAGGCCTGATCGTCGAAGACCGGCGTCTTCGTGTCGGTGCCGTTGTACATGTGCATGCGGCCGTCGGCCAGTATGTACTTCGCACCACCCGACGAATAGAAGGCCGCCGTGACGTCGATCGTCGGGGAGCTTCCCACGTAGATGCGGCCGACGACGGGCGACACCACTTCGCCCATGTTGGCCGTGAAGTCCTGCTCGCCGGGTTCGGTGTCGACCATGCTTACCGAGGCGCCGTAGCCGGGTCCGCGGTCGGTGAAGAGCAGCAGTTCGGACTTCATGCTCATCGCGCCGCGGAACTCGCCGTCAATGCGTTGCGAGGGACCGTTCACGCGTTCGATCATGTCGGGGAACCAGCGCGTAAAGCCGTTCTTGGGCGAGATCGACGACGAGGAGGTTCCCGTCGTCTGGATCGACATCCACTCCAGACGTCCGTCCGCCGTTTCGTAGACGGCCACGAACTTCGGGGCATAGCCGTTCTGGATCTTGAACTCGAAGGTCTTGCGGTATTCGAGTCCGTTGACGTGGTTGCGCACGACGAAACTGCCCGGGATGTTGCTGTTGAGCGAGCAGCCCTTCGGGAGGTAGATCTCCCAGTCGAGATCCTTCCGGGTGGAGATCTCCTCGCCGTAGCCCACGATCCAGCGGTAGTCGTAGTCGTCGGGGTTGGCCCCTTCGGGCAGATGGACCGTCGGGCTGCACGTGAAGCGGTCGCCCAGATAGAGATCGTCCTCGATCTGGATGCCCTCGACCGAAAGTACGTAATCGGGCTCTTCCCCGACCACGCCGTCGCGGTCGCCGTAGCACGAAGCCAGGGCCAGCGCGGAAAGAATCAGAAAGTAAAATCGCGTATTCATGATTGGCAAGACTTTCGGGTTATTCATCGAAATAGATTCGGTTGCCGGTCTGCGGGTCGATCACCTCGTTCTGTTCGAACCAGTCGATGCAGAGTTCGATCCAGTAGTCGAGCAGCAGGCTTGTGCCGGCATCCTCCCACTCGGGGTCGGTGATGCCGCTCACCTCGAGGAACTTGACGCACTTGGCCGGATAATAGGTATACTTCGAAAGTTTGGAGGTGTTCTCCCAGAAGGCCGGCGGCGTGTTGACGTTCTTCACGAACGAGATGTCGACATACTGGTAACGCTCCATGCCGGCGGCGAAGTTCTCGTTGGGCACCAGTTCGACACGCAGTTTGTAATTGTCCGTTTCGTTGAGCCGGGCGATGTGGATCGTCACGCGGAACGTATCCTCGTAGAGCCCCTTGTGGAAGATCTGGCGTTCGTCGAGCGAATACTCCACGCCCTGGGTGGCGGCCTGCGAATACTCCTCGTTGACCCGCACGCGGTATTCGCGGTCGTTCTCGTAGTCGATCAAACCGGTCAGCCGCACGGGGATCTCCAGCTCGTAGTCGCCGGAACCGACCCCCAGAAAGTAGGCGTTGAATTCGTAGGATTCGGGATAGGTATTGGGGCGGAACTCCCCCTTGGCGATGTTCAGCGACACGCGCGAGACATCGTAGACCTCGATTTCACGCTCGCGGCACGACCCGAACAGGAGCGAGGCCGCAAGCAGCAGACAAAGCGTCGTTTTCATGGTTCAGAGCGCATTTTAGTTACCGAAATCATTCTCGTCGTCCGGACGCGGGAAGGTGTAGACCGCCGGATCGAGTTCGACGGTATTGCCGTTGTAGAGGCCGTTGTCGACCCGCGTGAGGTTCAGACGCTTGTAGTAGTAGAAGAGCTGGCCTTCGCCCTTGAATTCGCAGATGTACTCGCGTGTGAGGGCCGTGCGGACCACCTCGGCCGAGGCCGACGCCTCGAGAGCCGCCGTACCGCGATGCCCGCGGAAGGTGTTCAGCCAGCTGAGCGGTGCGGGATCGAGCGTCGGATCGTTCAGGATCGCCTCCTCGACGATCAGGTACATCTCGCTCAGCTTCAGCATCGGCGTGCAGGCCGTGGGATACTTGTAGCTGTCGGCCGCCAGCGCCGAACGCTTGTACTTGATCATGTTGAGGTTGTTCATCGAATTGAGGGCCGTCCAGGCACTCTTGCGCACGTCGCCCTCCTCGTAGCAGGCATCCGAACGCAGCAGATCCTGGGCCAGACTCTCGTAGTAGGTCCGCGACGAGAGCGTAATCTGGTCGTTGTCCAGCGCGAAGACCAGCTCGGGCGTAAAGATGCGGTTCGAGCGCAGCTCCTCGCCGTAGGCATCCGTCTGGACGATCTCCTCGCCGGTGATGAAGCGGAACTTGCCCGAATCGATCACCACGCGGGCCTCGTCGTAGGCCGTGGCGTAGTCGTTGCGGTAGAGGGCGATCCGCGCCCGGAGCGCACACACGGCATAGAAATTCATCCGCCGGGAGCGGTCGTACGAGACGTAGACGTCGCGCGAGGTGGCGCCCGTGACGATCGGGTCACGCGTTTCGAGCAGGTCGCGCGCCTCCGCGAGGTCCGCCATGATCAGATCCAGCAGGCGTTCGGTCGGGATGCGTTCGCCGATCGAGGCATCCCACGTGGTCTTCCAGGGGACGTTGTTGGCCGTCGGGTCGACGCTCCACGCCGGGTTGAACATCCGCACCAGATCGAAATACATGTAGGCGCGCAGGGCCAGCATCTCACCCAGCATGATCTCGCGCACCCCCTCGTCGAAGAGCGGACGGGTCTCGCCGCGGAGCTTGTCGATCACCAGATTGGCGTTGAAGATCGTGTTGTACATCCGCAGCCAGATGTCCTCGATGATGGGTTTCGAGGTTTCGCTCGTATATTCGTAGGCGGCCCAGCTGCGGCGCGTTTCGTTGTCGCCCGAGACCGTATACTGCTGCGTGAGGGGTTCGAGGGCCGTCAGGGAGACATACCCGCCGTAGAGCGAGGCGTCGCCCATGTTGATGTAGACGCCCGTCGCCGAGGTGTAGTAGCCCTCGGCCGTGGAGTACATGTCGTCGACACTCACCTCCGAACGGGAGGTGACGTCGAGCCAGTTGCCGCAGGAGCCGAGCGCCAGCACCGCGGCCAGTATGCCGAATTTCATCGATTTCATGTCTTTCATGCCTGTCCGGTTTAGAAGTTGACCTGTACGGAGAAGCTCATCGTCCGCGCATAGGGATACGTCAGTCCGCGCTCCTGGCGGATCGTCGAGAGGTAGAAGAGTTCGTTGGCCGTGAGCTGGAGCCTCAACATCGAGATGCCCTTCCAGCCCCACCGCTCGACGGGGAAGGTGTAGGCCACGCGCAGCGACGAAAGCGAGAAGCGGTTTTCACGCTGTACGAAACGCGACGTGGGACGCGTCGGCGTCGTATCGTCGATGGCCTTGTAACGGGCCACCTGTCCGGGCTCCTTCCAGCGTTCGGTCAGCGCCCGCACGTCGTTGTTGACCGTGGCATCCGTCCCCTCGATCTTCTCGTGGAGCGTATAGTTGTAGCGGTCGGCGCCGAACGAATAGTTGAACGTGGCACCCAGTTCCAGCTCCTTATAGCGGAAGTTGAAGCCCGTGTAACCCTCGAGCGTGGCTTCGCCGATGCCGACGGGCACCATATCCTCATAGCTCCACTCGTCGGTCCGGGTTCCGTCCTTGGTGAGGAACTCCTCGCGGCCCGTGCCGGGGTTGATGCCCAGGCTCCGCACGCCGTAGATCGTATTGAGCGACTGCCCCTCCTCGAACAGGAAGACGTTCGTATCCCCCTCGTTCTCGACACGCTGGCCCACCATCTCGTTGTAGTTGCGCAGCATGTTGGAGATCTTGCTCAGGATGTTGGTGTTGTGGCGGCCGTTGAAGGTCAGCGAAAGGAGCATGTCCTTCGTGCGGACGGGCGTGAGGGCCATCGAGAAGTCGACACCCTTGTTGACGATGTCGCCCTGGTTGACCTTCAGCTCCGAGAAGCCAATCGACGGGGCGATGGTCACCGACGTCAGGCTTCCGCGCGTGGTGTTGTAGTAGTAGTTCATGTCGAGGTTGAGCAGGCCGTCGAGCAGCGTCATCTCCAGGCCGACGTTGCGGTTGAAGGTCGTCTGACACTCCAGCTCGGGGTTGCCCAGCACCGAGATGCTCGTACCGAACAGATTGCCGTAGACGGGTTTCAGATAGGTGTACATGCTCATGGCCTGGTTCTGCGTGAAGTTCTGGTTGCCCGTCGTACCGATGTTGGCGCGCAGGGCCAGCAGCGAGAAGAGACCGTTCGAACGCATGAAGGCCTCGTTGTGGAGGTTCCAGCGCACACCCACCGACCAGTAGGGAGCCGTCTGCTGCTTGGTGCCGTAGATCGACGAGCCGTCGATACGCCCCGTCAGGTCGAGCAGATAGCGGTTGTCGTACGAATAGTTGGCATTAAGGTAGGCGCCGGCCGAACGGACGATCGACTCGTTGCCCGACGGACGCGAATCGGCCTCATACTGCACGGCATACGACAGATAGTCGAGCGCATCGTCCATGAATCCCGTGACGACGTATCCGTCGCTTTCGCGGTTGACCTCGCGGATTTCGCTGCCCAGCACCGCCTGCAACAGGTGTTTGCCGACCTCCTTCGTATAGGAGACCATCAGTTTGCCGGCCAGCGTCATGTCGGTCGAATTGCTGAGCGAGTACTTTCCGCGGGCGTAGAGCACGCTCGGATCCGAGACGTCGTAGTCGTTGTTCTGGATGTAGGAGTAGCTCATCGGCGAGGTGTAGATGTCCGTGCGGCTGAAATCGCTGCTCACCGAGAAGTCGCCGCGCAGCTTCAGTCCCGGAATGACCGTCCAGTCGATGGCCGTGTTGTTGGTGACGTTCATCAGATCGTCCTTCGTGAAGCTGCTCAGGTAGCGGGCCTCGTAGACGGGCGAGAGCTGCGACGAGGTGATGGCCAGCTGCATGCCGTCGGGAGCCACGTTGCGCAGCGAGAGCGTGCGGTAGTAGTTGCCGTCGGCATCCTTTTCGCGGTGGTACGGCAGGGCCGTCGTGTAGTCGGCGAACGAACCGTAGGGCGATTCGGAGCTCTTCGTGGTCGAGAACTGCAGATCGTTCGTGATGCGCAGGCTCGAGTGCGAATAGATGAGCTTCGTGCCGGCGCCGTAGGTCATACGCCCCGACTCCTTCATCACGCCGTCGTTCTGGCCCAGGGAGAGGTTGACCTGATAGCGCACGTTGCCCTGGTTGGCGCGCAGCCGGTTGACGCTTCCCTCAATGATGATCGAGTGGCGCTGCTGCAGACCCACGCGCAGGGGTTTCGACAGCCAGTAGGTATCCACGCCCGAGAGGATCTCCTTGCGGATCAGGTTGTAGGAGTTGGCGTAGCTGCCGCCGTCCTCATCCAGGACCGGGGGATCGAACAGCCCCGACAGCCGCTGGAACTCCAACGCCTGCGAAGCGTTCATCAGGTTGTAGGACGAGAGGTCGGGGATGCTGACACCGCCCGTGAGCGTGTAGCTCACGCGCAGCACGCCGGGTTCGGGGTTCTTGGTCTCGATGACGATGACGCCGTTGGCGGCGCGCGAACCGTAGATAGCCGTAGCCGAGGCGTCCTTGAGGATCGTCACGCTCTGGATGCGGTTCATGTCCAGGTCGTAGATCTGCTGCACCTTGACCTCGAAGCCGTCGAGGATGAAGATCGGCAGACTGGTCATCGTCTTCAGCGTGCTGCCCGAGATCTCGGGGAAGCTGTTCTGGCCGCGGATTTCGATCTGTTCGGGGATGTAGTTCGGGTCCGAGCCGAAGACTCCGCGCACGTCGACCACCTGGAACGAGGGGTCGAAGACCTTCAGCGCATCGAAGAAGCTCGTGCTGTTGATCGTGCGCAGCTCCTCGCCCTTGACCACGACGGCCGTACCCGTGAAGCTGTTCTTGGCCTTGGGCATGAAACCCGTGACGACCGTTGCGGCGATGTTGTTGACTTCGGGTTCGAGATAGATGTCGAACGAGGACTGGTTGTTGACCTCGATGGTCTGGGTCTTCATGCCGACGCACGAAACGATGATCGATTCGCGGCCCGAGGGGAGCGAGAGGGTGAAGAAGCCCCGTTCGTCGGTCGAGACGCCGTTGTGCGTGGCGCCCTTCTGCACCACCGAGGCATAGGGTACGGGGCGTTTGTTGTCGTCCAGGACGTAGCCCGAGACGGTGAACCGCGGTGCGGGAGAGGGCGTGGCGGCCGGGGCCGAAGCTTGGGCGGCGTTGCGGGCCACGGAGACCACGATCGTGTGGTCGACGATGCGGTAGCTCAGTCCGGCGGCCTCGCACAGACGGTCGAGGACATCGCGCAGATCGGCATTCGTGGCGCGGAACGTCACCACGCGCCGGTCGTCGACATTCTGGTTGGCATAGAAGACCTGATACCCCGAAGCCTTCTTGATCTGCTGGAAGACTTCGCTCAGGGGTTTCGAGGCGACGTTGATCGATATTTTCTGGGCCAGAACCTTGCCGGGGATCAGCACGACGGCCGCCGCGAAGAGCAGCCACACGAATCCCTTGAGCAGTCCGGCACCCGATTTTTGCGTATGTGTCATCATGATCGTTTCGTTTTTAGAGCTGGTTGGCTTGCACGGAGACTGCCGGAATCGGCCAGGTGTAGTCGGCGGCGGTCATCGCACGCTCGGTGCCGTCGTATTGCGGGATGGAGGTCCGGTTCAGCCGCTTGTAGTAATGGAAGAGCTGGCCTTCGCCGAAGAAGTCGCGCCGGTATTCGCGTTCGACGTATTCGAGCAGCTGATCGGTCGTGAAGGCGGGATCCGTGAGGCGGTCGGCCACCTCCGTCACGTCGCGGGCCTGCTGCATCTCAACGAGGCGTGCGGCGGCCGTTGCCGCGTCCGCATCGCCCTGACGCACCAGCGCCTCGGTGCAGATCAGCGCCATCTCGCCCAGCTTGATGAACGGAATGCGGCACGGCAGCACCTGATCCGAACCGCCCGTCGACGTGTAGCCGCTCAGCACCGACTGCGGGCCGAACTTGTGCGACATCCGTACGCGGTCAGGCTGGCTGTTGTCGAACCAGTCGCGGTAACGCGTGTCGCGGCTGTCGGTGAAGAGCCCGGCGTAGTGGGCCGTCACCACGGCACCGCCCTCGCCGTAGAGCCGGTCGGTCAGTTCGTCGAAACCGCCCGGCAGGGTCGACACCCCGAAGAGGTGTTCGCGCGAGAAGCTGTAATCGTCGCCATATTCGCCCGGGGCGCAGAAATGGAAGAGTTGATAGGTCTTGTCGACAAGGGTCAGGTGTTCGAAGACCTCCTCGGCGCAGGCGGCCGCCTGGATGTAATCGCCCATGTAGAGGCAGACGCGGGCCCGCATGCCGCGAACGGCGTAGTAGTTCATACAGAAGGTGCGCAGCCGCGAATCGATCTCGCCGGGGAGCACCGACGAGAGGGAGAAGCCCGCAAAAATGGGATCATGATCCCGGAGCTCTTCGGCCGCACGGTCCAGATCGGCGAGCACCCGCTCGACGAAGGCCCGTGTCGAGAGAGGCTCGGAGACCGTCATGCCGAAATGCGTCATGTAGCGGAGCCCGACAAAGTCCGGATCGACGGCCCACGCCGGATGGAACAGCCGCAGCAGTTCGAAATGCAGGGCGGCACGCAGTCCGTAGAGTTCGCCCGTGATGATGTGTTTGCGGTCCGGGTCGTTGAAGACGACGCGGGTGGTTTCGATGTGTTCGATAAGGTTGTTGCAGGCCGCGATGGCGCGGTACATGTCGACGTAGGTCTGTTCGATGGCCCCGGCAAACGTCGCATTCGTATAGTCCAACGATGCAGCGGCCGTCTGGAGCGCATCCGTCGGATGGAAGTTCTGCCCCATGAACTCCACCTCGCCCACCGACAACGTCCGTCCATAGAGGCTTTCGGCGCGCAGCTGCGTATAGATGTCCGTCAGGGCGTTGAGATAGGCGTTTTCGTTGCGGAAGAAGCGGTCTTCGGGGACGGACGAGCCGTCGGGCGTGATGCCGAACCAGTCGTTGCACGACACCGTCACCGCACACGCAAGCAGCATACATATCTTTTTCATCTTCATGGCTTCATCATTTAGCGGTTAGAAGGTCGCACGCAGCGACAGGGTGACATTGCGCGAGAAGGGATAGATCGTACCGCGCTCCCGGTCGACACTCGACCGGTAGAAGAGGTTGTTGCCCGTCACGTAGAGGGCCAGGTTGCGCAGCCGGATCTTCTCGATGAGCTGCGAGCGGAAGCGGTAACCCACCTGCAGCGTGGAGAAGTTCAGCGCATCGAGGCGTTCGACGAACCGCGACAGCCGGGCCGGATCGCCCTCGAACGCATGCCGCAGCGAGCTCTGCAGCGCACGCCGGTCGAGGGTCTGCAGCGCACTGCCGAACTGTACGTCGTAGAGCGTCTGGTTGAAGATCGAACCGCCGATGCGGTAGTCGAAGGCGGCGCCGAAGGTCAGCTGACGCCAGTTGACGCTCACGCCGAAATTGCCCTTCAGATCGGGATCCGTCGTGCCGACGATCGTTGCGGGGCCCGTGACGCGTTCGACCGTACCGTCGTAGACGCTCGGCACGGCGCTCACCGCATTGACCGACTGCCCCTCGACAAGCGGGGCTTCGTCGGCGGCCAGACCGGCGTTGTACCAGGCGGCAAAGTATGCGGGCAGCTCCTCGATGCGGTTGCGGTTGTGGCTTCCCGCGGTGAAGAACGACACGGAGAATCCCGGACGTTCGTACACCCGGGCATTGAGGTAATACTCGACGCCGGAGTTGCGGATCCGACCGCCGTTCGAAGCGTTGTAACGGTAACCGGTGGCCTGGTTGAGCGGTGCGACGGTCAGCAGATCCCCGGCATCGTTCCAGTAGAGGTTGACGCGCAGATCGATGCGGCGGGCCACGGCGGCCTGCAGCGAAAGGCTGCGGTTGACGCCCGTGCGCCACCGGAGCGAAGGATTGGGCATGCCCGTAATCGACGAACCGATCAGATAGTAGTTGTAGACGTATTCGTTGCCGATGTCACTGCCGTAGGAGACCACGTAGTCGGCATTGGAGGCATCGACGGCACCCGTCGTACCGAAGGCGGCGGCCAGCGTCAGCCGGTCGAGCCATCCGGCATCCCGCAGGAAGGACTCCCGGGCGATATTCCAGGCCACGGAGACTCCGTAGAAGAGAGCCGTGCGGTTCTGCGGGGCGAGCAGCGACGAACGGTCCAGACGCGCCGAGGCCCGCACCTCGTAACGGTCGTCGAACGCATAGTAGGCCTCCAGCGTACCGCCGGCCGTGCGGTCGTAGGAACGCCACGCATAGGGATCCGTATCGAAATCGTAGGACTGCGTGAAGGAGATGTAGCCCATCTTGTCGGTGGTGATTCCCACGCCGGCGTAACTCTCCATGTTGTAGACCCCGCCGAAGAGGTCGGCCGCCAGCGAGGCGCCGTAGGACGAACGGCCGCTCTGCCCGGCATAGGTCAGGGCCAGACGTCCGTCGAAGGTCTGCATCGCCGAGCGGGCAATGCCGTAGCGCCCGGTGTAGGTGCCGGCCGGGGCCGTGGCATAACGCCACGACGAAGGCGAGACGTAGGTATCCGTGCGGATCTGGTCGCGCACGTAGGAGAAACGCCCGCCGAGAGCGAATCCCGCACCCAGATCGAGCGACATGTTCACGTTGTCGAAGACCGAATAGGTCTTGTTGCGGTGGAACGACCCGAGCGACATTTCGTAGAGCGGATTTTCGAACTTCCGCAGATCGTCGTCGAAGCCCATCGTCTTGAGGTAACCGCCGCGTCCGTTGCCGGGTTCGAGCCAGGCGGGCGTGTGGGCGTAGTCGCCGAACGCACCGAAGAGTTTCGAATCGGTGGCGACCTTGTCGTAGGTCAGTTCGTTGGAGATGCGGAACGACTTGTAACGGTACTCGATGTAGGCGCCGATACCGAGGATCTCCTTCTCCGAACCGCGGAGAACGCCCTTGTTGGCGGGCGAGATGCGGCCCGTGAGGGCATACTTCACGTGGTCGTCGCCGCCGTCGATCGTAATTTTGTGGCGGTGGCTGAAGACCGTACGGGTCAGCTCGCGCGGCCAGTCGGTCTGGGTCCCCGCCTCGAGGTACTGCTGCATGGAGGCGGCGCTTCCCGTCGTCAGCCCCTCCCGCTGCAACAGTCCGAGCCCCTCGGCAGCGCTCATCAGATGATACGACGAAAGATCGGCCCACTCGACCACTCCGTCGAAACTGTAACGGATCTTCATCGCCCCCTTGACGGGTTTGAAGGTCTCCATCTCCACGACGCCGTCGGCACCGCGGATGCCATAGCGCGTCAACGAGGCGGGATCCTTGCGGATGATGATCCGTCGCACGTCGTTGATGTCCATGTCGAAAAACTTGCGTGCATCGACCCGGGCACCGTCGATGACATAGGTTGGCCGCGCAGGCTTCGAGCGCTCGTCCCGCCCCCAACGTTTCGAGCCCCGAAGCGTCATCTCCCCGGCGCCGTAAAGCGGACTGGCCCCCTGATTCTCCTCCCAGGAGGTGCCGATTGACGGTTCATAAAATGAAATCGCGTCCCAGAGATTCACCGGATTGATGGCCCGAAGCTGCGCGGCCGTAATCACCAGATCGGTCGAATGTTCCGCTTCGACCTCGTATGTGCGTCGCATGCGCGTGGAGTCGACGCCGGCCGGGGGCTGAGTGGCTCCCGTCACGGTCCCTGCCAGCAGTATCAGGGCCAGACTTCCGATCGAACGCAGCGCAAAAGCGAAATTCAACGTGTAGATTTGCTTCATTTCATCGGCTTGGTTTTAAGGGTTAAACACCATGGGTCAACGTTTGTCGAGGTAGAGAATCCCCTCCTCGAAGCGCAGCGTAACGGGGATGTAGGCTTCGTGGAGGACGCGGAACAGATAGTCCGATGTACCTTTCATGCTGATCTGACCCGAGAACGTATATTTTTCCAATGCGGGATCGGTGATTTCGTAACGGAAGTCGTACCACCGCGAAACGGTGCGCAGCACGTCGCCCAGCGGCGTATTGTCGAAGACGAATTCGCCCTCCATCCAGGCCGTGTAGCGAGACGTATCGACGCGCGTGACCATCGACCGCGAGGTGGCCACTTCGCGCGAGAACTGTTCGCCGGGATAGAGCTGAATCTCCCGGCAGAGGGTCCGTGAGTCCTCCTCGAGGATGCGCACGCTGCCCTCGACGAGCGTCGTATGGTGGCGGGGTTCGTCGCCGTAGGCCGAGACGTTGAATCGTGTGCCGAGCACCTGGATGCGGTAGCCGTCGACCCGTACGTAGAACGGACGCGCGGCATCGTGGGCCACCTCGAAAAAGGCTTCGCCGCGCAGCGTGACCTCGCGGTCGTGGGCATCGAAGACCGACGGATAGATCAGCTCCGATTCGGCGTTGAGCGTCACGACGGTGCCGTCCTCCAGGCGGACCGAATAGAAACCTCCGCGCGGAACGATCAGCCGGTTCTGCACGGCGCGGGCCTCATCGTCGGCCGAATAGTTCAGCCGTTCGGAGCCCTCGGTTGCGATGCGTCCGCCGGCGATGTCGAGATCGAGTTCAGCGCCCTCGCCGAGCGAATAGCTGACGTCGTCGACGATCAGCAGGGCCCGGTCCGATGCCGGATGATACTCCCGCGCAAGGAGGTCGCAGACGCGTTCCGTCTCGACGTCGTTGCGCGACTGCTGCCAGACGACCCCCGCCACACACAGCACAATGACCGCCGCCACGGCCGCATAACGCAGCAGGAAGGAGCTCCGCCGCACGACGGGTTGCGGCACGAGAGCCTTGCGCAATTCGTCGAACGTCTCGTCGAGCGGCAGCGGTTTGGCCGCACGCCGGATTTCCGCCTCCCGCAGCATGCGTTCGTAATAGGCCCTGTGGCGCGGATCGGCCTGCAGCCACGCCTCGAAGGCCTCCCTTTCACGGGCATTGGCCGTATGATTGCGCACCTTGCGCAACAGATTCCAATCGATCGAATTGTCGGACATACTTCTGCCGGTTGGGTTGCAGCGCCCCGTCCGCGACATTTTCGGAGGAGACAGCCCTCCGGCATGGATCAAACGGGGATCCTCCGCAACAAAAAACTACTGAATTCCGCTCCCCTCGGGGAGTGCTTTCAGTAGTAATACACATGAATCGGCAAAAAGGGGGACAAATCGGAAACTTTTTTTTCAAAAAGGATCCTGTCGAGTGATTTATTTTTCGTCCAGATCGTCGCGCAGGGTTTTCAGCGCACGTTTCAGATGGGTTTTGACGGTCGATTCGGAGACGCTCATCTCCAGAGCAATGGCTTTGGTGTGCATGTTGCGGACGAAATGGAGTTCGAGGGCTTCACGGCCGCGTTTGGGGAGGAGCTTCAGGGCATGCCGCAGCCATTGATGGCGCCAAAGGCCCAGATCGTCCATTCCGGAATCCTCGAGCAGCGAGTTGATTTCGGCCATGGCCTCGGCATATTTGACGTCGTTGCGGTCGCGGATGCCGAGCGAACGCAGATAATTCAGGCAGTTGCTGCGTACCAGACGGAACAGCAGAGCCGCCAGATTACCGTTTTCGCGGATCTTGTCCGCATTGTTCCACACCCACAGGAAGGCGTCGTGCACCAGATCCTTGGCGGTTTCGGCGTCATACGTATACTGCTGGGCAAAACGTTGCAGCACAGGCATATAGGACTTGTAGACCTCTTCGAAGTGGTCCACGTCGTGCTGCTTGATTCGTGACACGGAAATCTTCATCTCATCACCAGTCGCCGGATCGGTCCGCGAACGGGACCCCGACGCATTTACCTAACTCAACCAACAAAGTTAACGATTTTTGTGAAAAAGTGGACCTTTCGGACAGAAAATAACACTTTGCGACGACACATTTTATCAAAATCGCCCTCAGAGGAGCTTCTGAGCGGGGTCGGATCGATCCAGCGAGCGATCGACACGCGGTTACAAAGTGTTACCTCACGCCCCCGGGGAACGGCTCCGGTCCGTTTCTTGCAGGGGTGCGGGGCATGACCTCCCCGACATCCGATACCGCACCGACCCGCCAACCGCTCCTGCGCCGGCTGGCCGGGAGGATTCAACCCGTGAATGCCGCCGCCACATGCATCGGCGTCCTGCTGGCCTACCTGGTGGGAACCTACGTCACGGGCCCTTTCCACGCGGCTTCGCACTGGATGGGGGCCATGCTGGCCTGCACGTCGGTGGTGGTCGTGCTGCAGAAACCCGGCCTCAAGCAGTCGCTGCCGGTGGGCTGGATGCGCGTGCTGGGGACCTTCATCGGCGCGCTGATCGCCTTCTGCTACCTGAGCATCTGGCACTTCTCGGTGGCCGGGATGCTCATAACGATCTTCCTGCTCGAGATCGTCAGCATGCTGCTGGGCATCTACGTCAACGGCCACATCGCCACCATCACGCTGATCGTCATCCTGCTCATCTCGCAGGAGAATCCCCGTCTGCCGCCGGCGATCAACTGCCTGCTGCGTTTTCTCGAATCGGTCGTGGGGGTCGGCATCGGACTGGGCGTCATGTGGGTTTCGGAGCGTTGGCAGCGGCTGCGCAGGCGCTCGCAGCAACCTCCCGCCGGATGATCCGCCCGGGCCCCGCCCCGATTTGCAGATTTCGATCCGAATCGCTATATTTGCCACCAGACCCATAAGAACGTCCCGATGATAAGAGGCCGGAACCATACGATGTGTTGTTGTGCAGCGATTGCGAATCGTTGCCGTCGCACCGTGCCTGCTGCCGGACGAGGCTCCTCCGCGCGAGGAATCTGAAATCGCATATCCTATTAATAAATAAGTATCCACCGATCGAACGGGGGCAGCAGGAGACACCGCTGCCCCCGTTTCGTCATTCAAAACCAAGACTCAAGATGGAAAGAATCGCAACCTCCGTACTGGAACTCATCGGCCGCACACCGCTGGTCGAATTGCAACGCCTGGCGAGCGAGACGGGAGCCGCAGCCCGCCTCGTGGCCAAGGTCGAATCGTTCAATCCGGCCGGGAGCGTCAAGGACCGCGTGGCGCTGGCGATGGTCGAAGCGGCCGAGGCGCGCGGCGAACTCCGCCCCGGAGCCACGATCATCGAACCCACGAGCGGCAATACGGGCGTCGGGCTGGCGCTGGTGAGTGCCCTGAAGGGCTACCGGCTGATCCTGACCATGCCCGAGACGATGAGCATCGAACGGCGGCGACTGGTTGCGGCCTACGGTGCGCGCGTCGAACTGACGCCCGGCTCGGAAGGGATGGCCGGGGCCATTGCCCGGGCCCGGACGCTGCACGAGGAGACCCCCGGCTCGGTCATTCTCCAGCAGTTCGAGAATCCGGCCAACCCCGAGCGCCACTACCGCACGACGGGTGACGAAATCTGGCACGACACCGCCGGACGGGTCGATCTCTTCGTGGCGGGCATCGGCACGGGCGGTACGGTGAGCGGCACGGGGCGCCGGCTCCGGGAGCTGAACCCGGCGGTACAGATCGTGGGTGTCGAACCGGCCTCGTCACCCGTCCTCACGGGCGGCAGAGCCGGGGCCCATCGGATCCAGGGGATCGGGGCGGGATTCGTCCCGGCGAACTTCGACCGGCAGGTCGTGGACCGCATCATAACGGTCTCGGACGAGCAGGCCATCGCCACGGCCCGGCTGCTGGCCCGGCGCGAAGGGCTGCTGGCGGGCATCTCGTCGGGGGCAGCCGTCTGGGCCGCCCTGCAACTGGCCCGCGAGGAGACGCTGCGCGGCAAGACGATCGTCGTGCTGCTGCCCGACACCGGCGAGCGCTACCTCTCGACGGCCCTCTACGATTTCGAACACTACCCAGCCGATTTCCGCCTATGAAACGCCATTCCGCACCGCACACCGCCGGGGCCGGCCTCCCCCACGCCGCCGGTCCCGAAGAGTTCCTCATGCAGCGCATCGCCGGACAACTTGCCACGCCCGATCCGCACATTCCGCGGCCCGGCACCGCGGGCATCGATCCCGAGGCCCCGGCGCGAATCGCCGAACTGTTCCGCTCGGTGGTCTTCGACGGCTATTTCGACCGGCGCCCCGTCGAACGACGTCTCAAGGAACTGTCGGAGCTTCTTGCCGACCAGACGGCCCGGGCACGGGCACACTATGCGTCCGGCATTACGCCCGGCGGGGCCCCTCTTCAGAAGACGCACTCCGTGCCGGCCAACGGTCCCGAAAAGCAGCCCTCTCCGTCGTCCGAGGCGGCCCGTTTCGGAGCCGATACATCCCGTCGGCTGCTTGAGGCGCTGCCCGAACTGCGACGGCGCCTGGGGACCGACGTCCGGGCGGTCTTCGACGGCGACCCCGCGGCCGGGAGCTTCGAGGAGGTAATCCTCTGCTATCCGGCGCTCGTGGCCCTGACCCATTACCGGCTGGCTCATGCGCTGTGGCGTTGCGGCGTGCCGATCCTGCCGCGGATGATCACCGAACGGGCCCACGCGGCCACCGGTATCGACATCCATCCCGGCGCCACGATCGGCGATTCGTTCAGCATCGACCACGGCACGGGCGTCGTCATCGGCGAGACCTGCATCATCGGCAGCCACGTCCGCCTCTATCAGGGCGTAACGCTCGGTGCCAAGAGCTTCAAGTTCGACGCCGAGGGGCACATTCTCCGCGAACCCCGCCACCCGATTCTCGAAGACCGCGTGGTGGTCTACTCCAACTCGTCGATCCTGGGGCGCGTGCGCATCGGACACGACTCGGTGATCGGCGGCAACGTCTGGCAGACGACCGACCTGCCGCCCTATTCGCGTGTCGTGCAGGGCCGCGCCTCGATCTCGACCTTCGAAAACGGCGGCGGAATTTGACCCCGGCACGGCCGGCAGGAGGGGACTTTCGGATCCGTCGGGCGATTTTTCCGCCGCCGACGGATCAACCTGCGCTCAAAATCACTACCTTTACGGCCCGGACCGATCCGTCGTCGAGGGCTGCCGCACCGCACCATCCGCACGGCGCCAACCGCCAACCCGATCCCCGAACCCCTCGGCCCCTCTGAAAATTGCGTGTGTGATGACCGAACGTGAAAACCGAACGGAACGTCCCGTTCTCTGGAACAGCAACTATGTGAAGGTGTGGATCGCCAACTTCATGCTCTTCTTCGCATTCTATCTGCTGGCGCCGCTGCTGCCGCTCTATCTGCGCGACACCTTCTCGGCCGGCAAGGCCATGATCGGCCTCGTGCTGAGCGGCTATACGCTGACGGCCCTCTGCGTGCGCCCGTTCAGCGGATTCGTCGTCGACAGCTTCCCGCGCAAGAAGGTGCTGCTGATCTGCTACTTCTGCTTTGCACTCCTGTTCGCCGGGTATTTCGTCACCGGATCGCTCATCCTCTTTGCCGCCATCCGCACGCTGCACGGCGCTCCGTTCGGCGCCACGACCGTGGCCAGCAGTACGATGGCCGTCGACGTCCTCCACCCCGAACGTCGCTCGGAGGGAATCGGATACTACGGCCTGAGCAACAACATCGCCATGGCCATCGGACCCTCGACGGGCCTCTACATCTACCACACGATCCACAACTTCGAGCTGCTCTTCACCCTCTCGCTGGTGATCGCCTTCGCCGGACTGATCATCGACTCGACGATCCATTGCCGCGAGCGTCAGCCGATCCGCCGCGACAGCAAGGTCTCGCTCGACCGCTTCATCCTGCTCAAGGGCTGGAGCGAAGGGCTCTGCATCGCGGCCTTCGCCTTCTCGTTCGGCGTCATCTCGACCTACATCGCCATCTACAGCCA
>CALUKH010000006.1 GCA_944321185.1 uncultured Alistipes sp. | reverse complement strand
TGCGCAGCACGGCGCCGAACGTATTCGTCCGCGGGCGCAGGTAGGCGATGTCGCGCAGGAATTCGAGCGAGTGGCCCTTCTTCTGAAGGGGATAGGTATCGGGATCGGCCGTGCCGTAGATTTCGATCCGTTCGGCCTGGACCTCGACGCCCTGGCCGGCGCCGGGCGAGGCCACCAGCCGTCCGTCGACCCGGATGCAGGCACCCGTGGTGATGGGTTTCAACTGCTCTTCGGCGATCTTCGACAGATCGACCACTACCTGTATGTTGTTTACGCACGACCCGTCGTTCAGGGCGATGAACGCCACGTTCTTGTTGCCGCGCTTGGTGCGCACCCAGCCTTTGACGACGATGTCGGTATCCACGACTCCCGATTTGAGGATTTCTGCGATTCTCTGCGTTTTCATAGGATTTCAGTTCACACGTTTTTCCGAATTGCCAAAGTTAGCCATTATTTGCGATTTGACAAAAAAAAAGTACCTTTGTCCGAGTTATATATCCCAGCACACGATGAAACGAACGATATGGACGGCTGCCCTGACAGCCTGCACCCTGGCGGCCGCGGCCCAGCAGACCTCCGAACCCGCCCCCCTGGCCGAGGGCGGACGAATCTACCGCACGGAGGTGGTTCCCTACGACGCCCGCCACGACGCCGATGCCCGCAACCGTGAGGCCGGCGGCTACTGGATGGCCTTCCGCCCGGAGCTGATCACCGCATCCGAGGGGGAGATCAGCGCCTTCTACGGTGCGAAGATCGACATCCCGTTCGCCTGGACCGACGGCCGCGTCTTCCTCCATCTGGAAAACCCCGGCGCCGGGTACTCGCTGTGGCTCAACGACCAACAGGTGGCCGAGGTGAACGATCCGCTGACCCCCTCGGAGTTCGATCTGACCCCCTACGTGCGCCAGGGAGTCAACAACTTCCGCGTGCTGATGCGCGCCCGACACCTGCCCATCGACGGAGAGGGGCGCCGTCGTCCGATCTTCGAGAACAGTTACCTCTATTATCAGAACCGCCGGTCGATCGCCGATTTCGAGATCGCGCTGGTGCCCGACACGCTGGGCCGCGACTTCGGCATGCTCGACCTGAAGATCATCGCCTGCAACGCCTATAACTACGACGAACCGGTCACCGTCGGGTATGACATCTACTCGCCGCAGGGCAAACTGCTCGAATTCAACATGACGGAGGTCACCATCCCCGGCCGTTCGACCGACACGGTGCGCTACTCGCCGCTCATCTACCACACCTACGACAACAAATGGGAGGCCTCGGCCAAGAACCCGCCCCTCTACAGCGTCATGCTCTTCACGCGCCGCAACGGCGTCTACAAGGAGTACATGCCCCTGAAGGTGGGATTCGGCAAGACGGAGCTCATCGACGGCCGGCTGATGCGCCTGGGCAAGGAGCTCAAGACGGTCAAGGCCGAATACAATGCCGCCGCCGATCGCAAAACCACCCTCTCGGAGCTCAAGACCCTGAAGGCCAAGGGCAAGAATACGATCTGCCCGAGCTATCCGCAACCGGTGTGGTTCTACGAACTGTGCGATCAGCTGGGCCTCTACGTCATCGACCGTGCGGCGATCGACGCCCCCGAGCGACGCGATGACCGCCGCGTGGGCGGTACGCCGTCGAACGACCCGCGGCTGGTCGACGAATACCTCGAACGCGTGAAGTCGATGTACTACCGTTCGCGCAACTTCACCTGCGTGGTGGCCTACGACCTGGGATGCCCCTCGGGCAACGGCTACAACATGTACAAGGCCTACGAATGGCTCAAGTCGGTGGAGAAGTCACGCCCGGTGATCTACTCCGACGCCGACGGCGAGTGGAACAGCGACCTCTGAGCACCATGAACATCGAACTGATCGTCATCGGCAAGACCGACTCGAAGGAGATCGCCTCGCTGGTCGAGCTCTACGCCCGGCGGGTGAACCACTACTGCCGGTTCGCGGTGACGACGCTGCCCGACGTGCGCAATACGAAAAACCTGAGCGTCAAGCAGCAACGCACGGCCGAAGGCGAAGCAATCCTGCGTCAGATCACCGACGGCGACTACGTCACGCTGCTCGACGAACGCGGCACGGAATATCGCTCGGTGGAGTTCGCCCTGTGGCTGCAGAAGCGGCTGAACAGCGGTCTGAAACGCCTCGTACTGGTCATCGGCGGCCCCTACGGATTCTCCGACGAGGTCTATGCCCGGGCCGATGCCCAACTGTCGCTCTCACGCATGACCTTCTCCCATCAGATCGTTCGGGCGATCTTCGCCGAACAGATCTACCGCGCCTTCACCATTCTGAACAACGAACCCTATCACCACGAATAGCGATGCCGCCCACCCCCGCAATAGCCGTTCTGACACCCCACGTACTGGTGGGTGCGGGGTTGCGCTCGATCCTCGAACGGATCGTTCCGCAGGCCGAAACGGTCGTGCTGCGGAGCTTCCGCGCATACCTGGAGGCGGATCCCGACCGCTTCATCCACTGCTTCGTCACGGCATCGCTCTTTGCGGCCCACGCCGACTTCTTCCGCGAACGCAGCCGCCGGACCATTGTGCTGACCAACGGACACCCGTGTCCGGGCATGCACTGGCTCGATGTCGCCACCGACGAGGAGACGTTCGTCCATGCCCTGATCCGCATGCAGCAGCAGGTCCGCCGCCCCGAACACCGGCTCGCAGCCCGCACGGAACCGATACGCCCCCTCTCGGAGCGTGAAAACGAAGTGCTGACGCTCATCGCCCGCGGATACCTCAACAAGGAGATCGCCGACCGGCTCGAAATCAGCCTGACGACGGTCATCACCCATCGGCGCAACCTCTCGGAAAAACTCGGCATCCGCACCACGGCCGGCCTGACGATCCATGCCCTGACTACCGGTCTGATCGACCCCGACGAGCTATGAAGCCCCGACCGAATGCCATACGTCCGCTCCTCATAAATAAGGATTGCAGCTTTGCGCGCCATGCCGTTACTTTGCAGCCGGAAAGCGCAAAACCCGAACAAACGATGCAGATCCGAGGAGTTCTTCTCCCGCTGATGGCGGGATTCACCGCCCTGGCCGCCATGCCGGCAGCCGCCAAAGAGGCCCCCGAAGCAGTCGCGGCCGATACGACCATCACGGTCGACCGCGTACAGGTGACGGCCATCAAGCAGGGGCCCGTGCTGCGTTCGACGGCCGTGGCGTCGTCGATCCTCGGCCGCCGGGAGGTCGAACGCGGCGGCATTGCGGCCCTCAAGCAGATCTCGGCCATGGTGCCCAACCTCCACGCCCCGGACTACGGTTCGCGCATGACCTCGTCGATCTACGTGCGGGGGCTCGGCGCTCGGATCGACCAGCCCGTCATCGGCGTCAACGTCGACAACGTCCCGCTGATGAACAAGAACGCCTTCGACACGGAGCTGGCCGACATCGACCGCATCGAGGTGCTGCGCGGCCCGCAGTCGACGCTCTACGGCCGCAACACGATGGGCGGCGTGGTGAACATCCACACGCTCTCGCCCCTCACCTACGAAGGGGTGCGGCTGCTGGCCGAATACGGCAGCGGCAACACCCTGCGGCTGAAGGCCTCGACCTACTACCGCCCCCGCCCCGACGTGGGATTCTCCGTGACGGGTTTCTATACGCGTTCGGACGGATTCTTCGAAAACGAATACACGCACCGCACGTGCGACCGGGAGTGGCAGGCCGGCGGCCGCTGGAAGGTGCAGTGGGACAACGGCCGCGGGCTGAGGCTCGACAACACGCTCTCGCTCGCACGCCTCAAACAGGGCGGCTACCCCTATGCCTACGTCGGCGAAGCAATCGTCGAGGCAGGTGAAACGGTGCTCCGCCCCGGACAGATCGCCTACAACGATCCGAGCGGCTACCAGCGCACGACGATCAGCGACGGTCTGACGCTGCGCCTCGATCGGGAGCGTTACAGCCTCTCGTCGATCACCGCCTGGCAGTATCTCGACGATGCGATGACGCTCGACCAGGATTTCACGCCGCTCTCCTACTTCACGCTGCGCCAGGCCGTGCGCGAACATGCACTGAGCGAGGATCTGATCCTCCGCTCGCGGGGCGACGATCGTTACGGATGGCTCGTCGGAGCCTTCGCCTTCTACCGCCACCAGCGGATGGAGGCGCCGGTGAACTTCAAACGCACGGGCATCGAACGGTTGATCCTCGACAACGCCAACCGCATGCCCGATCTGCTCCGCTACGGAATCGAGGCCGACGAACTGCCGCTGCTCTCGGATTTCCGCAACCCGACGTGGGGCGCGGCCCTCTATCACGAATCACGGCTCCGGCTGGGACGCTGGCTGCTGACGGCCGGCGTGCGCGTCGATCTGGAGCGCACGCAGCTGCAATACCACAGCCAGGCGGATCTCGACTACACGCTGAGCATCTCAGGCGGCGAGCCGTCGGCCCATCACATCGCCATCGACGACACGGACCGCCTGTCGAACACCTACTTCGAGGTGCTGCCCAAGGTCACGGCGCTCTACGCCTTCGACCCGATGCGCAATCTCTACCTCTCCATTGCCCGCGGGAGCAAGTCCGGAGGTTTCAACACGCAGATCTTCTCCGACCTGCTTCAGGAACGGCTTCAGAGCGCCATGCTCTCGGGCGTGGGCGAGCAGTCGTCGGAACGGATGTCCTACCGTCCGGAGTACAGCTGGAACTTCGAGTTCGGCGGCCACTTCACGTGTCTCGACGGTGCCGTGCGGGGCGACTTCGCGCTGTTCTGGATCGAGGTGAGCGACCAGCAGCTGACCGTCTTCCCCGAGGGCCAGGCCACGGGCCGCATGATGACCAACGCCGGACGTTCGCGCAGCCGCGGCGCCGAACTCTCGCTGCAGGCCTCTCCGACGCGCGATCTGACACTCAACGCCGCCTGGGGATACACCGACGCACGGTTCATACGCTTCCGCAGCGGCACGGAGGACTACGCCGGACGACGCATCCCCTACGCACCGCAGCATACCCTCTCGGCCCGCGCCACATGGAGCCACCCGACCGGAATCGAATGGCTGGGCGACATGATCGTCGAGGCCGGTGTCGAGGGGGCAGGGCCCATCGCGTGGAACGAGCAGAATTCGCTCACGGAGCCCTTCTACGCGCTCGTCGACGCCTCGATCCGGTTCGAACACCGCCGCTGGTCGATCGGCCTGTGGGGCCGCAACCTCTCCGGATCGGTTTACAACGTCTTCTATTTCAAGTCGATCGGTCACGAGTTCGTCCAGCGCGGACGCCCCCGGACCTTCGGCCTCACACTAACCCTTAACATCGATTGAACATGCTGAAAAAACTGCTGATGATGAGCCTGGCGGCCCTTGCGCTGGCCGCCTGCAACGACGAAGCCGACGAAGGCGTCCAGTACGCCTCGAGCAACCCCTCGATCGTCGACGGGGTCTTCACAAGCGACAACATGCATTTCTACGGAACAGCCACGGTGACCGATTCGGAGGGCAACGTCTTCACGGACCCGGAAGCCTGGTTCGAGTTTGCCGGCGGCCGCGAAACGCTGGTCATCTACATGCACAAGACCCGCTTCGCCGAAAAGATGCCTCAACTGGACATGCGCATCTACCGCATCCCCTACACCCCGGGCCAGGGAGCTTCGCTCGCCTTCTCGTCGGAAAGCCTCGTTCCGCAGGTGCTGCTCCCGAACCAAGTGGGCGGCGGTTACAGCTATCAGGACATGCCCGCCTACGCGCTTGCCGGTGTCGAGGGCTCGGTCGACGACATCGTCTGCCGCATCGGCTTCACGTGCAATGTGCCCAATCTCGGCAGTTACCGCATGGAGTACGAAGGACGTCTGCTGGTAAAAAAATAATCCCCGGCATGCCGACTTCCGCGCGCGAAGTATTACCTTTGCAGCGTAAATCCTAAACAAGCCAAGGTATGAAACCCGAATACAGACCCTTTGTGGACGAACTGATCGAACTCTGCATCAAGGAGGATATCGGCGACGGCGATCACACGTCGCTCTGCTGCATCCCCGCCGACGAACACGGACGCATGCGCCTGCTGTGCAAACAGGAGGGCGTGATTGCCGGTATCGAGATCGCCCGGATCGTCTTCCACCGCCTCGACCCCGAGATGCACTTCGAACAGATCCTCGACGACGGCGTGCGCGTGAAACCCGACGACGTGGCCTTCTACGTCTCGGGACGCCTGCGCTCGCTGCTGCAGGCCGAACGCATCGTACTGAATATCATGCAGCGCATGAGCGGCGTGGCCACCCAGACGGCCGTCTATGTCAAACGCCTCGAAGGACTCCATACCCGGGTGCTCGACACGCGCAAGACCACGCCCGGCATGCGCGTACTGGACAAGATGGCCGTCAAACTGGGCGGCGGCGAGAACCACCGCATGGGTCTCTTCGACATGATCCTCCTGAAGGACAACCACATCGACTTCGCCGGCGGAATTCAGAAAGCCATCACCGGTGCCCGCGAATACCTCAAGGCCCGGGGCAAGAACCTCCCGATCGAGTGCGAGGTCCGCACGCTGGAGGATATCGACGAGGTCTTCGCCGCAGGAGGCGTCGACCGCATCATGTTCGACAACTTCACCCCCGAGATGACGCGCCGCGCCGTAGAGAAGGTCGCCGGACGCTGCGAAACCGAATCCAGCGGCGGCATCACGCTCGATACGCTGCGCGACTATGCCGCCTGCGGGGTGGACTTCATCTCCGTCGGAGCGCTGACCCACCAGATCCGCTCGCTCGACATGTCGCTCAAGGCCTGCGAATAAACCCCAAAACACACGGTCCCGCCCCGGACGCAAGCCGATCCGCCGGGTCGCAGGGAGGGGGCGCACAGGGAGAGGGCGCAAGGAGCACACAAAAGGCCTCCAGGAGGCACACAAGAGACACATAAAAGAGGAGCACATAAAAAGGGGCATAAACGGAATCGCGATGGAACAAAGTGCACGGAGAGAGAATCTGCCCGGACGACTGATCCGCACACCGCTCGGCATGCTGGTGTGGCGGATTGTCGTGCTGTATGCCGTGCTGATGATCTGCCGCGCGGTCTTCTACCTCTACAACGCGGCGCTCATCGGGCCGCTCTCGCCAGGTGAGATCGCACAGCTCCTTGCCGGAGCCCTGAAGTTCGACACCTCGTCGGTCATCTATGCCGACGGCGTGTTCATCCTGCTGTCGCTGCTGCCGCTCCACGTGCGCGAACGCCGCTGGTACCGCGGTGTGATGTTCGGCTACTACGTCGCGGTCAATTCGCTGCTGGTCGTAGCCACGAACCTCGCCGACACGGTCTACTTCCGCTATACGCAAAAACGCTTTACTTCCGACGAGATCTTCTTTGCCGACAACGACAATTCGCTGCAGCTCGTCGGGAAGTTCATGGCCGAAAACTGGTACCTTGTTCTGGTGTGGGTGGCGCTGACCGTGCTGCTGGCCTGGGCCTACCGCCGCCGGGTGCGCGAAGAGAGCCTGCTGCGCCGCGGCTGGCCCTACTACGCCGGCGGAGTGGTTCTGCTGGCCGTGGCCGCCGGACTGAGCATCGCCGGCATGCGCGGCGGAATGACCCGCATGACGCGCCCGATCACCCTCTCGAACGCCACGCTCTACACCTCGGAGAGCAGCAAGGCCAACCTCATCCTGAGCAACCCGTTCTGCATCCTGCGTACGGCCGGAAGTTCATCGAGCGTCAAGTTCCCGCGCTACTTCTCCGACGAAGAGTTGCCGATGCACTTCACACCGGTCCATCAGCCTGCCGACAGCACGGCCCTCAACCTCGCAGGCCGCAACATCGTGGTCTTCATTCTGGAGAGCATGTCGGCCGAACACTCGGCCTGGCTCTGCCCGGAGATCTACGCCGACCTGCCGCAGAAGGGCTTCACGCCTTTCCTCGATTCGCTGATGCGCGAGGGACTGACCTTCCGCCGGATGTATGCCAACGGCACGCGCTCGATTCAGGCCATGCCCTCCGTACTGGGAAGCATCCCGTCGTTCCGAACCCCCTTCGTGCTGATGCCGCAGTCGCTGGGCCAAAGCTGCCTGCTGCCTGCCATGCTGGCCGGGCAAGGCTACTCGACAGCCTTTTTCTGCGGTTCGGAGCACGGCTCGATGGGATTCGGGGCCTACGCCCGCTCGGCCGGCGTCGAACGCCTCGTCAGCCGCGAAGACTACGAGGCTCGACACGGCACCGACGATTTCGACGGCTACTGGGGCATCTGGGACGAACCCTTCCTGCAGTTCTTCGGCGAGGAGCTCTCCTCGATGCCCGAACCCTTCTTCGCCTCGCTGTTCACCCTCTCGTCGCACCACCCGTTCGTCGTACCCGAGAAGTATGCCGCCTCGCTCCCCGAGGGGTACACCAAAATCCACAAGGGGGTGGCTTACGACGATCAGGCCTTCCGCCGCTTCTACGAACGCTTCGGCGGGGAGGAGTGGTTCCGCCGCACGATCTTCGTCTTCGTGGCCGACCACGTCTCGTCGGAAAAGTTTGCCGACAAGACCCGCTCCTACCCCGGCAACATGCACATCCTGGCCTTCATCCATACGCCCGACGGCGCTCTGCGCGGCCAGATCGACGAAATCACCCAGCAACTCGACCTGATGCCGACCCTGCTGGGCCTTGTCGGAAACCGCGAGCCCTACTTCGCCTTCGGACGCGACGTTCTGAACGAACCCCGCCGCCCGCAATGGTCCGTAAGCTACGACGGAGAGTTCCGTGCACTGACCGACGGCGGCACGCTGCGGTTCGACGATGCAGGCTCGCCGGTCGGAGAACCCACGACAGCCGACAGTCTCAGGCCGAATTTCCAGGCCCTGCTGCAGCAGTACTACAGCCATATCGAAAACAAGAATTACACGGTTCATGATTGAATTTCAGCCCGTACGTCTCGAAGACCGCAGCGTCATCGAGCGCTACACCATGCCCTCCGACATCTGCAACTGCGACCTGGCCTTTGCCAACATGTACTGCTGGCAGGAGGTCTATCACAGCGCCTGGGCCGAGGTCGATGGATTTCTGGTCATCCGCTTCCAGATCGACGGCGGCCCCCGCATCGGCTACATGCAGCCGGTCGGCGAGGGCGACTTCGGACCGATCATCCCGCTGCTGCGCGAGGATGCCCATGCCCACGGTCAGCGGCTGCGCATCATCGGTCTGACGGACGAGGGGCGCGAGATGATCCGCCGCATGCACCCCGGGCAGTTCGCCTTCGAGTCGGACCGCGCGCTGGAGGACTACGTCTACAACGCCGAGGATCTGCGTACCCTTCCGGGCCGGCGCTACCAGCCCAAACGCAACCATATCAACCGTTTCGAGGCCGAATACCCCGACTACCACTACGAAGAGCTGACCCCGGACCGTTCGGCCGAGTGCATGGCTCTTGAGCGCATCTGGCGCAAAACACACGAAGGACTC
The DNA here is from genome assembly GCA_944321185.1 of uncultured Alistipes sp. Classification (GTDB taxonomy): domain Bacteria; phylum Bacteroidota; class Bacteroidia; order Bacteroidales; family Rikenellaceae; genus Alistipes. The sequence goes on along the minus strand of CALUKH010000006.1, from coordinate 74,207 downwards.
TCCTCGGAACAGGGCCATTCGTCGGAACTGTGCGCCGAACAGCGGGCCATGCAGCGCGGTTTCGAACATTTCGAGGAGCTGGGGCTTCGCGGCGGCTGTATCTACGTCGGCAACCGGCTGGTGGCCTTCACCTTCGGATCGGCGGTCAACAACCACACGTTCGACACCCACATGGAGAAGGCCGATACGGAGTACGACGGCGCCTTCACGATCATCAACAAACTCTTCGCGCAGCACCTTCCCGAGCGTTTCACGCTCATCAACCGCGAGGAGGATCTCGGTCTCGAAGGGCTGCGGCGTGCCAAACTCTCCTACCACCCGGCCTTCCTCCAGCACAAGTTTACGGCCATCCATCTGCATCCCGACGAACTGGCCTGTAAGCAGTTGTGGCAGGAGGCCTTCGGTGACGACGACGATTTCGTCGATTCGTTCCTGATGCGCTACTACTCGCGGCGGCGGGCGCTGACCCTCGTGGAGGAGGGTCGCATGGTGGCGATGCTCCACCTGCTGCCGTTCGACACCGAACTGGGCCGCACGACCTACATCTATGGCGTTGCCACGGCCAAATCGGCCCGTCACCGCGGCCTGGCCTCGCAACTCATGCAGCAGGCCATGACGCTCATTGCCGAACGCGGCGACGAGGCGGCCTTCCTGATCCCGACCCCCGGCCAGGCATGGCTCCGGGAGTTTTACGGCCGTTTCGGATTCACGGGTGAGCTCCCCACGACCTTTGTCTCGGAAGATGGATTCGATTTCGGAACGGGCGACACAGCCACCGACCGGGCCATGATCTGGCAGCGCGACAGTTCCAAACCGCTTCCCGAAACTTTGACCGCCACCTTCCGCAAATAAGCACACACAAAAAGTCCGGAATCTCATCGATTCCGGACTTTTTCTTCCATACGGTTCGGGGAGCATCCGCCTCCTGCTTTCAGGCGCATCGTCCGAGGCGAGGCAAAAGACACACGTCTCCCCCCCCCGCAGTCGGATTACTTGCGGCGCTTCAGGAAGCACTCGATCGTGTTCTCCATCAGGCAGCAGATCGTCATCGGGCCCACTCCGCCCGGCACCGGCGTGATGACCGATGCCTTGGGTTCGATAGCCGCAAAATCGACGTCGCCGCACAGTTTGCCCGTCTCCGGGTCGCGGTTCACTCCCACGTCGATCACCACCGCACCGTCGGCCACCATGTCGGCCGTCACGAACTTCGGACGTCCGATGGCTACTACCAGAATCTCCGCCTGACGCGTCACCTCGCCGAGATTGCGCGTGCGGCTGTGGGCAATGGTCACCGTGGCGTTCTCGTCCAGCAGCAGCTTCGAGACCGGAAGTCCGACGATGTTGCTGCGGCCGATGACGACGGCCCGCTTGCCGGCGATCTCCACCCCGGCAGCCTTCAGCATCTTGATGATGCCCTTCGGCGTGCAGGGCAGCGTGCAGGGCTGTTTCTGCCACAGCGCCGCCACGTTCAGCGGATGGAAGCCATCCACATCCTTCGACTTGTCGATCGCCTCGATCACCTTGTTTTCGTCGATATGCTTCGGCAGGGGCAACTGCACCAGAATGCCGTCCACCTCGTCGTCGAGGTTCAGCGCCGTGATGATGTCCAGCAACTCGGCCTCCGTAATCGACTCGGGCTTGCGGATGGTCGTATTGCGGATTCCCACCGCCTCCGAGGCCTTCGCCTTGCCCGTCACATAACTCACACTGGCGGGATTGTCCCCCACGAGGATCACCACCAGATGGGGCACCCGCCCATATTTGGCCGGAAAGGTCTTCACCTGCTCCGCCATCTCGGCCTTCAGTCGGGCCGACAGTTCCTTACCGCTTATTACCATATGTTGTGCAGATTCTATTTTTCAAATGCCCGATGTCCGATGTCGGTCCGGTGGAAGAGGTTGTCGCACTCGATGCGGTTCACGTCGCGCAGTGCCGCCTCGCGGGCCTCGGCCAGCGTGGCTCCGCGGCCCACAACGAACAGCACCCGTCCGCCGTTGGTGAGGATCCGCCCGCCGTCGGCCTTCGTGCCCATGTGGTAAACCGTCCCTTCAACCCGGTCCAGGCCCTTGATTTCGTGGCCCTTCTCGTAGCTTCCGGGATAGCCCTTCGAGGCCAGCACGATGCCCAGCGTGGCGAAGTCGTGCCACTCCAACTGCGTATCGAGTCCCTCGGCCACGGCGCAGAAGATATCGACGATATCGCTCTTCAGGCGCGGCAGCACCACCTCCGTTTCGGGATCGCCGAAGCGGGCGTTGAACTCGATGACCTTGATGCCCTGGGCCGTCTTCATCAGACCGCCGTACAGAACCCCCTCGAACGGGCACCCCTCGGCAACCATCGCATCAGCCACCGGCTGCATGATCCGCTCCAGCGCGAAGCGTTCGTCCTCCGGCGTGATGAACGGCAGCGGCGAGTAGGCACCCATGCCGCCCGTATTGGGACCCTTGTCGCCGTCGAAGGCGCGCTTGTGGTCCTGGGCCAGCACCATCGGCCAAACACGGTGCCCCGAAACGAAGCACATGAACGAGAACTCCGGTCCCTCGAGGTAATCCTCGATGACGACCTTGCCCTCGCCGAACTTGTCGTCGAGCAGCATCTCCTTCAGGGCGGCATCGGCCTCCTCCATCGACTGGGCGATGACAACACCCTTGCCGGCGGCCAGTCCGTCGTACTTCAGCACCGCCGGGAACGGACGTCCGGCCACGTAGTCACGCGCCGCCGCATACTCCGTGAAGGCGCGGAACCCGGCCGTCGGAATGCCGTATCGGGCCATCAGCTCCTTGGCGAACTCCTTCGAGGATTCGATGCGCGCCGCCGCCTTCGTCGGGCCGAAGATCCGCAGCCCCGCCTCGCGGAAGCAGTCGACGATACCCGCCGCCAGGGCCACCTCCGGTCCCACGACCGTCAGACCGATCCCCTTTTCGCGGGCGAAATCGCGCAACTCCTCCACCGCGGTCTCCCGGATGGCCACGCACTCGGCCTGACGGGCGATGCCCGCATTGCCCGGTGCGCAGTAGATCTTTCCGACCTTCGCCGAGCGCGACAGCGCATCGACAATGGCATGTTCGCGGCCTCCGCCGCCGATCACCAGCACATTCATCATCGTTTCGTTTTTCGGGTCCGTAAATATCAGTGTTTGAAGTGGCGTTCGCCGGTGAAGACCATGGCGATCCCCTTCTCGTCGGCCTTGCTGATCGATTCGCCGTCACGCACCGATCCGCCCGGCTGCACGATGGCCGTCACGCCATATTCGGCCGCCATCGTCACGCAGTCGTCGAACGGGAAGAAGCCGTCCGAAGCCAGCACGATACCCTCCGTCACACCGGCGGCACGGGCCTGCTTCAGAGCCAGTTCGGCCGAGCCGATGCGGTTCATCTGACCGGCGCCCACGCCCAGCGTGCGGCCATCCTTCACGGCCACGATGGCGTTCGACTTCACGTGCTTGACAATGTGCCAGCCGAAGTTCAGGTCGTCCATCTGCTCCGGAGCCGGTTTGACCTTCGTCACGCACATGTCGGCCGTCACCGGTTTGGTCGCCACGTCGAGATCCTGCACCAGCAGACCGCCGTTGACGCTCACGTACTGTTTCTGATCCACGGCTCCCTTCTCCATGTTGACCTCCAGCAGACGCAGGTTCTTCTTCGTGCAGAGCACCTCGAGAGCTCCCTCGTCGAATTTCGGCGCCATGATGATCTCCAGGAAGATGGGCTTCATCAGTTCGGCCACTTCGCGCGTTACGGTGCAGTTCGTGGCGACGATACCGCCGAAGATCGACACCTTGTCGGCCTCATAGGCCTTCGTCCAGGCCTCGACCACATCCTTGCCCACGGCCGCACCGCAGGGGTTCATGTGCTTCAGACCCACGCAGAACGGACGGTCGAACTCGCGCACGATGCACAGTGCGGCATTGGCATCCTGGATGTTGTTGTACGACAGCTCCTTGCCGTGCAACTGACGGGCGAAGGCCAGCGAATAGGGCACCTCATGCTCCTCGCGGTAGAACTTCGCCCCCTGGTGCGGGTTCTCGCCGTAGCGCAGCGACTGCACCAGATCAAACTCCAGGAAGAGTTTCTCGTTCAGACCGGCCTGCTTGCGCATGTAGGTGGCGATCATGGCGTCGTACTCGGCCGTGTGGGTATAGGCCTTGGCCGAGAGTTTCAGACGCGTCGCCTTCTCCGTATTGCCGCCGGCCTTGATCTCTGCAAGGATCTGCTCATAGTCCGCCGGATTGCACACCACCGTCACGTCGGCCCAGTTCTTGGCGGCCGAACGCAGCATCGACGGTCCGCCGATGTCGATATTCTCGATGGCATCCTCCATCCGTACGTCGGGTTTCGAGATCGTCTGGCGGAACGGGTAGAGGTTCACGCAGACCAGATCGATGAATTCGATACCGTTCTCCTTCAGCGCCTTCAGGTGCTCGGGGTTGTCGCGGCGGGCCAGCAGTCCGCCGTGCACCTTCGGGTGAAGCGTCTTCACGCGACCGTCGCAGATCTCCGGGAAACCCGTCACGTCGCTGATGTTGATAACCTCCACGCCGCTTTCGCGCAGCAGCTTCATCGTGCCGCCCGTGGCGATCACCTCCCAACCGAGTGCGCGGAGCCCCTTGGCGAACTCCACCACACCCGTCTTGTCACTTACACTGATCAATGCTCGCATATTCCTATTCTTTTTTTGCGTTCAATAATTTTCCAATCGTTTCGATATAAAGCGGATACTCCACCGCATGGATCATCGGCTCCAGCTCCTCGATATCGTGCCCCTCGTAGGGGAAGGCCCGCTGGGCGATGATGCGTCCGCCGTCGAGTTCGGCGTCGACGTAGTGGATCGTCACGCCGTAGACCTTCACGCCGTACTCGAGCGCCTGTTCGATAGCGTGCGCCCCGCGGAACGAGGGCAGCAGCGACGGGTGGATGTTGATGATCCGCCCGGCATAGGCCCCCAGCAGTACGTCGCCCACGATGCGCATGTAACCGGCCAGACAGACCAGTTCGACCCCGGCGGCATCCAGCCGTGCGACGATCTCGCGTTCGTAGTCGGCCTTCGAGGCGTACTGCTTCGGCGCGAAGACGAACGCCTCCACGCCATGTCGTGCGGCACGTTCGACCACCCGTGCTCCGGGCTTGTCGCAGACCATCAGCACCACCTCGGCGGGCAGTTCGCCCCGCTCGCAGGCCGTCACAATGGCCTCGAAATTCGTTCCGTTGCCGCTGGCAAAGACTGCAAGACGATGCATGGCCCTAACGGATGACGACCTTGCCCGAGTCGGTGACCCGACCGATGACCGAAGCCCGTTCGCCCTGCTCGGTGAGGATGTCGATGGCCTTCTGCGCCTCCGAGCGATCCAGTGCGATGACCATGCCGATACCCATGTTGAAGATGTTGAACATCTCGCGGTGAGCCACCTTTCCGTACTTCTCCAGGAAGCGGAACACCGGCAGAATCTCCCACGTGCCCTCGTCGATCTCCAGACCCTGGCCTTCGTGCAGGATGCGCGGGATGTTCTCGTCGAAACCGCCGCCCGTGATGTGGCTGATTCCGTGGACGTCGCACTGATGGATCACCTCCAGAACCTGCTTGACATAGATCTTCGTCGGCGTGAGCAGCACCTCGCCCAGCAGTTTGTTCGACAGTTCGGGGTAGCATTTGTGCAGATCCAGGTAGTTGTCCGCCAGGATCTTGCGCACCAGACTGAAGCCGTTCGAGTGGACTCCGCTCGAGGCCACACCCACCAGCACGTCGCCCGTGCGGACCTTCGAGCCGTCGATCAGTTTCGACTTCTCGACCACGCCCACCGTGAAGCCGGCGATATCGTATTCGCCGTCGGCATACATGCCCGGCATCTCGGCCGTCTCGCCGCCCACCAGCGCACAGCCCGCCTGACGGCAGCCGTCGGCCACACCAGCCACGATGGCCTCGATCTTCTGGGGTTCGTTGTGACCCACGGCCACGTAGTCGAGGAACAGCAGCGGCTCGGCGCCCTGGGCCAGCACGTCGTTGACGCACATCGCCACGGCATCGATGCCGATCGTATCGTGTTTGTCCATCTGGAAGGCCAGCTTGAGCTTCGTGCCCACGCCGTCCGTACCGCTCACCAGCACCGGCTCCTGAACGTGCAGCGCCGCCAGGTCGAACATGCCGCCAAAGGCGCCGATATTGCCCATCACACCCGTGCGGGCCGTCGATGCCACGTGTTTCTTGATGCGTCGCACCACTTCGTAACCGGCCTCGAGATTCACACCGGCCTTTTCATAACTTTGAGCCATCGTAGTTTATGGTTTTATGGGTTTTACTTATTTGTTGTCCTTGTTGGCATCCTCCATCGACTGGTACAGCGCCGTGGGGTAACGCCCCGTAAAGCAGGCCATGCAGAGTTCCTTGCGGTTGCCGGCCTTGTAGAGCGACTCGGGCGAGAGGAAGGCCAGCGAATCGGCCCCGATCTCGCGACGAACCCCTTCGACATCCTTGCGTGCCGAGATCAGCTCGTCGTAGGTCGACGTGTCGACGCCGTAGAAGCACGGTCCGATCATCGGAGGGCTGGCAATACGCACGTGCACCTCCAGCGCTCCGGCCTCCTTGAGCATCGCCACGATGCGCCGCGAGGTCGTGCCGCGCACGATCGAGTCGTCGACCAGCACCACGCGCTTGCCCCGCACGATCGACCGCACGGCCGACAGTTTCATCCGCACGCCCTTTTCGCGCAGCTCCTGCGTCGGCTGGATGAACGTGCGGCCGATGTATTTGTTCTTGATCAGACCCATTTCGTAGGGCAGACCGCTCGCTTCGGCATAACCCATCGCGGCGCTGAGGCTCGAATCCGGAACGCCGACCACGATATCGGCCTCGGCCGGAGCCTCCCGATAGAGCAGCCGTCCCGACTCCTTGCGATAGGCGTGGACGTTGCAACCCTCGATGTCGCTGTCCGGACGCGCGAAATAGATATACTCCATCGAGCACATCTCGTGACGCTTGTACTTCGAGTAGTCGCTGCTGCGCAGCCCCTTCTGATCGATGGTGACGATCTCGCCCGGCTCCACGTCGCGCACGAACTCCGCACCCAGCACATCCAGCGCACACGTCTCGCTCGAAACGACCCAGCCGTCGCCCAGCCGTCCGATCGACAGCGGACGCAGTCCGTACTTGTCGCGGCAGGCGTAGATGCGGTTGGCCGTCATGATCAGGAAGGCGAAGGCCCCTTCGAGCATGTTCAGCGCATCGATGATCGAATAGATGCGCGGACGGTCGTGATAACGCGTCTCCTTCTTGATCAGGTGGGCCAGGATCTCGCTGTCGGAGGTCGACTGGAACAGGCTGCCCCGATTTTCCAGATAGGTGCGCAGCAACTCCGAATTGACGATGTTGCCGTTGTGGGCCATGGCGAAATCGCCCGTATTGTGGCGGAAGAGGAACGGCTGGATATTCTCCAGACCGCCGCCTCCGGTCGTCGTGTAACGCACGTGGCCGATGGCCATTGCCCCCTTGAGCGTTGCGAGTTTCTCCTCGTTGAAGACCTCGGTCACCAGTCCGCACCCCTTGATGCGGCGGAACTGTCCCTTGTCATCCACCGAGACGATACCGGCACCCTCCTGTCCGCGATGTTGCAGGGCATGCAGTCCGTAATAGGTGAGCGAGGCGGCCTCCGGCACTCCGTAGATGCCGAACACACCGCACTCCTCGTGCAACTCGCGATCTCGAATCATCTCCTCCATTTCTTATTCGGTAATTTTTTGCAAACGCTTCAGAATCTCCTCATACGACTCGCGCACGCGGCCCAGATCGCGGCGGAAACGGTCCTTGTCGAGTCGTTCGTGGGTGGTCATGTCCCACAGGCGGCTCGTATCGGGCGAGATCTCGTCGGCCAGCACGATCTCACCGTCCGACGTACGTCCGAATTCGATCTTGAAATCCACCAGCCGGATGTTGATCCGCGCGAACAGGGCCTTGAGGACCTCGTTGATGCGGGCCGTCATGCGATAGATCTGCGTCAGCTCCTCGTAGCTCACCAGACCCAGTGCCACGGCATGGTGGTCGTTGATGAGCGGATCGCCCAACTCCTCGCGCTTGTAGCAGAGGTCGTAGATCGTATTCCGGGGTTCGATACCCTCCTCGAGGCCCAGCCGGTGGGCCATCGAGCCGGCGATGACGTTGCGCACGATCACCTCCAGCGGGATGATCGAAACCCGGCGGCACAGCTGGTCACGGTCGTTGAGCTGCTCGATGAAGTGGGTTTTCACCCCGGCCTTTTCCAATTCGCGGTAGATGATCGACGAGATGGCATTGTTCAACACGCCCTTCTTCTCGATCGTTGCCTTCTTGATGTTGTTGAATGCCGTGGCGGTATCCTTGTAGTGGATGATGATCTTCTCGGGATCATCCGTGCGAAATATCTGTTTGGCCTTGCCCTCGTAGAGCATTTCGAGCTGTTTCATCGATTCTGGCGGTTATGCTTGTCTTCTTTTTATTTTTTACGAAAATAGGCTACGGCATTCTCGAAGAGCGACTGCCGCTTGTTGCCGGCAATGTTCTTGTAGAGGTTCTCCTCGTAGCGCTCCGTGTGGCCCATCTTGCCGAGGATCTGACCGTCCTTCGAGACGAGACCCTCGATGGCATACGACGAGCCGTTGGGGTTGAACGGCGCCTCGGCCGTCGGGTGTCCTTCGGCATCGGCATACTGGAAGGCCACCTGCCCGGCGTCGAACAGTTCGCGGGCCAGCTGTTCGCTGACGACGAACTTGCCTTCGCCGTGGCTGACGGCGATCGAGTGCAGATCCCCGACGTGGAACGACGACAGCCACGGCGAGTTGGTCGAGGCCACGCGTGTCGTGACGATCTGCGAGATGTGGCGGTTGATGTCGTTGCGGAACAGCGTCGGCGACTCCTTGGTCACCATTCCCAGCCGTCCGTAGGGCAGCAGGCCCGACTTCACCAGCGCCTGGAAGCCGTTGCAGATGCCCAGAATCAGGCCGCCGCGATCCAGCAGCGCATGGATCTCCGTCATGATATCCCGGTTGTTCAACACGTTGACAATGAACTTGGCGCTGCCGTCCGGTTCGTCACCCGACGAGAAGCCGCCGCTCAGCACGAAGATGTGGGCCCGGCGGATCTGCTCCTTCATCCGCGCGATCGATCGCAGGATGTCGTCGCCCGCAATGTTGCACAGCACACCCATCTCCACCTCGGCTCCGGCACGCCGGAAGGCCTTGGCCGTATCGTAGTCGCAGTTCGTGCCGGGGAAGACCGGAATGAAGACCCGCGGATGCTCGACCGCCTCGCCCGGATAGCTGAAGCGGCGTTCGGCCGGTTCCGACGTCATCACGCCGCCCGTATTGTGACCCTTGTCGGGATAGACCGCAGCGAACTTCTCCGTATTGGCGCGGTAGAGCTCCTCGAGCGGCATGCGCACGCCGTCGACCGTCACCGCTTCGTCGGCTACGGTGAAGCCCACCAGTTCGGCCTCGGGATACTCCAGCGTCCCCTCGCACTCGACCAGAATCGAACCGTAGGCGTAGTCGTAGAGTTTCGGCTCCTCCATGCGGACCTCGACGCCGATTCCGTTTCCGAAGGCCATCTTCGCCAGACCTTCGGCCACGCCGCCGAAGCCCACCGACCATGCCGAGAGGATCTTGCCCTCGGCAATCCGGTCGCTCACGAAGGCAAAGTTGCGCTTCAGCTGCGCCGTATCGGGCATCCAGTTCTCACGCGGCGTGTGACGCACCAGATAGAGCCGGTGTCCGGCCCCCTTCAGGTCGGTCGAGATCACAGTCCGTGCCGAGACCGTCGTGATGCCAAAGGCCATCAGCATCGGCGGCACGTTGATATGCTGGAACGTACCCGACATCGAGTCCTTGCCGCCGATCGACGGCAGACCCAGTTCGACCTGCATCCGCAGCGCGCCGAGCAGCGCACCGAGCGGTTTGCCCCACGATTCGCCATCCTTGGTCATGCGCTCGAAATACTCCTGATACGAGTAGCGCATCCGTTCGTAGCGGCCGCCGGCGGCCACCACCTTTGCCGCAGCCTCCACCACGGCGTAAGCCGCTCCGTGATAGGGGCTCCACTTGGCCACGAAGGGGTTGTAGCCGAAGGCCATCACACTGGCCGTATCGGTATATCCGTCGGTCGGAAGCTTCTGCACCGAGACCTGCGTCTCGCTGCGCTGCGTGCGTCCGCCGAAGGGCATCAGCACCGTCGAGCGGCCGATCGTCGAGTCGAACATCTCGATCAGACCCCGCTGCGAGACGACGTTGTTGTCTTTCAGATTGTTTTCGAAGCGTTCGGCTACGGTCGTCCCCTCGATCTTCCGCTCGAAGGGGTTGCGGTTCTCGACGGCACCGACCTTCGCCTCGGCGTAGTGTTTTGCACCGGCACTGTCGATGAATTCGCGGCTCAGGTCGACGACCTTCCGTTCGCCGTTGAACATCCGCATGCGGCCCGTGTCGGTCACGTCGGCCACGTGCACCGCCTCGATATTCTCCTCGCGGCAGTAGCCCATGAACTCCTCCATGTCCTTCGCCTCGACGACCACCGACATGCGCTCCTGCGACTCGCTGATGGCCAGCTCCGTGGAGTTCAGACCGCTGTATTTCGTCTTCACCCGGTCCAGATAGATGTCCAGGCCGTCGGCCAGCTCGCCGATCGCCACGCTGACACCGCCCGCACCGAAGTCGTTCGATTTCTTGATCAGCCGCGTCACCTCCGGACGGCGGAACAGCCGTTCGAGCTTGCGCTCCTCGGGGGCGTTACCCTTCTGTACCTCGCTGCCGCACGTCTCGAGCGACTTGGCGTTGTGCTTCTTCGACGAGCCCGTCGCTCCGCCGATTCCATCACGGCCCGTCCGTCCGCCGAACATGATGATCCGGTCGCCCGGAGCGGGACGTTCGCGACGCACATTCTCGGCCTTCACGGCTCCCACCACGGCTCCAACCTCCAGACGTTTGGCCACGTAGTCCTCATGGTAGATCTCCCGCACGTGGGTCGTAGCCAGACCGATCTGGTTGCCGTAGCTCGAATAGCCGGCGGCGGCCTTCTTCGAAATGACGCTCTGCGGCAGTTTGCCGGCCATCGTCTGCGAAACGGGCAGGTAGATGTTGCCGGCACCCGTCACGCGCATCGCCTGATAGACGTAGCTGCGGCCCGACAGCGGATCGCGGATCGCGCCGCCCAAGCAGGTCGATGCCCCGCCGAAGGGTTCGATCTCGGTCGGATGGTTGTGCGTTTCGTTCTTGAACTGCAGCAGCCACTTCTCGGTCTTGCCGTCGACGTCGACATCGACGTAGATCGAGCAGGCGTTGTTCTCCTCCGAGACCTCCAGATCGTCGAGCAGCCCCTTCTTCTTCAGGTAGCGTGCCCCGATCGTAGCGATGTCCATCAGGCAGAGGCTCTTGTGCTCACGCCCCAACTCGCGGCGGATGCGCAGGTAGAGCGCCAGTGAATCCTCGATCTCCTCCCGCGCGAACGACTCCTCGACGGTGATGCCCTCCAGTTCGGTCGTGAAGGTCGTGTGGCGGCAGTGGTCGCTCCAGTAGGTATCCAGGATGCGCAGCTCCGTCTCGTAGGGATCGCGGCCCTCGGCGCGGAAATACTTCACCACCTCGTACAGGTCGTCGGCATTCATCGCCAGACCCATCCGCTGGCAGTAGGGTTCGAGGTCATCGTCCGTCATCTCCCGGAAACCCTCCAGCACCTGGACGGGTTTGACCTCGGCCTGCTCCATGTCGCTCAATACCGAAAGGTCCTTTTCGCGCGACTCGACGGCATTGATGTAATAGTGGCGGATGCGGGCCAGCTCCTCCTCCGTGACACTCGGGTCGAAGAGCAGCAACTTGGCCGAGCGGATATTCACCTTTGCCTCGGGATCGATCAGCCGCACGCAGTCGACGGCCGATGCGGCCCGCTGGTCGAACTGTCCGGGCAGGCACTCCACGGCGATGTACTTGCACCCTTCGAGGTCGCACGTGTCACTCACCTGGTCGGTCACCACCTCTCCGAAGACCGAATAACGGCTCTTTTCGAGCAGTTCCGGCGTGAAGCCGAACAGGTCGTAGATGTTCAGCAGGCGCAGTTCGCGCAGCGACAGGTTGAGATTCGTGTTCAACTCGCGTCGAAGACTCTCCGCCTCCACCCGGAAGCGCGGCAGTTTCTCGACGAAAATACGATAGTTGGTCGTGTTCATTTATTGTGTGTGGTTTACTTTGCTTTGTTGTTTCCTCACAGGTTTGTTTCTCTCCCCGGTCCTTCTCTGGGCCCCCGGTCTTCTCCGTCCTTCGGGCACTCTCATTGTCTCCCGGCTCCGGTCGGCCATCCGGTTTCTGTTTCTCCCGGCCCCGGTCAACTTACTTCGTCTCCCGGACCTTCGCCCGGCTCTCGATCAGGCCCAGTCATCCTTCCGGCCCCGGTCAATCGTTTCTTTCTCCCTGTCCCGGTCAATTTTTCTCCCGGCCCCGGTCGGCCCCCTTCTTTTCTCCCGGCCCCGATTGGCCCCGGAGGATCACTTCACGAAACGGTCGGCCCACTCCTTTTCGTATGCCTCAGCCGTCATGCCGACAAAAGTAATGTGGCCCATCTTGCGTTTCGGACGGCTTTCGGTCTTGCCGTAGATGTGAACGTAGACATTCGGACGATGCTCCCGCTCCACCTCGCGGGCCGCGTCGAGATCCTGCCCCAGGATGTTCTTCATCACGGTCGGAGCCACCAGCTGCGGCTCCTGCAACGGCTCGCCCACCAGGTAGCGGACCAGTTCACGGAACTGATTGGTCGTACACCCCTCGATCGTATAATGGCCCGAGTTGTGGGGACGCGGCGCCATCTCGTTGAAGAAGATCTCTCCTCCGCGAATGAAGTACTCGATGGCCAGAATTCCCTCGTAGCCGCACGCGCGCATGAAACGTTCGCTCTGCGCCTTCATGCGGGCAAGCACCTCCGGATCGGCCGCCGCCGGGACGATCGACAGATCGAGAATCCCGTCGCGGTGGATGTTCCGCCCCACGGGGAAGCTCACCACACGGTTGCGGTCGGCCACCATGACGATGCTGGCCTCCGAATCGAAGGCGATGAACTCCTCCAGAATGCAGGGCACCGTCAGCAGCGGCAGCGCCCGTTCGATGTCGGCCTCGCTGCGGAGCACCATCTGACCGTGCCCGTCATACCCCAGCGTGCGGGTCTTCAGCACGGCCGGAAGCCCCAACTCGGCCACCGCGGCCCGCAACGACGCTTCGTCATCCACGGCCACGAAGCCCGGCGTATGCAGTCCGTGGTCGCGGGCATTGCTCTTCTCGCGCACACGGTCCTGCGAATCATAGAGCGGCTTGTAGCCCTGCGGGATGTTGTATTTCTCGCTCAGCGGGATAAGGATATCCCCCGGCACGTTTTCGAACTCATAGGTCACGGCGTCGCTCATGCGGCACAGTCGTTCGAGCGCTGCGGCATCGTTATAGGCCGCCACGATGTGGTCGTCGCAGACCCGGAAGGCCGGAGCATCCGGCGCCGGATCGAGCGCCACGGCCCGCACGCCCAGCACGTGAGCCTGTTCGGCGATCATCAGCCCCAGCTGGCCGCCTCCGATAATTCCGATGGTCTTCATCAGTCGAGTTCGGCTTTCAGTACGTCGGCGGTCTGTTTGGCGCGGAAGGCCTCGAGTTTGGCGGCCAGCGCCTCGTCCTGCAACGCCAGGATCGACACGGCGATCAGCGCAGCATTCTTGGCGCCGTTGATGGCCGTCGTGGCCACGGGAACACCCGCCGGCATCTGCACGATCGACAGCAGCGAATCCAGTCCGTTCAGCGCACGCGACTTGACCGGTACGCCCACCACGGGCAGCGTGGTCATGGCGGCGACCATACCCGGCAGATGAGCCGCACCGCCGGCTCCGGCGATGATGACACCCAGTCCGCGCGACTTGGCCGTTTTGGCATATTCGCACAGCAGATCGGGGGTACGGTGGGCACTGACGACCCGTTTTTCGAACTCCACGCCGAACGATTCGAGCATGCGGACGGCATCGGCCATCACCTCGTAATCGCTCACGGAACCCATGATAACGCCTACTTTCATTGTCTTTATCGAATTACAAATTTGGTCCGAATCAAAAGCAGACCGCCACGACATTGCCTGTCATGGCGGTCCGGATTTATCCGAGGAGACTGCACGCGACCAGCTGCCGTCCCCGGGATTGCGCACTCTGCATCTGCACATACACCTGCGAATAGAACGCAGCGGCCTGAACCTGCTGCTTCTCTCGCTCCCGACGGTCGAACAAGTCGTTTCGCCGCAGGCTGTTTGCGATGCAGTCTTGAATCATCGAGTTTAACCTAACTATGTTGTTAAAATAGCGTTACAAAAGTAACGTTTTTCGACCGACTTTCAAAATTCCCGGGGAGATTCTATCGACATTTTATCGACAATCGTCCGACCCTGGCGTCAGGCTCTTCCGACGACCTCCCGGCCAACCTTCCGACGACCTTCCAGCCAACCTTCCGACGACCTTCCAGCCAACCCTCCGGCAACCTTCCAGCCAACCTCTGCGGGCAATCTCCCGGGGCCCCCACGCCGTCCTAACGGGCCTTGGCCTCGCAATAGGCGCAGCGGCACGTGCCGTCGGGCATCCGCCGGAACAACTGATCGACATCCTCTGTGGCCGAGATGCAGCGACGGTTCGGGCAGACCAGTTCGTTGACGATGTACTCCTCGTTGAAGACCGGCGTATGGGCAAAGGGCTTGTTCTCGTCGGCCCAGCGCAGCAGCGTCAGAATCAACGCCATACGTACGAACTTGCCGTTCTCCACCTGGCGGAAATAGGCGGCCCGCGGATCGTTGTCCACCGCACGCGTGATCTCGTTCACACGCGGCAGCGGATGGAGGATGATCATATCCTTGCGGGCCGTGCGCAGCTTCTCGGGGTTGAGCACGAAGCTGTTCTTCACGCGGTCGAACTCCTCCTCGTCGAGGAAGCGCTCCTTCTGCACGCGCGTCATGTAGAGGATGTCCAGCTCGGGCATCACCTCCTCCATCGTGCGCACCTCGCGGAACGTAATGCGCGAGTTGGCCTGCATCTCCTGCAGCATGTAGTCGGGCAGACGCAGCTCCTCGGGCGAGATCAGGATGACGTTGATCCCCTCGTAGCGCGACAGCGCCTTGATGAGCGAGTGAACCGTACGTCCGAACTTCAGGTCGCCGCAGAAGCCGATCGTCATGTGGTCGAAACGTCCCTTTTCGCGCTTGATCGTCAACAGGTCGGTCAGGGTCTGCGTCGGATGCGAGTGGCTGCCGTCGCCGGCGTTGATGACCGGAATTCCGGCGTACTGCGACGCCACGAGCGGCGCCCCCTCCTTGAAGTGGCGCATGGCGATGATGTCGGCGAAGCAGCGGATCACGCGAACCGTGTCGGCCACCGTTTCACCCTTCGATACCGATGACGAGTTGGCGTCCGAGAAGCCGATGACCTGGCCGCCCAGTTCGAGCATCGCCGAGGTGAAGCTCAACCGCGTACGCGTCGAGGGTTCGTAGAAGAGCGTAGCCAGTTTCTTTCCCTTGCAGGCTTCGCTGTACTTGGCCCGGTTGGCGATGATGTCTTCGGCCAGGGCCACGATCTGTTCGGTCTCCTGGACCGTCAGATCGGTAGGATCGATCAGATGTCGCATGGTTATGTGCGATTTAGTGTTTCATCCACGATTCGTCCGACGGATTGTCGCGGAACTTCAGCAGACGCTCCTTGTCCTCGGGCTTGATGTATCCCTCCTCGGCGGCCACCTCGACCAGTGCGTCGAGATTCGAGAGGCTGTAGTTCACGACGTTGGCCTCGCGCAGGCGGTCCAGCCCCTTCTTCATCCCGTAGGTGAAGATCGACGCCACGCCCAGCACCTCGGCTCCGGCCTCACGCAGGGCATTGACCACCTCGATGCACGATCCGGCCGTCGAGATCAGATCCTCGATGACGACAACCTTCTGGCCCTTCTCCAGACGGCCTTCGATCTGGTTGCCGCGGCCGTGATCCTTCGATCCCGAGCGGACGTAGCCCATCGGCAGATCGAGGATCGTCGCCGTGATGGCGGCATGGGCGATGCCGGCCGTCGAGGTCCCCATCAGCACCTCGGCCTCGGGGTATTTCGTGCGGACGATCTCCGCCAGCCCCGCCTCGACGTGCTTGCGCACCTCGGGAGCCGTCAGCGTCAGACGGTTGTCGCAATAGATCGGGCTCTTGATACCGCTGGCCCACGTAAACGGCTGTTCGGGGCGCAGGAAGACCGCACCGATCGACAGCAAATCCTTTGCAATAGCTTTTTCCATAATTTTTTTATGCTGCTCTTTTTCTGTTTGTTCTCATGCTTGCCCGGCCGCACGCCCGGAGCCGTTTGACATCCGCACCCGGCCCCGTTTGACATCCGCCGACCGGCCGCCCCTATTAGAGGGCCTGACGCAGGATCTTCTCCACCTCGTCGGGATAGATGCCCCCTTCGTGAACCTTCACGCCGTCGACGTAGAAGGTCGGCACGTAGTAGTAATCATACTGATCGGCCACGTCGGGCTCCTCCGACTCCTCGATCATCTCGATCTCAACGGGTGCCAGCTCCGGATGGGCCTTCTTGGCCTCTTCGATGTAACGCAACGCCTTCTTGCAGAAGGGGCACGTCTTCAGATAGAACAATTTTACGGGTTTCATGTTTTTTCGTCTTTTTTCATACACGGTCACGCATCAAAAAGCCCGCCGCAACGGACTTCGCCGCCACCGTCAACCCACGAATTCGGCCACGCAGCGATGGTAGGCCGCCACGGGATCCGGCGCCGCCGTGATCGGGCGTCCGACGACGATGAAGTCCGAGCCGATTTCGCGGGCCCGGGCCGGGGTCGTCACGCGCACCTGGTCGGCCACGTCACCGTCGGCGAAGCGAACGCCCGGCGTAACGGTCAGGAAATCACGGCCGCACGCCTCGTGGACCATTCCCGCCTCGAGCGGCGAGCAGACCACACCGTCCAGACCCGCCTCGCGCGTGTTGCGTGCATAGTGGACGATCGTGTCGTTGATCGAGGCGCCGATCAACAGTTCGCGCTGCATGCGCTCCTCGCTGGTCGAAGTGAGCTGCGTCACGGCGATCAGCAGCGGACGCGTGCCGTCCTCGCGCGTCAGCCCCTCGCGGGCCGCACGCATCATCTCGATCGTACCGGCGGCATGGACGTTGCACATGTCCACATCCAGTCGCGACAGCACCGCCATCGCCTTCTTCACCGTGTTGGGGATGTCGTGAAGCTTCAGATCGAGGAAGATCTTGTGCCCGCGGCGCTTGATCTCCCGTACGATCGACGGGCCCTCGGCGTAGAAGAGCTCCATGCCGATCTTCAGAAAGGGTTTGCGCGCCTCGTCCCGGAAGAGGTCGAGGAAGCGAAAGGTGTCTTCTGCGGACTTGAAGTCGCAGGCGATGATTACGTCTCGTTCCATATTGTTTTTCAAGCTATTCCGATAATATCCGACAAACGTTCGATACCCAGGCGGCGCATCTCGCCGGGCAGGGCCTCGACAATCTCCTTCGAGGCGTAGGGATTCACCAGGTTGGCGGCGCCGACCTGCACGGCCGTGGCGCCGGCCATCATCATCTCGATCACGTCGCGCGCCGACTGCACGCCGCCGCAACCCATGACCGGAATCCGGCAGGCGCGGGCCACCTGGTAGACCATCCGCACGGCCAGCGGGAAGATCGCCGGGCCCGAAAATCCGCCCATCGTATTGGCGATCACCGCACGCCGGCGCGCCACGTCGATACGCATGCCCAGCACCGTGTTGATCAGCGAGATGCCGTCGGCACCCGCCTCCTCACAGGCCCGGGCGATGGCGACGATGTCCGTGACGTTGGGCGAGAGTTTGATGAAGACCGGTTTGGTGGTCACGGCCTTCACGGCACGCGTCACCTCGGCAGCCGCCTCGGGGCTCGTACCGAACGACATGCCGCCGTGGCGCACGTTCGGGCACGAGACATTCACCTCGATGATTCCAACCTGCTCCTGCTTGTCGATCCGCTCGCAGCAGTAGGCATACTCCTCGACCGAGAAGCCCGAGATGTTGGCGATCACCGGCTTGCGGAAGAAGCTCCGCAGACGCGGCAACTCCTGACGGATCACGGCATCGATGCCCGGGTTCTGAAGCCCCACGGCGTTGATCATGCCCGCCGTACACTCGGCGATGCGGGGCGTGGGGTTGCCGAAGCGCGGCTCGCGCGTCGTCCCCTTGAACGAGAACGACCCGAGGATGTTGATGTCGTAGAAATCCTTGAATTCGTTGCCGTAGCCGAACGTGCCGCTGGCCGGTACGACCGGATTGTCCAGCCGCAGGCCGCACAACTCGACAGAAGTATCGATTCCCGGCGTGGTTTCGCTCTGTGCGATCTGTTTCTCTACCATATGATCTCTCCTTTCTCCAGTACGGGGCCCTCCTTGCAGATGCGCTTGTTGCCGTACTTGGTTTTGCACGAGCAGCCCATGCAGGCGCCGAATCCGCACCCCATGCGCTCCTCGAACGACAGCTGACCGTCCTGCTCCACGGCGTTGTAGAGCGCATGGAGCATCGGCAGCGGTCCGCAGGCGTAGAAATAGTCGAATTTCAGTCCGGTCTCGGCGATGGCCGTCGTCACGAAGCCCTTGACGCCGCGCGAACCGTCGGCCGTCGCCACCGTGACACCGCAGCCCAGCTGCCGAAACTCCTCCTCATAGAAGATCTCCTTTTCGGTGTTGAAGCCCAGCACCACCTCGACGGGTTTGCCCGCCGCGAGCAGCTGCCGCGCCAGTCCGTAGAGGGGAGGCACCCCCACGCCGCCACCCACCAGCAGCGGCCGGCGGGCGTCGTTGCGCGTCGAGAAGCCGTTTCCGAGCCCCGTCAGCAGGTCGAGCTCCTCACCGGCCTTCATGCGGCTCATCTGCGCCGTACCCTCGCCGACTACCTTGTAGATCAGCACGATCCGTTCCTCGTCCCAGTCGCACACCGAGATCGGACGACGCAGGTATTTGCCTTCGAGGGCGATGTTGACGAACTGTCCGGGAGCCGTGATCCACTGCGTGTCGCCCGTCAGCGTCATGCGCCAGACCGTCTCCGTCAGCCGTTCGTTCGCCTCGATGCGATAGATTCCCTTCTTGTACATCGCTTCCAGGTCCCGCTATTTTGCATCGATCGTCGAGACCCGCAGCGTGATCTCCTCCAGCACGTCCAGCAGCACCTTCACCGTCTCGAGTGCCGTGAAGACCGTCACGTTGTTCTCGACGGCCGTGCGGCGGATCTCATAACCGTCCAGGCGCGTGTTGTGCTGGTTGATGTCGATCGTATTGATGACGTAACTGATATGTCCCTGACGCAGGGCATCGATGATCTCGGTGCTGCCCTCGTTCAGCTTGCGGCGCGTACGCGTGCGGATGCCGTGCTCGCGCAGGAACTCTGCCGTGCCGGTCGTCGCCTCGATGTTGAAGCCCAGGTCGTAGAAGCGTCTGACGAGCGGCAGCGCCTGCGGCTTGTCCTGATCGGCGATCGTCACGAAGATCGTTCCGTAGTTCGAGACGTGCATGCCCGTGGCCTGCAGCGCCTTGTAGAGCGCCCGCGTCAGCTTGTCGTCGTAGCCGATCGCCTCGCCCGTCGACTTCATCTCCGGCGAAAGGTAGGAATCCATGCCGCGGATCTTCGCGAACGAGAAGGCCGGAGCCTTCACATACCAGCGATCCTTCTCATGGCCGTAGACCTCGCTGTAACCCAACTCGCGCAGCGACTTGCCCAGGATCACCTGCGTGGCGATGTGGGCCATCGGCACGCCGGTCGACTTCGAGAGGAACGGTACCGTACGCGACGAGCGCGGGTTGACCTCGATGACATAGACGTCGTCGTCGCCCGCCACGATGAACTGGATGTTGTACAGACCCACGATGCCGATCCGCAGACCCAGCCGCACCGTGTAGTCGATGATCTTGTCCTTGGCCCGCTGGCTGACGCTGAAGGTCGGATAGACGCTGATCGAGTCGCCCGAGTGGATACCCGTATGCTCGACATGCTCCATGATGCCCGGGATGAAGACATCCTTTCCGTCGCAGATGGCATCAACCTCGAGCTCCTTGCCCAGGATGTAGCGGTCGACCAGCACCGGTTGGTCGACGTTCACCTCCACGGCCGTCTGCAGGTAGTGGCGCAGCCGCTCCTCGTTCGAGACGATCTGCATGGCGCGGCCGCCCAGCACGTAGCTCGGACGCACCAGCACCGGATAACCGATCCGTGCCGCCGCCCGTACGCCGGCTTCGATGTCCGTCACGGCCTCGGCCTCCGGCTGCGGGATGCCCAGCTCCTCCATGATGCGCTCGAAGCAGCCGCGATCCTCGGCATTGCGGATCGCCTCGCAGTCCGTGCCGATGATCGGCACGCCCAGCTCGGCCAGCGGTTCGGCCAGGTTGATGGCCGTCTGTCCGCCGAGCGACACCACGATGGCTTCCGGATGCTCCAGGTGGATGACGTTCATCACATCCTCGACCGTCAGCGGTTCGAAGTAGAGTTTGTCGCTGGTCGTGTAGTCGGTCGAGACGGTCTCCGGGTTGTTGTTGATGATGATGGCCTCGTAGCCCGCCTCGCGGATCGACCAGATGGCGTGCACCGTCGAGTAGTCGAACTCGACGCCCTGTCCGATGCGGATCGGGCCCGAACCCAGCACGATGATCTTCTTCTTGTCGCTCACCTTCGACTCGTTCTCCTGCTCGTAGGTCGAGTAGAAGTAGGGCACGTAGGAGTCGAATTCGCTGGCGCACGTATCGATCATCTTGTAGACGGGGAAGATATCGTGCTTCTCGCGAAGACGGTACATCTCATGCTGCGAAAGGCCCCACAGCTGACCGATATACTTGTCGCTGAAGCCCATGCGCTTGGCGTCGCGCAGCGTCTCGACGTCCATCGGATGGGCGCGGATCACCTTCTCGAACTCGACGATGTTCTTGAACTTCTCGAGGAAGAACATGTCGATCTTCGTCTTGTCGTAGATCAGCGCCAGGTCGACTCCGCCGCGGATCAGCTGTGCGATGGCGTACAGACGGTCGTCCGTACCGATCTTGATGTAGTCGAGCAGGTCGTCGTTCGACCACGAATCGAACTTCTTGTGGTAGATGTGGCAGACGCCCGTCTCGAGCGAGCGGACGGCCTTCAGGAGCGACTCCTCCATCGTGCGGCCGATCGACATCACCTCGCCCGTAGCCTTCATCTGCGTGCCGAGCTTGTTCGAGGCATCGGAGAACTTGTCGAACGGGAAGCGGGCGATCTTCGTCACCACGTAGTCCAGCGTCGGCTCGAACGAGGCCGGCGTATTGGCGATGCGGATTTCGTCGAGCGTCAGCCCCACGGCGATCTTCGCACTCACGCGGGCAATCGGGTATCCCGAGGCCTTCGAGGCCAGGGCCGACGATCGCGACACACGCGGGTTCACCTCAATGAGGAAGTATTTGAACGACAGCGGATCCAGTGCGAACTGCACGTTGCAGCCGCCCTCGATCTTCAGCGCACGGATGATCTTCAGCGCCGAGTCGCGCAGCATCTGGAACTCCTTGTTGGTCAGCGTCTGGCTCGGGGCCACGACGATCGAGTCGCCCGTATGGATGCCCACCGGATCGATGTTCTCCATGCAGCAGATGCTGATGGCCGTATCGTTGTGGTCGCGCATCACCTCGAACTCGATCTCCTTGTATCCCTTGATACTCTTCTCGACAAGCACCTGATGTACGGGCGAGAGCGACAGGGCATGGCGCATCATTTCGCGCAGCTGCGCCTCATCGTCGGCAAAGCCGCCGCCCGTACCGCCCAGCGTGAAGGCCGGACGCAGCACCACCGGATAGCCGATCTTGGCGGCAATCTCCACCGCCTCGTCCACCGACGAGGCCACCTCCGACGGGAGTACCGGTTCGCCCAGCGACTGGCACAGCTCCTTGAAGAGTTCGCGGTCCTCGGCCCGCTCGATCGAATCGAACGACGTACCCAGGATCTCCACCTGGCACTCCTTCAGAATGCCCTTCTTGGCCAGCTGCACCGCCAGATTCAGACCCGTCTGTCCGCCCAGTCCCGGAACAATAGCGTCGGGACGCTCGTAGCGGATGATCTTGGCGACGTACTCCAGCGTCAGCGGCTCCATGTAGACCTTGTCCGCAATGTGCGTATCGGTCATGATCGTGGCGGGGTTCGAGTTGGCCAGAATCACCTCGTATCCCTCCTCCTTGAGGGCCAGACAGGCCTGCGTGCCCGCGTAGTCGAACTCCGCGGCCTGACCGATCACGATCGGGCCCGACCCGATCACCATCACCTTCTTGATATCTTTTCTCTTAGGCATTTTTGTACTCCTCCATGATTTTGGTGAACTTATTGAACAGATAGGTGCTGTCCTGGGGACCTGCGGCGCTCTCCGGGTGATACTGTGTCGAGAAGACCCGCTCCTCGGCGCACTCCACGCCTTCGGCCGTACCGTCCAGCAGGTTCACATGCGTAAGGGTCAGCCCCGTACCCTTCAGCGAATCGATGTCCACGGCATAGCTGTGGTTCTGGCTCGTGATCTCGATCTTGCCCGTCTGCAGGTTCTTGACCGGGTGGTTGGCGCCGCGGTGGCCGAACTTCATCTTGAAGGTCCGCGCGCCGTAGGCCAGCGAGATCAGCTGATGGCCCATGCAGATGCCGAAGAGCGGCAGGCGTCCCCGCAGCCGGCGGATCAGTTCGATGACCGGCTGTACGTCCTCCGGGTTGCCGGGGCCGTTCGAGAAGAGGATTCCGTCGGGATGGAAGGCAAGGATCTCCTCCAGCGTCGAGTTGTAGGGCATCACCGTGACGTTGCAACCCACGTGGTTCAACTGCCGCACGATGTTGTACTTGATGCCGCAGTCGATGGCCACCACGTCGAACTTGTGGTTGGCCACGCGCGACAGCCAGCGTTTCCGGCAGCTCACGCGCGAAACCATGTCGTGGGGCATTTCGTAGGCCCGCAGCCGGGCGAGAGCCTCGTCGCGGGGCGTGGCGGCGTCGGTGATGATCACCTTCTGGCTGCCCTCGTCGCGGATGATGCGTGTCAGCGTCCGGGTGTCGATGCCCGAGATGGCCGGGATGTCATACTCCTCAAAGACCTCGTTGAGCGTCTTCGTGTAGCGGAAGTTCGACGGCAGGTCGTTGTACTCCCGGACGATCATTCCGCCGATGGTCGGCGTCTTGGTCTCGTAATCCTCGTCGGCCATACCGTAGTTGCCGATCAGCGGGTAGGTCATCACGACCATCTGATCCGTGTACGACGGATCGGACATGATCTCCTGATACCCCACCATCGAGGTATTGAAGACGATCTCGTTGATGGCCTCGCGGTCGGATCCGAAACCGTATCCGTAAAACTCGCGGCCGTCCTCCAGGACGATCTTTTTCGTAAATGCTTTCATCCTTGTCTGTCCTTATCTGATTGAATTCGTTGTCAGCGTATCGTAAACCGCGCGGCCGTCCACGACGGTCATCACCGCACGTCCGTCGACCTCCCAGCCGGCGAACGGCGTGGCATGGCCCTTCGAGCGGAACGTCGCGGGGTCAATGGCATAGTGGGCATGGAGATCCAGCACCGTGAAGTCGGCCTTGTCGCCCGTCGCGATGCCCCCCTCGAGCGAGAAGAGCCGCCGCGGCTGGACCGACATCAGCTCCACGAGGCGTTCCAGCGTCAGGACGCCCCGCTTGACCAGGTATGTATACAGCAGCGGGAAGGCCGTCTCCAGACCGACGATGCCCATGGCGCTGCGCTCCAGACCGCGCGACTTCTCTTCGGCCGTATGCGGAGCGTGGTCCGTGGCGATGGCCTCGATCGTGCCGTCCTGAATCCCTTCGATCAGTGCTTGGCGATCCTCACGGCTGCGCAGCGGCGGGTTCATCTTGAAGCGTCCGTCCTCCTGCAGATCCTCGTCGCAGAGCAGCAGGTAATGGGGGCCGGTCTCGCAGCTCACCTTCAGTCCGCGTGCCTTGGCCTGACGCACCAGTTCGACGCTCTCTTTGGTCGAGACGTGGCAGACGTGATACTGGCAGCCGGTGCGTTCGGCCAGGGCGATGTCGCGCTCGACCTGCCGCCACTCGCTCTCCGACGAGATGCCCCGGTGGCCATGCTCGCGGCAATAGACACCGTCATGAATATATCCGCCACGGAGCAGTTCGTCGACCTCACAGTGGGCCACAATCGGTTTGTGGACCGCCGCGGCACGCCGCATCGCCTCCTCCATCAGTTCGGCCGACTGCACGCCGCGTCCGTCATCCGAGAAGCCCGCCACGTAGGGGGCCAGCGCCTCGAAATCGGCCAGTTCGCCGCAGCCGCGCTGTCCGAGGGTGATCGTACCGTAGGGAACCACCCGCACCAGGGCATCGCGGCGGATCAGCGCGAGTTGTTCTTCGAGGTGTTCGGGCGTATCGGGGGCCGGATTCAGGTTGGGCATCGAGCAGACCGTCGTGTAGCCTCCATGGGCTGCGGCGGCCGTACCCGTGGCGATGGTCTCCTTCTGCGGGAATCCCGGTTCGCGCAGGTGGACATGCACGTCGACCAGTCCCGGAACGAGGTACAGTCCCGAAAGATCCACCCGCCGGTCACCCGGCTGCGGCTCGCAATCGGCTACTACACGCCCCTCTTCCACGACCAGACGCCCCTTCGCGAAGTGTCCTCCGCGGTAGATTTCGGCATTTTCATAAAAGGTCTTCATCGGCTCGGTCACATAAAAAAATAGGGCAACCGAAACAGTTACCCTAACAAACGATAAAACCCGCATCCTTCGGAGACTGGAACCCCGACCAATAATCCTTTTGCCAGAACTTCTGCGCCATCGGGATATGGGGGTTGCACGTCATGGGATTCGGGTCTTGCTATAATTGGTACAAAGGTAGGGGTTTTTCGGCGGGTGTGCAAACCTTTTCCGGATTTTTTTTCAACATTCCGCCAACCGGCCCCACTTTCCGGGGAAGGAGTGCCCGCGGCCGGCCGGGGCACGTGACACGACCGTCCGATCAGCCGGAATGATACCCGCATAGGAAATACCG
The DNA here is from genome assembly GCA_944321185.1 of uncultured Alistipes sp. Classification (GTDB taxonomy): domain Bacteria; phylum Bacteroidota; class Bacteroidia; order Bacteroidales; family Rikenellaceae; genus Alistipes. Next base: position 49,183 of record CALUKH010000006.1, on the reverse strand, counting down.
ATTCGCTGCGATCGTTTTTTTGCAACGGATGCACTATCTTTGCATGCGTAACCGATCGGTCGCCGCTGAGAAGACCGCCCCAGAGAGAATGCCGCTGAGAGGATGTCGCCGCTGGAAGGTCCCCCGTCGCCGGAAGAATCTCGCCGCGCCGGAAGAATCTCGCCGCAAAAAGGTCCGGATCCGATCGCCAAACCGAAAAAAAACGCTTGCAACATGCAGACCCACCAGATACTCGTCCCGCTGCTGCTCACACTCGGTGCCGGCCTGGCCACCGGAATCGGCAGCGCCATCGCCTTCCTGGCCAAACGCACCAACAAACGCCTGCTTTCATTCTCGCTCGGTCTTTCGGGCGGCGTGATGATCTACGTCTCGTTCGTCGAACTCTTCCACGAGGCGGGGCTCGCCCTCACCTCGGAATGGGGCACACGCCTCGGCGGAGTGATCACCGTTGCGAGCTTCTTCGCCGGGATCCTGCTGATCGGCATCATCGACCGGCTGGTCCCCTCGTTCGAGAATCCCCACGAAGCCCATCTGGTCGAGGAGATGGACCACCGTCCGCGCAACCCGCGGCTCATGCGCATGGGCGTCATGACGGCCCTGGCCATCGGCATCCACAACTTCCCGGAGGGCATCGCCACCTTCACCTCGGCGGTCGACAACCTCACGCTCGGCGTGGCCATCGCCGTGGCCATCGCCATCCACAACATCCCCGAGGGTATTGCCGTCTCGATCCCGGTCTACTACGCCACGGGCGACCGCGGAAAGGCCTTCCGACTGTCGCTGCTCTCGGGTCTGGCCGAACCGGTCGGAGCACTGCTCGCATACCTGGTGCTGATGCCCTTCATGTCGCCAACGCTCATGGGGTGCATCCTGGCCGGAGTGGCCGGCATCATGGTCTTCATCTCGATCGACGAACTCCTCCCGGCCGCCCGCGAATACGGCGAGGCCCACACGTCGATCTACGGCGTGGTGGCCGGCATGGCCCTGATGGCCGTCAGCCTGCTGCTGCTCGCATGAATCCGCAAACCAAACGCTGAAAAATGGATATACTTCTGCTTCTGATCGGCCTGGCACTGATTCTTGCCGGCGCCAATTTTCTCACCGACGGATCGGCGGCGCTGGCCCAGCGCTTCCGCGTCCCGGAATTCATCATCGGACTGACGATCGTTGCCGTCGGAACCTCAACGCCCGAACTGGTCGTCTCGGTGCTCTCGGCCATCGCCGGAAAGAGCGACGTGGCGATCGGCAACGTCGTCGGATCGAACATCTTCAACGTCTTTCTAATTCTGGGCGTCTGCGCGCTGATCCGCCCGATGCCCCTCACGGCAGGCAACATCCGCCGCGACATTCCGTTCGGCGTCGCCACGTCGCTGCTGCTGCTGATCCTGGCCATGGACAGCTGGTTCCGCACCGGAGCCGCCGACCGCATCGGACGGCTCGACGGCGTGCTGATGCTGGTGATCTACCTGCTGCTGATGACCTACACGATCCGCTCCACGGGACGCACCGCCGCCCCCTCGGCTTCCGAGTCGGCCGGCAACACGCCGGCCGACACCCGCCGTCCGATGGCCGGATGGCTCATGGCCGTGATGATCCTCGGCGGACTGGCCGGGCTGATCTTCGGCGGCGAGATGTTCCTCGACAACGCCACGGCCCTGGCCCGCCGCATGGGCATCAGCGAATCGCTGATCGCCATCACGCTCGTGGCCGGCGGCACGTCGCTTCCCGAACTGGCCTCGTCGGTCGTCTCGCTCGTCAAGGGCAAGAGCGACATGGCCCTCGGAAACGTCATCGGGTCGAACATCGCCAACATCCTGTTGATTCTGGGTCTGAGTGCCACGATCCATCCGCTGACGATGGGCGGCATCACGCTGGTCGACCTGCTGGTCGTGCTGCTGAGTTCGGTCGTACTCTTCCTGGCGGCCTTCACCTTCCGGCGACGGGCCATCGACCGCTGGGAGGGGGCGCTCTTCCTCATCATCTATGCCCTCTACATCGCATACCTTATAAGATAGCGTCGTCGGACGAGAGGTAGCGGTCCAACAGCCGCGGAAGGGCCCGTTCGCCAAGCCGGTCGGTCGGAACGGCAATCGATTCGGCGGTTGGCGTGAGCGTCGGAGTCTCGATGCGGAAGATGCGGGCATGGATCCGCTGGTGCGAGAGTTGGTGCACAGGAAGCGACACCGTCCGCAGCAGCTGCCACGTTCCGTCGCCCAGCCACTCGACGAAGCGGGGATCGTCCGTCAGTTGCGAGAGCTCGGCCGGCGCTGCGGTCTCGATCATCGGGAACTCGTAGAGCCCCTGCCAGATGTCGCGTCCGTCACGGCGGCAGAGCAGCGTCCGCCCGCCGGAGGTGACGTGCAGGTAGTTGAACCAACGGTCACGCTGGTGCGTACGCCCCTGCTTGACGGGACGCCGGTCCACCGTGCCGGCCGCACGGGCCAGGCAGCGATCCTCCAGCGGGCACACCTCGCAATGCGGCGAGGCGGGGACGCATTGCAAGGCGCCGAAATCCATGATCGCCTGGTTGTAACGCCCCGGCTGACGGCTGTCGAGCTGTTCGCGGGCCAAGGCGGCAAAGGCCCGGCGGCCGGCCGTGGTGTCGATGGGCAGATCGATGTCGAACAGTCGCGACAGAACCCGGTAGACATTGCCGTCCACGACGGCGCACGGCGTATCGTAGGCCGCCGAACAGATGGCCGCCGCCGTGTAGTCGCCCACGCCGGGCAGCGAGCGCACCTCCTCCGGCGTGCGGGGGAACTCACCGCCGAAGCGTCCGACCACCTCGCGGGCCGCAGCCAGCAGATTGCGCGCACGGCTGTAATAGCCGAGCCCCTGCCAGAGGCGCAGCACCTCGTCTTCGGAGGCGGCGGCCAGCGACACGACATCCGGGAATCGCGCCACAAAGCGCTCATAGTAGGCCATGCCCTGCGCCACGCGGGTCTGCTGGAGAATCACCTCCGAAAGCCAGATGCGGTAGGGATCGTGCGTGCGACGCCACGGCAGATCGCGCCCTTCGCGGGCGTACCAGGCGAGCAAAATATCGGAAACGGCACTCATAACGGAGGACAAAAATACGATTTCGGAACCGAATTTGTGCGGTCCGCAACGATTTCAAACCGAAAAAAATGGAAAAACACTACACACTCATCCACGACACGGTGAACGACCGTTACGCATTCGATCTGGGCAACGGTGCCCGGGCCTTCATCGACTACGTCCCCTCGCCGCAGGGCTACCGGCTGACCCACACCGAGGTGCCGCCCGCCTTCGAGGGGCAGGGCATTGCCCGTCAGTTGGTCGAGGCGACACTCGGAGAGTTCCGCCGCCGCGGCGAGCGCATCATCCCGCAGTGCTCCTACATCATTCACTTCATCCGTCGCCATCCGGAGTGGGCCTCGCTCTTGCCCGACGGGTATCGGATCGAAGCTCTCTGAGGCCCGGCAGCCGGACCTGTTCTTCGAAAAAGCGGGGCGCCGATCTTCGAGATCGGCGCCCCGCTGCATCTCCCCCACCCGGTCGAATTACTTGCCGGAGGTGAGTTTTTCGATCTGCTTTTCGGCTTCGGCTTCGAGGTTGGCAGCCTGTTTCTGGGCCGTCTCAACCAGCTTCTCACCAGCCTTCTGGGCCGCCAGTTTGGCCAGCGTGCCCTTCTTCGAGGCCTCCTCGACCAGCTTGTCACTCTGCTCCTGAGCCGCCTCGACGAGCTTCTGACCCGCCTTCCGGGCCTCCTCACGCAGATTCTCGGCCTGTTTGGCAATCTCCTCCGAAAGCGATTCGCTGCCCGTGAGCTTCTGGATTTGCTCGTTGACCACGTTGGTAACGGCCTCCTGGACGGCCTCCTTCACCCCGAGCGTGATCTTCGGCGAGGTAAACGTACCGCCGATGTTCACGGCCACGTTCTGCAGCACGCCGCCGCCCGGAATGGCCACCTTGGCCTGGTAGTCGATCGTCTGATCGAGCCCCGTCGAACCCGACAGGTTGACCCCGACGTCGCCGATCTTCAGGTCAAACGGCTCGGTCTTCACCCGTCCGTCGAGGATCTCAAAGCGGATCTTCACATCCTTGGCCTCGATCTGACGCAGCTTGTCGTTGTTCAACGCCTCGGCCATCGCCTCGAAGGCCTTGATATTCTGGATGTGGATATTCTCCGAGCGGATCTCACCCGTAGCCGTCAGCGTCTTGAGGTCGGGCGACATGGCGGCATCGAGCGTCGTGGCGAGGTTCAGCGACAGCGAATAGTCGCCGCCCGTCTTGGCGAAGATCGGCACCAGCTGCTGCACCATCTCCAGCTCCTCGAACGTACGCTGGAACGAAGCATTCGCAAAGTCGGCCTTGAGTTTCAGGGCCGGGCGAGCCGGATCCGCGGCCGTCGAGTAGCTGGCCGAGGCCGAGGCCCGGCCGCCGAAGATCCCCAGCGACAGTCCGTCGAGCGAAAGCGTGCCGTCGGCCATGCTCATTTCGCCCGAAATATTCTCGATGGTCATCTTCTCGAAGAGGACCTTCTTCAGCTCGGTATTGAGCGAAAGCCGCAGATTGCGCGGGACGACGAGGGCCGTAGCCGTCGTGTCGGACTGTACGGCGTCGTCCGGCATCTCCTCCGCAGCGGCGGCATCATCGCTCTCACCGCCCGGCAGTGCCGCCATGATCTCGTTCAGGTCGAGCAGGTCGGACTTCACGTAGAGGCGTCCCGAAAGCTCCTCACCGCGCAGCAGGTAGCCCAGGTAACCGCTCAACTGACCGTTGGCCTGCAGGTCGCTCTGTCCGACCGTCAGCCCGAACTCCCCGAGGGTCATGGCCTCCGGCGTGATCGTCGCCGCAGCCCGGCGGATCTCCACCGGCGGCAGATTCTCGAGCGTCAGCCCCAGCGCCTCGAGAACGAACGTTCCCTGGGCACCGAGCCGTTCGTAGCGGTTCTTCTCGATGTCGGACATCCGCCCCGAGAGCTTCACGTCGGCCGTGATGCGGCCCTCCAGTTCGACCCCCTTCTCCAACGGGTAGACCTCCTTGACGGCCCCCAGGTCAACCTTGCCGTCGGCCGTCAGGCGGAACGTCGGATCGCTCGCCAGGTTGGTGGCATAGAAGGTCGCCGCCACCGAATTGCCGGCCATCTGCAGACCGAATTTCGACAGGTCGATCTCCGTACGGTCCATCACGCCGCCCGGATTGGAGATACGGGCCGCAAGGTTGATATCCGTGACGGCCTTCGGCAGCGAGGCATACTGGAAACTGCCGTTGCGCACCTCGGCCTTCAGTTCGAAGGCCGGCAGTTCCGACCCCTGCATCTGGCCGCGGGCCCACAGCGACAGGTCGAGTTCGCCACCGGCCGTCAGGCTCTTGAACTCCCGCGTGTAGAAGGCCGGGATGAGCGACAGCACGTCCTTGAACTGCACGGCCTCGCATCCCGCCGTGAGATCCATCGCCACGGCATCATCCTTCATCTCGACCCAGCCGTCGAGCCCCATCTGGATGGCATTCAGCCGGAACGTATTGCGCGAGAAGGTGAAACGCTTGTGGGCCAGGTCGGCGTCGATCACCGCCACCAGTTCGGCCTCCACGTCGCTCAGCAGCGGAATGCCGCCCGAAACGAAATTCGTGCGTTCGCTCTTCAGCCGCAGATCGAGATTCGTGCGTTCGGCCGACATGTCGCCGCGCAGGCGCAGCGTCAGCGGATCGGTCGAGAAGCTCATCCGCGTCGAGTCATCCTCGTAGCGGATCGTGGCCCCCGAGATGCGGAAATCCCGCACCGAAAGGCGGAACGACGACGGCTCCTCCGCAGCCGGCTCCTCTTCTTCCACGGCCGGCTCCTCCTCCGAGGGGCGCATCACGTCCCAGTTGACGGTGCCGTCGGAGAGTTTGCGGGCATGCAGCGCCGGATCGGCCAGGATCACCTTCGTCACCTCGAACCCGCTGTCGCCGAAGAGCGACATGAGGTTCACGACCACCGAAATGCGCCGTGCCGCCACGATCGTATCCCCCACGAAGGGCTCCTCGGCACCAACCAGCGTCAGCCCCTTCAGGTCGACCGATGCATTGGGGAAATGTCGCAGAAGACTGATGTCGAGTTTCTCGAAGTCGAGCGTTGCCGTCAGCATGGCGTTGGCCTCCTTTTTCACGATGTCGGCAATCTTGCCGCGCAGGGCGATCGGCACGATCAGTGCAATCACCAGAATGACCACCACGACCGTGGCCAGAATCTTCACGAACTTTTTCATTCTCTATGCATATTGGAGACGAAAACCGAGGTTTCCGCCTCATGGAATCCACAACTCCGGTAGAGGGCCCGGGCTGCCGTACGCGCCGGATTGGAGGTAAGCAGGACCCGTTCGGCGCCGACTTCGGCCGCCTGACGCAGGGCCGCCTCGACCAGCGCCCGCCCGGCTCCGCAGCCGCGCGCCGCGGCATCGACCACCACATCCTCGATCCAAGCCCGGCGTCCCGACGGCAGGTCGTACCACACCAGCGTCAGCGTCCCCACGATGCGCTCCCCGTCACGGGCGATGAACAGCGCCGTGGTCGGATGCTCCAGCAGCCGGTGCAACCGCTCCTCGGGCGGCGCCGAAAGACGCCCCGACAACTGCGGCATCAACACCCCCAACGCCTGTTGCAACGCCGGTGTACAGGCCGTCGCCCGTTCAACGGTAAGTCTCATCATCCGGTTATTTTTTACAAAGATAACCTTTTTGCCGGAAACGTCATGGTGTTCCGCGGAAAAAAGCGTACTTTTGTCGCGCAACGGTTCCGGGGCGGCCGCACGGTCGTCCGGATTAAATGGGAATGCCGTGCAAATCGGCAACAGTTCCCGCTGCTGTGAGTTACAACCCGCGGCCCGACACGCTCGGCCACTGTCCCCCTCAGGGACGGGAAGGCGTCGGTCCGGTAACGAGTCAGAAGACCTGCCGTCGCCCTTCAGCCCGAAACCCTGCGGAGAATGGGGTACGACGAGAATCTTCACTCCTTTCGCCGACACCCCGCCCGGGGGAAGAGGATCTTCACCGAAGGACGGCGTCAGACAACCGACAGGCGGAACCCGACCCATCGGGGACAAAGCCCGGCTGCCCGGAAACAGCCCGGCCGAAAACGAAGCCCGGCAACGGGCTGATATTTCGGAATCGGGGCCGGTCACGACCCAAAGACAGGAACCGGTTGCAAAGACGGAACAGAGGAGAGGATGAAGCATATCCTGCAACATATCGCAGCGAGCCTGGCGCTCCTGCTCGGAGCCTGCATGGAGTACGGCCCCCAGCCCGAAGAGGCGTTCGACGCTTCGGGCCGCGGCGTGTTCATCCTCTGCGAAGGCAACTTCATGTGGGACAACGCCTCGCTGTCGTATTACGACCCCGCGACCCGACACCTCGAAAACAACGTCTTCCTGCGGGCCAACGGCATGAAACTCGGCGATGTGGCCCAGTCGATGACCCTGCATGAGGATGCGGGATACGTCGTGGTCAACAATTCGGGAGTGATCTACCGCATCGACCCCGCGACGTTCCGCATCACGGGCCTCATCGAAGAGGTCGTTTCGCCGCGCCACATCCTCTTCGTCGACGAAGAGACGGCCTACGTCTCGGACCTCTACGACCCGCGGATCACGGTCGTCGACCCCCGCACCAACCGCATCCGCTCGCGCATCGCCATGAACGGCCACCGCTCGACCGAACAGATGGTCCTGGCCGGCGATCGCGTCTATGTCAACTGCTGGTCGTACGACAACAAGATCCTGGTCATCGACACTCGCACGGAACGCCTCGTCGATTCGCTCACCGTGGGGTGGCAGCCCAACTCGCTGCTGCTCGACCGCCACGGCAAACTCTGGACCGCCACCGACGGCCGCACGGGCGAAGCCCCGGCCCTGTGGCGGATCGATGCCGCAACGCTGCAGATCGAGCGGCGTTTCGAACTCCCGGCCGACCGTCCGCCCTCGAAACTGACCCTCGACGAGCGCAACGACCGCCTCTATTTCATCGCCCGCGACGTGTGGCGCATGCCGACCCAGGCCGAATCGCTCCCCGCCGAGCCCTTCCTGCCCTACGCCGGAACGCTCTACTACGGACTCGGGGTCGATCCCGACACGGGCGAAGTCTACGTCGCCGACGCCATCGACTATGTCCAGAACGGCGTCGTCTACCGCTTCACCGACGAGGGGCTGCCCGTCGATACGCTCCGCGTGGGGGTTATCCCCGGCAGCTTCTGCTTCAAACGATTCTGAAACCGATGCAATGCTCATGAAGAAAAAGAGATCCATTCCGTTGAAAATCCAGGCCGCATGGCTCCTGCTGGCTGCCACGGCCTGCAATTCGAGTGAGACGATCACCACCGTCCGCGAGGAGATCCCCACCACGAAGGTCCTCGAATACTCGCCCGCTCCGGGGCAGTTCATCAACAGCTCGCTGGCCGGATTCCCCTCGACGCCGATCACCTCGCCCGAAGAGGCCGCCGCCTACGCCTCGGCCCGTCTGACCCAGGGCGGAACACCCGATTCGGACACGGAGAGCATCACCTACGGATTCGTCTCGCTCGGCGGATGGGGCGGATACATCATTCTGGGATTCGACGAACCGGTGCCCAATTCGGGCGGCGCGGAGTATGAACTCTACGTCACGGGGAATGCCTTCAACGGCTCCTCCGAACCGGGAATCGTCTCCGTGGCGCAGGATGCCGACGGCGACGGATCGCCCGCCGGCGAAACCTGGTACGAACTCAGGGGCAGCGAATACGACGCCTCCACGCACGGCTACGAAATCACCTACACGGCGCAGGCGGACGGCACCGTCGCCTGGAGCGACAACCTCGGCGACAGCGGCACGATCGACCGCACGATCCACACGCAGAGCTACATCCCGGCGTGGGTCGACCGGCTGACCTACACGGGAAGCCGCCTGCCGGACAACGTCACCTTCGACGAGGCGAGCAACAAGTACGTCATGCACGCCTTCGCCTGGGGATATGCCGACAACGCCTCGACGATCGACGGCTCGGGAACGAAGAACCGCTTCTGGATCTCGAACGCCGTGGATGCCGACGGAAACCCGGCCAACCTCCCCCAGATCGACTTCATCCGCATCCAGACCGGCGTGAACGGCAAGGCCGACGGCGGCGTAGGCGAACTCTCGACCGAAGTGTGCGGCGTGGGCTGCTACCGCACCGTCACCCGAACCGAATAAACGTGATCCGGATCGTCGCCATAGTTGCCATGCTGCTGTGCGCGGGGTCCCTCCGCGCACAGCGCGATTCGACGGCCCGCACCGTGGCCATCGAACAGGTCGAGATCGCCGGACAGCGTCCCATGAAGGAGATCGGCGTACAGCGCACCGTTCTCGACAGCGCCATCCTGCGCGAGAACATCTCCTCGTCGCTGGCCGACGCCCTGAGCGCCGGTTCGACCCTCTTCATCAAGTCCTACGGCCGCGCCACGCTCTCCACGGCCTCGTTCCGCGGCACGGCCCCCTCCCATACGCAGGTCACCTGGAACGGCATGAAGGTCAACTCGCCGATGCTCGGTCAGGTGGACTTCTCGCTCATCCCCTCCTACTTCGTCGACCGCGCGGCGATCTACCACGGCGCCAGTTCGGTGGGAATCACCGGCGGCGGTCTGGGCGGCGCCATCACCCTCGCCACGCGCGAACCCGACCAGGAAGGCTTCTCGCTGCGCTACATCCAGGGCTACGGATCGTTCACCACCTTCGACGAGTTCCTCCGCGCAAGCTACCGCGGCCGCCGCTGGAGCAGCTCGACCCGCGTGCTGGTCAGCACCTCCAGGAACGACTTCCGCTACCGCAACTACGACTCCAAACAGTTCGTCACCGATGCCGACGGGCAGATCATCGGCGACTACTACCCGCTGGTCCGCAACCGCAACGGCGCCTTCCGCGACCTGCATCTGCTCCAGGAGCTCTACTACACGTCGGATCGCGGCGACCGATTCTCGCTGGCGGCCTGGTATCTGGATACCGACCGCGGCCTGGCCCTGCTCTCCTCGGACCGCAACTCGACGCGCGAAAAACGCAACTCGCAGGCCGAACGCACGCTGCGGGCGGTGGTTTCGTGGGAGAGGCTCTTCGGACGTCTGAAGGCGGGCGCCCGCGCGGGCTACACCTACGACGACCTGCGCTACCGCATGGAGTCGGATCCCGACGGGGCGGGCGATTTCATCCCCGTGACCGATGCCCGAAGCCGGATCCACACCCTCTTCGTGCGGGCCGAGGCCGAATACGCCCCCAACGAGCGGTGGCTCGTGACGGCCAACCTCTCGGGCCATCAGCACCGTGTCCACAGCGGCGACCTCTCGGTGATCGACGCCACGACGGGACGCCGCGCCGACACGCTCTACCGTCAGCAACGGTTCGAACTCTCGGCCTTCGCCTCGGCCAAATGGCGTCCCGTGGAGCGGCTGGGCGTGGCGCTGGACCTGCGCTGGGAACTCTACGGCGACCGCTCGACCCCGCTCATCCCGGCGCTGTTCGTCGACTGGCAGCTCTCGCGGCGCGGCAACGTGCTGCTCAAGGCCTCGGCCGCCCGCAACTACCGATACCCCTCGCTCAACGACCTCTACTTCCAGCCGGGCGGCAACCCCGATCTCGATCCCGAACGGGGCTGGACGTGGGATGCCGGCGTCGAATCGTCGCTCAAGAGCCGCCGCAGCGCACTGCGCCTCTCGGCCACGCTCTTCGACTCGCGCATCGACGACTGGATCCTTTGGATCGCCACCGCCAAGCAGGGGGTCTACACCCCGATCAACATCCGCCGCGTACACAGCTACGGCGCCGAAGGCAAGATCACGGCCTCGACCTCGACCGCCTCGGGATGGCACTTCGCCGTGGACGGCAATCTGGCCTGGACCCGCTCGATCAACCGCGGCGACAAGTTCTCCGAGGCCGACGAATCGGTCGGCAAACAGCTGGTCTACATTCCGGTGTGGTCGGGCGCCTTCACGGCGCGGGCCTCGTGGCGACGCTGGGTGCTGAGCTACAAATGGCAGTGGTACAGCGAACGCTTCACCATGTCGAACAACGACCTCGGGGCCCTGGGCCGCGTCGCCCCCTACATCATGAACGACATCGCCCTGGAGAAGAGCCTCGAACTGCGGCGGATCTCGCTCTCGATCAAGGGGTGCATCTACAACCTCTTCAACGAGGAGTACCAGTCGGTGCTGGGGCGTCCCATGCCGCGATTGAATGCCGCCGTGTACGTCGGCATCACGCCGAAATTCGGAAAACGATGATTCGCCACCCCGCCGCCGGCCCCCACGGGCTGAAACCACCGCTTCGGCATCCCTGTCGACCGCGTCCAATGCCCAACCGACCGCAGATTCACACCTCACCCCGAAAACATCCGCAATCATGACAAACACCCTGCGCGAACAACTCCATGCCATGGCCGACCCCGCCTACCGCGACTTCAACGCCTCGCTGATCCCCGGAATCGGCCCCACGATCGGCATCCGCATCCCCCGCCTGCGCAAACTGGCCCGCGAGATCGCCCGCAGCGACACGTGGCGCGAGGTCGTCCGCTGCGACGATGCGCTCTACCACGAAGAGCGTCTGCTGCAGGGAATGGTCATCGGATATGCCCGCTGCCCGATCGACGAAAAACTCGAGTGGGTCGCCCGCTTCGTCCCCAAGATCACCAACTGGGCCCAGTGCGACTGCTTCTGCTGGAAGCTCCGCCCCGCGGAACGCGACCCGATGTGGCGCTTCATCCAACCCTATTTCACGTCGCCGCACGAGTTTGAGGTGCGTTTCGCCGTGGTCATGACCACCGCCAACTTCATCGACGGGGAGCATCTCGAAGCGCTGCTCCGCCATCTGGCCGACGTCCGCCACGAGGCCTACTACGCCCGCATGGGGGTCGCCTGGGCCGTATCGGTGGCCTTCGTCCGATTCCCCGAACGGATGCGCCGCTGGCTGGAGGACGACTGCCCGCTCGACGAGTGGACCTTCAACAAGTCGCTGCAGAAGATCGTCGAGTCGCTGCGCGTCTCCGAGCAGGACAAGGCGCTGGCCCGAAGCCTCCGCCGCCCCGTAAAATAACCGCCCCGCTGATCGGAATTTGAAAAATAATCGTATCTTTGTTTTTCCAAACCATTTACGCAGATACGTCATGCGAAAACTCGTCATCATCCCGACCTACAACGAAAAGGAGAACATCTCGAAGATGATCTCGAAGGTCTTCTCCCTGCCCGAACCGTTCGAAATGCTCGTCATCGACGACGGCTCGCCCGACGGAACGGCTTCGATCGTCAAGGAGCGTCAGAAGGAGTTCCCCGCTACGCTCCACCTCATCGAACGCACCGGAAAACAAGGCCTCGGCACGGCCTATCTGACCGGATTCCGGTGGGGCCTCGAAAACGGTTTCGACTACATCTGCGAAATGGACTGCGACTTCTCGCACAACCCCGACGATCTGGTCCGCCTCTACCGTGCCGCCGTCGAGGGCAATTACGACGTGGTCGTCGGTTCGCGCTACGTCAAGGGGGTCAACGTCGTCAACTGGCCCATGTCACGGCTGCTGATGTCCTACTTCGCCTCGGTCTACGTGCGCACGGTCACCCGCATGCCGCTGCGCGACGCCACCGCCGGATTCGTCTGCTACTCGCGCCGTGCGCTGGAGACCATCGACCTCGATGCCGTCCGCATGAAGGGTTACGGATTCCAGATCGAGATGAAATACACGGCCTGGCGCCTCGGACTGCGTCTGCACGAGGTCTCGATCATCTTCGTCGAACGCTGCGAGGGCGTCTCGAAAATGTCGGGCGGCATCTTCCGCGAAGCCTTCTTCGGCGTGCTCGGGCTGCCGCTGCGCAAAATCCACAAACGCCGCTAAGCCGATCGCCCCACGCACATGGTTCAACCCGTCGTCAAGCCCCAACCGGGCGTCGAACGATCCCTCTGGAGACGCATCGGCGACTTCTTCCTCAACCCGCGGAACCTCTACATCCTCGGCATGCTGCTCGTCGTAGCCCTCACCTTCTCGGAGGTGGCCCGCGACCGGCAGCGCAACTTCATGATCTTCGCCGAATCGACGAAGCTCTTCTGGCAGCACATCGCCCCCTACGGCGAGAGCTGGTCGCAGGCCATGCCCCAGCTCGACTACTTCCTCTACGGACCGCTGTTCAACATCCTCTTCGCACCGTTCGCCTACCTGCCCGCATGGCTCGGACCCTTCGTCTGGAACCTCTTCAACTTCACGATGTGGTTCGTGGCGATCTTCACCCTCCCGGGCCGCTTCACGCGCGACGAAAAGTGCAAGTCGTTTCTCTACACGTTCCTGATCCTGGCCTGCACGCAGCTCTCGTTTCAGTACAACGTCGCCGTGGGTTACATGTTCCTCTTCGCCTACTCGCTGCTCGAACGCGACAAGGCCTTCTGGGCCGTGCTGTTGATGATGATCTCCGGGTTCACGAAGGTCTACGGCATCTTCCAGCTCGGACTGCTGCTCTGCTATCCCCACTTCTGGCGAAACGTCGGCTATGCCGTCGCCATCGGCGCGGTGCTGCTCGTGGCCCCGGCCGTCAACATGCCCTTCGCCGAACTGCCCGCCTACTACGGCAAGTGGGTCGCCGCGCTGACCGAGCACAAGGACACCCGCACGTGGATGAACATCTTCTATCTGCGGCCGTTCGGGCTGCTGCGCTACCAGATGGCCATTCAGATCGGCGTACTGGCCGCACTGGCCGTCGGGCTGGTGGCCAACCGCCGCAAGTGGGGACAGCCCTTCTTCCGGCTGGCCGCGCTGGCCGTGCTGATGGGCTACGTCATCCTCTTCAGCAACTCGAGCGAGGGACACACCTATGTCATTACGCTGATCGCCTACCAGTTCTGGTACTGGAGCATGAAGCACGGCCGAGCACTCAACACGCTTGACCGCATCGTCTACTGGGCCACGTTCATCGTGGTGGTGGTCATGCCCGTCGACGTGATCTGCCCGATGCCCGTCATGGAGTTCTTCTACGGATGGCAGCTCAACCTCTGGCTGCTGCTCTACCTCTGGCTGCGGATCTGCTGGACGGCCTTCATCCGAACGCCCGAGTCGCTCTCGAAGGAGTGCCGGCTCATCGGTCTTCGATAGAGGTTCCGAATCTCCCGACACACGATTGAAAAGGCCCCGGAAATTCCGGGGCCTTTTCAGGGTACAGGGAGGGGTCAGAATCGGCGGAAGAGGGTGTTTCCCGATCGTCGGCCGTCAGAACGTGAAGAAGTAGTTCATGAAGAAGTTCCAGAAGGTCACCACACCGATGGCGAAGAGCTTGGCCAGGTAGAAATTCAGCCGGAAGCGCCCGTGCAGCAGATAGATCGTGGCGTTGTTGATCGCCAGTCCGACCAGCGAAATCCCCAGGAAACGCAGATACTGACCCGCAATGTCGGGATTTTCGTTGTGAAAGGTCCACACGCGGTTGAGGATGTAGTTCGTCGTTGCGGCGCAGAGGAACCCCAGCGAATTGGCCACGTACTTGTTCAGCCGCAGCCACTCCTTGCAGGCGTAGGTGATGCCGAAATCGACGAATACACCCGAACCGCCCACCACACAAAATTTCAAAAACTGCTCAATCATCGTTGTTCGTTCATTTGGCATCGACCTCCGTCGAGCGGGGTTTTCCGTTGAACCAGTTGGTGTACCCCGTCCGGCACAGGGCGAAACCGACGTCGAAGCTCTCGCCGGAGAGCTGTTCCGGAACGCGGAAGCGAAGCGTCAACGGCACGGTCGCCCCGGCCGGCAGCGTGAAGCAGGCTCCGGTCGGGAACTCATCGACCCGGAAGCGGCCGTGTTTCCAGAGGATGTGCAACTGCGCATCGTCCCCCTCGCCGACCCGGATTTCGTAGGGATAGGGATTCTCCACGCGTAACGTCAGGAGCAGCTCCTCGCCCGGTCTGACCCGTGCCGGAAGCCCCTCGAACGAGATGTTGACCTCGCGGAGCGGATGGAACGACGGATCGACAAACCACGTGAAGGTCTGTCCGTTGGCCAGGCGGATGGTCCGTACGCCCGGAAGCGTGTCGGCCTGCGGCGGGCACTCGACGAGAACCTCGCGTCCCGTGAAGCGGCGGTCGTCGTCGCGGAACTGCCACTGGTGGGTCCGATAGCGGATATTGGGCTGGCAATAGGCTTCGCCGCCGGTATAGAAGGCGTATTTGGCCGCCGTGGCGTAACCGTGGAAGAAGACCACCGGGCGACCGTCGGCCTCCTCGGCAATGGCGCCGTAGCTCTCCGGATTGTAGAACACCTCGAAGCGGATGCCCG
The DNA here is from genome assembly GCA_944321185.1 of uncultured Alistipes sp. Lineage (GTDB taxonomy): Bacteria > Bacteroidota > Bacteroidia > Bacteroidales > Rikenellaceae > Alistipes. Next base: position 33,946 of record CALUKH010000006.1, on the reverse strand, counting down.
TGGGGTTGAAGATCATCACCAGACGCACCACGGCAACCAGGGCGATGGTCGTCAGGCCGGCCCGCATGACATAGCGGCGCGTACGCGCATGACGCCGCGCGTAGTCGAACAGCAGCCACACCAGTCCGAACGTCGAGACGATGACCCACTGCGGCTGCACATATCCGCGCAGCGACGAAAGCAGGAAGAAGCCGATGAAGCCCACGGGCAACAGCCTCAGAAGCCGTTCGAAGGGGGTTCGGCACGAAGTCTTGCGCCAGGCCTGGACCCACAGCGGTACGAAGAAGGGGTTGAAGACCACGAGCATGTTGGCCAGGAAGTCCGTGACGTAGCTCACGCGGAACATGGCATTGCGCCCCGAAAGGTGATAGGCGAACGAAGCCCAATCGTGGTGATACTGCCAGAGCAGATGCGGAACGAGCAGCAGCAGTGCCACCACCCCGCTCAGGTAGAGCCCCGGACGCAGGTAGAAGCGGCGGGGCGTCACAGCCAGCGCGAAGATCACCACCAGGGCGCCGTGGTACTTGCTGTAGGCCATCAGGGCCATGGCGCAGCCCATCCAGAACCAGGCGCCGCGCCGCTCCTCGGTGAAGCGGCGGTAGGCCCACAGGAAGAGTGCCGAAGAGAAGAGCAGCGGTCCGTCGGGCACGGCGATGAAGCCGTAGAGCTGCAGCATGAGCATCGCACCGGTGATCGTACCGTAGAGCGTGGCATCGCGGCGCGTGGCCCCGACGGGGCGGATCAGCCGCCACAGCACCCACAGGTAGAGCGGTTGCAGCAGCGTGAAGAAGAAGCGTACGCCCAGTTCGCCGCCGAAGAGGTGTTCGCCCAGCCAGACCAGCAGCGCCGTCACGGGCGGATGGTCGAAATAGCCCCAGGCGAGGTGTTCGGCAAACATGTGATAGTAGGCTTCGTCGTTGGCCAGCTGGGTGAACCCCGCCTGCACGACGTTGCAAAGCCACCAGATTCCGAGCCAGAAGAGGACCAGCATGTCGGGTCCCCACGCGGCGTATCTCGTTTTGAGCGATGCTTTCATACCGCGGCAAAGGTAGGAAATTTTCTTCGGATTGCGGCAATGTTCATATTTTGTTCATTAAAATTTCGGCCCGGGGGCTTGTCCGTCCCGAAACTCTTCCTATCTTTGTTCCCGAGCAAGGTTCCCAGCCGGCGGCTGCCGGCCCGGGATCAAAAGGGAACTCCTGTGTGAATCAGGGACTATGCCCGTAGCTGTAAGCTCCGCAAAAGGCTGCACACTCTTTGCCACTGTTCCGGCTGGAACGGGAAGGCGTGCGGCGGGAGCGAGTCAGAAGACCTGCCTTGCCGGACAGGACGAAACCCTCGGGACGTGGGGTGACGCCGCACAACTGTTTTTTACACGTTACACGTACATACGACTCCGGGGCCGATGACCGTGCCGCCGCGTATGGTCTTCGGCCTCTGCGGCTGAAGCCTGCGCCGGGCCGCCGACACCGTCCGCAACCGGGAGGACAACCTTTTAACTACGGGACCATTATGGGTATTTCGGAACTCTACATCGTCAAGCGCGACGGAAAACGCGAGGCCTTCTCCGTCGAAAAGATCAAACGCGCCGTCAGCAAGGCCTTCCTCGCGGTGGGCGGATACGCCACCGACGACGACCTCACCTCGATCCTCAGCCGCGTGCATGTCGCCGACGGCATGTCGGTCGAGGAGATTCAGAACCAGGTCGAGGTGGCCCTGATGGCCGAACGCTACTTCGCCGTGGCCAAAAGCTACATGCTCTACCGCCAGCGCCACACCGAAGATCGCGAGGAACGCGAAAAACTCCGCTTCCTGACCGACTACTGCGCCGCCTCGAACCCCGCCACGGGGTCGAAATACGACGCCAACGCCAACGTCGAAAACAAGAACATCGCCACACTGATCGGCGAACTGCCCAAGCAGAACTTCATCCGCCTGAACCGCCGCCTGCTCACCGACCGCATCCGCGAAATGTACGGCCGCGAACTCGCGGACAAGTACCTCCACCTGCTCAACAACCACTTCATCTACAAGAACGACGAGACGTCGATGGCCAACTACTGCGCCTCGATCACGATGTATCCGTGGCTGCTCGGCGGGACGATCTCCATCGGCGGAAACTCGACGCGCCCGACCAACCTCAAGTCGTTCTGCGGCGGATTTGTCAACATGGTCTTCATCGTCTCGTCGATGCTGTCGGGAGCCTGCGCCACGCCCGAATTCCTCATGTACATGAACTACTTCATCGAACAGGAGTACGGCGAGGACTACTACCTGCATGCCGACCGCGTGGTCGACCTCTCGCGCAAGCAGCGCACGCTGGACAAGGTCATCACCGACTGCTTCGAACAGATCGTCTACTCGATCAACCAGCCCACCGGGGCGCGCAACTTCCAGGCCGTCTTCTGGAACATCGCCTACTACGACCGCTACTACTTCGAGTCGCTGTTCGGCGAGTTCCGCTTCCCGGACGGATCCGCCCCCCACTGGGAATCGCTCTCCTGGCTGCAGAAACGCTTCATGCGGTGGTTCAACCGCGAACGCACGCGCACCGTGCTGACCTTCCCTGTCGAGACGATGGCCCTGCTCTCGAAAGAGGGCGACGTGATGGACCCCGAATGGGGCGACTTCACCGCACAAATGTATGCCGAGGGCCACTCGTTCTTCACCTACCTGAGCGACAACGCCGATTCGCTCTCGTCGTGCTGCCGCCTGCGCAACGAGATCCAGGACAACGGATTCAGCTATACGCTCGGGGCCGGCGGCGTCTCGACCGGTTCGAAGAGCGTGCTGACGATCAACCTCAACCGCTGCATCCAGCATGCCGCCCGCAACGGCATGCACTACCTCACGCTGCTCGAAGAGGTCGTCGACCTCACCCACAAGGTCCAGACGGCCTACAACGAAAACCTCAAGGAGCTGCAGGCCAAAGGGATGCTGCCGCTGTTCGACGCCGGATACATCAACCTCTCGCGGCAGTATCTGACCATCGGCATCAACGGACTGGTCGAGGCGGCCGAATTCCTCGGCATCCCGATCGACGACAACGACCGCTATGCCGCCTTCGTCGAGGAGGTGCTGGGGCTCATCGAACGCTACAACCGCAAATACCGCTCGAAGGAGCTGATGTTCAACTGCGAGATGATCCCGGCGGAGAACGTCGGCGTGAAACACGCCAAGTGGGACCGCGAGGACGGTTACGCCGTGCCGCGCGACTGTTACAACTCCTACTTCTACGCCGTCGAGGATCCCTCGCTGAACATCGTCGACAAGTTCCGCCTCCACGGCCGCCGATACATCGAACACCTGACCGGCGGTTCGGCCCTGCACATGAATCTCGAGGAGCATCTCTCGAAGGAGCAGTACCGGCAGCTGCTGCGCGTGGCGGCCCAGGAGGGGTGCAACTACTTCACGTTCAACATCCCGAACACGGTCTGCAACCACTGCGGGCACATCGACAAGCGCTATCTGCACGAATGTCCCGAGTGCCACTCGACCGATCTGGACTACCTCACGCGCGTGATCGGCTACATGAAACGCGTCTCGAACTTCTCGGCGGCGCGTCAGCAGGAGGCCTCGCGCCGCTTTTACGCCCACAAACCCCAGTCCGATGCTGCGCTATCATAACTTCGACATCGTCTTCGCCGAGATCCCCGACGAGACGACCCTGGCCATCAACCTCACGGGCTGTCCGAACCGCTGCCCGGGGTGTCACAGCCCCCACCTGCAGCGCGATGCGGGACGAAAGCTCGACGAACGGGAGCTCGCCGCCCTGCTCGACCGCTACGGCCGCACGGTCACCTGTGTCTGCTTCATGGGCGGCGACGCCGCACCGGAGGAGGTGGAACGGCTGGCCCGTTGGGTGCACCGCACGTGGCCCCGGCTGCGCGCGGGATGGTACTCGGGGCGGGAGCGGCTGCCCGAAGGGGTATCCCCCGAGGCGTTCGACTACATCAAGCTCGGCCCCTGGATCGAAGCCTGCGGCCCGCTCACGTCACCCTCGACCAACCAGCGTCTCTACCACGTCGTCGACGGACGGATGACCGACATCACCGCCCGTTTCCGCCGACGCGCCATCTGAAGTTCCCGGGAGCCGGAAAGACTGCCAAGAGATTAGTAAAACCCCGACGTGTCGTCTGCCATACGACCCCGCTTTCCGGCTCCCGCCGAACGTTCCGCACTGCGCCGTTCCCCCTTCGCGTGGAACGGCGCTATTTTTTTCGCTGTCAAAGGTATAGGTTTGAGCGAAAAACGTTAAATTTGCCCCACGTATGAAAACCAGGCACGAACTGACCGAAATCCTCGACTTCATCGCCGAATATGCGACCTATCTGCTCGGATCGGGCGTCCATACCTCACGCGCCATCCGGAACTCGCAGCGAATCGGTCAATCGCTCGGGGTCGACGTCCAGCTGTCGAGTTTCCAGCGCAGCACGATCCTCACCGTCCGCGACGACGATTCGGGCGAAGCCCTTACCCGCGTGGTGCGCATCCCGTCGCTGCCGATCAGTTTCGAACGAAACTCCGACCTGAGTGCCCTGAGCTGGGATGCCCTCGACGACCACCTCCCGCTGGCCGAAATCCGCCGCCGTTACGACGAACTCACCGCCAAACCGCTGATCGACCCAATCTTCGTGCTGCTGACCGTCGGGCTGGCCAACGCCTCGTTCTGCCGGCTGTTCGGCGGCGACTGGACCGCCATGGCCATCGTCTTCACCTCGACGCTCGTCGGCTACGCCGCCAAACAGCGCATGCAGGCCCACGGCCTCAACCACTTTCTGATCTTCATCATCTCGGCCTTCATGGCATCGCTGTGCGCCTCGGCCGCCCTGCGCTTCGACTGCACGGCCGAAACGGCACTGGCCACAAGCGTCCTCTATCTGGTCCCCGGCGTGCCGCTCATCAACGGCGTCATCGATATCGTCGAAGGCCATATCCTGATCGGCTGCAGCCGTCTGATCAATGCCCTGCTGCTGATCATCTGCATCGCCATCGGACTGGCCGCCACACTCGTCATGGTCAAAGATTCGCTGCTATGATCGCCCTGGACATCCTTCTCGACGGGCTCTTCGCAGCCGTGGCCGCCATCGGATTCGGCGCCATCTCCGACCCCCCGATGCGGGCCTTCCCGCGCATCGCCCTGCTGGCCGCCGTCGGCCACGCCCTGCGCTTCTCGATGATGAACTACGCCGGCGTAGACATCGCCTCGGCCTCGCTCTGCGCCGCCATGGTCATCGGATTCGGAAGCCTCTGGCTCGGTCGCGGTGTCCGCTGCCCGATGACGGTCCTCTACATCCCGGCCCTGCTGCCCATGGTCCCCGGCATCTACGCCTACAAGACCGTCTTCTCGCTGATCATGTTCCTGCAGTCGCTCAACGACCCCGGTCAGGGCATGCAGTACATGCAGCTCTTCTTCCTGAATGCCACCGTGTCGCTGAGCGTCATCGCCCTGCTGGCCGCCGGCGCCACCCTGCCGATCTTCGTCTTCAACCACCAGGCCTTCTCGCTCACGCGCCGCCGAAGACCCGGAATCCGCAACGACGAGCCCACGAATCCCGCATCCGGCCCCATGCCCGAAAGCGCCACACCCCACAGGCCGCAATCCGATGACCCGAACACCCCGGACCATGCGTCGAAATAACCCCTCGCCGAAATGGAAACCTTCTGGAATACGATAGCCGCCTACAACGCCGCCACATGGCCCGCCCAACTGGTGCTGACCGGCATCGGCGTGCTGCTCACGACGCTGCTCGTCAAACGACCGTCGCGCGGCGTGCGGATCGCCATGAAACTCTACATGGCCGCACTCAACTTCTGGATTGCCGGGGTCTACTTCCTCGTCTACTGCGAACCCCGCCAGTATCACAGTCCCCAGGCGCTGTTCTGGGCCATCATGGGCTGCATCTGGCTCTACGACCTGCTGGTCAAGCACGCTTCGCTCGAACGGACCGGGCACCATACGATCTTCGCCCGGGTGCTGTTCGCCATGCCGTTCCTCTACCCGCTCTGCTCGCTGGCGCTGGGACGCTCGTTCCCGGAGATCACCTCGCCGGTGATGCCCTGCTCGGTGGCGGTCTTCACCATCGGCGTGATGCTGGCCTTCTCCGAACGCATCAACATCGTGCTGGCCATGTTCCTCTGCCACTGGGCCCTGATCGGGCTGTCGAAGGTCTACTTCTTCGGCATCCCGGAGGATTATCTGATGGCCTGCAGCATCGTCCCGGCCCTCTACCTCTTCTTCCGGGAGTACATCCAGGCCCACGAAAACAGGATCACGAAACCCTCGGTACGCGTGCTGAACAGCCTGCTGGTGATTCTTTGCCTGATTATCGGGGCATTCATCCTCTTCACGCTGCTCCACCAGCTCGACCTCTTCGCGGAGATCTGACCGACGAACGGGCTGGCAGGCTCCGTCATGTGATTGCCGGGCGGAAAGGCATCGCTGCGCCGGACCGGAAAACGGCCGTCCACGACGGACCGCCACCGGCCGGGAACCGCTCATCCACGCAGCCCTGCGTTCGAAAATTATCCCATAAAAAAGACCTTTTCACGGGGGGGGGCAATCGACATCTTTGCAATCCGATTGCATTTTTTTCATGCTATTTTTGCCTCACTAAAAAACGAAACAAACCAGAAAGCAAAATCATGAAAACGGGAAACCTATTGGTCGGAATGCTCTGCGCAGTGCTCATGGCCTCGTGCCATGGGAACGCAGGTGGCGCAAAGGAGACACATGGCCACGAACATGACCATGAACTGGAGGAACAGGAGATGCACGCAGACGAATCGGGAGAACATGCCCATGCGGACGAAATCGTCCTGCCGGCCGAAAAGGCCCGGGCTGCCGGCGTGGTCGTCGAACGCATCACGCCGGGTGACTTTCACAGCGTCATCCCCGCCAGCGGAACGATTCTCCCCGCAACCGAAGACCAGACGCTGATCGTGGCTCCGGTATCGGGCCTGGTGACGTTTCTGCGCCCGATCGTCGAGGGAAGCACGGTCGGGGCCGGTGAGGAGCTCTTTGCCGTCTCGGCCCGCAATCTCCAGGACGGTGACCCGATCGAACGCGCCGCCATCGCCTACGAAACGGCCCGCAAGGAGTTCGAACGGGTCAGCAGCCTCATCGACGAGAAGATCGTCTCCCAGAAGGAGTACAATGCCGCCAAGAACAATTACGAAACCGCCAGAATCGCCTACGAAGCCGTCACCCGCTCCCGCAGCGGTCAGGGGAATGTCGTCAAGAGCCCCGTCAGCGGCTCGGTGACCGCCTGTCTGGTCCAGACGGGCGACTACGTCTCCACCGGGCAGCCCCTGGCACGGCTGACCCGAAACCGGCGTCTTTACCTGAAGGTCGACGTGCCGGAACGCTACTACGCTTCGCTCGACAAGGTCGTCGCCGCCCGTTTCAAACCCTCGTGCTCGGAGCACTTTTTCGACACGCAGCAGCTCAACGGCCGCATGCTGGCCTATGGCAGAAGCACCGCCGATGCGGCGGGATACGTGCCCGTGACCTTCGAAATGAAGGCCGACAAGGAGCTGCTGCCCGGAACCTTCGCCGAAGTCCGGCTGCTTGCCGCCCCCCGTCACGACGTCATCAGCCTCCCCGTCACGGCCCTCACCGAGGAGCAGGGCGTCTACTTCGTCTACCTGCAGCTCGACGAGGAGTGCTACCGCAAGCAGGAGGTGCGCACCGGAGCCTCGGACGGTGAACGCGTGGAGATCCTCGGCGGACTCCAGGGCGGCGAGCAGGTCGTCACCCAGGGGGCCATTCACGTCAAACTGGCCTCGGCCAGCAACATGATCCCGGCCCATACCCACAACCATTAATCGCGTCGCACCATGCTGAATCGAATTATCCGATTTTCGCTCCAGAACCGGCTGCTGATCCTGGTGGCGGCCGTCGTGCTGGTCATCGCCGGCACCTATACGGCCAACCATGCGGAGGTGGATGTCTTCCCCGATCTGAACGCCCCCACGGTCGTGGTCATGACCGAAGCCAACGGCATGGCCGCCGAGGAGGTCGAACAACTGGTCACCTTCCCGATCGAAACGGCCGTCAACGGCGCCACCCACGTCCGCCGCGTACGCTCGTCGTCCACGACCGGATTCTCGGTCGTCTGGGTGGAGTTCGACTGGGATACGGACATCTATCTGGCCCGTCAGATCGTCTCGGAGAAGCTCGCCACCATCGACGGTGAACTGCCCTCCAACGTGGGACGTCCGACGCTGGGACCGCAATCCTCGATCCTGGGCGAGGTGCTCATCGTCGGGCTCACGGCCGACAGCACCTCGATGCTCGATCTGCGCACGATCGCCGACTGGACCATCCGTCCGCGGCTGCTCTCCACGGGAGGCGTGGCCCAGGTAGCGGTGCTCGGCGGCGACATCAAGGAGTATCAGATCCTGATCCACCCCGAAAAGATGAAACACTTCGGAGTCTCGCTCCAGGAGCTGCTCGAGGCCACCGACCGGATGAACCAAAACACGAACGGCGGCGTGATCTACGAATTCGGCAACGAATACATCGTCCGCGGCGTCGTGGCTACGGACGACGTGGACCAGATCGCCGCAGCGGTGGTCAAGACCCGCAACGGCGTGCCGGTCACGCTGGCCGACATCGCCGACGTGAAGATCGGCGCCCAACAGCCGCGACTGGGCCTCGCCTCGGAGAAGGGCAAGCCCGCCGTGCTGCTCACCGTCACCAAACAGCCCAATACCGGAACCATCGAACTGACCGAACGGCTCGAAACAGCGCTGAAGGATCTGCAACGCAACCTCCCGGCCGACGTCCACGTCTCGACCGACATCTTCCGCCAGTCGCACTTCATCGACAGTTCGATCGCCAACGTCAAGGAGTCGCTCTACGAAGGGGCCATCTTCGTGGTGCTGGTCCTCTTCCTCTTCCTGGCCAACGTGCGAACGACGGTAATCTCGCTCGTGACGCTGCCGCTGTCGCTGCTGATCTCGCTGCTGGTAATCCACTATCTCGGCCTGAGTATCAACACGATGAGTCTGGGCGGCATGGCCATTGCCATCGGTTCGCTGGTCGACGACGCCATCGTCGACGTGGAGAACGTCTGGAAACACCTGCGCGAAAACCGGATGCTCCCCCCTGCCGAGCGCAAATCGGTCCTGGAGGTCGTCTTCAACGCCTCGCGCGAGGTCCGCATGCCGATCCTGAACTCGACGCTGATCATCGTCGTGAGCTTCCTGCCGCTCTTCTTCCTGAGCGGCATGGAGGGGCGGATGCTCATCCCGCTGGGCGTGGCCTTCATCGTGGCGCTGTTCGCCTCGACGATCGTCGCCCTGACACTGACCCCCGTATTGTGCAGCTATCTGCTGGGCAAGAAGATGGAACAGGGCGACGGCGTGCCCAAGGAGGCCTTCCTCGCCGTATGGCTCAAGCGGCACTACCTGCGGGCGCTCGAATGGGCGCTGGCCCACAAGAAGAGTGTCGTAGGCTGTACCGTGGCGCTGTTTGCCGTGGCCCTGGGGCTCTTCTTCACACTGGGCCACAGCTTCCTGCCCGCCTTCAACGAGGGGTCGTTCACGATCAACGTCAGCTCACTGCCCGGAATCTCGCTCGAGGAGTCGGACCGCATCGGACGTCAGGCCGAAGAGTTGCTGCTCTCGATCCCCGAAATCAAGACCGTGGCCCGCAAAACCGGACGTGCCGAACTCGATGAGCATGCCCTGGGAGTCAACGTCTCCGAAATCGAGGCGCCGTTCGAACTCGACGGCCGCTCGCACCGCGAACTGCTCGACGAAGTGCGGCAGAAACTCTCGACAATCGTCGGGGCCAACATCGAGATCGGTCAGCCGATCAGCCACCGCATCGACGCCATGCTGAGCGGTACGCAGGCCAGCATCGCCATCAAGCTCTTCGGCGACGACCTGAACCGGATGTTCACACTCGGCAACCAGATCAAGGAGGCCATCCGGACGGTGGACGGCATCGCCGATCTGAACGTCGAACAACAGATCGAACGCCCCGAACTGAAGATCATCCCCAAACGCGACATGCTGGCCCGGTACGGCATCTCGCTGGCCGACTTCAACCGCTTCGTCACGGTCTGCCTGGCGGGCGAGAACGTCTCGCAGGTCTACGTCGACGGCAAGAGCTTCAACCTGGTCGTGCGGGCCGACGAGAAGAACCGCGGCCGGGCCGAAGCCATCCGTGATCTGATCGTGGACGGCCCCGACGGACGCAAGGTACCGTTGTCGGAGGTAGCCGAGGTGGTCTCCTCGACGGGCCCGAACACCATCAACCGCGAGAATGTCAAACGCAAGATCGTCATCTCGGCCAACACCAGCGGGCGCGACCTGCGCAGCGTGGTCAACGACATCCGCCAGCGGATCGACACGCAGATCACCCTGCCCGAAGGCTACCATATCGAATACGGCGGGCAGTTCGAGAGCGAACAGAGCGCCAGCCGCATCCTGTTGCTGACCTCGCTGCTGAGCATCGTCGTCATCTTCCTGCTGCTCTACATGCAGTTCAAGAACGCCACGGAGAGCGGCGTCATCCTGCTGAATCTGCCCCTGGCCCTGATCGGCGGCGTCTTCGCGCTGCTGTTCACCACCGGCGAGGTGAGCATCCCGGCCATCATCGGATTCATCTCCCTGTTCGGTATCGCCACCCGCAACGGCATGCTGCTGATCAACCGCTACAACCTGCTGCGCGAAGAGGGGGTTTCGCTGCGCGAAAGCATCCTGACCGGCTCGCTCGACCGGTTGAACCCGATTCTGATGACGGCACTGACCTCGGCCCTGGCCCTGATCCCGCTGGCTCTGCGCGGCGATCTGCCCGGCAACGAGATCCAGAGCCCGATGGCCAAGGTCATTCTGGGCGGTCTGCTGACCTCGACCTTCCTGAATGCCTTCATCATCCCGATCATGTACGAATGGCTCAACCGCAAAAACCGAATCGTTCGCCACGATCTGCCGAAAGAGTAATCCCCGGCCAAAGAGCAAACCCGCTTCGAGATGCCGACGCATACCATATATAAAAAAGCTACACTTACCATGAAAAAGATACTTGTCACGGTTCTGGTTTCACTCGTGGCCGCACATGTCGAGGCCCAGCAGATCGAGCTCATCCTGGAACAGGTCGAGCAGAACAACAAGGAGCTGCAGGCCATCCGAAAAACCAACGAGGCCGCCGAACTCGAGATCCGAAACCGCAACCTGCCCGATGACCCTTCGCTCGAATACAGCCCCTTCTATCTGAAGGGAACCGACGGCATGGCCAGCTCGGAACTTGTCGTGACGCAGGGATTCGACTTCCCGACCCTCTATGCGGCCCGGATCAAGTCGGGCCGGCTGCAAAAGGAGGTTCTCAATCTGCAATACCTCACGGCGCGCCGCGACATCCTGCTCGAGGCCAAGAACCTCTGTCTGGATCTGGTTTATCAGAACCGGGTCCGCGAATTGCTGGAATCGCGGAGAAAAAATGCGGAAGAGCTTCTGGCGCTCTTCACCCGACGTCTCGAGGCCGGCGATGCAACCCAACTCGAGGTGAACAAGATCAAGATGGACCGGATGAACGTGCAGACCGAACTGACACAGGCCGAAACGGCCCGTCTGACGGCCCTGCAGGAGCTGCTGGCACTCAACGGGAACACCCCGCTGACCCTCGAACCGACGGAGTACGGCACGGGGCTCCTCACGGCAGATTATGAGAAGATCTACAACGAGGCGGTGGCATCGGACTATGCGTTGCGTACGTTCCAGGCCTCGGAGCAGGCCGCTGCCCAGGAGATCCGCGTCAACCGCCAGAACTGGATCCCCAAACTGGAGGTCGGATACCGCCGGAACACGGAGATGAACGAGGCCCGGAACGGATTTCTGATCGGAGCCTCCTTCCCGCTCTTCTCCAGCCAGCGCAAGGTGCGCATCGCCCGGGCCCAGCATGCCGGCACGCAGCTCCAGCTGGAGAACGCCCGCATGCAGACCGAGAATCGGGTCCGGGCCCGGATCCAGGAGTTGCAGGCCCTGGGCAAGGCGGCCGAAACCTACGACGTGGAGCTGCTCTACCAGACGCTCGAACTGCTGCGCACGGCGGTCGAGAAGGGCGAGATCTCGGTGATCGACTATTACGTCGAGGCCGACGGTATCTACCGGAATCTGCAGAACTACATGTCCATCGAGCGTCAATACCAGGGGGCTGTGGCCGAGCTTCTCAAAAACGAGCTGTAAGGAGGGCATATCCTCCACAAAATCATCCCGCGGAGCAGGGTTTCGGATGGGTGCATTCCGTCCGGAGCCCTGCTCCAACACATTCCGACCACCTTGTCGATTTGCACCGCTCCGTGCAACCGCCGCATCAGGAGGGTCCCGCCCCGGCGCCCCATTCCGAAGAGCCGAAGAGCCGCGACCGTCGCAATCCGCCACCGGAACGAACGACAGGACCCGTTGAAGCGGCAAGGCTTCGAAACAATCCGCAAGCAAAAATATTTTCCCGTCGAGGTCGATCGCGGTCAGACGACAGCCAGTCCGGCTCAAAATGGATGATCTAATTTGCTAAGAAACAAACTACATACACCCTCTTTCACACCTGATTCCTTTATCCACACAACTCCGGCAACCGGTTAACCTCCATCATAACCCGGCCAGATTTTTTACCGGATGCGAATAAGTTTATAAAATTAATCTTTATATTTGCAAAAACCATATGTAGTATAAATTGACCCTTTTTTACTATATCGGTAGTATGTTTCCTGCTCATCGGGCAAGGCCCGACATGGGCCAAGAAGCGGTCCAAAAAGAAGGACAAGACCGAACAGGCCGAGGCCGCGAACTCCCCGGTTTCGAAGTTCAAGAAGACCCTCTCGAAGGAGAAGGGCTGCGTGACGGCCCAGGCTCCCGTCCCGACCCTGCACAAGGTCGGTGGCAAACTCTATATCGAGATTCCGCGTATGGACCTCGCAACGAATTGATTAACTGCGGAGCCGCGACGGCTCCGTCCATAACCCATACTGCCTATGAAACGATTTCTAAACCTCTGTCTTGTCCTGCTTGCTACGCTGGCTGTCAGTACGGGTCTGGCTCAGAACGGCAGATTCATCAAAGGCCGCGTTGTCGATGAACAGGGCGTTCCGCTGATCGGTGTGAGCGTCTTCGTCAAGGGTACCTCCCTGGGCACAACCACCGATACGCAGGGCAACTACACGCTCTCGCTGGGCAATCGCCCCACTGCAACCGTCACCTTCTCCTATGTGGGCATGAAGACCCGCAACATGAACGTCACCGAATCGATGGAGATGCTCAACGTCCGCATGCAGAGCGATACGGATATCGATGCCGTCGTCGTTCAGGGATACGGCCGCGTGCAGAAGCGCGAGGATCTGGTCGGAAGCGCCTTCCAGGTCAATGCCAAGGATCTGGAATTCAAGCCGGTGACCCGTCTGGACAATATCCTCGACGGTATGGTCCCCGGTATGGACATCACGCCCAATACCGACGGCCCGACCTCGGTGCGCTCGCGTTACGAAATCCGTATCCGCGGCGAAGCCTCGCTCAGCGCCTCGAACGAACCGTTGTGGATCGTCGACGGTGTACCCATCTACACGGGTACCGGAACCAACACCATCCCCGGATTCGATTCGACTGTCTCGCCGCTGTCGTTCATCAACCCCGAGGACGTAGAGTCGATCACCGTGCTGAAGGATGCCTCCGAAGTCTCGATCTACGGTGCCGACGGCGCCAACGGCGTCATCCTGGTCACCACCAAGCGCGGTCGTCTGAACAGCGGTCCCGCCACGGTCAAGGCCACACTCCGGTACGGCGTCTCGGCCATCGACGAGAGCACCCGCTTCAAGACGCTCAACGCCGCACAGTACATGGCCTATGCCCAGGAGGCCTGGGTCAACGGCGGCAACGACCCGACGTTGTTCCCCTATCAGGACAACGAGATGAACAGCTACTCGACCACCGATACCTACTGGCCCGACCTCTACTTCGGTCTGGGGCAGAACTTCCTGGCCAATGTCTCGATCTCGGGTGGAAACGAACACACGGCCAACTACTTCTCGGCCTCCTACTACCGCGAACAGGCCTCGGTCAAGGGCAATACCCAACAGCGTATCACGGCCCGGTTGAACAACACCTACAAACTGGGACGCCGGCTTACGTTCCGGCCGATGCTCTCCGCCTCGTACAACATCAACGACATCTTCTCGCCTTCGCACGAGTACTACGAGGTGCTCCCCATCTTCTCGCCCTTCGACAACGACGGTTACACCTACCGGCTCTACAACCGCTACGTCTCGGGCCGCGACAAGCAGACCGGCGAACTGATCTGGGACGAATCGAAGTTCTGGGACAACACCATTGCCGACCGCGAACTGAACGACAATACGCAGAAAACCTTCTCGACGGATGCCAACTTCGCCCTCGAGTACGAATTCATCAAGGGGCTGACCGCAACGGTACAGTTCGGAGCCTCGTATCAGCATGGTTACGAAACCCTCTACGAATCGCGCGAAACGCTGGGCGGTATGATAGACGGTGTGCCGAAGGGCTATTCGAAGCGTAACTCCGCCAACTTCCTCTCGTGGACGAACATCGATCGCGTGAACTTCAACCGTACGTTCGGCAAGCATACCGTCTCGGCACTGGCCGGTGTCGAACTCTCGAGCAAGGGCTACAATACGTTGTCGGCCTACGGCTCGGGCTTCGTCAACGACCATGTCCAGGAGGTCGGCTATGCCGAAGAGGCAACCCGCAAGGGATACAGCAGTACGAAGACCACCCGCAAACTCTCGTTCCTGGGGCAGGCCGGCTATACCTATGATTCGCGGTACAGCCTGCAGGTCAGCATGCGCCGCGAGGGCAACTCCTCGTTCGGCAAATACGCCCGCTGGGAGACCTACTTCTCGGTCGGCGGCGCCTGGAACATCCATCACGAGGAGTTCTTCCGCTCGAAAATCATCCAACTGCTGAAACTCAAGGCATCGTTCGGTACGAGCGGCAACTCGCGGGTCGACAGCGCCCAGATGCGCGGTCTGGGAGTCTTCTCCTACGGCGATTCCTACTCCTACAACGGCGAAATCGGAGGTGTAGTCTCTACCCCGGCCAATCCCGGTTTGAGCTGGGAGACCACCTACATGACCAACATCGGTCTGGATATCCGGCTCTGGGACCGGCTCTCGATCTCGGCCGAGTTCTACAACAACTACACGACCCATCTGCTGAGCAAGATCTACACCTCGCGGGTCATCGGCGACGAGCGCATCTATGCCAATATCGGCGAGGTATCGAACCGCGGCTATGAGTTGACGGTCAACTCGGTCAACATTGCCCACCCCAACTTCCGCTGGACGACCGACCTGAATCTGGCCCACAACCGCAACCGCGTCGAGAAGCTCGCCAACGGTACCAGCATCAGCTACGGAACCACGATTACGGCCGAAGGACATGACGTCAACTCCTTCTATCTGGTGCGCTGGGCCGGCGTCGATCCGTCAACCGGTGCCCCGATGTGGTACGACAAGGACGGCAACCTGACCTACACCTACTCGTCGAACGACCGGTTGATTGACAAAACGTCGTCGCCAACCATCTTCGGCGGTATGACCAATACGTTCCGGTTGTACAACTTCTCGCTGAGCTTCCTGATCAACTACTCGATCGGCGGATATGCCCTCTGTACGCTGGGTACGAACGGCGTGACCGACGGTTACAACATCATCGACCAGAACGTTTCGATCAACTCGCTCGACCACTGGAAACAGCCCGGCGACGTTTCGGCCAATCCGCGGATCTCGACCATCTCGTCCAAATCGGGCATGTCCTCCTCGCGTTTCCTCTATAACAAGACCAATATCCGGCTGCAGAACCTCGCGCTTACCTACGAACTGCCCCGGGAGATCAGCCGCAAGCTGAGCATGTCCTCCATGCGGGTTTCGTTCATCGCCGACAACCTCTACCTGTGGACCCCCGACCAGAAGCGCAACCAGAACTCCTACAAAACCATGATGTTCGGGTATCCTCTGCAGCGGACCTTCTCGTTGAGTCTCGATATGACCTTCTAAAACAGCCGAACCATGAAAAGAACATTATTCTGCCTGGGTGCCCTGGTGATGTCGCTCGCCACGTTGAGCAGCTGCTCCTTCCTGGAGGTCGAGGAGCTGGGCAAAAGCGATACGGATACCTTCTTCTCCGAACTGCTCGGCCTGCGGACCGCCCGCATCGGCCTCTACAACATCACGTATGATTTCTACGACCAGTATCTCTGCAAATATGCCGAAGTAGCCGGCGACAACCTCCAATCCGTCGTGGTCGGCACCGGCAGCGAGATGTATAACGAGTTCAACTTCGCCTCGACCTCCGATTCGGAGACCTCCTCCGCAGGGTACATCTGGAAGCGCGGGTACGCCATCATCACCAATGCCAATACGATCCTCAGTTACACGGGAGATCTGAAGACGGCCTATCCGAACGATGTGGACGAGATCCGGCGCATCGAGGCCGAAGCCTACTTCCTGCGCGCGTTGGCCCACTTCGATCTGGTGCGCTGCTACGCCCAGCCCTACGGCTACACGGAGGATGCGTCGCATCTCGGCGTTCCGATTGCCGACCACCTGCTCGGCACCGACGAACTGATCGCCCGCAGCAGTGTCAAGAAAGTCTACGAACAGATCGTCAAGGATCTCAATACGGCTCACGATATCCTCGGCGATGCGGCTCCGTCGGATGCCAATTATATCTCGGGAATGGCCTGCAACGCCCTGCTGGCCCGCGTCTACCTCTACATGCAGAACTACGCCCTGGCCGAAGAGTATGCCGACAAGGTCATTCCGCTGCTGACCCTGACACCCCAGGGCGCTTATGCGGCCATGTTCACCGGCGAAGAGATCGGTGAGGAGGCCATCTTTCGCCTGACGGGCTATTATGCCGGCCATTCGCTCAAGACGTTCTACAATTACGAATCGGCGATCTTTGTGCCGACAAGCGATTTCGAGAACCTCTTCAGACCGGATGATGTCCGGCGCACGCTGCTGTACGCCCCGGACCAGAGTCTGGCCTGCATGAAGTATTACGACCTCTCGTCGTTAGTCCCCGACGAGCAGTTCTACCACATCACTGTGCTGCGCGGCTCGGAGATGTATCTGATCCGCGCCGAGGCCCGCTGTAAGCAGAACAATCTGGAGGATGCGGCTGCGGATCTGCAGAAGATTCAGGCCCGCGCGCTGGGCTTGTCCGAAAGCTCGATCGAAATCTCGTACAACACGGCCGACGATCTGATGGAGCTCATCAAGGAGGAGCGCCGCAAGGAGTTCTTCGCCGAAGGACACCGCTTCTTCGACCTGGCCCGCTGGGGTGACGACATCGTCCGGCCCGACGATACGAACTCCGCCATGAAGCGGCTCGAATACCCCGATTACCGTTATGCACTGCCCATCACGCGGGTCGAAATGGATGCCAACAGCGCCATGGTGCAGAACGAGGGCTATTAAAAACGTTACGACTATGAAAAAGGCACTTTTTCTGTGGGGCGCCTCGCTGCTGCTGGCCGCGGGAGGCTCCTCCTGCTCGACGAACGAGCAGGTGATCTTCGACGATGCCTTCGTCTATCTGGCCGATGCCAACGGCGCTTCGGCGTCAACGATCGACTGGGACAGTCAGAACTATCTGGGAACCTACTACGTCTATCTGGTCACTCCGGCACTGGATGGCGACGTGCAGGTGACCTACGATCTGGTCGTCGGAAACGGCCTGACCGAGGGCGTGGACTTCAAGACCGTAGCCTCGACCGCCAGCCCGATCACCTTCACGAAGGGAATCTATACGATGCCGATCCGTATCGAATGGCTCAAGCACGAACTCGATGCCACGAAGGACAATACCGTGCGGATCGTGCTGCGGTCGTGCAGCAATCCGTCGGTCCAGATCGGTCGGCCCGGTCCCGATCATCTCGGCTCCGAATACACGATCACCAAACGTTAAACCTTTCTTTTCACTAAATATCAATGCTTATGAAACGATTCTTATTTGCTTGGGTCGCCATCGCGGCTAGCATGGCGATCGCTTGGAGCTGCTCCGACAGCAATACGGATGACGGCGGTAACGGATCGACCACTCAGGGTGAGGCCAAGTTGCTGACCTATGGCTTTTATGCTGAGGATAATGCGTCGCTGACGCAGGATTATGTCGCTACGGTGGGCCAGGATATGATCATCCGTCTGCCCGAGGAGGTCGACAAGACGGCGCTCGTCGCACGTTTCACCACGGCGGAGGGCAACAAGGTCTATGTGGGCTCGACCGAGCAGATCAGCGGCCAGACGGCCAACGACTTCACCTACCCCGTCGACTACATCGTCCGCAACGAGACGGCCAACGTTTCGGCCAGCTATACGGTCCGCGTGGGCAAGATCCTCGAGAAGGTTTGGTCCGAAGTGGCCGTCTACAACGACAACGGTCTGGAGAACGGCGAGTTCGCCATGTGCATCTCGCCGAAGGACAACGCCCCGTACTTCTTCATCTCGCGCGTGAATGCCAATGAAGTGGAGGCCGGTGTGGTTGCTTCGTTCGACGGCACGAACATGACCGCCGGCTCGGAGTTCACCTACAACTCGGAGAATACGCTGATCGACGCTTCGAACATCAGCATTGCGGCCGATGCCGACGGCAAGATCTACGCCGCTTACTACAACAGCGCCAAACTTTCGGACGGTTCGACCTATGACCGGAAATATTACGTCTATACGGGAAGCGGCTCTACCTGGACGCAGGTGGGCTCGAAGTTCGGTACGACGGGATATGACAGCGCCATCGGAATCGATCCGGCCACGAAGAACCCCATTGTCGCATTCCGAGCCAATGCTGCCGCCGGAGCCGTCGCTCGCC
Source organism: uncultured Alistipes sp. (assembly GCA_944321185.1). Classification (GTDB taxonomy): domain Bacteria; phylum Bacteroidota; class Bacteroidia; order Bacteroidales; family Rikenellaceae; genus Alistipes. Next base: position 15,097 of record CALUKH010000006.1, on the reverse strand, counting down.
GTGATCTGGACGTCAACTATTTCAACGGTCAGAGCTGGAGCGAGAACAACGTGATCTCCGACATCCAGGGCAAGACCATTTACGGCTATCACATGGGCGTCTTCAACAATACGCTCTATCTGTGCGGTCTGGTTCAGAATGCACCGGGCACCTATTTTGTCTTCAAGTACAACAACGGCAGCTGGCAGCCTGTGGTCAATGCCCTTCCGGCCGGCATGTCGCAGACCAACATGGTAGACGCTTCGTTTGCCGTGGCTTCGGACGGTACGGTTTATCTCTGCGCCGGCGGTGACGAGGATACCAACGGTACGTGGTACATCACCGTCTACAAGTGCGCTCCGGGCGAGTCGACCTGGACCCGCGTCGCTACTCCGATTCTGGACAAGGCAACCGGCGGAATGTCTACATCGTCGACGTTTATCATCAGACTCTACAACGATCAGCCGGTAGTTTTCTACAAGAACCTCGATACCAACATCCCGTATGTCGTGATGCTGAACGCCGATACCAAGCAGTGGGATGATCCCGTGGCTTTGGGATCGGTCGAGATGGGAAGCTACGCAGCGCTCGAATTCGATGCGAACGGTGTGGGTTATGCCGCCTTCGTTGACAAGGGCGAACTCAAATCGCTGCACCTCTACAAGTTCGACACCGAACCCGACGACCTGCCGGAATAGTCTCCGCAGGATCTGTAACCGATCAGCCCGGAACCGGATGCCCGGTCCCGGGCTTTTTTTGAATCAAACGATATGAAACATTGGTGGCTTATTTTGGCAGGATTGGCGGGGCTGGCCCTGCCGGCCCGGGGTGTTGAGATCTCGGGACGGGTCTTCCGCGATGCGAACGGCAACGGACGGATGGATCGTGGCGAGCGCGTGTTGCGTGAAATAGGGATCTCCGACGGGGACACGATCGTCTGGAGCGACCGTCGCGGTCGTTACCGGATCTCGGTCGAACCGGACCGCGTACTCTTCCCGATCCTTCCGGACGGTTATGCAATGACACCCCATGGGTTGCAAAATGGCGGTCAGAGGGTTGCCGATACGACCGTAACGGTCGATTTTGCGCTTCAGCCGGTCACTGCACCGGCGAATTTCCGGATGGCGGTTCTGGGTGACATCCAGGTTGATACACCCGAGCAGCTGGAGCTGGCCCGGCAGACGGTCCTCAGTGAGGTGGGCTCACGCAACGATCTGGCGGAGGTAATTCACATGGGCGACCTGGTCAACGACGATCCTTCGCTGATGGGGGCTGCCGCCGGGGCTTTGGGGCTGCTGCCGCAACCGGTCTGGACCGTGATCGGCAACCACGACCTCGACATCCGGGTCAAGCCCCGGACCGGTACGGAGTTTCGCAAACGGATCGGAAGCGACATTGCGGCCTTCTTCCGCGGAGAGTGCTGTTTCGTGCTGCTCAACAACGTGGAGGCGGCCTCCGACGGTCTGTCCGAGGCTCAGCTCCGCTTCCTGCGGCAACTGGTCGGCAAGGCTCCGAAAAAGACCCTCTTCGTGTTGTGCCAGCATGTCCCCATGGCCCGGATGAAGAACCGGGAGGCGATCTTCTCCCTGTTGGGCGAGCATCGCGTGCTGATCCTCTCGGCGCATGCCCACACGGTTTTCCGCCGGGAGTGGAACGACCGAATCTCGGAAGTCTCGGTCGGAGCCTGCTGTGGTTCGTGGTGGACCGGAGAGTGCGATCCGTGGGGAGTTCCCGTGGCGTTGCAGCAGTGCGGAACGCCCCGGGGGTATTTCGTGTTCGATTTCCGGAACGGAACGTACGCATTCCGCTTCAAGGGGATCGGATTGGATGCCGACGTGCAGTCCGATCTGTGGATTGCCGGCGTTGATTCGACGGACCGGAAAATCGATCCGCTGAACAAGGAACCCCGCGGATGGATGGTCCTGAACGTCTACGGAGGCGGCGAAACCACCTCCGTAGAGTACAGCGTCGACGGAAAACAGTGGCACACAATGGCACGCGCTGAACGGGTAGCTCCCGCCGTGCTGCGGGTCATTTACATGAATCATGACGGAGGTTATCCGACCGGATTTGCCCGTCGCACTCCGCTCAGGCGGCGAGCGGCGTCGCCCCATCTGTGGGAGGCTCAACTGCCGGATTCTCTGCTGACGGGCGATCGCTGGCTTTATTTCCGGGTCTCCGATACGCGGGGACTTGAACCGTTCGAATTCCGGAGGGCCATCGGCTCCTGTCCGGATTGGAAAGAGGGAGTCGGCCGATAAAACAAACACGCAGCGTTCAATCGCGCTGGAACCGGTCCCCCGTCAGGCACCCAGATAGAGCCGGAATACGATCACTCCGCAGACAGGCCCATGCGAAAAGCCATCCCGGCGACCATCGACATGGATGTTCCTTATCGGTCGTCAACCCCTATTCGAAAAGTCCGGCGCGTTTCGTATCGTAGGCCTCACTCTCGATTGCCTGCGGCTGCCGGAACTTGCCGAACTGCCAGTAGACCGAAAAGCTGAACATCCGCCCCAATACCTGCCGGTAACCCGTTTGCGTGAAGGTTTCGGCGCCGATCACCTCCCGGACCTGTCGGCTGCGGTGCAGCAGATCGGTGATGAAGAGGCTGACGCCCAGGTGTGGTTTCCTGAAATAGCGCGACACCTGCAGTTCCATGTCCGGATACATCGTGAAGTCGCGGCTCTGGGCCGACATCGTGTAGGGCCGGACCCGGCATCCGCAGTAAATGCTGGTGCCCCACACCGACAGCGTGGCGCTGGCATGGCCCATGAAGCTGTTGACCGTATTGGAGGATGCCGAGGCAAATTCGTAGGTAGTGCTCGTGTAGCTGCCGCCGAAATTCAGCCGCAAGATGCGGGCCGGCTGCAACCGCAACAGAAGATTGACACCGTGACGGCTGTTGCGGCCGATGTTTTCGTAGGTCGTCATCGAGATGTTGTTCTCATCGACAGAGGTGATACGTTCGATGGCATTGTTGGTGAAGGCATATCCGTAGGAGAGCAGCAGGCCTTTGATCCACTTGGATGAAAACTCGCGCGAGACGGATCCGCCGAAAGTGTGGGTATATTCACCCTTCAGATGCGGATTTCCCGTGCGAAGATTCTCCGGGTCGGTGATGTCCACATAGGGGTTGAGCTGCGAAACGCCAGGCCGGTGGACACTGCCCTGATACGATGCTCCGAGGCTGAACCGCTTGAGCCGCAGCGAAAGGTTGGCAACCGGAAGGATGTTGAATTCGTGGTAGTCGAGTTTGCTGCCGCCCGTACTGAGGAAAGTTCCCTTGTTGCTGACGTTTTCGCCCTGCAGCGAGAGCGCATAGACCAACTTCCGCTTGAAAAATGAGCCCAAGAAATGTACGCGGGCATAGGCTACCTGCTGCCGGTAGTTCAGTCCGTCGAAACGCTCCTCTTCGGAATGGAACGTATCCGTAACGGGATCGTACAGCTGGTAGTCGGTGGCGTTGTCGTACAGGCGGTTGATATATCCGGCATACGTATACACGGCCCATTTGCGCTGGGCGGCCGGATCGGCCAGCAGCATCCGGAAATTCACGTTGTGTTCGCGCGAACCGCTGGTCGCTGCGACCAGCCGGTTTTCATCCGCGGCACCGGTCTGCGTATAAAGCATCGACTGGTTGCTGTTGGTGCGCGTATCGGTATAGGTGTACTTCAGGTTGTAGTTGTTCCGCTTGACCCGGCCCTTGCCCCACTTCTGGCTCATCGTGAATCCGGCATTGAACCGCATGGGCGAATCCTCGTGTCCGCGCGTGGTATTGCTCGTCGAGCGGATCTCCTCACCGGCGGCATTCAAAGTTTGAGAACGGGCATCACTGTAAGTGTCCGACGTGTTTTTGCGGGTGGAGAGTGCCAGATTCAGATCCACCTTCTCGTTGAACAGCGGCCGGAACAGATTCAGTCCCAAGCTGTGGCTCAGCGAGTTGCTCCACGAGGTCTGCGTATTGTCCAGAGTTTGGTAGGTGCTTTCCGGGTCGAGCATTTCGCGCAGCGTACGGTTGCTCAGCTTCGGGGCGTCGGTGTAACCGAACTGGTAGTTGACACCGATCCCGGTCCAGGGCGTGTTGGCCACCGCATTGATGCCGGCCGCGTAGTCGCCCCGGGTCGAGGCGTTGGCCCGGATCTGTCCGGCAAAACCGTAGGGCAACGGAGCCGCCAGCGTGAGGAGCAGAATGGGCTCCGTATTGTTGTACTCGGGCGATCCGGGCAACACGAGTTCGACCTTCGACAGGTAACTGGCCTGGATGAAGTTCATCGGATACTGACGGTTGACGTTGATCATGCCGTTTTCCCGGTTGTCGACGTAGATCTTGGTGACAGGCGTATTCTCGTATTGCAGATTCCCGTTGGCGGCGTTCATCTCCAGTTCGGGAACCTTGCTCATGATCTCCATCATCCGCATCCGTTTGGCATCGGGATCCGCGGCCACGTCGTAGACCAGCCGGTCCGCCTCGCGCCGCACGAGCTGCCGGGCCTTGATCTCGACACTTTGCACCTCCACACCGGCTTTCAGGGCAACCGTTCCGAGATCCTGGCCCCGGTTGTCGAAGGTTATTTTCCTCGAAAAACTCTGGTAGCCTACGAAGGTAAACCACAGTTGATAATCGCCCTTGCGAGGCAGGCCGATCGAAAAACGGCCGTCGGGATAGGTGATTGCCGTAGCAGCCTGCACACCCTCGTCATTCAGCGCAACCACGGTGGCATAAGCCAGCGCCTTGCTGTTGGCCGCATCGACCAGACGCCCGACGATATTGCGGTTCTCCTGGGCAGTCGCTGCGCCGACCGACAGAATCCCCAGAAAAAGGCAGACCCAAAGTATTGTTTTTCGAGAAAAAATATTCATGATGGGGTGCACCTGCTGATTGAATATAAATTTCGGAAGAATAAATGACATTTGCAAGAAATCCGCAGAGAATCATGTAAATAAACCCGAGCGTTAGCGCATTCTCTTTCGCATCCGAAGCATTCGGCCTTGGGAATCATCCGGCTCAACCTCACGAAAAATGCGGACAAAATGCGGACACGGCGGGCAAAACAAAAATCCCAACCAGCTGTTTATTGGCTGATTGGGATCTTTTCCTGGTACCCGGAGCCGGGGTCGAACCGGCACGACATTGCTGTCATTGGTGTTTGAGACCAACGCGTCTACCGATTCCGCCATCCGGGCTGATTTCCGCTTGCTGCGGCGAATCGGGTGGACAAAGATAGAAAAAATTCCGCGCTTGCAAGAATTTTCACCAAATTATTTTCCGGCAAAAACCCACTCCAGCAGACGGATCCGCCTCCCGGTTCGGGCGTCGGTGACCCTTCTGAAACAGCTCCGGCTACGCCTTTTCCCGATCGAAATAGTCCCGCACGCGGCGTGCCCGGGCCGGACCGATCAGAGCCGACAACTCCTCGGGATTCGCTGCCCGGACCTTCTCCACCGTACGGAAATGCTTCAGAAGCGTCTCGACGGTCTTCGCCCCCACCCCTTCGATCTGTTCCAGTTCACTGTGGATGAACGCCTTGCTGCGTTTCTGGCGGTGGAACGTGATGGCAAAGCGGTGCACCTCGTCCTGGATGCTCGTCAGGAAGTGGAACAACGGCGAGGTGGGGCGCAGTCCGACCAGCAGCGGCGGATAACCGCAGTAGAGCTCGGCCGTGCGGTGACGATCGTCCTTCGCCAGACCCGCAATCGGGATGTCGAGCCCCAACGCCTCCAGCACCTCGTGGATGATGCCCATCTGCCCCTTGCCGCCGTCGGCAATCACCAGATCGGGCATCTCACCCCCTTCGGCCTGCAGGCGGCTGTAACGCCGGTAGACCACCTCGCGCATCGAGGCGTAATCGTCCGGACCCTCGACCGTCTTGATGTTGAAGTGGCGGTACTCCTTGCGCGAAGGCTTGCCGTCGCGGAAAACCACGCACGACGCCACGGGATGCGATCCCTGCAGGTTCGAATTGTCGAAACACTCGATATGACGCGGCGGACGGTCGAGCCCAAGCTCCTTCTGCAGCGCATTCATCAGCCGTTCGGTATGACGTTCGGGGTTGCGGATTTCCAGATTCTTGAGCTGCTCGGCGCGGTAGATGCGGGCGCTCTTGCGCGAAAACTCCAGCAGGTCGAGCTTCTCGCCGCGTTTGGGCACGGTGAAGGTCACACCGTCGAACAGCAGCGTCGTCGAGGGCAGAAACGGCACGATCACCTCGCGGGCCAGTTCGCCGCCGGCCACATTCTCGACCATGTACTGGATGCCGAGCGTCAGCATGTCGCGCTCGTCGCCGTCGACGCCCGTCGTGAGCTTCACCGTCTGCACGCCCACCACCGATCCGTGGCGGATGCGGACGAAGTTGCACCACGCCACATCGTCGTCCGGCAGCAGCGAAAAGACATCCACGTCGACAATCTTCGCACTGACGATCACCGACCGGCCGGCATAGTGGTCCAGCGCATCGAGCCGCTGTTTGTAACGCTGCGCCTGTTCGAACTTCAGTTCGCCGGCCGCCCGCGTCATCTCCCCCTCGAGGTACGTGCGCACGGGGCGCAGGTCGCCCTTCAGCACCGAAACCACCATCGCGACCAGCCGGTCGTACTCCTCCTCGCTCTGGGCGCCGATGCAGGGGCCCTTGCAGTTGCCGATGTGGTACTGCAGGCAGACCGTATAGCGTCCCCGGGCAATCTGTTCGGGCGAGAGGTTCAGCTTGCAGGTCCGCAGCGGCACCACCTCGCGGATGAACTCCAGCACGCTGTGCTGCATCATCACCGACCCGTAGGGGCCGAAATACTGCGAACCGTCGCGCACGAGCTGCCGCGTGGACTGCACCCGCGGGAAGGGTTCGCGCCGTACGACGATCCACGGATAGGTCTTGTCATCCTTCAAGAGGATGTTGTAGCGCGGCTGGAGGGTCTTGATGAGCGAATTCTCGAGCAACAGCGCATCGGTCTCGCTCCCCACGACGATGTGGCGGATCTCGACGATCTGCCGCACCAGCACCCGCACCTTGGCGCTGTGTTCCTTCGAGTTGACGAAGTACGACGAGACCCGCTTGCGCAGACTCTTGGCCTTGCCCACGTAAATGATCGTCCCCGTGCGGTCCACAAACTGGTAAACCCCCGGCGACAAGGGCAGCATGGCCACCTGCTCCTTCAACGAATTTTTGACACCCTCGCTCATACGACTGCAAATGTAACAAATATATGATGAAAATGTAAATTAATAAAAACGTTCAATTTATTGCTTAATCCGTCCAGGTTGTTTATATTTGCAGCTCAATCAGTTCTCCCACACCATGAAAAAACTTTTCTTTGTTCTTCTGTGCGGCGCCTGTGCCACGGCCTGCGTCGACAACGACTACGATCTGGGAAAAGTCGACACCGACAACATCGCCATCGGCGACGAGACGTCGTGTTTCGAGGCTCCGCTGGCCGAAATCTCCGTCTCGATGACGGAGATCAACAGCGACAACAACATCCGGATCGACGAAATCTTCAACGAAGCCGACATCTGGCTTCCGACCCAACTGCCCGATCAGGACGACAACGGCCGTTTCGTCTACGTGCAGCGCCTGCTCAACGACCAGGCCTATCGCAACGACAACCTCCTCCCGCTGCTGATCGACGAAATGGTGACCAACCCCGACAAACTCGACAAGGTGGCCGATCTGCTGCAGGCGAAATACTACACCTCGTTCTCGGAACTGCTGCCCGGAGTCTCGCAGCAGGAGTTCAAGTCGGCCTTCGTCACGGTGTTCAGCACCAACGAAACGCTGCGTGAGCTGCTCGCCGCCCAGGTCCGCACCCTGGCCAACGACTACCTGGCGACGCTCGACGTCAACATGGACGACCTCTCCTACGCCATCGACCGCATCGACCTGAGCGACGACGTCATCAACATGCTGGCCGACAACCTCGATCCGGCCGAAACCCCCGATCCGAAAAATACGCTCCATCTGGCCGGCTCGATCGACAACCGACTGCCCGTCACGCTGCAGATCTCGCCCTCGTTCCCGCCGACACAGGTCATCTTCACCCCGACGACCATCGCCGCCAACACCGACGCCAACGAACTCCCCGAAACGCGTCTGCAGGCCGATGACCTGCGTACGATCGTGCGCGGCATCACCGTCAACATTCCCCTGGTCCTCGAAAAATACTACCCCGGCAAGGGCTTCGGCGACTCGCTCTCCGAAGAGGAGTCGCAGGTAGTCATCCACCTGCACCTGATCAAGCGCGGCGCTCTGAAATTCGACCTCTAAACCGAATCCTGTCATGAAAAAAATATACCTTCTCCTGGCATCGCTGCTGCTCACCACGGCACTTGCCGCCCAGAACCCTACGGCCTACTTCATGGAGGGTTCGACCATGCGTTCACAGTTCAACCCCGCCTTTGCCCCGCTGCGCGGCTACATCAACATCCCCGTGCTGGGCGGCATGGACCTCTCGCTGAACGGAAACGTCGCTCTGGACAATTTCCTCTACCCCCGCAACGGACGGCTCGTCACGCTGCTCGACAGTTCGGTCTCGTCGGCCGAGGCCCTCGGAACGCTCAAAAAGAACAACCTGCTGGGCATCGACGCCCGCGTCAATATCTTCGGAATCGGTAAATTTACCAAAAACCACAAGAACTTCTGGTCGTTCGACATGGCCCTGCGCCTGAACGAAGATACGAATCTGCCCTTGTCGCTCTTCGAGTTCCTCAAGCGCGGACAGGAGGGCAGCATCGCAAACGTCGGCGTCTCGACCGAAAGCTATCTCGAAGCCGCCTTCAACTACTCGTTCCCGCTGCTCAACGACCGCCTCTATGTCGGTATCCGGGGCAAGTTCCTCGCCGGACTGGCCCGCGCCAGCGTCCACTACGATCAGTTCGACGTCTCGCTCCAGCCCGACCGCTGGGCCGTCACCACGCGCGGTACGATGGAGATCACCGCCGACGGAACCTCCGTGACGCCCAATCCCGAAACCGGCACCTTCGAGGTGAACGACCTCAACTTCAAACCCCGCAAACCGGCCGGATACGGCTTTGCCGTCGATCTGGGCGCCACGTATGACATCCTGCCCAATCTGCAGGCCTCGCTCGCCGTCACCGATCTGGGATTCATCAACTGGAGCAAAAAGGGCACCGTCGCCGGCGTCTCGACCCAGCAGACCGAATTCACCGGCGTCACCATCCCCGACGACGGCTCGGATCCCACGCCCGATTTCGACCTCGAAATGCTCAAGTTCAACCAGACCGAAAGCAAGAACCTCTCGCGCATGCTCCGTGCATCGATCAATGCCGGCGTCGAATACGAGGTCTGGAAACACCGCGTCGGCATCGGTCTGCTCTATACGGCCCGCTTCTGGGAGTACACGACCATGCACAACCTCACCGGTTCGGTCAACTTCCACCCCGTACGGTGGTTCACCCTCACGGGCAGCTACTCGTTCCTCAACAACCGCGGCAGCTCCGTGGGGCTAGGTCTGAACCTCTGCCCGGGATGGATCAACTTCTTCCTGGCCACCGACCTGCTCGTCACCCGCCACACGCCCCAGTGGGTACCCATCAGCCAGAGTGCGGCCAATGTAACCCTTGGCATCGGCATTCCGCTCGGACGTCGCAGCCACCGTATCGCCGCCTACGTCCGCGAGGGTGACCGCAAATAACCGCCGAATGTGAGGGGGGGGGCAGTGGAAGCCGCGGGGCCCCGTGCCGAAAAGAACTGCGAGAATCATCCTCCGGGAAAGATCGTGGAAACCGGCCCGGAAAAACGTGAAAACCTCACCCCGGAAAGAGTGGTAAGAGCCACCCCGGTAAGAGCCACCCCGGTAAGAGCCACCCCGGTAAGAGCCAACCCGGAGCCGCCCCGGAGCCGCCCCGGAGCCGCCCCGGAAAGAGCCGCGAAAACCGCCGCACTCCTAAATGGGTAGTCCCCCAAAAGCCTCCTGACACATTCGTCCAGAAGATGAAAACCCCGTTCCGAGTCTTGATTCGGAACGGGGTTTTGTTCAAAAAATACGCCCCGATGACCGACGGCGCGATTCGGGCCTGTCGTCCGGAAACCTTCGTGGAAAGAGACCTCCCCTAAGGCCCGCGGATCCATGCGTCAAAAAGCCGGGCTCGCAGGCATCTGCTCCGTTTTCCGATTCACGAAACCCTCCAATTCGACTTTTTGGACGTTCCCGTGCCACTTTCGGACAATGTGGTTGCAAGTTCCGAAACTTTGATTATCTTTGTAACGTATCACTTCCCCAACACCGCAATCGGTGTCGCGGATGTTGCTTTGGTCTGCGGCGGCCCCCCTAAAATCTGTGTGAAGTTGCGTCACTAAGTTTATTGAATTCTTCTACGGGCCGTCGCTTTTTTCATCTCACCGGCCGGTGCGTTTTTATCGCTCGGCCGGCGCAATTTTTTCAGATACAGACATTCCCGAGGATCGACCAAGCGGATGCCTGCAACCTGGAGAGGTCGCCCCATAATTGGCAACCGCTTCCGGGGCGCACCCAAAATCGGGACACCCCTCCGGAAGTTCAGCCTCACTTCCCATCAAGATAATGCGACAAAGCCTTGCGTGTCGCCGCACGACCCGCCTCGACAAGCTCCGTCGAACGGTAGAATTCAAACATGCCATAACTGTCGGCCGGCATCTGAACCAGCACGTCGGGCCGATAAAGCCGGCACATCAACTGCGTGATATGCTGCTGCATGATCTGTGACGAGGCAATCAATACCTTATAATGATTGAGCGACGCATTGGCACGCGAGGTCGGATCGGCCCCGAACGGCGCACTCACATCCACGGCCACGAGCAGATCGCCCTCCTCACGACGTACGCGGTTCAACGGCAGCGGATTGACCGTTCCGCCGTCGACCAGCACCATGCCGTCGCGCCGCACCGGCTGAAAGACCGACGGAATGGAGATCGAGGCCCGAATGGCATCGTACAGCCCGCCCCGGTCGAAAACCACCTCGCGGCCCGTCAGCAGATCGGCCGCCACCGCCGCAAACGGCACCGGCATCTGTTCGATCCTCACGTCGGGAACCAGCTCCTCCATGGCGTGGATGACCCGATCGCCCTTGACCAGCCCCTCGGAGCTGATCGTGAAATCCACCAACCCGAAGACCTTGTACTTGTCCAACGAACACATCCACTTCTTGAACGCATCGAGGTGACCCGAAGCATACATGCCCCCGATCAACGCCCCCATCGAGGTCCCGGCCACGGCCGCAATCTCGAATCCCCGCTCTTCCAACTCTTCAATGGCGCCAATGTGCGCCACACCCCTTGCTCCTCCTCCGGCAAGCACCAGGGCCACTCGTCTCTTTTTCATTGCTACACTATTCGATTTTGCCGCCCGTGCACCCGAACACTATCCGTGCATTGCGCCCAGGCGACCGTTCATCTCGCTTAACGATCCGTCACCACACCGTCCATCCGCATGTCGTGCGGTTCGCTGGGCAGCGTATCGACCAGCTGGTGGGCAAAACAGACGCCAATCTTCACGGCCCGGAATCCCGCCAGATCGAGATACTGATCGTAGTAACCCCGTCCGCGTCCGCAGCGGAGCCCGTCGGCCGTGAAGGCCACCCCCGGAATGAACAGCAGATCAAGCTCCTCCGGACGGCACAGGCGCGCCGAAGGCCCCGGCTCGAGAATCCCGAACGCCCCGGGGAAGAGCGTCTGCGGATCGTAGTCGAAAAAGCGCATCGTCGGCCCCTCGACCCGCGGAACCGCCAGCCGCTTGATCCCGCGCCAGCGATGCAGCATCGGCGTCAGGTCCGGTTCGTCACCCAGCGCGCAGAAGAGTCCCACGGTCCGCGCCCGCGCAAAAACCTCCATCGCCTCTATCTGCGCCATGATCCGCTCCGAGGCCGCAGCCCGTGCCCCGGCATCCATCGCCCGGTTCCGGGCCTTCATCGCTCTGCGCAGCTCATCTTTCGTCATAAAACCCTCCTTCTGTCGATAAAAATCCTGTTCGTTTCATTGTTATTACGCAAACAATGGCTATCTTTGCGCAAACATTACTCCATGCCTGAAGACCCGTCCGGTCCGCTGATCCCCGATTCCGGATTCCGATCGCGACTGGCGCCATTCTTGCCGGGGTATGCAAACCGGAACTCAATCGCTCTGAATGCCTTAACGGAATACAAAACATACGTTGCGGAACACACACCGTCGACACGGAACACAAATCTTTAACAAATATAAACAAATTCCAACACATTATGAGCTGTTTTCTATCTAATTCCTCGCTTGGCAAGAAGTTAGTAATGAGCGTGACGGGGTGCTTCCTCGTGCTCTTCATCCTCTTCCACATGTCGATGAACGTCACGGCAATCATCTCGCCGGAGGCTTACAATGCCGTCTGCGCGTTCCTCGGTGCCAACTGGTATGCACTGGCCGGAACCGTCGTTCTGGCACTCGGCGTTCTGATCCACTTCATCTACGCCATCATCCTCACGCTCCACAACTACAAGGCCCGCGGCAAGCAGCGCTATGCCGTCACGGTCCAGGAACCCGGCGTGGACTGGGCTTCGAAAAACATGCTCGTACTGGGCTTCATCGTCCTGGTGGGCCTGCTGCTCCACCTCTTCAACTTCTGGTCGAAGATGCAGCTCGTCGAGATCCTCGGCCAGCACACCAATTCGCTGGGCTACAGCCCCGTCGATGGCGCCGCACTGATCCGCTACACCTTCTCGCAGTGGTACTACGTGGTGATCTACCTCGTATGGTTCGTCGCCCTGTGGTTCCACCTCACCCACGGCGTATGGTCGATGTTCCAGAGCGTGGGCTGGGCCAACGACACGTGGTATCCCCGCCTGAAGTGCATCGCCAACATCGTTGCAACCATCGTATTCCTCGGTTTCGCCGCCGTGGTGCTCGTCTACTTCCTCTGCCCCTGCATGAACGGCGCCTGCTAATCCCCGATTTTGTCGAACAATAAACAACACAAACATATGGCTTTAAAATTAGATGCTAAAATCCCTGCCGGTCCGCTCGCCGAAAAATGGAGCAACCACAAGGCAGCTATCAAGGTCGTAAGCCCCGCCAACAAGCGCAAGCTCGACATCATCATCGTCGGCACGGGTCTCGGAGGCGCCTCCGCAGCCGCTTCGCTCGGCGAACTCGGCTACAACGTCAAGGTGTTCTGCATCCAGGATTCGCCCCGCCGCGCTCACTCGATCGCCGCGCAGGGCGGTATCAACGCAGCCAAAAACTATCAGAACGACAACGACTCGGTATACCGCCTCTTCTACGATACGATCAAGGGCGGCGACTACCGCGCCCGTGAGGCCAACGTCTACCGTCTGGCCGAGGTCTCGAACCTGATCATCGACCAGTGCGTCGCTCAGGGTGTCCCCTTCGCCCGCGAATACGGCGGTCTGCTGGCCAACCGTTCGTTCGGCGGTGCGCAGGTTTCGCGTACGTTCTATGCCCGCGGCCAGACCGGTCAGCAGCTCCTGCTGGGCGCCTACGCCGCCCTGAACAAGGAGATCGCCGCCGGCTCGGTGAAGAGCTATCCGCGTCACGAGATGCTCGACATCGTCATCGAGGACGGTGAGGCTCGCGGCATCATCGCCCGTAACCTGATCACCGGCGAAATCGAGCGCCACGGTGCTCACGCCGTCGTGCTGGCAACGGGCGGCTACGGAAACGTCTTCTTCCTGTCGACCAACGCCATGGCCTCGAACGGATCGGCCGCCTTCCAGTGCTACCGCAAGGGAGCAGGCTTCGCAAACCCCTGCTTCACGCAGATCCACCCCACGTGTATCCCCGTTCACGGCGACCAGCAGTCGAAACTGACGCTGATGTCCGAGTCGCTGCGTAACGACGGACGTATCTGGGTTCCCAAGAAACTCGAGGATGTCAAGGCCCTGCGCGCCGGCAAGAAAAAACCGTCGGACATCGCCGAAGAGGACCGCGACTACTATCTGGAGCGCCGCTACCCGGCCTTCGGTAACCTCGTGCCGCGTGACGTGGCTTCGCGTGCCGCCAAGGAGCGTTGCGATGCCGGTTACGGTGTGAACGAAACGGGTCTGGCCGTCTTCCTGGACTTCAAGACCGCCATCGAGCGTCTGGGCAAGGAGCGCATCAAACAGCGCTACGGCAACCTCTTCGACATGTACGAGGAGATCACCGACGTGAACCCCTACGAGCAGCCGATGCAGATCTTCCCGGCCGTTCACTACACGATGGGCGGTATCTGGGTCGACTACAACCTGATGACCACCATCCCGGGTCTGTACGCCATCGGCGAGGCCAACTTCTCGGATCACGGCGCCAACCGTCTGGGTGCCTCGGCCCTGATGCAGGGTCTGGCCGACGGTTACTTCGTGCTGCCCTACACCATCGGCGACTACCTCTCGCACAAGATCCAGGCCCCGAAGGTCAACACCAATACCAAGGCCTTCGACGAGGCTGAGAAGGGCGTGCGCGAAAAGATCGCCAAACTGCTCTCGATCAACGGCAAACAGTCGGTGGACGACATTCACAAGAAGCTGGGTCACATCATGTGGGAGAACGTCGGAATGGCCCGTACGAAGGAGTCGCTCCAGAAGGCCATCACCGAAATCCAGGCCCTGCGCAAGGAGTTCTGGAAGGATGTCCGCGTCGTAGGTCGCGAAAACGACTTCAACGTCGAACTCGAAAAGGCCCTGCGTGTGGCCGACTTCCTCGAACTGGGCGAACTGATGGCCCGCGACGCCCTGCTGCGCGAAGAGTCGTGCGGCGGTCACTTCCGCTCGGAGCATCAGACCGAAGAGGGCGAGGCCAAGCGTGACGACGAAAACTTCGCCTATGCCGCCGTCTGGGAGTACAAGGGCATGGATCAGGTGCCGGAGATGACCAAGGAGCCCCTGAACTTCGAGTTCGTACACCCCGCACAGCGCAACTACAAGGACTAATCCATTTTGACGTTGAACTTTAAGATCGAAAAACAATGAATTTTACTTTAAAGATATGGCGTCAAAAGGACGCTAAATCCAAAGGAGCGTTCGAGACCTACAAGGTCACCAACATCTCGGAAGACACTTCGTTCCTCGAGATGCTCGACATCCTGAACAACGACCTCGTTCACCAGGGCAAGGAGCCCGTGGCATTCGACCACGACTGCCGCGAGGGTATCTGCGGCATGTGCT
>CALUKH010000005.1 GCA_944321185.1 uncultured Alistipes sp. | reverse complement strand
ATCGCCGTGGTGATCGACGAATTCGGCGGTACGGCGGGCATCATCTCGCTGGAGGATGTGCTGGAGCAGATCTTCGGCGAGATCGAGGATGAGCATGACGTGCCGGATCTGGTCGAAAAGCAGGTGGGCCCGGACGAATATGTCTTCTCGTGCCGGCTGGAGGTGAAGTACCTCAACGAACGTTACGGACTGGGCATCGAGGAGAGCCGCGAATACGACACGCTGGCCGGCTTCATCCTCTACAACTACGAGGGTATTCCGGCGGCCGGCGAGACCATCGTTGTCGACGGTCTGCAGGTGCGGATTCTGCGCACGACCCGTTCGCGGATCGAGCTGGCGCGGGTGAAAAAATTGTAACGCCTACAGGTGGCTATTTGCGAATAATTTACTACCTTTGGCTGATCTTTCGAAACAATACGAAAAATTAACATTTATATGGCAAGTTTAAACACCTTACGTACCAAGTTCGGCGTGGTGCTTTCGATCATCATCGCCCTCGCCCTCTTGGCCTTCATCCTCTCTCTGAAAACCGAGATGGGCTTCTCGGGCAATGACCCGCGTGTCGGTGTGATCGACGGCGAGAAGATCAACTACTCGGAATACTACGATCAGTACGAGCAGATCAAGACGCAGAACAACATCCAGGAGAGCGACGAACAGCAGTCGGCCATGCTGGCCAATGCCGTATGGCAGTCGCTGATCTCGAAGTACGTGCTCACGCCGGGCTTCGAGCGTCTGGGAATCCGCGTGACGGAGCCCGAGCGCATGGCCATGGCCAGCGGCGAGCAGCCCTCGCAGGCCTTCTACAACGCCTTTGCCGATCCGCGTACGGGTCAGTACAACGTGGATGCCATCAGCCAGTTCCTGGCCCAGGCCGAGACCAACCCGCAGGCTGCGCAGCTCTGGTCGCAGCTCAACGAACAGGCCCGTCTGGAGCGTGAGATGCAGAAATACTTCGGGCTGATCCGCGGCGGCGTCTACGTCAATTCGCTGGAGGTGGCTCAGGGTGTGAAGAGTGCCAACGAGACCTTCGCGGGCAAGTGGGCCGGCAAGAAATTCTCGTCGGTTCCCGATTCGCTGTTCAACATCACGACGAGTGATCTGAAGGCCTATTACAACAGCCACAAGGACCAGTTCAAGCAGCTTCCGTCGCGGACGCTGTCGTATGTGGTCTTCGAGGTCGCACCCACGGACGACGACCTGCTGGCTCTGGAAAAGAAGGCCACGGAGGTGGGCAAGGAGTTTGCCGCAGCCGAGGATGTCAAGTCGTTCGTGCGCGGCAACCGCAACGGCCACATTGCCGAAAACTACGTGACCGGCGCCCAGCTCTCCGACGAGGAGTCCAAGGCACTGATGGCCGGCGAGATGTACGGTCCCGTGCTGAAGAACAACGAGTGGACGATGGCCCGCGTGCTGGATGTGAAGATGGCTCCCGACTCGATCGGAATCCGCCACATCGTCCTGCCCTATACGCAGGATGCGCTGGCCGACAGCCTGCTGACGGTGCTGCGCAACGGTGGTGACTTTGCCGCTACGGCCGCTCAATACTCGGTTTACGACGCTACGGCCGCCAATGGCGGTGAGGTAGGGGTGATGCCCTTCTCGACCTTCACGGGCGAATTCGCCGAGAATCTGGCCGGCGTGAAGACGGGCGATATCGTCAAGATCGCTTCGGGCGATGCCATCCAGCTCATGCAGATCTACCGCGCCGACAAGCCCTCGAAGCATATCCAGGTGGCTTCGATCACCTATCCCGTGGAGGCGTCGGACGCTACGCGCCGTGACATCCACAATCAGGCCGGTTCGTTCATGGTCAATGCCAAGGGTTCGACGGAGGCCTTTGCCGATGCGGCTTCGGAGGCTGCCGTGACGCCGCGTGTGGCTACGCTTTCGCAGGGCGACCGGACGATCCGTGGTTTGGAGGATTCGCGCGACGTGGCCCGCTGGGCTTACGGTGCCAAGAAGGGCGACGTTTCGGAGATCTTCACGGTCGGCAAGGATTACGTGATTGCCATGCTGACCGACATCGACGACAACGACTACGCATCGCTGGAGAAGGTGGCCGCCCAGGTGCGCGCCCAGGTACTGCGTGACAAGAAATACGACTACATCCTCAAGGAGCTTTCGGGTTCGACGCTTGCCGATCAGGCTGCCAGCCTCGGTTCAGAGGTCAGCGACTTCTCGGATGTTTCGTTCGCATCGTTCTACATCGACGGCGTAGGTCTGGAGCCGCGTCTGGCCGGTGCCATCGCCTCCTCCGAGAAGGGGGTGCTGTCGGCTCCCGTCAAGGGCCTCTCGGGCCTCTACGTCTTCCAGGTGGAGGACATCCAGACGGCCGACAAGCAGACGACCGAGGGTGAGAAGGTTCGTGCTCAGGCCATGGCCGAGGGTATGGCCCAGCAGTTTGTCATGCCGGCCATCCAGCAGATGGCCAAGATTCAGGATCTGCGCGGCAAGTACTTCTAACGGTCTGAACGTCGACAAAATAGACGGGGAGCGGATTTATGGATCCGCTCTCCGTTTTTTGTACAGCCTCGCATTGGTTGCATAAATTCTGTGGCGTGTTTTTTCTGAAATCTACACGTTGGGGAGTGTTTCTTATTCCGGATTTGTTATCTTTGTAACAACAAATTTTCTTGAGTCATGAACAACTTCATCTTTCAAAATCCGACCAAACTGGTCTTCGGAAAGGGACAGATCGCCCGTCTTCCGGAACTCATCCCGGCCGATAAACGCATCATGATCACCTTTGGCGGCGGCAGCGTCAAGCGTAACGGGGTCTACGATCAGGTTGTCAAGGCCCTCGAGGGCCGCAATTTCGTCGAATTCTGGGGCATCGAGGCCAACCCTTCGATCGAGACCCTGCGCAAGGCCATTGCTCTGGGCAAGGAGCAGAAGGTCGATTTCCTGCTGGCCGTGGGCGGCGGTTCGGTGATCGACGGCACGAAACTCATCTCGGCCGGCCTGCTCTACGACGGTGATGCCTGGGAGCTGGTCCTCAAGGGGAGCTATTCGAAGACCGTGCCGCTGGCCACCGTGCTGACGATGGCCGCTACGGGCTCCGAAATGAACAGCGGTGCCGTCATTTCGCGCTACGAAACCAAGGAGAAGTATGCCTTCTACAGCAACTATCCGGTCTTCTCGATCCTCGATCCAGAGACGCTCTTTTCGCTGCCGAAGCGTCAGATTGCCTGTGGTCTGGCCGATACGTTCGTGCATGTGCTCGAACAGTACATGACTACGCCGGGGCAGTCGCTTCTGATGGACCGCTGGGCCGAGGGCATTCTTCATACGGTCGTCGAGACGGCTCCGAAGGCACTCTCCGACGAGCGTGACTATGACACGATGTCCGAATACATGCTTTCGGCCACGCTGGCGCTGAACGACATGATCCGCATGGGTGTGACGCAGGACTGGGCTACGCATATGATCGGCCACGAACTGACAGCGCTGCACGGGCTGACGCACGGTGCCACGCTGGCCATTGTCATCAACGGTACGCTGCGTGTGCTGCGCGATCAGAAGCACGGCAAACTGCTGCAGTTCGGCGAACGCATCTGGGGCATCACGGGCGGTTCGGAGGAGGAGCGTATCGATCGGACGCTGGTCCGCACCGAGGAGTTCTTCCGCTCGCTGGGGCTCTCGACGCACCTCTCGGAGGAGGGTATCGGCGAAGCGACGATTGCCGAGATCGAGCGCCGTTTCAACGCTGCGGGCGTCCACTACGGTGAAGCACGGAACGTGGACGGGACGATGGCCCGCCGCATCCTCGAGGCCTGCCTGTAGGCTTTTTCGTTCAGAAAATCCTTGCCGGATATTCCGACCGCGGTCGGGGTATCCGGTTTTCTTTTTCGCCCCTCCCTCTATGAAAAATCCCCTCCGGCCGTGGGGCCGAAGGGGATCGGAAACTCTTTTACAGGGGCAGATTACTCGCCCAGCAGGATCTCGAGGATCTTGATGGCAGCCGTAGCGATCGGCGTACCGGGGCCGAAGATGGCGGCGGCACCGTCACGGTAAAGCTCATCGTAATCCTGGTGAGGAATCACACCGCCAACGATGACGACGATATCCTCACGGCCCAACTTCTTCAGCTCGGCGATGATCTGCGGCACGAGCGTGAGGTGACCGGCGGCCAGCGACGATACGCCCACAACGTGAACGTCGTTTTCGACGGCCTGTTTGGCGGCCTCCTCCGGGGTCTGGAACAGCGGACCCATGTCGACGTCGAAGCCGATGTCGGCATAACCCGTTGCAACGACCTTGGCACCACGGTCATGTCCGTCCTGGCCGAGCTTGGCGATCATGATACGCGGCTGACGGCCCTCTTTCTTGGCAAATTCGGCGCACAGCTCCTTGGCGTGCTCGAAGTTCTTGTCGTTTTTCACTTCCGAAGAGTAAACACCTGAGATGGAACGGATAACAGCTTTGTAGCGGCCTACGACAACTTCGCAGGCATCGGAGATCTCACCCAGCGTAGCGCGGACCTTGGCAGCCTCGACGGCCAGTTCGAGCAGGTTGCCCTGCTTGGTCTTCACGCACTCGGTGATGGCGGCCAGCGCCTTCTTCACGGCTTCGTTGTCACGCGTAGCGCGCAGTTCCTTCAGACGCTTGATCTGGCTTTCGCGCACGGCGGTGTTGTCCACGGCCAGGATGTCGATCGGGGCCTCCTTCTCCAGACGGTACTCGTTCAGACCGATGATCTTCTCCTCGCCGGAGTCGATGCGGGCCTGCTTGCGGGCCGAAGCCTCCTCGATACGCATCTTCGGAATACCGGTCTCGATGGCCTTGGCCATACCGCCCAGTTTCTCGATCTCCTGGATGTGCTCCCAGGCCTTGTGAGCGATCTCGTTGGTCAGCGTCTCGACGTAGTACGAACCTGCCCACGGATCGACCTCGCGGCAGATCGACGTCTCCTCCTGGATGTAGATCTGCGTGTTGCGGGCGATACGGGCCGAGAAGTCGGTCGGCAGGGCGATAGCCTCGTCCAGAGCGTTGGTGTGCAGCGACTGGGTGTGGCCCAGAGCGGCGCCCATGGCCTCGATGGCCGTACGGGCGACGTTGTTGAACGGATCCTGCTCCGTGAGCGACCAGCCCGAGGTCTGCGAGTGGGTACGCAGGGCCAGCGACTTGGGGTTCTTCGGGTTGAACTGCTTGACGATCTTGGCCCACAGCATACGTGCGGCGCGCATCTTGGCGATCTCCATGAAGTGGTTCATGCCGATAGCCCAGAAGAACGACAGACGCGGTGCGAAGGCATCGATCGACATGCCGGCGTTGATACCGGCGCGCAGATACTCCAGACCGTCGGCCAGTGTGTAGGCCAGCTCGATGTCGGCCGTGGCGCCGGCCTCCTGCATGTGGTAGCCCGAGATCGAGATCGAGTTGAATTTCGGCATGTTCTTCGACGTGTACTCGAAGATGTCGGCGATGATTCGCATCGAGAACTCGGGGGGATAGATATAGGTGTTGCGCACCATGAACTCCTTGAGGATATCGTTCTGGATCGTACCCGAGAGCTGATCGAGCGTGCAGCCCTGCTCGAGACCCGTGACGATGTAGAAGGCCAGGATCGGCAGCACGGCGCCGTTCATGGTCATCGACACCGACATCTTGTCCAGCGGAATACCGTTGAAGAGGACCTTCATGTCCTCCACGGAGCAGATCGACACACCGGCCTTGCCGACGTCGCCCACCACGCGCGGGTGATCGGCGTCATATCCGCGGTGGGTAGCCAGGTCGAAGGCCACCGACAGACCCTTCTGACCGGCTGCGAGGTTGCGGCGGTAGAAGGCGTTGGACTCTTCGGCGGTCGAGAATCCGGCGTACTGACGGATCGTCCACGGACGCATCACGTACATCGTCGAATAGGGACCGCGCAGGAACGGGGCGATACCGGCGGCATAGTTCAGATGCTCCATGCCTTCGAGGTCTTCGGCCGTATAGGTTCCCTTGACGGGAATACGCTCGGCCGTGAGCCACGGTTCTACCTGACCGCAGCCTTTCGAGGCGCAGCAGCTTTTCTGCTGGGCGCCTTCGTATTTGAGTTCTGAAAATTTAGCTCTCATCGTTAGATTCCCATCTCTTTAAGGTAAAACTTCAGGGTTTCGAGGACATTCGACTTCACGTTGATGAAGTTCGTGATGCCCTGGGCCTCCAGTTCGGGCATGCAGGCCGGGGCGCCGGCAACCACGAGGATGGCCTTGCCGCCGAGCAGCTCCTTGACTTTCGGGGCCACCTCGGCGTAGTCGTCGTCCGAAGCGCAGACTACGACGATTTCGGCTTTCGATTCGAGAGCGGCCTTGACGCCTTCCTCGACCGACTTGAAGAACGTGTTGTCCTGAACGCGGATTCCGGCGCAGCCGAAGAAGTTGCACGAGAACTGGGCGCGGGCACGGGCCATGGCCAGGCTGCCGCAGGTGAGCATGAAGGCCTTGGGCTGCTTGCCCGAGCGGTCGACGTGCAGACGCATTGCCTCGAAGGCCATGGCACCGCGGTAGGGAGCCAGCGTGTTGCCTTCGGCCATGTGACGCGTTACGGCCTCTTCGGTGATCTCCTTGCCGGCAACTTCGGTGAAGTTGGGGTACTGGTTGGCGCCCAGCAGGATCTGGCGGCGCGTAGCGATGGCCTTGTCCTTGGCTGCGGCCGAGGCCTCGATGCGCTCCTTGATGTAACCGGCCTTGTAGGCTTCGGTGTAACCGCCCTTCTCCTCGAGTTCGAGGAAGAGCTTCCAAGCCTCGTTGGCGATCGACTGGGTGAGGTTCTCGACGTAGTACGAACCGCCGGCCGGATCGACTACCTGGTCGAAGTGGGCCTCATGCTTGAGTAGCAGTTCGACGTTGCGGGCGATGCGCTTCGAGAATTCGGTCGGATTCTCGAACGAGGCATCGAACGGCGTGACTTCGAGCGAGTGAACGCCGGCGATGGCGGCCGACATGGCCTCGGTCGTACCGCGGAGCATGTTGACATAGGGGTCGTAGACCGTCTGGTTCCAATCGGCCGTGCGGGCGTGGATCATCATCTTGCCGGCGCACTCCTTTTCGGGGTTGTAGCCCTTGACGATGTTGGCCCAGAGCATGCGGGCGGCGCGGAACTTGGCGATCTCCATGAAGTAGTTCGACGTCACGGCGAACGAGAAGCGGATCTTGCGGGCTGCGGTATCGGCATCCACTCCGGCGTCGGTCAGACGGGCCATGTAGTCGTTGCCGGCCGAGAGGGCGAAGGCGAGCTCCTCGACGATCGTCGAACCGGAGTTGGCGAAGATGCCGGCCGAGACGGTGACGATGCGGATGTGCTTGTAGTCGCGCGTGCGATCGATGAGCGACTTGATTTTGGCGAAGCATTTTTCGCCGTTGGGCGAGCAGAAGTCGCCCTTCTGGGAGAGACCCTTGACGATGGGGTCGATGCAGAAGGCCACGTGAGCGTCGGCTGCCACGCCCTCCTTTTCGAGCTTGTCGATCACCAGGTCGGCGACGCGTCCGGTGTGCGAGCCGCAGAAGGTGATTTCGATGGCCGGGATGTGGATTTCGGCGAGCAGCTGATCGAGGTCAGCGGCCGAGAAGTCCTCCTTGGCGATAGCGAAGCCCAGCGAATCGACGCCCGAGTTGAGGAGTTTGAGCGCTTCGGCGTTGGCCTCCTTGGGGCATTTGACCTCGATGGTCTGATGCACGTGCCAGCGGTTGTTGGCGCGCGTACCTCTCACGTAGGGGAACTCGCCTGCCTGCGAGCCCAGGAACCGGATGCCTTCGAGGTTTTCGGCGCGGTAGTAGGGGCGGACATTGAAGCCCTCGCCCGTACGCCATACCAGTTTACGCTCGTAATCGGCACCTTTCAGGTCGGCTGCGATCGCCGCTTCCCAGACCTCGGTCGGGACCGGGGGGAATTCGGTGAACAGCTTTTCACGTTTGGTATTTGCCATAACTGTTTAGAGATTAGTATGAGTGTTTATGCTCTTTGTTTCAAATTGCACGTAAAGGTACGAAATAATTGGGGAATTGTAACAAGAAATTGTTAACAAAATAACATCACCGCCTATTTATATAAATATAAGGTATGGGGTGGCAGGAGCGTCCGGACGGATTGAAACGATTGGTTGGAGGTATTTCGGTGGATAATTGTTCCAAATGGCGTGAAAAAGGCAAAAATTCAAAAAATGCTATTCTTTCGAATTTGTCTGAATTTTGGAGGTGATTTCCCGAAAAACGCCTCGAAAAATCGAGATATGCCTGAAAAAATGGGGCGTTTTCGCCGGAATCGCGAAAAAAAATCACGGTTTTTGCGAAAAAATGCATTTTTGCGAAAACAACGTATTGGAATTATTTTTACATTTGCAATCAGAAAGGAAACTGATCGGGTCGGGGAGAAATCCCGGGTTAGTTAGGTCGGTGATTTCTGCCGGGAGGCAGTGGTCCGGAAAAATTCAGGTTAGGTTTTAGTTTGCAATTATCGGCTTTCTCCCCACCCGTTTTTTTGAAAAACCAATATCAAACAGATAGGTATATGTCATCATTGCTCAGATTCAAGATGGTCGATGCGGCGATCAACCATACCGCCGTTGAAGTGAAGGCCCCGGAAGGTCGTCCTTCGGACTACTTCGGCGAAAAGGTCTTCGGACGCGCCGCCATGCGCAAGTATCTCGACAAGCGGACCTACGCCGCACTGCTCGATACGATGGAGAACCGTACGCCGCTGACGCGCGAGGTTGCCGACAGCATCGCCGCCGGCATGCGCCAGTGGGCCCTGGAACACGGCGCCGACCACTATACGCATTGGTTTCAGCCGCTGACGGGCGGTACGGCCGAGAAACACGATGCCTTTGCCGAGCCCGATGGTTTCGGCGGCGTGCTGGAGGAGTTCTCGGGCAAACTGCTCGTACAGCAGGAGCCCGATGCCTCGTCGTTCCCCAACGGCGGTATCCGCAATACGTTCGAGGCCCGCGGCTACTCGGCCTGGGATCCCACCTCGCCGGCCTTCATCGTCGACACGACGCTCTGCATCCCGACCGTCTTCATCGCCTATACGGGCGAGGCGCTCGACTACAAGGTGCCTCTGCTGCGTTCGCTGGCCGCCGTCGGCACGGCTGCCACGGAGGTTTGCCATTATTTCGACAAGAATGTCAACAAGGTCTTCTCGTATCTGGGCTGGGAGCAGGAGTACTTCCTGGTGGATGAGAGCCTGTGGGCCGTACGTCCCGACCTGGTGTTGACGGGTCGCACGTTGATGGGCCACGAATCGGCCAAGAATCAGCAGTTGGAGGACCACTATTTCGGCGCCATTCCGGCCCGTGTGATGGCCTTCATGAAGGATCTCGAGTATGAGTGCCTGAAGCTGGGCATTCCCGTCAAGACGCGTCACAACGAGGTGGCTCCCAATCAGTTCGAGCTGGCTCCCGTCTACGAGGAGGTCAACCTGGCCAACGACCACAACCAGCTGCTGATGACCATCATGGATAAGATTGCCCGTCGTCACCAGTTCCGCGTGCTGCTGCACGAGAAGCCCTTCAAGGGAATCAACGGTTCGGGCAAGCACAACAACTGGTCGCTCGGTACCGATACGGGTGTCAACCTGCTGGGCCCGGGCAAGACGGCCAGCGAGAACCTGCAGTTCATCACCTTCCTGGTGAATGCCATCTCGGCCGTCTACAAGCATAACGGACTGCTCAAGGCGTCGATCATGAGCGCTACGAATGCCCATCGTCTGGGCGCCAACGAGGCACCCCCGGCCATCATCTCGACCTTCCTCGGATCGCAGGTTTCGGCCGTGTTGGACAAGCTGGAGGCTTCGAAGAGCGACGACGCCATCCGTTTCGATGCGAAGAACGTCTTCAAGATGAGCGGCATTTCGCACATCCCGACCCTGCTGATCGACAATACGGACCGCAACCGTACTTCGCCGTTCGCCTTCACGGGCAACCGCTTCGAGTTCCGTGCCGTGGGTTCGTCGGACAACTGCGCCGAGGCGATGATCGTCCTCAATACGGCCGTGGCCAGCGAGCTGACCGAGTTCAAGAAGAAGGTCGATGCCAAGATCGAAGGCGGCATGAAGAAGGAGAAGGCCATCTACGAAGTGCTGAAGGAGATGATCAAGGCCTGCAAGGCGATCCGCTTCGACGGTAACGGCTACTCGGACGAGTGGAAGGCCGAGGCTGCCCGTCGCGGACTGGACTGCGAGACCTCGACGCCGCTGATCTTCGACCGCTATCTGGATCCCGAGAGCCTGAAGATGTTTGCCGACATGGGTGTCTTCTCGAAGGTCGAGATCGAGGCCCGTACCGAGGTGAAGTGGGAGACCTATACGAAGAAGATCCAGATCGAGGGTCGTGTTCTGGGCGACCTGGCGATGAACCACATCGTGCCGATCGCTTCGAAGTACGAGGCCGAACTGCTGGACAAGGTCTACAAGATGTCGCAGATTCCGGGCCTGAGCGCCGAACCGGATATCCGTCTGATCAAGAAGATTCAGGACCACACGGCCGAGATTCAGCGGCTGACGGCCGAGATGATCGATGCCCGCAAGGTGGCCAACAAGATCGAGGATCAGCGCGAGAAGGCGATTGCCTATCACGACACTGTGGCGGTCTATTTCGATCAGATCCGCCGTCACATCGACAAGCTGGAGGAGATCGTCGACGATCAGATCTGGCCGCTGCCGAAATACCGCGAACTGCTCTTTATCCGATAAGGTTTGTGGGATGATATGAATTTCGGGCCTGGTCTTCGGACCGGGCCCGTTTTTTTATATTCCTCCCGCAGCTCCCTGAGGAGCGGCTACGTAAAAAAAAGGGGAGGCAATTCATTGCCCCCCCCTTGAGGTCTCGTTGCCGAGTGCTTATTCCTCGTCGCGGTACATGTGTTCCACGTAAATGGCGTGCTGCATCGCCTCGCGCTTCGCAACCGAAGGTTTGGTGAAGTACTGGCGGCGACGGAGCTCCTTCAGGACACCCGTACGCTCGTATTTACGTTTGAACTTCTTCAGGGCGCGTTCGATGTTTTCGCCCTCTTTTACCGGCATGATAATCATAGTATTCTGTGTTTTTGTTGTTGAAATCGTTTTTTTGTGAAGTTGTCTGCGGGTCGGCGTATCCTTGATGCGCCATGCCCTTCGGAGGGGAGTTTACTTGTCGGCTGTTCCGCTGTGGGACCCGAATTGCAGATAGGGAGCCAGACGGGCTGCCTCCTCACGGGTCAATATGTTCTGTTCGATCATCTCTTCAGCGGTACTCCAACCTCCTTTCAACTGTCTTTGTCTAAGTAACTTTCTCAACGTCCTCGGCGCAATGTAGGGATGACTCCCCAGCGTTTTCGGACTTGCAAAGTTAATATCAATTTTCCGAATTTTGCAACTGTCGCAGTAAATTTGTTTCAAAATTTTTTCATAATTGCTCTCCGTGACGCCCGGAACCTCTGCGAGTTGCTCGACGCGGACGAATCCGCCGAGGCGTTGGCGGTAGCGGAGGATGGTCCCGACGGTCTTTTCGCCGATGCCGACCACGGAGCGCAGCGTGGCCGAATCGGCCGAATTGATCTCGACGGGCTGTTCGATCGGATGGGGTTTCCGCTCGGGGAAGATGACGTAGGGCTCGAGGGCCGAGGCGACCGAATCGTTGACGACGTAGCATTCGCGCAGCTCCTCCATGTCGTAGATTCCGTGCAGGTCGCGCCAGCGGATGAACACCTCGGCCTGCCGGCGTGACAGGGCGCCGATGGCCCGCAGGTATCGGGCCGTGACGGTATCGATGCGGAACGGCACGGCCGGCATCGGTTCGGGCACGATGCGGCCGCTGCGGAACTCCTGCGGGGCGATGGCGTATCGGCGTCCGATGCGGATCCAGGGAGCCAGCCGGCGGTAGAGCGAATCGTCGATGCCGTAGCAGAGGGTCAGATCCTCCGGAATGCGGAACACCTTGCCGGCGGCGCGGTACTTGATCAGGCTGACGGCCTGGTATTTCGTCAAGCCCAGCGCGCGTAGTTCGTCGAACGTGGCGGTGTTGGGATCGAAGTGCCGCATGCGGATGGAGTCGGCGGCAGGACGGGATTCGAATTCGCGTTCGACTTTGCGGGCCGCCTCCGGATCGGCCTTCGGGCGCACGAGCACCACGGCCGCAATGACCAGCGCAGCCAGTGGCAGGAAGATCACCACGGCGCGGATTTCACGATCGGAGAAGAGACGGGGCATAGGCTGTCAGTTGTTTCTGGAGAGGTGTTCGATGGCACGCTTGACCGATCCCCACTTGAGCAGGGCCTGGCGGGCTTCGGCTTCGTCGAGGCCCGTGCTTTGGACGACCATGCGGGTTCCGCGGTCGATGAGTTTGTTGTTCGTCAGCTGCATGTTGACCATGCGGTTTCCCTCGACCCGCCCCAGGCGGATCATCACCGCGGTCGACAGCATGTTGAGCATCATTTTCTGGGCCGTGCCGGCCTTCATGCGGGTTGAGCCGGTGACGAATTCGGGGCCGGTAACCGCCTCGAGGGCATATTCGGCCTCGGCCGCCACGGGCGATCCGGGGTTGCAGACGATGGCTCCGGTCAGCATTCCGTGTTGTCGGGCCCGGCGCAGTCCGCCGATGACGTAGGGTGTGGTTCCCGAGGCGGCGATACCGATGAGCGTATCGTCGGCCGTGGGGTGGTAGGGCGACATGTCGTGCCAGGCCCCGTCGAGATCGTCCTCGGCATGTTCCACGGCCCGGCGCAGCGCTCCGTCGCCTCCGGCAATCAGCCCGATCACCCGGTCGAACGGCACGCCGAACGTCGGCGGCAGCTCCGAAGCATCCGTCACACCGAGACGTCCGCTCGTGCCGGCACCGATGTAGAAGAGGCGTCCGCCGCGGCGCATCCGCTCGACGATCCGTTCGACGAGCTGCTCCATGACCGGGATGGTCTTCCGCACGGCCTCATGTACGTGGGCATCTTCGCGGTTGATTCCGACCAGCAGGTCGTGCGTCGACATCTCCTGCAGGTTATCGTATTCCGAGCTCTGTTCGGTGATTCGTTTCTCCATGGTGGTAAGCAATGAGCCCTTCGGCGGGCGATTCGACAATGGTTCCGGCGCGATAGCCTTCCGCCACGAGTGCTTCGCGCAGCAGCTCTTCGAAGTGGGCGGCGACGCCTCCGATGCAGCCGACGGTCAATCCGCGCGGATAACCGCTCAGATTGCGCCGTGCGAATTCGCGGAAGGCCCCGACGACCATCTCGCGGGCCTCCGGGCAGTCGGTGTGCGACCGGATGAAGGGGGCCAACGAGGCCAGGAAGCGGTTGGCAAACGGCTCGCGGTAGACGCGGCGGATGATCTCTTCGTAGGTCAGGCCGCTCGTGCGCAGGAACTCTTCGCGCAGGGGGATCTGCCCCTTGAAGAGACCGTTGAGCAGGGCGCGTCCCAAGGCGGCCCCGCTTCCCTCGTCGCCGAGGATGTAGCCCAGCGGCGGGGTGTTGCTGACGACGGCGCCGTCACGGCAGTGGCACGAATTCGAACCCGTGCCGAGGATGCAGGCGATCCCTTCACCGTGCCCCCACAAGGCACGTGCGGCGGCCGTCAGGTCGGATTCGATCGTGATGTCGTCGGTGGCGAAGTGCCGTGCAAGTTCGTCGCGCACTCTTCGGGAGGCTTCGGGGAAGGTGGCCCCGCAGCCGGCTCCGTAGAAGCGTATGGCCGTAACGGGCCCGGTGACGGGCAATTCGGACAGTGTGGCGCGGATCTGAGTGTCGGTGTGCTGGACGGCATTGATTCCGTGGGTGCGTATTTCGCGCCTTCGGGATCCGTCGTCGAAGATCCACGTGCATTTGGTCGAGCCGCTGTCTGCCAGAAGTATCATATCCCAAAGGTACGCATAATATGTGGATTCGCGAAGAAAAAGCGCATGAACTAAATTTTTTAGTTGAATAACTATAAAATATAGTTGTGCGTGAAGATTTTTTAGTTACCTTTGTGGTGAGGGCGGCGGCAAACCGTCCGTAACTTGAAAAAAGGATCGAAAAACACGATGACGATGGAACGATTGACACGACGCGAAGAGGAGCTGATGCGCTGCTTCTGGGCCCACGGGCCGCTGTTCGTTCGGGAGCTGGTGGAGCTGGCACCCGAACCCAAACCGCATTTCAATACGCTGTCGACGATGGTGCGGGCCCTCGAGGCGAAGGGCTATGTCGGCCACAAGAGCTTCGGCAACAGTTACCAGTACTACCCGCTGGTGAGCGAGACGGAGTTTTCGCGCCGTACGCTGGGCGGGGTCATCGACCGCTATTTCAAACACTCCTACCTCGGGGCCGTCTCGGCATTGGTCGAGGAGGAGAAGATCTCGGTCGAGGAGCTGCGCGAGTTGATCGACCGCATCGAACATCAAAATACGGAGCGGTCATGATGTACGAACTCTTGATCTACAACCTCAAGGTCGGGGCCTGTCTGGCGGTTTTCTGGCTCTTTTTCCGGCTGCTGTTGAGCCGTGAAACGTTTCATCGCTTCAACCGGGTTGTTCTGTTGGGCGGAATGGCGGTGTCGTTTCTGCTGCCGCTGTGTGTGATCACCCTCCGGCGCGAACTGCCTTCGTTGTCGGCCGATCAATTCACCGTACCGCTCTCTGCTGCACCGATGCAGCAGACCAACGGGGCTTTCCCGGTGCGGGAGGTGGCGGGCGTACTCTTTCTGACGGGCGTGGCGGCCACTCTTCTGTGGCGTCTCGGGGCGCTGGCCGCCGTGTGGAGGCTGATCCGCCGGGGACGCCGTGAACGGTTTGACGACGGCTTATGGCTGGTCCACGTCTCTCAATCGGTGGCTCCTTTCAGTTGGGGGCGTTTTGTGGTCCTCTCCGAGCGGGAGCCGGCCGCAAACCGACCGTCGATCCTGCTGCATGAACAGGCCCACGTGCGGTTGCACCATACCGTGGATCTGTTGCTGGCCGATCTGGCCGGATGCCTGCAATGGTTCAATCCGGCGATGTGGCTCCTGCGCCGCGAGTTGCGGGCCATTCACGAATATGAGGCCGACGAAGCCGTGCTGAAGAGCGGTGTCGATCCGCGGAGTTATCAGATGCTTTTGATCAGGGAGGCCGCTGGCGGGAGGTGGTATTCAGCTGCCAACAGCCTCCATCACAGTAAACTTAAAAACCGTATTACCATGATGTTGCGAAAAAAATCGTCGCGGCGCGCCGAAGCACGTGTACTTTTGCTGCTGCCGCTTGTTGGACTGGCACTGGGTGCTTTTGCCCAGACGCGTTATGTCGTCTCCGAAGAGCAACCCGTCAACGGGGAGATGAAATTGAGGATCGAAGAGGGGCTGCCCGTTGCTTCGGAAATCGAGGGGCGTCCGCTGATTCTGGTCGACGGACGGCGCGTATCGACGCTCGATTCGATCCGCCCCGAGCAGATCGCCTCGGTGACTGTCCGCAAGGATTCGCTGGCTCGCGTGACCTATGGGGAGGAGGCCCGTGAGGGGGTGATTTTCGTGACGCTGCGCCGGCCGGCCGACGAACTTGCTTCCGATTCGGCAGCCCGGCGGATCGAGGAGCACCGTTCGTCGGGAGTGCCGGCCTCCGACCCGGCGACCGCTTCGGAACCGATTGCCGAATCCTCCCCGGTTGTCGGGAGTTCGGCACTGGCTGGGAATCCGGTGATTCTGGTCGACGGCATCCCCTTCGAGGGTGATCTCCGCACGATCGATCCCCAGCGGATCGAACAGGTGATGGTCTACAAGGAACCGATTCCGGAGGCTTACCGCCGTTTTGTCGGACCGGACAACCACGGGCTTATCCTCGTCGAAACCCGTCGTGAGGCTGCTGCCGCTGCGGAGCCGACGGTTCGGCCGGTGCCGGCATCTTCCACCGAGACGACGCACTCGGACGTTGAGTCCTCGGCCGGCGTCCGGGATCGAGCCCCGGTCGAGTATAATACGGTGCTGGGGGCCAAAGGCGGCATGGAGGTCACGGGACCTGAGGTGATGTCGAAGAGCCGCACCGGGGATGGTCGCTGGACCACGATTGCCCGGGGCCGGGTGACGGCCGATTTCTCGCAGATCGACGAGACGGATTACCGGATCGAGATCGACGGTAAGTCGGCTACAAAGGCTGATCTCGAACGGATCCAGCCCGGAAAGATCCGTCGTGTGGAGCTGATCCGCACCCATGAAGTGCCCGGCCGACAGGGGCTGGTGCGTGTCCGGACCCGCAAATGAAGGGGCGGCCTTGCGAATGAAAGGGGAAACGAATCGATTCGTTTCCCCGTTTTTGTGTGTTTGACGGACGGCCCGGCTCTCCGGATCATTGGGCACTTCGGATCGTGGAAGAGGCTGCCCGGGCTGGCGCATGGCTGGTTTCTGGCCTTTGCACGGGTTATTCGAACCCGACGATTTCGGGACGGGTGGGGCGGTAGCGGGTCTGTTCGACACGCGTCGAGTTCGAGAGGCGGAAATACTCGCAGTCGACCAGTCCGTATTTCCCGAAGGCGATTCCCAGGCGGATCTGGATCGTGTTGAAGACGAGCCGTTCGTTACGCAGCCGCACCCCCACGCCGAACGAGGTGTAGAATTCGTTCTTGAAGATGTTGGGCGAGTAGCCGAGCAGTCCGAAATCGGCAAATCCGAAGAAGGCGATGCGGAATCCGAGTGGCTGGTAGGGCGAAAAGAGAACGGTTTCCGTATTGAGAATCATGCGGTTGGTGCCGATGGCGTATTCGTTGAGTGCCTGCAGGCCGTTCGTATTCGTGAAGCGGATGCTTTCGTCGCTGCCCGACCAGCGGTTCCAGCCCTGCGTGTAGTTGAACGCAAGGAACTGCCGGATCCGGCTGCGGCGCACCAGAAAGAGGTTCGAAAACCACTTCAGATCGACATCGACGGCGCTTCGCTGCCACATGCCGTTGACCGGATCGATGTAGCTGCCGAGCGTCGCCCCGCCCATGACGTAACCCAGCGGGCAGAATCCTCCGGCCTGGGCGCTGATACCCAGGTAGACGTCGTCGCTGAATTCTCCCCACGTATATCCCGAGACCACCTCGGCCTTATACCCCGCGGCCAGATACTCGCGGCTGCCGAATCCGTAGATCATGTTGGCCGTGTAGAACTTCTCGCGGTAGAGTCCGAGCCCCACGAGCAGCGCATCCTGATCGTGCAGCGCCGGGTTGTAGCGGGGACCGACCTCGGGACGCTGGCTGACACGGCTGTAATTGTAGCGCCCGGTGAGGTAGATGCTCGAGTTGATCCCGCGCAGGAAGTGCGAATATCCGCCCCAGGCGTCGAGGTTGCGCTCCTTGACGAGCAGCGAGGTGTCCTGTTCGATCATGTAGCGTTTGTCCCGGATGTCGTTGTAGGTCAGTCCCACCTCGTAGTCCGTCGGCCGCAGAAACTCCTTGCGCAGGGCCAGGTCCAGCGTCGAACTGTAAAAGTCGCGACCGGCATTGAACTGGGCCGTATAGAAGGTCCCCAGAAAGTTGGGAATCTCGTATTCGACCATGTTGCCGCCGAAGGAGAAGTCCTGGCGGTTGAAATTGGTGATGAATTTGAGTTTGTTGCCCGTGCCGAGGATATTTGCGTCGGAGAGAGCGACCATCGTGCGGCCTTCGGAACGGATGGCGCCGTCGGCCGTGATGGTCCACGAATCGCGCGTGCGGATGACGAGATTCACGCGTGTGGAGTCGAGCGAATCGGTG
Source organism: uncultured Alistipes sp. (assembly GCA_944321185.1). Classification (GTDB taxonomy): domain Bacteria; phylum Bacteroidota; class Bacteroidia; order Bacteroidales; family Rikenellaceae; genus Alistipes. The sequence goes on along the minus strand of CALUKH010000005.1, from coordinate 67,612 downwards.
TGGACCTCGATGTCGATGTCGGAGATGTAGTCGCGCGAGCGGATCAGCTGTTTGGTCCTCACGATGAGCTGAGGGTCGAGCACGTCGCCCGGCTTGAAGAGCAGGTCGCGACGGATGACCCGTTCGCGGGTGATCATGTGCAGTTTGTTGCCGGAGCGTTCCAGCCAGTTCCCGTCCTCGTCGAAGGGTTCCTGGCGGCGGATTTCGATGCCGGAGATCGTCTTGCCGGCGTAGGGAATCAATTCGCGGGTTTCGTCGAGAACCTGACCGTTTGCCGTGGTGTCGAGAACCGGTTTGACGAAGAGCAGTTGGTAGAGCATGCGCGGTACGGCACGTCGGCTGGTTTTGGATTCGATGCTGTCGTAGAGGCGTTTGTTGCGGGCGCGGGCTTCGGGGTTTCGGATTCGCGCACTGTCGGGCGTGAAGCGATCGGGGGTCTGCATGCCGGGGCCCGCGGCGGGGGTCGTCGGGTGGGCGATTGCCAACAGTCCAGTCAGGGTGAGGAGCAGGGCCAGAACGAATATGCGGAACCCGGTGTACATGTCTCAAAGATAACGTAAAAATCCCGTAAAACGTACGTAAAAAGGTCTTGACGGGATATTTTCAAGCATAAAAAAGGTCCACCTTTTGCAGGTGAACCTTTTTCATGTTATCCAGTTGGCGCAAAATGAAGTGACGCTTGTCGTTGATCACATCTCCGTATTCCCCATGATTCGGGTGGTAAACTTGCTTTTCGCTGCCCCCCCCGGATTCGGTAGCGTTGTCAGTGTCAGCTCTTGCCCCCCCCCTGGATTCGGTAGCCGTTGTCAGTGTCAGCTCTTACCCCCCCCCTCCGGATTCGGGCGTTGTAAGCCACTTCCAGAAGTCAGTGGCGTTATCAATTCTTGCCCCCCCCCTTGGTGTGGCCCCGGGGTTATTTGCGCCGCTCCTTGGCTTCGATGCATTCGGTGGCGTGCGGAACCTTCATCAGCCGCTCCTTGGGAATCAGCTTGCCCGTGGTCTTGCAGATTCCGTAGGTCTTGTTCTCGATGCGCACGAGCGCCATCTCAAGGTTGCGGATGAATTTCATCTGGTGTGCAGCCAGACGTCCGCTCTCTTCCTTGGAGAGGGTCGTCGCACCCTCCTCCAACACCTTGAAGGTCGGCGACGTATCTTCGGTGTCATTGTCGGCCGTGTGGGTGATCGTGGAGCGCAGCAGTTCGTAATCCGCACGTGCGTTCTCAAGCTTTTTCAATATAAGCTGCTTGAACTCTTCGAGTTCGGCATCGCTGTATCGGGTTCTTTCGTCTGCCATAGGTCTATCCTCTCTATTTGGTTTAATGTAAAATTAAACAATATTTCCGATATAACCAAATTTTCCCGATCACGGATCGGCATTATATCCGCGAGACGGCAATCTTCAGGGGTACGTCATCGATGTCCGAATCGACCACGACCTCACCGGCGGGCTGAGCCGCCGCACGCACCTCGACGGCCAGCGTCTGCGAGGCGATGTAGTCGGCATAGCGGGCGATGGCGTTGGCTACGAGATCCTTCTGTTCGATCTCGACGCGGATCTTGTCGGTCACTTCGAATCCGGAATCTTTGCGGATGTTCTGGATGCGGTTGATCAACTCGCGTGCCACACCTTCGGCGCGGAGTTCATCCGTGAGGGTGATGTCGAGCGCCACGGTGAGTTTGCCTTCCGAGGCCACGAGCCATCCGGGCATGTCCTCCGAGGTGATCTCGAAATCGGCGGGCGTAACGGTGATCTTTTCGCCGCCGACCTCGAGCGTCGTTTCGGGGGCGGCCTCGACGGCGGCAATCTGCTCCTGCGAGAAGCCAGCCACCAGGGCGGCAATCTGCTTCATCTGCTTGCCGTAACGCGGACCTAAGGTCTTGAAGTTGGGCTTGATGCGTTTGGTGATGATGCCGGTGGTCTTCTCGATGAGTTCGATCTCCTTGACATTCACCTCGCTCATGATCAGGTTCTTCACGGCGGCGATGTGTTCGGCCATGGCGGGATCGAGTACCGGGATGAGGATCTTCATCAGCGGCTGGCGGACCTTGATCGAGACCTTGCGGCGCAGGGCCAGCACCATCGACGAGACGCGCTGTGCGAGATCCATCATCTCTTCGAGGCGGCGGTCGATGCACGATTCGTCGGCCTTGGGGAAGGTCGAGAGGTGGACCGATTCATCGGTGTGGCGTCCGCTGACGGCATTCAGGTCGCGGAAGATGCGGTCGGTGATGAACGGCGCGAACGGTGCGGCGAGCATCACGACGGTCTCCAGGCAGGTATAGAGGGTCTGGTAGGCGGCGAGTTTGTCCTCGGTCATGCCGCCGCCCCAGAAGCGTTTGCGGTTCAGGCGCACGTACCAGTTGGAGAGGTTCTCGCCGACGAACTCCTGGATGGCACGGGCCGCAGGCGTCGGGTCGTAGTTTTCGAGCGAATCGGTGACGTTCCGCACCAGCGTATTGAGCAGCGAGATGATCCAGCGGTCGATTTCGGGGCGCTTCTCCAGGGGCACCTCGGCTTCGCGGCCCGTGAACCCGTCGATGTTGGCGTAGAGGGCGAAGAACGAGTAGGTGTTGTAGAGCGTGCCGAAGAACTTGCGGCGCACCTCGTCGACGCCGTCGCGGTCGAACTTCAGGTTGTCCCACGGCTGCGAGTTGGAGATCATGTACCAGCGGGTGGCGTCGGCTCCGTAGGTGTCGAGCACGTCGAACGGATCGACGGCATTGCCCAGGCGTTTCGACATCTTGTTGCCGTTCTTGTCGAGCACCAGACCGTTCGAGATGATGTTCTTGAAGGCCACCGAATCGAACAGCATCGAGGCGATGGCGTGCAGCGTGAAGAACCAGCCGCGGGTCTGGTCGACGCCTTCGGCGATGAAGTCGGCGGGGTAGACCTTGTCGAAGTCCTCCTTGTGTTCGAACGGATAGTGAACCTGGGCATAGGGCATGGCGCCCGAATCGAACCAGACGTCGATCAGGTCGGGTTCACGGCGCATCGGCTCGCCCTTCGACGAGACGAGCACGATCGAATCGACATAGGGGCGGTGCAGGTCGATATTTTTGGTGGAGTAGTTCTCCTTCGACATGTCGCCGACCTTGAAGTTCTTGTAGGGGTTCTCCTTCATCACGCCGGCGGCGATCGCTTTGTCGATCTCCTGTATCAGCTCCTCGATCGAGCCGATGCACTTCAGCTCCGAGCGGTCCTCGGTGGCCCAGATCGGGAGCGGCGTGCCCCAGAAGCGCGAACGCGAGAGGTTCCAGTCGTTGAGGTTTTCGAGCCACTTTCCGAAGCGTCCCGTACCGGTCGATTCGGGTTTCCAGCGGATCGTGCGGTTGAGTTCGATCATGCGCTCCTTGCAGGCGGTCGTGCGGATGAACCACGAGTCGAGCGGGTAGTAGAGCACGGGTTTGTCCGTCCGCCAGCAGTGGGGATAGTTGTGGACGTGCTTTTCGATCTTGAAGGCCTGACCGGCGGCCTTCATCTTCATGCAGATGTAGATGTCGAGCGACTCGGCGGCCTGAGCGGCCTTTTCGTCATACTTGCCGTCGACGGTGAACTGCGGGTCGTAGGCGTTCTTGACCCAGCGGCCCTCGTACTCCTTGTAGGTGTCGACGTCGATGCACTCGCGGACGAACCGCTCGTCCAGTTCGCTCATCAGATAGAACTTGCCCGTCAGGTCGACCATCGGGCGGGTTTCGCCTTTCTTATTGATCATGAAGAGCGAGGGGATTCCGGCGGCACGGGCCACGAAGGCGTCGTCGGCACCGAACGTCGGAGCGATGTGGACGATACCCGTACCGTCCTCCGTGGTGACGTAGTCGCCCGCAATGACGCGGAAGGCCTTCTGCGAGGCATCCCGCCAGTTGCCCGCTTCGTCCAGCTCGACGGGCTTGACCCACGGCAGCAGCTGTTCGTACTGCATGCCGACCAGTTCGGGGCCCTTCCACTCGCCGACCACCTCGTAGGGGATCAGCTTGTCACCGGGCTTGTAGTCCTCCAGCGCGAGCCCTTCGGCCTTCTTGTTGAAGTGGGCGTTGAGCAGCGCCTTGGCCACTACGGCGGTCATCTTTTCGCCGGTGTAGGGGTTGTAGCTGCGCACGGCGACGTAGTCGATTTTCGGGCCGACGCAGAGGGCCGTATTCGAGGGCAGGGTCCAGGGCGTGGTGGTCCAGGCCAGGAAGACGGGCGTGCCCCAGCCCTCCATTTCGGGTTTGGGGTTGCGGATGCGGAACTGGGCCACGACCGTCGTATCCTTCACGTCGCGGTAGCATCCGGGCTGGTTCAGCTCGTGGGTCGAGAGGCCGGTTCCGGCGGCGGGCGAGTAGGGCTGAATGGTGTAGCCCTTGTAGAGCAGTCCCTTGTTGTAGAGCTGCTTCAGCAGCCACCACAGCGACTCGATGTACTTGTTGTCGTAGGTGATGTAGGGGTCGTCCATGTTGACCCAGTATCCCATCTTGCGGGTAAGGTTCTCCCACACGCCGGTGAACTCCATGACGGCCTTGCGGCAGGTGCGGTTGTACTCTTCGATGGAGATTTTCTTGCCGATATCCTCCTTGGTGATTCCGAGTTTCTTCTCGACGCCCAGTTCGACGGGCAGACCGTGGGTGTCCCAACCGGCCTTGCGGTGGACGAGGTATCCCTGTTGGGTCTTGTAGCGGCAGAAGACATCCTTGATGGTACGGGCCATGACGTGGTGAATACCGGGCATTCCGTTGGCCGAGGGGGGACCTTCGTAGAAGACGAACGTCGGATGACCCTCGCGGGTTTCGATGCTTTTGTGGAACGTGTCGTTGGCATCCCATTCGCCAAGCACGTCGGCGGCGGTTGCGGCCAGGTCGAGGCCTTTGTACTCCTTGAATTTCATATCGACAGGCAAAAAATTTCGTTTCTGTTTCTGACAGTTGGCAAAGATAGTAAAAAGATTGCAAAACGCCGCAATCTTCTCCGAATTCCGTCATTTGCGTCGGGCGGAATATGGATCCGGGCCTCTTTCCGCGAAGGAGAGAGGCCCGGAGATGGGGTTGCGGGGATCGCCTCGGCGATCAGTCGAAGGATTGCATCTCGATCAGCTTGGCATAGATACCGTTGCGCTCCATCAGTTCGGCGTGGGTGCCCTGTTCGGCGATCCGGCCGTGGTCGACGACGATGATCTGGTCGGCGTTGTGGATCGTCGACAGCCGGTGGGCGATGACCACCGACGTACGCCCCTTGAGCAGGTTGTTCAGTGCATCCTGGACGAGCTTTTCGCTCTCGGTGTCGAGGGCCGAGGTGGCCTCGTCGAGGATCAGGATGTCGGGATTCTTCAGCACGGCGCGGGCGATCGAGAGGCGCTGGCGCTGACCGCCGGAGAGTTTCACGCCACGGTCGCCGATGTTGGTGTCGTAGCCCTCGGGGCATTCGCGGATGAAGTCGTCGGCATTGGCCACGCGGGCGGCTTCGACCACCTCTTCGGGGGTTGCGCCGCGGCGTCCCATGGCGATGTTGTGTTCGATGGTGTCGTTGAAGAGGATGGTGTCCTGCGCCACGACGCTCATGTGGGCGCGGATGCTCTCCTGCGAGTAGTCGCGCAACGAGACGCCGTCGATCAGGATGTCGCCCGAGGTCGGGTCGTAGAAGCGCGGCAGCAGTTCGCTCAGCGTCGACTTTCCGCCGCCCGAGGATCCGACCAGCGCGACGGTCTGGCCGTGGCGGATTTCGAACGAGATGCCGTCGATCACCTCGCGCGAACCGTCGTAGGAGAAGTGTACGTTGCGGAATTCGATGCGGTCTTTCAGGCCGGTGAATTCGCGGGCGTCGGGCTTGTCCTGGATTTCGGGTTTGGAGTCGATGATCGAGAAGATGCGCTCGCCGGCGGCAATACCCTGGTTGATGTTGGCGAACTGGTCGATGAAGGTTCTGACCGGGCGGGTGATCTGCGAGAAGATGGCCACGAAGGCGATGAAACCTCCGGGGTCGAGCGATCCGGCGGCCACGAGCGAACCTCCGAAGACGAGGATCACGCCGACGGCCGTGATGCCGAGGAATTCGCTCATCGGCGAGGCCAGCTGCTGCCGGCGGGCCATCGAGAGGGTCAACCGGGCGAGGTCTTCGCTGATGGCGTAGTATTTCTGCTTGATGTATTCGGTGGCGTTGTAGCTCTTGATGACCTTGATGCCGGCGAGGGATTCGTCAAGCGTGGCGACCATTTCGCCCATTCGCTGCTGGTTGGTGCGGGCCGGGTGGCGGAGTTTCTTGACGATGTTGCCGATCAGCAGCGCCACGACCGGCAGGAAGAGCACCGAGAAGACGGCCAGTTCCCACGAGATGGCGATCATCATGACGATGTATCCGATGATCAGGAACGGTTCGCGGAACGAGACCTGCAGGGTGTTGGTGATGCAGAACTGTACGACGCCGACGTCGGAGGTGATCTTCGAGATGATGTCGCCCTTGCGCTGGTCGGAGAAGTATCCGACGTTCATGTCCATGACGCGGGAGAACATTTCGTTGCGCATTTTCTGGAGCGTGCGGGTTCGCATGTTCTCCATGGTCCAGGCGCCGAGGTAGCGGAAGAGGTTGCTCAGGAAGCTGATGATGATGGCGATGACGGCCAGCAGCAGCAGGACGTTCTGTCGGTCGTACTCCTGGAAGAGGTGCGAGTAGGTGAAGTTGAAGAGCGTGGTGAGATATTCCTGGTTGAACTCTACGGGGGGCAGTTTGTCGACGTATTCGAACGAGTAGTTGGCGTCGAACATCGTGTTCAGGATCGGGATGATCAGCATGAACGTGAGCGAGTTGAACAGCGCGTAGAGGAGCGAGTAGAAGAAATAGGGAATCGCGTATTTCTTGATCGGGCGGGCGAAGCCCAACAACCGCATGTAGGTTTTGAACATTCCGTAATGTTTGGAGGTTGCGCAATCTCACGCCGCAGGGGAGTTGTCCGATCCGTGTGGAGGAGCCGATCCGGTGTGGGGCGGCGGGAGGGAACGGTCCCGGGCGGGAAACAATTTCGCGCAAATATAAGCATAATTGCCCGAAAAGCGAAAAATGCACGAAAAATCGGGTAATTATCGGGCAAAAACGACGATTTGGAGGATGTCGGGACGAGTCTTGGCGGGGGTGTTTTGCACGGACGGTCTCTTGGGCGGCTGGTTTGATCCGGGCTTCTGCCGCTGCCGGATCTTGTGTGCTGCGGGGCCGGTTTCGGGTGCTCCGGGTTTCGAGGGGCAGCCGCCGGGGTTTTTCTGGTTGCGGGTGTTGTCGCTGGTGCCTCCCAGACATCGAGGGTTACCGGCATCGGGCTTTTCGGGTTGTGGGTGTTGCCGCTGGTGCCTCTCGGGCTTTGATGACCGCCGTCCTCGGGGGCGGTTGCGCGGCGTATTTCCGGAAGGACCCTATTCGGGCTGGTAGCCTTCGTCTTCCGCCCAGTGGGTGCGGTCGTTGGCGGCGGCTACGGCCAGTTGGTCGCAACGGTTGTTCTCGACCGTCTCGGCGTGACCCTTGACCCAGACGAAACGGACGTTGTGACACCGGTAGATCCGCAGGAAGCGCATCCACAGGTCGGGATTCTTCTTGCCGGCAAACCCCTTGCGGACCCATCCGAAGACCCACCCCTTCGTGACGGCATCGACGACGTATTTCGAATCGGAGTAGATGACCACGTCGGCGCCCTGGACCTTGAGCGCCTCGAGGGCGACGCACACGGCCATGAGTTCCATGCGGTTGTTGGTCGTAAGGCGGAACCCCTGGGAGAGTTCCTTGCGGTGAGGGCCCGAGAGGAGGACGATGCCGTAGCCTCCGGGGCCGGGATTGCCGAGGGACGAACCGTCGGTATAGATCGTGATGGATGGCATGTTTCGCGTGGTGCGGTTGTACGGTTTCGGGTGTTTTACGTGTCGGGATTCAAGTGCCCCGGTTTGTGCGGCGGTCCGGTTGCCCCGGATTGTACGGCGCTTCGGTTGCCCCGGGTTGTATGGCGGCCCGGCTACTCCGGATTGTACGGCGCTTCGGCCGGTTCGGATTGTGCGGCGGCCCGGTTCGTCCGGACCCCGTACAGCCCGGGAGCAACAGGCCCCCGTCGCATGGGCGGGGGTCTGTTCGGACGATTGATCTTGTGCCGGCTGGGCCTGACGGCTTTCGGCCGGGGGGCAAAGCCGGTCGATAGGGGCTATTTCAGCGCGGCGAGCTGCTCCTTGAGCGCGGCGATCTTGGCTTCGGCATCGGCCTGCTTGGCACGTTCGTTGGCCACGACCTTCTCGGGTGCCGACTGTACGAAACGTTCGTTCGAGAGCTTCTTCATCACCGAGGCGAGGAATCCTTCGTAGTATTTCAGGTCGTCGGAGAGTTTCTTGATCTCGGCGGCGGTGTCGATCTTGCCGGCCAGCGGCACGAAATACTGCGTCGTCTTGACGAGGAAGGCGGCAGCCGTCGGATCCTTCTCCGTGACGGCCTCGATCGAGGAGAGGTTGGCCATCTTCCGGATGACGGGAGCAAACTCCGTGGGGTAGTTTTCGTCGACGATGACATGCAGCGCGAGAGCCTCCTTCTGCGCCAGGTTCTTCTGGTTGCGGACGTTGCGCACCGAGGTGATGATCTCCTTCACCAGTTCGAAGCGGGCCAGCATCGCCTCGTCGACCTCGCCGGCCTGGGGCATCTGCGCCACGCAGATCGATTCGCCGTCGCGACGCGGGGCGAGGGCCTGCCAGATCTCCTCGGTGACGAACGGCATGAAGGGGTGCAGCACGCGCATCAGCGCATCGAAATAGCCCTTCGTGGCCTCGAGCGTCTGAGCGTCGATCGGTTGGCCGTAGGCGGGTTTGACCATCTCGAGGTAGAGGCTCGAGAAGTCGTCCCAGAAGAGGCGGTAGACCTCCTTGAAGGCCTCCGAGATGCGGTACGAGCCGAAGTCCTCGTCGATCTGGCGGAGCGAGCGCGAGAGCGCCTCCCGGAACCAGGCGACGGCCAGACGGTTGTTTTCGCTCTGCTGTGCGGCGGCATCCACGGCCCAGCCGTTGACCAGCCGGTAGGCGTTCCAGATCTTGTTGCCGAAGTTGCGGCCCTGTTCGCAGAGCGCCTCGTCGAACATCACGTCGTTGCCGGCCGACGAACTGATGAGCATCGCCATGCGGACGCCGTCGGCGCCGTACTGGGCGATCAGGTCGAGCGGATCGGGCGAGTTGCCGAGCTGCTTGGACATCTTGCGGCCGATCTTGTCGCGGACGATACCCGTGAAGTAGACGTTGGCGAAGGGTTTTTCGTGGCGGTATTCATACCCGGCCATGATCATGCGGGCGACCCAGAAGAAGATGATGTCGGGGCCGGTGACCAGATCGTTGGTGGGGTAGTAGTATTCGATTTCGGGGTTGTGGGGGTTGCGGATGCCGTCGAAGACCGAGATGGGCCAGAGCCACGACGAGAACCACGTGTCGAGCACATCCTCGTCCTGGCGCAGATCCGAGAGCTGCAGCGAGGCGTCGCCGCTCTTCGTGCGGGCCTTTTCGAGGGCCTCTTCGGGCGTCGGGGCGACGACGAAACCGCCCTTGGGCAGGTACCACGCCGGGATGCGCTGTCCCCACCACAACTGACGCGAGATGCACCAGTCCTTGATGTTCTCCATCCAGTAGCGATAGGTGTTCTTGTACTTCTCGGGCACGAAGCGGATCTCGTCCTCCATGACGGCCTTCGTGGCGGGCTCGGCCAGCTCCTTCATCGAGAGGAACCACTGCATCGAGAGTTTCGGTTCGATGGCCACGCCCGTACGCTCCGAGTAGCCGACGTTGTTGGTGTAGGCCTCGACCTTTTCGAGCAGACCGGCAGCATCGAGATCGCCCTCGATCTGGCGGCGCACGTCGAAACGGTCCATGCCGACGTACAGGCCGACCTTGTCGTTGATCGTGCCGTCGTCGTTGAAGATGTCGATGGTCTCCAGACCGTATTTTTCACCGAGCATGTAGTCGTTCACGTCGTGGGCCGGGGTGACCTTCAGGGCGCCCGTACCGAACTCGATGTCGACGTACGTGTCGCGGATGACAGGGATCGAGCGGCCGACCAGCGGCACGATGACGCGGGCGTCGGCCGGCAGATCCTGGTAACGCGGGTCATTGGGGTTGACGCACAGGGCCGTATCGCCGAGAATGGTTTCGGGACGGGTCGTGGCGACGACGATCGTGCGGTCGGAGTCCTCGACCCGGTAGCGCAGGTAGTAGAGTTTTCCGTGCGACTCCTTGAAGACGACCTCTTCGTCCGAGAGGGCGGTCTGCGCGGCGGGGTCCCAGTTGACCATGCGCACGCCGCGGTAGATCTTGCCCTTGTCGTAGAGGTCGCAGAAGACGCGCAACACGCCTTCCGTGCGGATGTCGTCCATCGTGAAGCAGGTGCGGTCCCAGTCGCACGAGGCGCCGAGCTTGCGCAGCTGGCGGAGGATCACGCCGCCGTACTTCTCCTTCCACTCCCAGGCGTAGCGGAGGAACTCCTCACGCGTGAGCGAGGACTTTTCGATGCCCTTTTCGCGGAGCATGGCAACGACCTTGGCTTCGGTGGCGATCGAGGCGTGGTCCATGCCGGGGACCCAGCAGGCGTTCTTGCCCGACATGCGGGCGCGGCGCACCAGCACGTCCTGCAACGTGTTGTTGAGCATGTGACCCATGTGGAGCATGCCGGTGACGTTGGGGGGCGGGATGACGATCGTATAGGGTTGCCGCTTGTCGGGTTCCGAGTGGAAGAGCTTGTGTTCGATCCAGTAGTCGTACCATTTGGATTCGATCTGCTGGGGGGCGTATTTGTCAGCGATTTGCATGGCTCGTAGGAGATTAAACGTTATTTCCGAAGGCGCAAAGTTATTAACATTCTGTCAAAGATAAAATAAAATCTGCGAAAAAACGTTACCTTTGCACTTTGTATAAAGAGGAATCCTATGAGTAAAAAAGATAAAATCGAAAACATGGAAGTGGACGACGTGAATCTCGTCCCCGAACTTCTCGACGGAAAGCACCGCGTGATCCCCATCGTGACGGGCGGCGACGAACCGGTCGAAGAGGTCGAAGTCCCGGAGATTCTGCCGATTCTGACGCTGCGTTCGTCGGTGCTGTTTCCGGGCGCCATCACCCCCATTACGGTGGGGCGTGACAAGAGCATCTCGCTGGTGCGCGCCGTGAATGCCGAGGGCGGCATGCTGGGTGCCGTGCTGCAGCGCGAAAGCGAGGTGGAAGACCCCTCGCCCGACGACATGTACAAGGTCGGTACGGCCGCGCGGATCATCAAGATCCTCGAGATGCCCAACGGCAATCTGACGGTGATACTCAACGGTCTGGAGAAGATCGAAATCACGGAATACATCTCCACGGAGCCCTATTTCAAGGCCCGTGTGGTGGCACTGCGCGACTCGACGCCCGATCTGAAGAGCATCGAGTTCGAGGCCCTGGTGGACTCGATCCGCGACGTGGCGCTCAACATCATCAACGTTTCGCCCTCGATGCCCAAGGAGGCGGCCTTCGCCATCAAGAACATCGACTCGAAACGCGGCATCATCAACTTCATCTGCTCGAACATGGAGCTCACGGACGAAGACCGGCAGTCGCTGCTCGAAGCGCCCGGTCTGCTGGCCCGTGCGCGCAAACTGCTCGAGATCCTGATCCGCGAACAGCAGCTGGCCGAGTTGAAGAGCCAGATCCAGGAGCGCGTCAAGCAGGAGATCGACAAGCAGCAGCGCGACTACTACCTGCAGCAGCAGATGCGTACGATCCAGGACGAACTGGGCGACGGCCCCGATGCCGACATCGAGAAGATGCGCGAGGAGGCCAAGAAGAAAAATTGGCCGAAGGAGGTCGCCGAGACCTTCGAGAAGGAGTTGCAGAAGGTCGAGCGGCTGAATCCCGCCGTGGCGGAGTATTCGGTGCAGATGACCTACCTGCAGCTGCTGCTGGAGCTGCCGTGGAACGACGTGACGAAGGACAACCTCGACCTGAAGTGCGCCCGCGAACAGCTGGACCACGACCACTTCGGCCTCGATGAGGTCAAGGAGCGGATCCTCGAACACCTGGCCGTCATCAAGCTGAAGGGCGATCTGAAGTCCCCGATCCTGTGCCTCTACGGTCCTCCGGGCGTGGGCAAGACGTCGCTGGGCAAGTCGGTGGCCACGGCTCTGGGCCGCAAGTTCGGCCGTATCTCGCTGGGCGGTCTGCACGACGAGTCGGAGATCCGCGGACACCGCCGCACCTACATCGGCGCCATGCCGGGACGTATCATCCAGACGATCAAGCGGTGCGGTTCGTCGAACCCGGTGATCATCCTCGACGAGGTCGACAAGGTGACGGTCTCGAACCACGGCGATCCGTCGAGCGCCCTGCTCGAGGTGCTCGACCCGGAGCAGAACACCACCTTCCACGACAACTACATCGACATGGAGTACGACCTTTCGAAGGTGCTCTTCATTGCCACGGCCAACAACGTGGGCAACATTGCTCCGGCGCTGCGCGACCGTATGGAGATGATCAACATCCCGGGCTACCTGATCGAGGAGAAAGTGCGCATTGCACAGGATCACCTGCTGCCGAAGCTGCGCGAGGCCCACGGCATCAAGGCCGATCAGATGACGATGAGCGACGCGGTGATCGAACAGGTCATCTCGGGCTATACGCGCGAGGCGGGCGTGCGCTCGCTGGACAAGCACCTGGCGAAGATCGCCCGGGCGCGCGCCAAACAGATCGCCTTCGACGAGGAGTACCGTCCGGAGATCGCGCCGGAGGATGTCGAGAAGATCCTCGGCATGCCGAAGTTCCTGCGCGAGGAGTATGAGGTGGGCGGCATGACGGGCGTCGTGACGGGTCTGGCCTGGACCGAAGTGGGGGGCGACATCCTCTACATCGAGTCGTGCCTGACGCCCGGCAAGGGCCGCATCAGCCTGACGGGCAATCTGGGCGACGTGATGAAGGAGTCGGCGACGATCGCTCACGAGTGGGTCATGGCCCACTACCGGGAGCTGGGCATCGACCCGAAGATGTTCGAAACGAACGATATCAACATCCACGTGCCGGAGGGTGCCATTCCGAAGGACGGGCCCTCGGCCGGTATCACGATGGTGACCTCGATCGTCTCGACCTACACGGGCCGCAAGGTGAAGGAGCGCATCGCCATGACGGGCGAAACGACGCTCCGCGGACGGGTGATGCCCGTGGGCGGCGTCAAGGAGAAGATCCTGGCCGCCAAGCGGGCCGGCATCACGGAGCTGATCCTCTCGGAGGACAACCGCAAGGATATTTCGGAGATCAAGGCCGATTACGTCGAGGGGCTGACATTCCACTACGTGCGTACGAACGACGAAGTGCTGGCGCTGGCCCTGGAAAAATAGAAAACCATGTCGCGGAGCTTCATTGCAATCATTCCGGCGCGCTACGCGTCGACGCGCTTCCCGGCCAAGCCGCTGGCCCGGCTGGGGGGCAAGCCCGTCATCGAGCGGGTCTACGAACAGGTGGCCGGCGTGCTGGACGACGCCGTGGTGGCTACGGACGACGAACGGATCTACGAGGCGGTACGGGCCTTCGGCGGGCGGGTCGAGATGACCTCGACGGCCCACCGCAGCGGCACGGACCGCTGCTGGGAGGCCTACTGCAAGCAGGGCCGCACGTACGACGTGGTGGTCAACGTGCAGGGCGACGAACCCTTCATCCGCCGCGAACAGCTCGAGACGGTCAAACGCTGCTTCGATGATCCCGCGACGGACATCGCCACGCTGGTCAAACCCTTCACCGAGGCCGACGGACTGGCCGCCCTGGAGAATCCCAATTCGCCGAAGGTGGTCCTCGACGCACGGTCGCAGGCGCTCTACTTCTCGCGGTCGGTGATTCCCTACCTGCGCAACGTTCCGCGCGAGGAGTGGCTCTCGCGGCATACCTTCTACAAGCACATCGGGCTCTATGCCTTCCGGGCGGAGGTGCTGCGTGCGGTGACCTCGCTGCCGCAGTCGCCGCTCGAGATGGCCGAATCGCTCGAACAGTTGCGCTGGCTCGAAAACGGTTATAAAATAGGTGTGGGCATCACACAGGTCGAGACCGTGGGGATCGACACGCCGGAGGATCTGGCCCGTGCCGAGGAGTTCCTCAAACAGCATCCCGAATTCAACCATTGACGCCATGATACTCATCGCAGGACCCTGTGTCATCGAATCGGCCGAACTGCTCGATGCGGTTGCCGAACGGCTGGTGGCCATCAATCGCCGCCTGGGCACGCAGATCATCTTCAAGGCCTCGTTCGACAAGGCCAACCGTACGTCGATCGCCTCGTTCCGCGGACCGGGGCTCGAAAAGGGACTTCAGATGCTCGCCGACGTACGCGCGAAGTGGGGGCTCCGGCTCCTGACCGACATCCACGAATCGTGGCAGGCGGCGCCGGTGGGCGAAGTGGTTGACGTGATTCAGATTCCGGCCTTCCTGTGCCGGCAGACCGATCTGGTGGTGGCTGCGGCCCGTACCGGACGGGTGGTGAACATCAAGAAAGCGCAGTTCCTTTCGGGGGCCGACATGCGCTACCCCTACGAGAAGGCCCGCGAGGCGGGTGCCCGGGAGGTGTGGCTGACGGAACGCGGCAACTCGTTCGGTTACAACAACCTGGTGGTCGATTTCCGCAACATCCCCGACATGCTGAAGATCGCACCGACTGTCATCATGGACTGCACCCATTCGGTGCAGCGTCCCGGAGCCGCGGGCGGCAAGACGGGCGGCAACCGCGAATTCGTCCCGGCCATGGCGCATGCGGCCCGGGCGTTCGGTGCCACGGGCTACTTCTTCGAGGTGCATCCCGATCCGGACCGCGGACTGAGCGATGCTGCCAACATGCTGCGGCTCGATGATCTGGAACCTTTGATCGAATCTTTGTTATGACAGAAATGACCGATACCGAAAAAACTCAGATTCTGGCGGTTGCCCGTAAGGCACTGCATACGGAGATGCTCTCGCTCAAGCATCTGGAGGAGTCGTTGGACGATTCGTTCGTGCGGGCCGTGGAGCTGATCCTGGCCAGCCGCGGCAAGTGCATCGTGACGGGCATGGGAAAATCGGGCCTCGTGGGGCGCAAGATCGCCGCGACGCTCGCTTCGACCGGCACGCCGAGTTTCTTTCTCCACCCGGGTGAGGCCTTCCACGGCGATCTGGGCATGATCTCGAAGGAGGACATCATCCTGGCACTCTCCTATTCGGGCGAGACGGACGAGATCCTGAAGATCGTGCCGTTCATCCATGCAAACGGCAACCACCTGATTTCGATGACGGGGAATCCCGAATCGGCGCTGGCCAAGAACTCGGACGTGCATCTGAACGTGCGGGTCGAGAAGGAGGCCTGCATTCTGCATCTGGCCCCGACGTCGTCGACCACCGCGCAGATCGCCATGGGTGATGCACTGGCCGTTTCGCTGATGCAGCAGCGAGGCTTTACGAGCGTTGATTTTGCACGCCTGCATCCGGGCGGAAGCCTCGGGCGCCGGCTGCTGATGACCGTGGGCAACGTCATGCGGGATCACGATCTGCCGGTCGTGGCGCCCGACTGCCCGGCCACGGAGATGATCCATGCCATCTCGAAGGGCGGCCTGGGACTGATCGTCATCTGCGAGGGCGACCGCATTGAGGGCATCGTGACCGACGGCGACGTGCGCCGCGCCATGGAACGCCTGCGGGGTGAGTTTTTCAACATCAAGGCAAAGGACATCGCCACGCCGCATCCGAAGACGATCGCTCCGACCGAGAAGCTGATCGAGGCCGAGAAGATGATGACGCGCAACAAGGTGACTTCGCTGCTCGTTACGGACGAGGCGGGCAAACTGGTGGGCGTCATCCAGATCTACGATATCAAGCTCTGACCGGGCGGCCGGGGGTGCCGGTCAGGTGCGATCGATCGAGTAGCCGAGCGGGTTAGCCGGAGGCCCGGGGCCTGAAGGAGCCGGGGATCCAGTAGGGGTCGAAGACGCCCGGGGCTCGAAGGAGCCGGGGATCCGAAGGAAGTAGGGGACTGAAGATGCCGGGGACCCGAAGGGGCAGGAGTTGCCCGTAAAGTTGCAACGACAAAACGAGAGGTTTCTCACGGGGTGGGAAACCTCTCGTTTTTGTCTCAGAAAAGAGGGTTATAGATGCCCGATCAGGGCGTCGATGTGGCTCTCCTGGGTGGCCCAGCTGGTGACGAACCGCACGACGGATTCCGTCTCGCCGCGCGGGCCCCACAGTTCGAAGGTCGCATGGCTGCTCAGACGGTCAATATCGCTGTTCGGCAGGACGAAGAACTGCTGGTTGGTCGGCGAATCGATGAAGAGCCGGTATCCCTTTGCAAGCAGCGCCTCCTTCAGCTTGAGGGCCGTCGTGACGGCCTGGCGGGCGATGCGCAGGTAGAGATCGTCCGTAAAGAGCGTCTCGAACTGCAGACCCAGCAGTCGTCCCTTGGCCAGCAGGGCGCCGTGCTGCTTGATGAGGGTGAAGAAGTGCGGCAGCAGTTCGGATCGCGTGACGACGACCGCTTCGCCGAAGAGAGCTCCGGTTTTGGTGCCGCCGATGTAGAAGACGTCGCACAGCCGGGCCACGTCGTGCAGCGTGAGCGTGTTGCTTTCTGAGGCCAGGGCGTAGGAGAGACGGGCTCCGTCGAGGTAGAGCGGAATGGCATGCTGCTGGCAGACCTCGTGCAGCGCCTCCATCTCCTCGAGGCTGTACAAGGTTCCGAATTCGGTGGGGTGCGAGACGTAGAGCATCCCCGGAGCGACCATGTGGGGCCAGGTTTCATCGCCGTAGAACTCCTCGAGGTATCGTTCGACGTCGCAGGCATGGACCTTGCCGTCGTGCGACGGAAGGGTGAGCACCTTGTGACCGGCGGCCTCGATGGCACCGGCTTCGTGGACGTTGATGTGGCCCGATTCGGCGGCCAGTACCCCTTCGTGACGGCGCAGCAGGCCGTCGATTACCGTGGCATTGGTCTGCGTGCCGCCCACGAGGAAGTGGACTTCGGCCTGCGGAGCATCGCAGGCCTGGCGGATCAACTCCCGCGCATGGGCCGTATAGGGGTCGCAACCGTAGCCCGGGGTCTGTTCGAGGTTGGTGGCCAGGAGGCGCCGCATCACTTCGGGATGGGCCCCCTCCATGTAGTCGCAATCGAAATGAAGCATTTTCAGCGTGTGTTTTATCAGGACCGGATGTAGTGGGGCATCTCTTCGGGGAGTTCCATCGAGAACTCCACCAGACCGCCGATTTGCCCCTCGTTACGCCAGATGGTTTGGTAGATAAGCTTGCGAACGCCCTTTTTCTGGATCGTATAGACATTCCTGCCGCCGGTTTCGAGCAGTCGGCGGATGATTTCGCGCGAGCGGTCGCTGTGGCAGGGGAGGAGCGAGCGGCCCCTCACGTCGCCATTGACCTCCACGGAGCGGTTGTTCTGGTAGCAGACCGTGCCTTCGGCATCGCAGAGCGTGACGGCGCAGTCCAATTCATCGGCCCACGAGGGTTTTTCGAACGTGATCATGGAAAATGCGATATTGAGCGGGTGTTAATTGGTTTCGGGGTGCGGGCGGAATAGGACGGGGCGCGATGCTCGATGAGGGTTTGGGCAGAACCGGCGGACCGAAGGCTGCGGAATTCCGCTTTGTTCCGCGATTCCCACTCCATCCGGCTTTCCGGTCCCTCCTACTGCTGGATTTTGACCAGCTGTTCGCGGTAGGCGTTCAGAATCCGCGACTTGGAGATGAATCCCAGGTAGTGGTTCTGCTTGTCGACGACGGGCAGCATCCACGTATGCTTGTCCTCGAACTTCTCCATGACGCCCTGGATGGCCTCGTGTTCGAGGATCTTGTCCGGCGGCGGGATCATGTAGTAGGAGATCGGGCGTCCGTATTTTTCGGGCTTGAACATGTCCTCGCGCAGGTCGTCGAGCTGAACCACCCCCAGCAGACGCCCGAAATTGTCGATCACCGGGAAGATGTTGCGCCGGGCCGTGGAGATGATGTGGACGATGTCGCCCAGGGTCATGTTCTCCTTGATGCGCAGGAAGTCGGTCTCCATCAGATCCTCGAGCTTCAGGAAGACGAAGACCGACTGATCCTTGTCATGGGTCAGCAGTTCGCCTTTTTTGCGGAGCTGCTTGGTGTAGATCGAGTCGGGGTCGAGGTAGTAGTCGACGGCAAACGAGATGCAGGCCGTAATCATCAGCGGGATGAAGAGCCCGTACCCGTTCGAGAGTTCGGCGATGAGGAAGATCGAGGTCAGCGGGGCGTTCATCACCCCGGACATGACGCCGGCCATGCCGACCAGCGTGAACGAGACGATCGATACCTCCCAGTGGAAGAGCGAGTTGCAGATCAGCGCCAGCGAAGCGCCCGTAAACGCTCCGACGAACAGCGACGGTGCGAACGTACCGCCCACGCCGCCGGCCGCATTGGTCGAGGCCATGGCGATGACCTTGAAGAACATCGTGGCGATGACGAAGAGGATGACCACCCAGTCGATGTCGCGGAAGCGGTAGAAGAGCGAGTTGTCGAACAGCTCCTGCGCGTTGCCGTGCATCAGCGAGGTGAATCCCTCGTAGCCTTCGCCGTACAGGGGCGGGAAGACGAAGATCAGGATACCGAGGATCGCACCGCCCCAGATCCACTTCTTGTACTGCCGGTCGAGCTTCTTGAAGAAGCCTCCGATGCGGGCATTCATCGAGGTGAAGTACCAGGCCATCAATCCGCACAGCACGCCGAGGAGGATGAATAACGGGATCTGCCACAGTTCGAAGGCATCCTCGGGGGCCAGCGTGACGGCCAGAATGGGATCGAAGCCGCGCAGCATGAAGGCCATCGTCGTTGCGGTGATCGAGGCGATGAGCAGCGGGATGACCGATGCGGCAGTGATGTCGAGCATCAGGATCTCCAGCACGAAGACCACGCCCGTGATCGGGGCCTTGAAGATGGCGGCCAGGGCGGCTCCGGCACCGCAGCAGAGCAGCAGCGTCGAGTGTTTGTAGTTGAGGCGGGTCAGGCGGCTGATGTTCGAGCCGATGGCGGCGCCGGTCAGCACGATCGGGGCCTCGGGACCCACCGAACCGCCGAATCCGATGGTGGTGGCGCCACCGACGATCGAAGTCCAGCAGTTGTGGGCGGCGATGCGGGAGTTGCGGCTCGACATGGCGTACAGCACGCGCGTAACGCCTTCCGAGATGTTGTCGCGGACGACGTACCGTACGAAGAGCGTGGCCAGGATGATGCCGACGGCGGGGTAGATCAGGAAGAGGAAATGGGCGCTGTCGACGGGGAACCAGTTGGTCAGACCGGTCTTGATCGCGTAGAGCAGTATCTCGAAGAGATAGGTGCCCAGTCCGGCGAGCGCACCGACCACCACCGCCAGAAGCATCATCATCTGGCGGTTCGAGAGTCTGCGGGTCAGCCTCAGAAAGGCGGCGTAGATACGGTCGGCGCGGATCTCCATACGGGCTGACGGATCAGTGTTGGAGTTTGGCGGCGTACTGACGGGCCTGCTCGGCGATGAGTTCCCGATCCTCGAAGTAGTCGATCTTCATGGCGTGGCGCACCTCGGCCAGTGTCTGGGCCGCCGTGGCACGGGCCGCTTCGGAGCCGCGGCGCAGCACGTCGTAGACCTCTTCGATGCGACCTTCGTAGTAGTGGCGGCGTTCGCGGATGGGGTCGAGCGTTTCGTTGAGGATGGCGATGAGCAGCCGTTTGACCTTCACGTCACCCAGACCGCCGCGGCGGTAGTGGGCCTTCAGTTCGTCGAGCGAGGCGTATTCGGGCAGGTATTTGGCGAAATGTTCCGGGCGGCTGAAGGCGTCGAGGTAGGTGAAGACCGTGTTGCCCTCGACCTTGCCGGGATCCTCCACGCGCAGGTGCTCGGGATCGGTGTACATGCCCATGACCTTCTTTTTGACCTCGTCGGCCGTATCGGAGAGGTAGATGCAGTTTCCGAGCGATTTGGACATCTTGGCCTTGCCGTCCGTGCCGGGCAGACGCAGGCAGGCGGCGTTGTCGGGCAGCAGGATTTCGGGCATGGTGAGCGTCTCACCGTAGACCGCGTTGAACTTGTGGACGATTTCGCGGGTCTGTTCGAGCATCGGCTCCTGGTCTTCGCCCACGGGGACGGTCGTAGCCTTGAAGGCGGTGATGTCGGAGGCCTGGCTGATGGGGTAGGTGAAGAATCCGACGGGGATTCCCTGCCGCTGGGTGGTGTCGCCCTCGACGGCCCCTTCGGCGAAACCGCGCAGCTGGATTTCGGCCTTGACGGTCGGATTGCGCTGCAGACGCTGCACGGTGACCAGGTTCATATAGTAGAACGACAGCTCGCACAGTTCGGGGACCTGCGACTGGATGAAAAGGGTCGATTTTTCGGGATCGAGGCCTACGGAGAGGTAGTCGAGCGCCACTTCGATGATGTTCTGACGGACCTTTTCGGGGTTGTCGGCGTTGTCGGTCAGGGCCTGTGCGTCGGCAATCATGATGAAGATACGGTCGAAAAGTCCGGAGTTCTGAAGTTCCACGCGGCGGCGCAGCGAGCCTACGAAGTGTCCCAAATGGAGGCGGCCCGTAGGACGGTCGCCGGTGAGAATGATCTTTGCCATAGATATAAAACAGTATTTTAACCACAAACATACGAAAAACCCTACGGGAGACCTAAAAAAGTTGCGGAATATAGATTAATTTTATATCTTCGTTCTGGAAAATAAACGCATTTTATGACAATCATACAACTCGAATATCTGCTGGCGGTGGCCAATTGCGGGAGTTTCTCGCAGGCCGCCGAGCATTGTTTCGTCACGCAGCCGTCGTTGAGCATGCAGATCAAGTCGCTGGAGGAGGAGTTGGGCGTGGTGCTGCTCGACCGTTCGAAGAAGCCCGTGATCCCGACCGAGGCGGGGGCGGTGGTGCTGGATCGGGCCCGGGAGACGATCAAGGCCTACAACTGCATCCGCGAGGCGGTGGCCGAACTCAAGGGCGAAACGGCCGGTAAGCTGCGTCTGGGGGTCATCCCGACCATTGCCCCCTACCTGCTGCACAAGTTCATTCCGGCGTTCGTGCACGACTACCCGAAGGTCGAACTGGAGATCTCGGAGATGATCACCTCGGATATCGTCGAGGCGTTGAAGCGCGACCGGATCGATGCGGCGCTGGTGGCCAGCGGAACGTGCGGCGAGGGGATCCTCGAGCAGGAGCTCTTCAACGACCGCTTCTATGCCTACGTGTCGCCCGAGAATCCGTTGTACGAGCGGCAGAATATCCGCATCGAGGATATCGATCTGAAGGATCTGGTGATTCTGAGCCCGGGCAACTGCATGCGCGATCAGATCATCGAGTTGTGCCAGGCGCGGCGGACGATGCCGTCGCACTATTCGTTCGAGTCGGGGTCGCTCGACACGCTGATGCGCATCGTTGACTGCACGCCGTGTCTGACGATCATCCCCGAAATGGCCATCGAGTACATTCCACCCGAGCACCGCAGTCAGCTGAAGACGCTGAGCAAGGGTGCCACGTCGCGCAAGATTGCCATCGCGGTGCGGCGCACCTATGTGAAGAGTTCGATCATCAAGGCGCTGACCGACACGATTCTTTCGAGTGTCGGCGCCACCCAGCAGGCGTAGAAGCCGGGGTTTTCCCGGAAGATGGGGGCACGAGGAATGGGGTTTTCCCGGGAGATGGGGTTTCACAGGGACACGATGGACGGGATTCCCGGTTGGTGATCCCGCGAGAGGAGAAAGAGAATCCCCGATGCCGGTCTGGCGTCGGGGATTCCTTGCAATTCATCCGGACGGTTATGGCCGGGTCGACCCTCTCACAATGGGGCGTTCAGCCTGACTGCCGAGCCGGTCCACTCCATGCGCAGGCTGTTCCCGTCGGCGCAATCCAGCGAGATGCGGATGTCGAACCGGTCGCCGTCGCGGTTCACCGTGAGCGACCCTTCGGTGACCACCTCCGCAATGGAGTCTTCGTCGTAGTCGACCGAGAAGCGTTCCGAACCGTTGCGTGCACTTATGTAAAGGTAGGGCAGCGGACGGGTCTGCGTATCGAGCGGGTGCGACAGATCGATCGTCTGTCCGCAGAGCGTCTCGGAGAGTTCGAACGAAAGGTAGAATTCCGGTTCGACGGCTCCCGGAGCCCCTTCCGGCCCGAGAATCAGCATCCCGACCGTCTTGCCGGTCTCGATGTCGGCCGGTTCTTCGAGGTAATAGACGCCGTGGATGGTTTCGCTGCGGTCGTTGATGCGGATCGTTCCGGAGGCGGCAGCCGGATCATCGGTCCCGGCGTCATTCCTGTCTTTCTTGCAGGAGGTTGCACCAAGCAGCATGGCTGCAACCACGGTCAGGGTCAAGAGTCGTTTCATGCGGTCACGGTTTTGAAGCGGGTTTGACGGTTTGCGAGGAGTTCGGACAAAATTAAGAAAAATTCCGAGGATCCTGTTCACATGCCGGAAAAAGCGGCTTGTTTGGCGATTTTTGGCCGGTTATTTTCAAATCTCATTCTCTTTTCATACCTTTGCAAGGTTATAGACATCTATTGAAACTTATGGACAAACTGATCGAAACGATCGTCAGCGCGATTGAAGATAAAAAGGGTAAGAATATCGTATCGTTGGATCTGCGGGGATTCGACGGCGCGATCTGTTCGTATTTCGTGGTCTGCAATGCCGACTCCACCACGCAGGTGGCGGCCATCGCCGACGGCATCGAGGAGAAGGTCCTCGAGACGTTGGGCGAAAAGGTCTGGCGGGTCGAAGGGCAGCAGAATGCCGTATGGATCGCCATGGACTATGTGGACGTGGTGGTCCACATCTTCCAGACCGAACTGCGCAGCTTCTACCGTCTGGAGGAGCTGTGGGCCGATGCCCCGATGGTAAAATATGAATACGAAGCGTAAAAACTTATGGCACAGAATCAAAACAAGCATAACGGCACTCCGAAAATGAATATGCCGCGCCCCTCGCTGCTGTGGATCTACGGCGTGATTGCGGCGTTGATCTTCGGATATTATCTCTTCAGCCCCTCGAACGACCGGCCCGTGGAGAGCGACTGGACGACGGTCCGCGAAATGGTCGAGCAGGGCGAAGTCCTCAAAATCGAAGTCGTCAACCGCGAAGAGGCTCAGGTCTTCCTGACGCAGGAGGCGGCGGCGCATTACCGCAACGACTCGACCGACCGACGGTTCCGCCGTCTGCCCGAGGTCGGGGCGCAGCTGACCTTTACGATCGGCTCGGTGGATTCGTTCCGTGCGGATCTGCAGGATGCCGAGACGCAGTCGGGACACGACGTCCCGGTCGTCTACCGCAACGAACGCAACGACTGGACCTCGATTCTGGTCAATCTGCTGCCGTGGGTGCTCATCATCGGCGTGTGGATCTTCGTGATGCGCTCGATGGCGCGCGGCGCGGGAGCCGGAGGCGGCGGTGGCATCATGAACGTCGGCAAGGCCAAGGCGCAGGTCTTCGACAAGGACAACGCCAAACGCGTCACGTTCAAGGATGTGGCCGGTCTGGAGGAGGCCAAGGTCGAGATCATGGAGATCGTCGACTTCCTGAAAAAGGCCGACAAATACCGCGAACTGGGCGCCAAAATCCCGAAGGGAGCCCTGCTGGTGGGCCCTCCGGGAACGGGTAAGACGCTGCTGGCCAAGGCTGTGGCCGGCGAGGCAAACGTGCCGTTCCTGTCGATTTCGGGTTCGGATTTCGTCGAGATGTTCGTCGGCGTGGGAGCGTCGCGCGTGCGCGACCTCTTCGAGCAGGCCAAGCAGAAGGCTCCGTGCATCGTCTTCATCGACGAGATCGACGCCATCGGCCGGGCCCGCGGCAAGAATGCCGGTTTCTCGGGCAACGACGAACGCGAAAATACGCTCAACCAGCTCCTGACGGAGATGGACGGCTTCCAGACCAATACGGGCGTCATTGTGCTGGCGGCCACGAACCGGGCCGACATTCTCGACAAGGCGCTCATGCGTGCCGGACGTTTTGACCGTCAGATCGAGGTGGGGCTCCCCGACGTGAAGGAGCGCGAGGAGATCTTCAACGTCCACCTGCGTCCGCTGAAACTCGATCCGCAGTTGGACCGTTCGTTCCTGGCGCGCCAGACCCCGGGCTTCTCGGGGGCCGACATTGCCAACGTCTGCAATGAGGCGGCCCTGATCGCGGCGCGTCACAACAAGAAATTCATCTCGAAGGAGGACTTCCTGGCGGCCATCGACCGTATCGTGGGCGGTCTGGAACGCAAGAACAAGATCATCTCCGACGATGAGAAGCGCGTGATCGCCTATCATGAGGCGGGTCATGCCACGGTGAGCTGGATTCTGGAGAATGCCAGCCCGCTGATCAAGGTGACGATCATCCCGCGCGGCAAGGCGCTGGGTGCGGCCTGGTACCTGCCCGAGGAGCGTCAGATCACTACGCGTGAACAGATGATGGACGAACTGGCCGCAACGCTCGGCGGCCGCGTGTCGGAGCAGCTGACCTTCGGCGAGATCTCGACCGGTGCGCTGAACGATCTGGAACGTGTTACCAAACAGGCCTACGCCATGGTGGCCTACTACGGCATGAGCGATGAGGTGGGCACGATCTCCTATTACGATTCGACGGGGCAGAGCGATATGTCGTTCACGAAACCCTACTCCGAGCAGACCGCCCAGCAGATCGATGCCGAGGCGCGTCGCGTCATTGCCCAGGCCTATGCGATGGCCGAGAAGGTGCTCCGGGAGCATCAGGCGGGCGTGAAGGAGCTGGCCGAACTGCTTCTGCAGCGTGAGGTGGTCTTCACCGAGGATGTGGAGCGGATCTTCGGCAAGCGGAAGAAGGATATCGAACGCGAGCGTCGCGAAGCCGAAGCCAAGGCTCGTGCCGAACAGTCGGCGGAGGGCGCTCCGAAGACTTCGACCGCGGATGCTGCCGCGACCCCGGCATCTGCCGCAACTCCGTCGGCCCCCGAAACCCAAAGCACGGATCCCGCTGCGAAGGCCGATCCGAAGCCGGCGGGCGATTCAACGAAATCAGCCCCCGATGGCGGACAGACGGATGCCGGAACGGCAAAGCCCGAATAGCAAACGAACCAACCTGAACAGCCAACTGAAACCTTCAAAACCGATGAGTGACAAACTGAAGAATCTGCTGGTCCGCACGGCGAGCGGTGTGGTGCTGGCCGTGGTGGTCCTGGGGTCCATCGCATGGTCGCAGTGGAGTTTCGGCGTGCTGCTGGCACTGCTGACCGTCGTGGGCATGACGGAGTTTTACGCACTGGCCGAGGCGCGGGGGCAAGCCCCGCAGCGAATCATCGGTCTGATTGCGGGACTGGTGCTGCTGGCGCTGAATTTCGCCTTCGTCAGCGATGACATTCAGATCCTGGGCAGTGCCAGCGGAACGTTTGCCCGCGGCATGGCCTTCCTGCTGTTGCTGATGCCCGTGATGTTCATCTGCGAACTGTTCCGGCGGCGGGAGAATCCGCTGGCCAACATTGCAGTGACGCTCCTCGGCGTGGCTTATGTGGCAATGCCCTTCTCGCTGATGTGCTACTTCCCGATCGTGGCCAGTGAGGCGTGGAGCCCCGGCGTGATGATGTTCTACATCTTCATCATCTGGGCCAACGACGTCTTTGCCTACCTGGTGGGCATGTCGATCGGCCGCCACCGACTCTGTGAACGCCTCTCGCCCAAGAAGTCGTGGGAGGGATTCTTCGGCGGAGTCATCGGGGCCGTGGCGATGGGGCTGGTTGCGGCACGGGTGCTCGATGACAACTATGTCGCATGGGCCGGACTGGCTTTCGTGGCCTCGATTACGGGCGTGCTGGGCGACCTGGTGGAGTCGATGTTCAAACGCGCGGCCGGCGTCAAGGATTCCGGCTCGCTGATCCCCGGTCACGGCGGGGTGCTCGACCGCTTCGATGCCATGCTGCTTTCGGCACCGTTCGTCTTCGTCTATATGCTTTTTGTCATGTAACTCCTAATCGTACCGTATATGAGAATCAATAAGGAAGGATACAAGATCATCGGTATTTCGGGGGCGGTCTGCCTGTTGATCTGGTGGCTGTTCTACCGGATGCTGGTCAACGAATCGGGCGAAGCCCTGCTGTGGGGAGGTACGATCTTCCTGCTGCTCTTCTGGTTCTTCATCGTGGCCTTCTTCCGCGAACCGCGCCGGGTACGCATCCACGATGCCGATCTGGTCTTCGCACCGTGCGACGGCCGGGTGGTGGTGACCGAGGTGGTGCGCGAAACGGAGTATCTCCAGGAGGAAATGCTGCAGATCTCGATCTTCATGTCGATCACCAACGTCCATATGAACTGGGTTCCCGTGGGTGGTGTCGTGGAGTATTTCAAATATCATCCGGGGCGCTTCCTGGTGGCGTGGCACCCCAAGTCGTCGACCGAAAACGAACGGACCACGACGGTGGTGAAGATGCCCTCGGGACAGCGCGTGCTGTTCCGCCAGATTGCCGGCCTGATCGCCCGGCGCATCGTCTCCTACATGAAGGTCGGAAACCCCGTCGAACAGAACAGTGTCTGCGGATTCATCAAGTTCGGTTCGCGCATCGACGTGCTGATCCCCAAGGACAGCGAACTGCTGGTCGAGATCGGCGATCCGACCGTGGGTTCGCAGACCCCGATCGCACGTCTGCGCAAGACGGAAGAAGAAATGGAGTAGGCCCATGAAAACGACGCCTCAGACCGTTCTGAAATTCATCGTGGGTGCGGCCATCGCTACGGCCGTGCTGTTTCTGGTCTGGTATTTCTCGTCGATCGTCGTCTATATTCTGGTCTCGGCGGTGCTGGCGGTGATGGGGCGTCCGCTGGTCAAACGGCTCTCCGACCTGCATGTGCGGGGGTGGCGCGTACCGCGCTGGCTGGCGGCTCTGGTGACGCTGGTGGTGATCTGGGCCATCATCGCGGCCTGCATCTCGCTCTTCGTGCCGCTGGTCTTCAACAAGATCAACCAGTTTGCCCACGTCGACTTCACGGCCGTCATCGAGAGCATCGGCGAACCCATCGCCCGCGTTCAGCACGATCTGCAACGCCTGTTCGCCATGCCCGAAAGCACCTTCTCGCTCTCCGAGGAGCTGACGGCGGCCCTGCGGCAGATCATCGATCTGGATTCGATCAACCGGATCTTCTCGTCGATTATCGGCGTGGTGATCTCGTCGGTGATCGCCATCTTCTCGATCTCGTTCATCACCTTCTTCTTCCTCAAGGAGGAGGGGCTCTTCTACGCCATGGTCACGGCCGTCTTCCCGGAGCACTATCACGAAAACATTACGCGTGCGCTGGATTCGGTGACGCTGCTTCTGGGGCGCTACTTCACGGGCATCCTCTCGGAGAGCCTGCTGCTGATGATTGCCGTATCGCTGGTGATGATGGCCTTCGGCATGAAGACGGCCGACGCCGCCTTCATCGGACTGATCATGGGCATCATGAACGTCGTGCCGTATGCCGGGCCGCTGATCGGCGGCATCCTCTCGGTGCTGGTGGGCATTGTGACGCCGATCGCCGACCAGCCTGTCGGGCACACGGTGCTGGTGATCGTCTGCTCGCTGTTGGTTATCAAGGGAATGGACGACTTTATCCTCCAGCCGACACTCTACTCCGAACGGGTCAAGGCCCATCCGCTGGAGGTCTTTCTGGTGATTCTGATTGCCGGATCGCTGGCCGGCATTCTGGGCATGCTGCTGGCCATTCCCTCCTATACGGTGCTGCGGGTCTTCGCCAAGGAGTTCTTCTCGCAATTCAGCCTGGTGCGTAAACTGACCGAAAAGATCTGATGGAACGCGTGGTGATCGAAGGAGTGGTGGAGCATGGACGGCGTCTGGGGCGCGAACTGGGCTTCCCGACGGCCAATCTGGCGGTGCCGGACGACCTGGGGCTCGAGGACGGGGTCTACCGTTCGCGGGCGCTGATCGACGGTCGCTGGTACGACGCCCTGTCGAATCTGGGGCGCAACCCCTCGGTAGGCGGTACGGAACGCCGTCTGGAGACGCATGTGCTCGACTTTGCGGGCGAACTGTACGGGCTGCGCCTGCGGGTCGAACTGATCGAACGGCTCCGTGGCGAGCGGCATTTTGCCACCGTCGAGGAGCTGCGCGAACAGATCGCACGCGACCGTGAGGCCGTGCTTCAGCGGTTGAAGGGGTGACGGAATGGAGAACGGTGCCGCCGTGCTGCGTGCGCCGAAACGAATACAACACTTAAACTTGAAACGATATGTTTTTGGATCAATCGCTTCCCTACAAGGTAGCCGACCTGTCGCTGGCCGAGTGGGGACGCAAGGAGATCGAGATCTCCGAGCATGAAATGCCGGGCCTGATGGCCGTACGGCGCAAGTATGGACCGCAGAAACCCCTGAAGGGGGTCCGCATCATGGGATCGCTGCACATGACGATCCAGACGGCGGTGCTGATCGAGACGCTCGTCGAGCTGGGAGCCGACGTACGCTGGTGCTCGTGCAACATCTTCTCGACGCAGGACCACGCCGCTGCGGCCATTGCCAAGGACGGCGTGCCGGTCTTTGCCTGGAAGGGCGAGACGCTGCCCGAATACTGGTGGTGTACGGCCATGGCGATGTCGTTCCCGGGCGGCAAGGGCCCGCAGCTGATCGTGGATGACGGCGGTGATGCCACACTGCTGATCCACAAGGGATTCAAGGCCGAGAACGATGCCAGTTCGCTCGAATATGCACCCTCGTCCTACGAGGAGGAGGTGATCCTCTCGACCCTCAAGCAGGTGCTGGCCGAGGATCCCCAGAAGTGGCATCGGACCGTAGCCGAATGGAAGGGCGTGAGCGAGGAGACCACCACGGGCGTTCACCGGCTCTATCAGATGAAGGCCGCCGGCGAACTGCTCGTCCCGGCCATCAACGTCAACGACTCCTGCACCAAGTCGAAGTTCGACAACCTCTACGGTTGCCGCGAATCGCTGGCCGACGGCATCAAGCGTGCCACCGATGTGATGATTGCCGGCAAGGTGGTTGTCGTGTGCGGTTACGGCGACGTGGGCAAGGGCTGCGCCCGGTCGATGCGTTCGTACGGCGCACGGGTGATCGTCACGGAGATCGACCCGATCTGCGCGCTGCAGGCCGCCATGGAGGGTTTCGAGGTGAAGACCGTCGAGAGCGCCTTGGCCGAAGGCAATATCTACGTCACCTGCACGGGCAACTGCGACATCATTACGCTTGAGCACATGCAGCAGATGCGCGATCAGGCCATCGTCTGCAACATCGGCCACTTCGACAACGAGATCCAGATGGCCCGCCTCGAGAAGTCCGATGCCGTGAAGACGAACATCAAGCCGCAGGTCGACAAGTACACCTTCCCCGACGGTCACTCGATCTTTATCCTGGCCGAGGGACGTCTGGTGAACCTGGGCTGCGCTACGGGCCATCCGTCGTTCGTGATGTCGAACTCGTTCACGAACCAGTGCCTGGCCCAGATGGAGCTGTGGCAGAAGGATCTCAAGGTGGATGTCTATCGCCTGCCGAAGCATCTGGACGAAGAGGTGGCGCGTCTGCACTTGGACAATCTGGGCGTCGAGCTGACGCGTCTGACCAAGAAGCAGGCCGACTACATCGGCGTTCCGGAGGACGGACCCTACAAGGCCGAGCATTACCGCTATTGATCTTCGCGGCGGATCGAACGCCGAGCATACCGAACAAAAAGACCCCGAAGGCTGCAGCCTCCGGGATCTTTTCATTTCAGACGGCACGGCAGGAGCCGGCCGGATCGGGGTTCAGTATCCGAAGATCTCCTCCTGCGAGACGGTGGTGATGGGCCCCAACGTCTTGAGGAAGTTCAGGTCGAGGTTCTCGATGTCGCCCAGAATGCCGTAGGTGTAGGGGCGATCCTTGACCCACTTCTGCTGCGTGGCCTTCACGTCGTCGAGGGTCATCGACTGCACCTTCTCGAAGATCTGCCGGTCGCGGTCCTCCGAGAGTCCGAGGCGGCGCAGTGCGAGGTAGGAGTTGAGCACGTCGATGCCCGTGGTACGGTCGGTGCGCAGACGGGTCAGGATGGCATCCTTGGCGATCTGGAAGGCGGCTGGTGATTCGGGCATCTGGTTGATGATCTCGTCGAAGGCCTTGACGGCGGTCTGCATCTTGTCGTTCTGCGTGGCGATGAACGAGATGTAGGAGTAGCTGTCATCGGCGAACGAGGGCGAT
The DNA here is from genome assembly GCA_944321185.1 of uncultured Alistipes sp. Taxonomy (GTDB): domain Bacteria; phylum Bacteroidota; class Bacteroidia; order Bacteroidales; family Rikenellaceae; genus Alistipes. Next base: position 37,513 of record CALUKH010000005.1, on the reverse strand, counting down.
GCGAGCCATGCCGATGCGGTGTAGGCCAGACCGCGGGCCTCGCGCATCTCCTGGAAGCAGATCGAGTTCATGCTGCCGCCGAAGTACTCGTTGTAGAGCGTGATTCCGGGATCGTTCGTCACGTCGAAGCCTTCGCCGCGGTTCGAGTACTGGAAGTAGTAGAGCTGGTTGGCATCGTACTGGGCCAGGATGACGCGGTTCTGCTCCGTGAGCTGTTTTTTCGGATAGTGCTTCTCCAGCGGGGTGAGGACGGCGGCGGGTTTGTGGTGGTCGGCCAGGCTTGTGCGGGCCTCGTCCTGGGTCATCGGACCGTAGTAGAGCACCTCGTGCTGTTTGCTCATCAGGTCACGCACGCGGGCGATGAGCTCCTCCGATCCGAGGGCCTGCAGCTGTTCGTTGGTGAGCGTCGCACGGCGGATGAACTCCTCGCCGTAGATGAGGTAGGTCTGCAGGGCGGAGAAATTCTTCGCCTGGCTGAGTTTGGCGTCGGCGCGCGACTTGATCAGATCCTGCTTGAGGTTCTCGAGGATCGCCTCATCGGCGACGGCCCCGTTGATCAGCCCCTCGACGATCTCCATGGCCCGGGGCATGTTCTCGCTCAGACCCGTAATCGAGATGGTGCTGGTGTTGCTTCCGGCACGCAGCGAGAACGAGCAGGCGATATCGTACATCTCGGAGGCGATCTGTTCGGCCGACATGGCTTCGGTGCCCAGGTAGCTCAGGTAGATGAAGGCCAGTTCGAGAGCGGGATCGTTCTCGAAGCCCGTGTCGAAGATGTAGTTGAGCGTGAAGATGTCGTTCAGGTCGTTCTTCTTGTAGAGGACGTGGATGCCCTCGCGCACGTCGAACTGCGACATGTCGTTCTGATAGTCGACGAAGACCGGTTCGATGGGTTTCACCTCGGAGTTCTGGATCTGGGTCAGGAAGGCGCTCTGCTTGTCGCGGTTCGTGACGATCGGGGTGATCTTCGGGGCGGCGATCTTCTGGACGTTCTTGTCTTCGCCCTCGCGTTTGAAGACGATGGCGTAGCTTTCGGGGCCGAGGTACTTGTTGGCCCAGTCGATGACGTCCTGTTTGGTGATCTTCGACATGCGTTCGAGCTGAGCGACTTCGTCGGCCCAGTTCGTGCCGGCGATGAACGACTGCACGTACAGATCGGCCCGCGAGTTGTTCGATTCGAGCTCCTTCATCCGGTAGAGCTTGAAGTTGTTGATCGAGGCCTGGATGAGCTCTTCGTCGAAGTCGCCCGAGCGCAGTTTGGCCACTTCGTCGAGCAGCAGGTCGCGAACCTCCTCGAGCGACTGTCCGGCCTTGGGGTTGCCGCCCACGATGAAGGTGCTGTAATCGGGCTGGCCCGCATAACCGCCGTAGGCCGAGAGGACCTTCTGCTGCTGGTTGAGATCCAGGTCGATCAGGCCGGCCTGACCGTTGTTGAGGATGGCACTGGCAATTTGCGCCACGTCGTTCGGGTCGGACGACGTGCCCGGCAGCCGCCAACCCATCTGGACGTTGGCCGCCTCCAGACCGTATACCTCGCGCACGATGGGCTCGGAAATGGGCTCTTCGGGCTGGAACTTCAGTTTGGGCAGATCCTTGTTGGGCAGCATGTCACCGAAGTACTTGTCGATGGTGGCAATCACCTCGTCGGGGTTCAGATCACCCGACAGGCAGATGGCCATGTTGTTCGGGACGTAGTAGGTCTTGTGGTAGTTCTTGACGTTGGTGATCGAGGGGTTTTTCAGGTGCTCCTGCGTACCCAGGACGGTCTGCGTGCCGTAGGGGTGGTGAGGGAACAGGGCGGCATCGAGGGCCTCCCAGACCTTGCGGTTATCCTTCGTCAGGGACATGTTCTTCTCCTCGTAGATGGTCTCCAGCTCGGTGTGGAAGCCGCGGATGACGGGGTTGCGGAAGCGGTCGGCCTGGATTTTGGCCCAATTGTCGACCTCGTTCGAGGGGATGTCATCCTCATAGACGGTCATGTCCTGCGACGTGTAGGCATTGGTGCCGTTGGCGCCGATGGCAGCCATCAGTTTGTCGTATTCGTTCGGGATGGCGATCTTCGAGGCTTCGTAGCTGATCGAATCGATGCGGTGGTAGATGGCCTGACGTTCGGCCTCGTCTTCGGTCTGACGGTAGACCTCGAAGAGTTGTTCGATCTGGTCGAGCAGGGGTTTCTCGGCGGCATAGTCCGAGGTTCCGAAGTTGGGCGTACCCTTGAACATGAGGTGTTCGAAGTAGTGGGCCAGACCGGTGGTTTCGGCGGGGTCGTTCTTGCCGCCGACGCGCACAGCGATGTAGGTCTGGATGCGGGGCGTCTCTTTGTTGACGCTCATGTAGACCTTCAGGCCGTTGGGAAGGGTGTAGATCCGCGTGTTCATCGGATCGCCCTCGACCGTCTCGTACTTGTACTTGCTGCATGCGGCGGCAAGCAGCGCCACGACGACGACGGCCAGCGTGAGTAATTTTTTCATAAATGAGGTTTATTGTTTAGAAAACGGTTGCAAGCCAGTTGCGCAGAGCGGGCCACGTATCGGCCAGGATATGAATGAAGATGCCGATCGAGGCGATGAGTTTGATGCCGGTTCCGACGATGAACGAGAGGAACGATCCACATCCTACGACGAGAGCCTTGGCAAAGTCCTTGCGGTTGTTGAAGAGTTCGCCGATGACGGCACCGAGGAAGGGTCCGAGGATGATCCCGACGGGCGGCAGGAGGAAGAATCCGACGAAGACGCCGACGGTGGCACCGATCGATCCGGCGCGTGAACCGCCGAAGCGTTTGGTCATCCAGGCCGGGAGGAAGTAGTCGGCGACGCTGACCGCTACACAGACGGCAAGCCATATTCCGAGGGCCATGCCCCCGATCTGGGAGTAGGAGGTGAAATAGGCGCACAGCAGGGCTCCGTAGGAGAGGATGGTTCCCGGGAGGGCCGGAACGATACAGCCGGCGATTCCGAGAATCGCGAGCAGAAAAGCGCAAGTCGACAGAAGAATATCCATAGCGGCTGGGGGTCGGTAGTCCGATCGAGACAAAGATAGAATTTTAAATGGAAAAATCCCCCTTCGAGAGGGAGATTTTTCGATGGATCGGCGCTGATCCGCCGTTTTTTCGGGATCGGGGAGATTTTTCCATACCCTCCCCATTTACCTGGTCCAGCTTTTACCTCCCGGCTTCGGGTTACTCGATGAGGCGGTTGGTTGCCGTGTCGGGGAAGATGACCCAGGGACGGAACTGCTTGGCGTCCTCGAAATCCATCAGGGCGTAGGAGGCGATGATGATGACGTCGCCGACCTGCACCTTGCGGGCCGCAGCGCCGTTGAGGCAGATACAGCCGCTGTTGCGCGGGCCCTTGATGATGTAGGTTTCGAAGCGTTCGCCGTTGTTGTTGTCCATGATCTGGACCTTTTCACCCTCGATCATGTTGGCGGCCTCGAGCAGGGCCTCGTCGATGGTGATGCTGCCCACGTAGTTGAGATCGGCCTGGGTGACCGTCACGCGGTGGATCTTCGATTTGATGACTTCGATCTGGAATTTCATTATCGGATACGGATGTTGTCGATTAAACGGATGTCGCCGGCCTGTACGGCGATACAGCCCTGGATGCGTTCGCAGTCGTCCCAACTGTGGACCTCCTGCATCGTGCGGGCATTGACCGACTGGTAGTAGATGACCTTGAGCAGGGGATTGCTCTCGACCTCGCGCACGACCCACTGCTTCAGGGCTTCGGGGTCGAGCTGGTGCGACATCTCGACGGCCCGGCGCAGCGTGGCGTAGATATGGGGAGCGGCGGCGCGGTGGGGGGCATCGAGCAGCTGGTTGCGTGACGAGAGGGCCAGTCCGTCCTCACCGCGGACGATCGGGCACTCGACGATCTGGACGGGCAGATGCAGCTGCTCGACCATGGCGCGGATGACGGCGATCTGCTGGAAGTCCTTTTCGCCGAAGTAGGCGCGGGCCGGGCGCACGATCGAGAAGAGCCGGCTGACGACCTGGGCCACTCCGTTGAAGTGTCCGGGGCGTGTGGCTCCCTCCATGACCTTGTCGACCTGACCGAAGTCGAAGACACGGGTGTCGGGTTCGGGGTAGATCTCCTCGACCGAGGGCATCAGAACGAAGTCGGCACCGGCATCGCGCAGCAGGGCTTCATCGGCCTCCGGGGTGCGGGGATAGTGTTTCAGATCGTTTTTGTCGTTGAACTGCGTGGGGTTCACGAAGACGCTTACGACGACCGTTTGGTTTTCACGCCGGGCGCGTTCGACGAGCGAGCGGTGACCTGCATGCAGGGCACCCATCGTGGGAACGAAACCGATCCCGGACTGCTCCGTGCGATCGAGTTCGGCGCGAAGCTCTTTGACGCTTGTAAATACTTTCATCTCTTTTCGAATGAAAATGAATTCGTCTCACTCTGAAACGGATTGCGGGGCAAAGGTAGAAATTCCCGCAGACATAACGAAGGAAAATTTCAAAAAATGCACTATCTTTGACGGAAACTAACGCCATACTGCGCATGAAAAGGCTTTTTACCATTGCATCCATGACCCTTGTTTTACCTGTCATGACCTCGTGCGGCGACGCTTCGCAGAAGAGTGCGGCGCCGTGGATCGTCGATCGTTTCGACGACATCAAGGTCATTCGTTATGAAGTTCCGGGCTTCGAGGCGCTTCCGCTCGAGCAGAAGGAGCTGATCTACTATCTTTCGGAAGCGGCCAAATGCGGCCGGGACATCCTCTTCGACCAGAACTGCGTGGCGAATCTTCCGGTGCGCCGGACCCTCGAGGTGGTCTACGAAAACTACACCGGCGACCGCTCGACGCCCGAGTGGAAGGCCCTGGAAAAGTATCTCAAGAAGGTGTGGTTCGCCAACGGCATCCATCACCACTACTCGAACGACAAGTTCACGCCCGAATTCTCGGAGGGTTACCTCCTGGACGTCATCGAGTCGATTCCCGAGGAGAAGTTCGGCGAGCTGAACGCCCTGCGCAAGGAGGTCTGCCTGGCGATCTTCGATCCGTCGATGTATCCCACGCGCCTGAACCAGCGGGCGGGCGACGATCTGCTGCTCACCTCGTCGAGCAACTATTATAAAGGTGTCTCACAGGCCGAGGCCGAGAGTTTCTATGCCGGCATGGCGGCGGCCGATGCGTCGGATCCCGAACCGGTCTCCTACGGCCTGAACAGCCAGCTGGTGAAGGACGATGCGGGCAAGCTCGTCGAGCGTACGTGGAAGATCGGCGGCATGTATTCGGCCGCCATCGAGCGGATCGTCTACTGGCTTGAGAAGGCCGAGGCGGTGGCCCGCGAACCGCAGAAGTCGAACATCGCCGCACTGATTGCCTACTACCGTACGGGCGACCTGAAGGAGTTCGACCGCTATAATATCGGTTGGGTGCGCGACACGGTTTCGAACGTCGACTTCGTCAACGGATTCATCGAGACCTACGGCGATCCGCTGGGCTTCAAGGCTTCGTGGGAGGCCAATGTGAACTTCGTCGATTCGGCGGCCTGCCACCGTACGGAGGCCATCTCGTCGAATGCCCAGTGGTTCGAGGACCATTCGCCCGTCGACCCGCAGTACCGCAAGAAGGTGGTCAAGGGGGTGTCGGCCAAGGTCATTACCGTTGCGATGCTGGGCGGCGACTGCTTCCCCTCGACGCCCATCGGCATCAACCTGCCGAATGCCGACTGGATCCGCAAGGAGTACGGCTCGAAATCCGTCACGATCGACAACATCACCTACGCCTATGACCAGGCGGCACACGGCAACGGCTTCAACGAGGAGTTCGTGCTGCGGGCCGAGGACCGCGAGCGGATGGACAAGTACGGCAAACTGGCCGACGACCTGCATACCGACCTGCACGAGTGTCTGGGCCACGGCTCGGGACAGCTGGCTCCCGGCGTGACGGGCTCCGAACTGCGCAGTTACGGTTCGACGCTTGAGGAGGCGCGTGCCGACCTCTTCAGCCTCTACTATCTGGGCGACGCAAAGTTGGTCGAACTGGGGCTTGTTCCGTCGTTCGACGTGGCCAAGGCCGGCTATGCCCACTACGTGATGAACGGTCTGATGACGCAGCTGGCCCGCATCGAACCGGGCAAGAACGTCGAGGAGTCGCACATGCGCAACCGCAAACTGATCTCGGAGTGGTGCTACGAACACGGCCGGGCCGACAACGTCATCGAACTGGTCAAGCAAGAGGGCAAGACCTACGTGGTGGTCAACGACTTCGAGAAGTTGCGTACGCTGTTCGGCGAACTGCTCCGCGAGGTGCAGCGCATCAAGTCCGAGGGTGACTACGAAGCGGGTCGGGAGCTGGTCGAGCGCTACGGCGTGCAGGTCGATCCGACGCTTCACAACGAGGTGCTGGAGCGCTATGCGGCGCTTCACATCGAGCCCTACGGCGGCTTCGTGAACCCCGAATACGAACTGGTCGAGAAGGATGGACGGATCGTCGACGTGAAGATCTCCTACCCGGCCAACTACGTGGAGCAGATGCTCAACTATTCGAAGAACTACTCCTTCCTGCCGAACGTCAACTGACGCCGGGCGGAAGGTTTTCGAGCGAGGGGTCGGACGCAAGTCCGGCTCTTTTTTTGTGGCTGGCCGGCCGCAAAAAAAGGACGCTTCTCCGATTGGGGGAAGCGTCCTGCTGTTTCGAAGATTCGGTCTCCTTACTCGGCCACCTCTTCGAACTGGTCCTTGCCGACGCCGCAAACGGGGCAAACCCAATCATCGGGAAGCTCCTCAAACGGCGTTCCGGGGGCGATACCTCCATCGGGATCGCCGACTGCGGGGTCATACACCCAGTCGCAGACTTCACAACGATACTTTTTCATCTCTTTTCGTTTTTTAAAGGTGAATAATGGTGTTTGATATGCAAATTGACTGCCGGGATCACTCCGGCTTGTTTTCGTTCCGGGAGACGGTTGCCTGTGTCGTTTGGGCCGCAGTTTTCGGGACGGCCTTCTTTTCCGTCTCAGCCTTTCCCGGTTCCGCCTCTTGTCCTTCCGTTTCCTCATCCTCATCCTCTTCGTCGGGACGGTTGCCGCCGGGAGGCGTCAGTTCGGCCACGAGCCGGTCGGCATCCGTGCAGGAGACGTAGAGGCGGTCTTCATAGATGTCGGTGATTTCGACGAAGTTGCGCCACTCCGAGGCGTAGATCCGCACACGGTCGAGGCGTCTCAGATCGAGAAAATGGCCGTAGTATCCGAAGAATCCGTATCCGCCGAAGATCGGAATGAGCCACTTCATGCGACGGGTTTCGACGCGGCGGACCGAGGCAATCTCGTCACGCCGGATTTCGGTGATGTCCAGCAGACAGCGGATCTCGACACGGTCGTCCATGACGACGATCTTGCGCGGGATCGACAGGGCCATCAGGGCGATCAGCGCCACGATGAACGAGGTGAACCACGCCGAAAGATAACCGCCCTCGTAGAGGTGGTAGAGCGCCCAGCCCAGCAGGGCGAAGATGGCCAGGTAGACGATCGACAGATAGATCGTCCGACGGGAGAAGCGGTATTTGTAGATGCTCTGCATCGCGTGTTTCGGGCTTGTGGATTAAATTCAAACGCCGTGCTCCGTCGGTTTATTGTTCACGGAGCGCTTGGCGGCAGCATTCCGGCGTCGTTTTTTGCCCGGCGGCGGTATGGTCGGTCTCAGAGGCTGGTACGGGCTCTTCCGTGACGGGCTCCGATGGTTGCTCGTCGGCCTGTTCGCGGGCCGCGAGAAGGGCTTCGGCGACGATGAAATCCTCCGGGGTGGTGAGCTTCAGATTGCCGCGTTCGCCCTGCGCCAGGAAGACGGGATAGCCGGCCGCTTCGACCACCGAGGCGTCGTCGGTGAACTCCGGGCGGTAGTCTTGTTCGAGAGCTTCGCGCAGCAGCCAGCTGCGGAAGATCTGCGGGGTCTGGACGATGCGCAGGCGGCTGCGGTCCGTCGGGTGTGACTTCGGGTCGGCGCTCTGCGGATCGTCATCGAGCTGGCGGAACGAATCGACGGGCTCCACAACCGGAATGGCGGCACCGTAGGTGAGAGCGGCCTCCGCCACGCGGCGGATCATCTGCGCCGTGCCCAGCGGGCGCACGCCGTCCTGTACGGCGATCAGATCGGGATCGCTCCGCAGGGCCTTCAGTCCGCAGCGGACCGAATCGAAACGCTCCTTTCCACCGGCCGTTACGTGATGGCGCGCCACCTCGAAACGGGCCGACAGATCCTTCCAGAAGGGGATATGCCCCTCCGGCAGGACGACAACGATCTCGGCGCCGGGCAGTGCCGCGGCGAAGGTGCCGATCGTGCGGGCCAGTACGGGCTCTCCGCCCAGCAGACGGAACTGTTTGGGGATGCTTCCGCCCATGCGGCGTCCGCTGCCGCCGGCTACGATGATGACTCCGATGCGAGGTTCCATGACGGGGTAGAGCTTATCGGTCTGTCGGATAAGAAATTATTGGTTGCTGTTCTTCTCTTCGGAGGCCGTGACGGGGGCTGCCGCGGCGGGCAGTTGCAGCGAATCGAGCTGGGTGATGCGCTCTTCGGGTTTCACGTCGCCGTTCAGTTCGGCGATGATGCGGTCGCGGACGAACTCGAAGAGCGGCCGGTTCTCCTTCGAGATGGGTTCGGCGGGTTCCGAGGGGATCTTCAGCGGGTCGATCGGCGTGCCGTTTTTCCAGATGCGGTAGTCGAGGTGGGGACCCGTCGAGGCGCCCGTCGAGCCGACGTAGCCGATCAGCTGACCCTGCGAGACGCGCGATCCCTTCGAGATGCCCTTGGCGAAGCGGCTCAGGTGGAGGTATCCGGTCTGGAGATTGCCCGCATGCTTGATCTTGAGGGTGTTGCCGCCGCCTCCGCCCCAGCCTTTGAAGATCACCACGCCATCGGCCACGGCATGTACGGGCGTACCCTTCGGGGCGGCGTAGTCGACACCCGTATGGGGGCGGTAGACCTTGTAGATGGGGTGTTTGCGGGCATAGGTGAAGCGCGAACTGATGCGCGAATACTTCAGCGGGGCCTTGAGCAGTTGTTTGCGCAGGCTGCCGCCGTCGGCCTCCCAGTACTGGATCTTGCCCCCCTGGCGGAACGGAATGGCGTAGAACTCCTTGCCGCTCTGGGTGAACTTGGCGCCCCAGATGCGGCCGATGCCGACCGAAACGGTGTCGTCGATGAAGCGTTCGTCGTAGATCACCGTGAAGCTGTCGCCCTTCTGGATGCCGAAGAAGTCGACCGTCCACTGGTAGATGTCCTCCAGATCGGCGGCCAGGGCGTAGGGGAGATCCTGCTCCATGATGGCGCCCCAGAGCGAGGAGTTGATCACGGCACTTTTTTTCGTGCGGCGCAGCGTGTACTGCTTGCAGTCCTTGCGCACGGAGACCGAGTCGCGGTCGTGGAATCCGAAGACGACGTAATCGGTCACCGAGGATTCGTAGACGAGCCAGTCGAGGTGCGGCGCATAGAGCGAATCTTCGTGGATGAAGGCCGTGTACTTGTGTCCGGCGCGGATGTTGCGCAGCGGGAAGACCTCCGTCGAGACCTTGTCCAGGCGGTCGACCTGAAGGGCCGAGATGCCGTACCGGTTGAGGATTCCGCCCATGGTCTGGCCGCTGCCGACTTCGCCGGTTTCGATGCGGTAGTCGTCGGCATTGATTCCGTAGAGGAGGTTTTCGGGGGCTTCCGCTTCGGCGGGCGTATCGTTTTCGGCGGCGTGGCGGCCGCAGGCCGTGGCTCCCACGAGGAGCAGGGCGCAGAGGAGTGTTCGCAGATTCTTCATAATCGAAGCAAAGATACAAAAAAAAACGGTACGGGGGTATGGTCGCCGGCGCTTTTCGGCAGGTGGCGTCGGAAAATCGCAGACCGGATCCCGCCGATCGGACGCGCCCCGATTCCGGGAGTTGCGGCGGGCCTTCCGCGCCGCATTTTGCCGGGGGCGGGCCAGAATTCCGGTGCCGGGTTTGGCGATCCGGAGAATAATCACTACCTTTGAACGTGAACTGTTCAAACCGGTAGAATGATGCTCAAATGTCTGCTCGCTCCTGCGGCCTTCCTCTATAAAATGGGGGTGACCCTGCGTCACCGCCTCTTCGACTGGGGCATCCTCAAGAGCGAGAAGTTCGACATCCCGATCATCTGCATCGGCAACATCACCGTCGGCGGTACGGGCAAGACCCCCATGGCCGAGATGGTGATTGCCTACATGTCGCAGATGCACCGTGTGGCGCTTCTGTCTCGCGGCTACGGCCGCCGTACGAAGGGCTATCGCGAGGTGCAGTGCGACTCCCACTACCGGGACGTGGGCGACGAACCCCTGCAAATCAAACTCAAGTTCCCGGAGACGCTGGTGGTCGTGTGCGAGAAACGGGCGGATGCCATCCGCCGCATCCGCGCCGAACACCCCGAGGTGGACCTCATCATCATGGACGACGGCTTCCAGCACCGCTACGTCGAACCGAAGGTCAACGTGGTGATGATCGATGCCACGCGCCCCGTGCAGCACGATCGCATGCTGCCCGAAGGGACGTTGCGCGATCTGCCCGAGGAGCTGCACCGCGCCCACTACTTCGTGGTGACGAAGTGTCCGGAGCACATGGCTCCGATCGATCGGCGGATCATGAGCAAGGTGCTGATCCAGGTGGCCTACCAGCGGGTCTACTTCACGCGATTCGAGAGTTTCGTGCCCCAGCCGCTCTATGCCGACGAGGCGGTCGGCGGACAGTTGGTTCCGGGCGGCGACGTGATTGCGCTGTCGGGTATCGGCAATCCGGGTCCCTTCCTGCGCTCGCTGCGCGAACGCTACCGGGTGGTGGCCGAGATGACGCTCGACGACCACCACGTCTACAAGGTCCGCGACATGCACGCCCTGCAGGCCCTGCTCGGGAAGCATCCCGGAGCGGTGATCGTCACCACGGAGAAGGATGCCGTCAAGATGACCAACCGGGCCAAGGTCCCCGAAGAGGTGCGCCGGGCCTTGTACTACCAACCGATCAATATTTCATTCATCGAAGATTCGGCAACGGATTTTCTGCAAAAACTCGAAGAAGATGTTAGAGGAAATTAAGCAAACCGCAGCCTTCATCAAGGCGCATACGGGGGGATTCACCCCCGAAGTGGGCATTGTCCTGGGTACGGGTCTGGGCGGCTTCGCCGATACGATCGACACGGCGTGGACGCTCGAATACAAGGATATACCGGGCTTTCCGGTCTCGACGGTCCAGGGCCACAAGGGCCGTCTGATCTTCGGTCAGGTCGAGGGTCACAAGGTGGTGGCCATGCAGGGCCGCTTCCACTACTACGAGGGCTATACGATGCAGCAGGTGACCTTCCCGATCCGGGTGATGCAGCAGCTGGGCATCAGCCGTCTGTTCGTGTCGAACGCCTCGGGCGGCATCAATCCGACGTTCCGCGTGGGTGATCTGATGGTCATCACCGACCACATCAACCTGCTGCCCAATCCGCTCATCGGCCACAACCTCGACGAACTGGGCCCCCGCTTCCCGGACATGCACAACTGCTACGACCGCGATCTGATCGCCCAGGCGACGCGCATCGCCGAAGAGGAGAACATCAAGCTCCAGTACGGCGTCTATGTCGGCGGCACGGGCCCGACGTTCGAGACGCAGGCCGAATACCGCTTCTACAAGGCCATCGGCGGTGATGCGGCGGGTATGTCGACCGTTCCGGAGGTGATCGTGGCACGGCACATGTCGATTCCGGTCTTCGGCGTGTCGGTGATCACGAACTGCGGACTGTCGGACGAGGTGGGCGACCACGAGGACGTCCAGCGTCAGGGTCGCAAGGCCGGCGCGAAGATGGAGCTGCTTTTCAAACGCATGATCAAAAATCTGAAATAGACGATGGTAAACAAGGTAATTCTGATCGGCAACGTGGGTATCGATCCCGAGGTGCGGACGCTGGAGGGGGGTACGAAGGTGGCCCGCCTGCGTCTGGCCACGACCGAACGCCTCTACGACCGGCAGTCGGGCGAGACGAAGGAGCACACCGAATGGCATACGGTCACGCTGTGGCGGGGTCTGGCCGATGTGGTGGACCGTTACGTGCGCAAGGGCTCGCAGATCTATATCGAAGGGCGTCTGCGTACGCGCGAGTGGGTGGACAAGGACAACAACAAACGCACGTCGACGGAGATTCTGGCCGATGTGATGAATCTGCTGGGGCGTCGTTCGGACAATCCGGCCTCGAACAATCCGCAGGGCGGTTACCAGCAGGGCGGTTATCAACAGGGTGGCTACCAGCAGGGCGGATCGCAACCGGGAGGTTATTCGTCGGGCGGTTCCGCACAGCCGGCCCATGCGGCCTCCTACCAGCAGCCGCAGGCTCCGCAATCGCAGCCGGCTTCGGCTCCGACCCCTCCGGAGGAGGATCCAGACGATCTGCCGTTCTGACCGGCGCCGCGTCTGAAAGGATCAACACCCCTGACCGCCTGGCCGGGGGTGTTTTCGTGCATGGAGGGGTGTCGAAGAATCTCGGAGAGAGCCGGACCGGGCATGGACGGGGGGCGACCCGGGATTGTCGGGCTACCGGTTGAGCCACTGGCGGAACTCCTGCACCCGGTCGGTGCTGACCAGAGCCTCCTCGCCGTCGGGCAGCGGAGGTTGGAGCTGGACCTTGATGCGGCTTCCCGAGTAGCGGATCATTTCGCGGATGGACTCGAACGAGATGATGAACCGCCGGTTGATGCGGAAGAAGAGCCTCGGCGAGAGCTTTTCGCTCAGCTCGGTGAGCGTGCGGTCGAGCAGGTAATCCTTTCCGTCGTGGGTCACCAGATGCAGATACTTGCCGTCGGCCCTGAAGTAGGCGACTTCGCCGACGGTCACCGATCGCATCCGGGCGCCGATCTGCACCAGAAAACGCTCCTGATAGAGCGGTTCGGCACTGCCGGCAGCCGGATCGGCCGTAGGGGTGCTGCCTGTTGCCGAGCTTCCGCCCAGACGGGCGAGCAGGCCCAGCTTGTCGATCGCACGGCGCAGATCCTCGCGGCCGAAAGGTTTGAGCAGGTAGTCGATCCCCTTGTTTTCGAAGGCTTTGAGCGTGTAGGTGTCGTAGGCGGTGATGAAGATTACCGGCACGCGGATCTCCGCCCGGCGGAAGATGTCGAAGCCGTTTCCGTCGCCCAGATGGATGTCCATGAAGATCAGATCGTGGTCGACGCGACCGACGAGTTCGGCGGCTTCGGCCACCGAGGCGGCCGTGGCGACCACCTCGATCTGCGGGGCTACCTCGGCCAGCGTGTTGGTCAGTTCGGCAACCGACAGCGGTTCGTCTTCGATGATGAGGGCTTTCATGGCGTGTAAAATTACAAAAAAAAGGGCCCGGTGCAAAAACCGGGCTCTTTTTTGTGCGGGGGGCGTCGATCAACTGTTCAGATCGGGGTTGTTGTTGACGGCCGACTGCGGGAAGGGCAGCGTATAGCGCGAATCGCCGGCCTGCAGGGTATAGGTCGAACCCTCGTACGAATGGGTGATGGCGGGACGGGTCGTGCGTCGCAGGTCGAGCCAGCGGTGGCCCTCCAACAGGAACTCCCGGGCCCGTTCGTCGGCCACTTCACGGCGCAGCGCCTCGGCATCCATCTCTTCGATCTCGGTACGCCGGGCCTCCATCGCTTCCGCCTTGAGCCGTCGGGCCTCCAGATCGAGCAGGTAGCTGCGTGCCTGGCTCAGCTCGGCGGGGAGGTACGATCCGGCCTCGGCAGCAATGAGATAGAGCTCGGCTGCGCGGATTGAGATGCGGTCCGACGACGAACGGTTGACGCTGTAGCGGGGCTGTTCGTCACCTTCTCCGGAGGTGGACTGCAGGTAGTTGACGCGCAGGTCATTGGCCGCATCGAAGAGGCTGATGATCTCCTCCGACAGCAGACAGGCCCGGCGCAGGTCGCCGTTTGCAGCGGCGAAGGGGCGGTCGAGTGCCAGAATCGCCTCGGACGAACCGGCCTGCCAGGGCAGCAGCGTCTCGGCGGTGGCGGTGTTCAGATCGACGAGCGGGTACTTTGCCAGCAGCGTGACGACCGCATCGTAGGCCTCCTGCCAGCGCTGCATGTAGAGCAGCACGCGGGCCCGGAAGGCCGTGAGGGCGTCGAGCGAGAAGCGGTAGTTGCGCGAGGCATCGGGCTGCCGCTCGAGGCTCATCAGCGCTTCGGCCTGGGCGATGTCGTCGAGAATGTGTGCGTAGACGTTCCCGACGCTCGTCGGGCGGAACGACTGTTCGATGTCGATATGGCCCGAGAGGACGATTCCGCGGTCGGTCGAGGCCGTAGCGGGGTTGTAGGGCTGGCCGTAGAGGTTCACCAGCTGGAAATGGTTGTAGGCCCGCAGGGCATAGGCCTCGCCGAGGATCTGCTCGAGGGGCTCCCCGGCGTCGTCGACGTCGGCGTTGCGGATGTTCTCGATGACGGCGTTGGCGTAGAAGATCGACTGGTAGAAGTACTGGTAGGGCAGCTCCTGCATCTGACTGCCGTACTGCCACGTGTAGTTGTAGCCCAGCGGCACGACGTCGCTGGCATTCAGAAAGGCCCCGGCATCGATCATCCCGACCTCGTCGGCCAGCAGGGCCGTGTAGGCCTGTGCCTCGCCGAACGGATAGGCGTAGTAACCCGTGGTGAGCAGGGCGCGGAATTCGGAGGTCTTGTGGGGAATGACCTGCCCGACGGGTTCGATTTCGAGGTAGTTGCAGCCGGCCGTCGCGAGTGCCGCCAGAAGAAGATATGCTCGTTTTTTCATGTTTCGCACGTTTTTAGAAGGTGATGTTCAGACCGACGGAGTAGCTTCGCGCCAGCGGTTGCGCATAGATGTTGCCGTAGGTCTCGGGATCGAAGTATCCGTCGTAGTTCGAGGCGATGACCAGCGGGTTGCGGGCCTCGAAGTGCAGCCGCAGCCCCGCCATGTGCAGCTTGCGGGTGATCTTCTCGGGGAAGGTGTAGCCGAGGCGGATGCTGTTCACGCGCAGGTAGTTGATCCGGTGGTACCAGATGTCGAGATTCTGGAACAGGGCGCTGGCTCCCCAGCTGTTGCTCTGGTCGAGGATCCAGTAGTAGACGCGATAGGGGTCGGGATTCTCGCTCCAGGTGTCTCCCCACTGCGAACCGTCGGCCTGCCGGTTGCCGACCAGTGCCGGGTAGATTCCCGAGGGGTTCGCCGGCGACCAGATCCGCTGCACCTGGGTCGTGTAGTTCTGGCCGGGGCTGGTGGCCGTCGGCGAGTAGAAGGGGGTCTCCTTGACGAGCTGGCCGATGACGAAGTTGCACGATACGGTGAGGTCGAACCCGCCGAAGTAGAAGCGGTTGTTGAAACCGCCCGTCAGATCGGGGTTGAGCGACCCGATGTAGGAGAGGCGGTTGCGCACGTCCGCAATCGACTGGTCCATGACCGGCCCGTAGACGAAGAATTCGGGGATTCCCAGACCGAAGGGGTCGGTCTCTTCGAGGCGGAAGTTGACGAACTCCTGCAGCGAGACCTTCTGCCCGTCCTTCCAGAACATCGGGATGCCATTGGCGTCGAGCCCGGCGGTGCGCAGCGCGAAGACCGCCGCCGACGAATAGCCTTCGAGCGAAGGGTTCCAGTCCATGTCGTTGATCAGTACGCGGTCGACACGGTCGGTGTTGTGGGCCAGGTTGATCTGGGTCTCCCAGCGGAATTTGGGCCGGCGGATGTTGACGGTGTTGATCGAGAATTCGATACCGCGGCTCGAGATTTCGCCGTAGTTGCTCGACGTGGTGACGAATCCCGTCTCGGAGGGGATCATGCGCGAGGTGATCAGATCCTTGCTGCGGCGTCCGTAGATCTCGAAGGTGAATCCGAGACGGTTGTCCAGCGCGGCGAAATCGAGGGCCGTGTTCCAGGTGTAGGTGGTCTCCCAGCGGAGGTTCTGGTTGGGGGGCGAGCTGACGTTGATGGCATCCTCGACGACACCTCCCGGATTGCGCGTGGTCCATTCGCCGAGGATGTAGGGCGAGGTCGTGCGGTCGATGTTGCCCTGGGCGCCGTACGAGACGCGCAGCCGCAGGTTGTCCAGCCAGCGGACGTTGCGCAGCGCATGTTCACGGTTGATGTTCCAGGCTCCGGAGATCGACCACATGGGGTTGAACTTGTACTTGGGATCGACGCCGAAGAGGTTCGTGCCGTCGTAACGCATCGAGCCGAAGATCGTGTAGCGGTTGTCGTAGGTGTACGAGGCCGTGAAGAAGTAGGAGAGGTAGCGGTTCTCGTAGAACGACCGCTGATACTGCCTGAAATAGGTGTTGTTGGCCAGGTCGCGTCCGCTGTCGGTGGCCGGGAAGACGATCGGTTCGTTGGTCATCGTGCGGGGGTCGTAGCCGAAGCCCTTGGTGTGGACCGACGTGTTGGTCGTGGCGCGCATCTCCAGACCGGCCATCAGGTCGACCTCGTGACGCTCGGCGAACGTGCCCGAATATTCGGCCTGGGCCTTCCAGGTGTACTGGGCCAGGTCGGCGTTCCAGTTCTGGATGATGCCGCCCTGGGGCATGTATCTCACGCCGTCGATCACCGAATAGAGGGCATACTTGCGCGTGAAGTAGGTATCCTCGCGGGCCATCTTCTCGGTGAACGAGTTGTCGACCTGCAGGCCGAACTGCGTGAAGAGGCGCAGCCCCCGCACGGGACGGTACGAAAGGTCGAAGATCGACTTGATCGACCGCGTGCGGAGCGTGTAGGCGGTGTTGGCGCGCTCCTCGAGGATGTTGAAGTCGAGCACGTTGTCGTTGTCGCCCTGATAGGCGTTCATGTCGGGGTCGTAGGCGTAGCTGCCGTCGTCGTTCCAGGCGTTGAAGTAGGGGTTCACCGTGCGGCTGTAACGCGAGGGGTTGGCCAGCACGTCGGTGTCCGAGACGTAGGAGCTGTTGCGGTTCTGGCCGATGAAGACCGAGGCTCCGAAGGTGAGGTTCTTCAGCAGGTCGTAGTCGGTCTTCATCGTGAGGTTGAGACGCTCGAAGCCCGTTCCGATGGTCGTACCCTGTTCGTTGTAGTAGCCGCCCGAGAGGTAGTAGCTGGCGCGGTTGCCGCCGCCCGAGAGGTTGAAACTGTACTGCTGGTTGAGCGCTACGCGATAGATTTCGCGGCCCCAGTCGGTGCCGTCCGTGCGCAGGGCGTCGATCGCGCGGCGGGTTTCGGGCGAGAGGGCCTCGATGCCGCCCTGACGCAGAGCCGTGCGCTCGTCGGCCCGGTCCAGAATGCGGGCCACGCCACCCATCGACGAGAGGTAGTTCAGGCGTCCGTCGGCGGCCAGTGCCAGCTCGAAGTCGACCTTCTGGGAGGCGTTCATCAGATGGAGCTTCGAGAGGTCGGGACGGTCCGTGACGAAGAGCGACGCCGAGACGTTCACCCGCGTGGGCTGGTTGCGGGCGCCCTTCTTGGTGGTGATGATGATGACGCCGTTGGCGGCGCGGGCGCCGTAGATGGCCGTGGCGGCGGCATCCTTCAACACGGTAATATCCTCGATGTCGGAGGGGTTCAGCCCGGCGATCGAGAGGTTGTAGAGGTTGTCGATGTTCTCCTTCGACGACCAGTCCGTGGGGATGTCGTTGCCCTCGAGCGGAATGCCGTCGAGCACCCACAGCGGATCGGTGTTGCCGTTGAGCGTCACCGTGCTGCGGATCTTGACCTTGCTGGCGCCGCCCGGCGCACCCGAGGTGGGGGTCGACGTCAGACCGGCGATCGATCCCGAGAGCATCTCGCCGACGCTGGCCACGCCGTCACGCGAGATATCCTCCATCTTGACGCTTGCGATCGAGGAGGTGAGCTTGCGCTTTTCGATGCGCTGGTATCCGGTCACGACGACGGCGTCGACCTGATTCGACGTGGCGTCGAGGCGGATCGTGAAGTGACTGCGGCCCGAGATGTCGACGGTGCGGGGTTCGTAGCCCAGGTAGCTGACGACGACCTGGCGGACACTGTTCGGGAGGGTAAATTCGAAGCGCCCCTCGTCGTAGGCGATGGTTCCCTGCGGGTTGTAATCCTTGGCCTGGGTCTCTTCGGGGGCGATGAAGACGGTGGCTCCGACGAGTGGCGAACCGTCGGCTGCATCGAGCACCTGGCCCGTGATCTTCCGGGTCTGCTGCGCGCAGACGACGGCCGGAAGGATCAGCATGATGAGCGGAAGGAATCGTTTCATGGGGTGTGAATCTATAAGTGAATTTTTTGTGATTGCGTGATTTTGACAGTGATTTTTGCTGTCCGGTTTCGGATCGTAAGCGCCGTGGGTGGGCCCTGAAGTCGGGCAAAGCCGTCTTTCCGGTGGGGAAGACGGCTTTGCGACGCTTTCGTTACAACATTCTCAGGGCCTCCTTGAGCCTCAATTCGAGATCCCGGTAGTGGTTCCGGGTGGCGGAGTCGCCGCTTTGGCTGCGGCTCTGTACGACGGTGAGCAGCCTTCGCATTTCGGCCCGTTTGGCCGAGGTGGTCTCGCTGACCCGCTGCATGAGTTCGTAGCTGCGCTGGGTCTGCAGTCCGAGCTCCTCGGGGCGCGGCAGACGGGGCAGCTCGAGCTCCGGCGCCTGGTGCATGAGACAGCAGCCGCGGCAGTCGTCGTCGAGCGCGCACGGGGCATCGTGGAGCGTTGCGCCCAGCTTGGTGGTCTTCACCATGGTGAGGTTCGACGAGACGATCAGCGCATCGACGTAGTTCTTTTGGCTCATGCGTTCGTAGAGCGTCAGCGAGCGAGTGCCCGGGCGAAGGAAGACCGCCTGCGTGATGCGGTCGAGCATCTCTTCGGGCGTAAAGGTTTCGCGGCCGCGACCTTGCCGGGCCTCGACTTCGTACATGCGGAGCATGCGGCGGTCGTCGAGCAGTTCGTAGTAGACCTTGTACTGGAGTTCGCGGGCGAAGTTGTAGGGGGCGTACTCCATCTGACCGAAGGGCGACGTGCGATGCGGATAGCAGTGGTCCCAGGCCGCGGCGCCGAAGAGCCATTCGGGCAGCTGGAAGACCTCCTCGATCAGGTAGTCGACGCTGCGGCGCTGCATCTCGGCCGGCACTGGAACGTAGCGGTCGATATCGTGGCCCGTGACGACCTGGTTGAGGTAGAATCCGCCGACGTTGGTCTTCACGTGGTCGGCGTAGGTCAGCCACTGGAAGACGATCGACATCAGGAAGCGCCCGGCCTCATACTGCAGTTCGCCCTCGCGGGCGGTCCACTCCGCGACATGGGGGATGATGCGCCGCAGATTGGCCAGTCCGTAGCGACTGGCCCGCACGGCGTCGTCGCCCAGATCCTCCGACTGTGCGCGCGGATCGATCCCCTCGCGCGACTGTTCGCCGTAGCGGTATGCGGGATCGTCCTCGTGTTCGCGCAGCCAGGCGTTGAGTGTCGGCAGCTCCTCGTGGGGGTCGTCGACATCGAGCCAGCGGTAGCCCCAGCGGATGGCGTGACGATCGTAGGCGCCGATGCGGGGGGTGAGCTGCGTGATGCCGTCCTCGGGCTGCGCCACGTAGTTGAAGCGGGCGTAGTCCATGATCGAGCTGGCCGTGCCGTGGGCATCGGTGTAGCTCTTCGAACGGAGCGAGTCGACCGGCACGCAGTACGAGGCGGCGAAGTTGTGTTTCAGTCCGAGGCTGTGGCCCAGTTCGTGCGACGAGACAAACCTCACGGCATTGCCCATCAGCTCCGTGGGCAGCACGTTGGCGCGGGCCGCAGGATCGACGGCACCCGTCTGCAGTCGGATCCACGAGTGGAGGATGCTCATGACGTTGTGCCACCAGATGATGTCCGCTTCGATGATCTCGCCGCTGCGCGGGTCAATGACCGAGGGACCCATGGCGTTGGCCAGCTCCGATGCGGCGTAGGTCACCACCGAGTAGCGCACGTCGTCGATGTCGAAATCGGCCTCCTCATCGGGCCCCACCTCGCGGGCCTGGATGGCGTTCCTGAAGCCGGCAGCCTCGAAGGCCTCCTGCCACTCCTCGATGCCGCGCTTGATGTAGGGCACCCAGACTTCGGGCGTGGCGGGATCGATCCACAACACGATGGGTTTGGCCGGTTCGACCAGTTCGCCGCGCAGGTAGCGTTCCCGATCCTCGGGGCGGGGTTCGAGCCGCCAGCGGTTGATGAAGGCCCGCTCTTCGGCCTTCTGCTGCGTGTCGTTGAAGTAGAGGTGACCGATCTCGAAGTAGCCCACGCGGTCGTCGGAAAAGCGCGGACGCATCGGCTCACGGTCGAGCAGTACCAGATTCGAGGTGATCTCGACGGTGAGCGGTGTCGGTTCGCCCTCCTCGCCCGAGCGGCTGCCGGCGAGGATCGACTTGACGAGGATGTTGCGCGGGAAGGACTTGACCGTGCCGATTTTCGAGAGCTCGCGGTTGACGCTGCCCGAGCGCAGTGCTCCGAAGAGGTCGTTGAAGCTCTTCTCGCTGCCGTCGAAGACCTTGTTGACCTTGACGATCACAGAGGTCGAATCGGCGTTGTAGGCCTCGATCGGGAACTGTTCGATGACCGATTCGCGGTAGTTGTCCTTCACCGAACGGGCGATGCGGTCCGTTGCCGGGGCCGAGATGCGGGCGTCGCGCGTCGTAACCCATACCTTTTTATAAAGGGTATCCTTGTGGAAGCGGACGAGTTTCTCGCCGAAGCCCATTCCCTTGTTGATTCCGGCATCGTTGAGTGCGTAGGGCACACCCGAGATCTTGTTGACCACCAGGATGTCGCGTTCGAGCAGCGAATCGGGGATTTCGAACCACAGGTCGGTCCCCTTGCGGTGGACGTCGAACATGCCGTGATCGGTTGCCGATTCGCGGAGGATCTTCTCGTAGGGGTTCTTCTTGTTTCGGGTCGAGTCGCCGGGTTGGGCGATCGCTTCGGAGCGTTTCGACTTGCGGGGCTGACGCTTCCGGGCCTCGGCTGTAGCCGTGACCAGGAGCAGGGCCGTCAGAACAAGCAACGTCCGGATGAATCCACGTGTATCTCTCATTTTCCTATTGCCTTTTCGTGCGGGGACGTAATCCGCACGATGCAATAATAAAATTTTCCATCGTGAAGCGGAAATCTTCGGTCGCGAATGCCCGAATCGGGGGAGTGAATGGCCGAAACAGCGGATTATGGCTCTTCGGGCAGCAGCGGGAGCCGGCAGCGGAACAACCCTTGCTCGATGCTGATCGAGATGTTCTGGTCGGTGTAGAAGCGGTAGATCGAGCGGATGCGTTCGAGTCCGACGCCGAGTGATTCGGGGGATTCGTTGTCGCGCGGCGTGCAGTTGTTTTCGATGAGCAGCGTTTCGCCCTCGGTGCGGATGCGGATGCGGAGCGGGTTGTGCGGCGAGATGCGGTTGTGCTTCACGGCATTCTCGACCAGCGTCTGGAGGCTCATGGCCGGGATCCGACGGTTGCGCAGCACGGGGTCGATGGCCGTGGTCAGTTCGAGGCTTTCACCGAAGCGGATCTGTTGCAGCGAGTGGTATTGCCACGTGAATTCGATCTCTTCGGCCAGCGTGGCGAGGATCTGCTTGCGGCGTTCCAGCACACGGCGGTAGACGCGCGAGAGGGTGAGGGTGAATTCGCGGGCCTGTTCGGGGTTGCAGCGGATCAGCGCGTAGAGCGAGTTGAGCGAATTGAAGAGGAAGTGCGGGTCGATCTGTTCGATGACCTGCTGCAGCTGCAACTGGGCCGACTCCTGCTCCGAGAGGCGCCGCAGGGCATACTCCCGCCGCCAGCGTCGTTGCGCCACGATGAGCAGCACGGCGAACAGCAGCACGGAGATCAGCGCCGTGAGAATGGTGTAGAGGTGGAAGTCGTCGATCTCCTGTTCGATCACCAGCCTCGGGATTCCGATGCCGGCCACCCAGCGTTCGTTGCCGAGCCGGAGCGGATAGTAGATGCGTTGTTCGTCGATGCCGAGGTAGTCGGAGAAGGCCTGCGTGATGACGCGGCGGTTGGTGGTCGTGACTTCGCGCAGGGCCTCGTGCGAGGCATCGTCCGTCAGCGTATGCCCGAGCAGCAGGCTATCCGGGTGAAAGACAATCACCCCTTCGGGATCGAGCAGCATGGCCGAACTGCGGCTGTGAGGACGTTGTTCGGTCATGTAGGCGTAGAGTTTCGACAGCGGGTAGTCGATTCCGCAGGTGCGTAACTGCCCCGAGGCGTTGCGCACCGTGCCGGTCAGCACCCAAATGCGGATGCCCTCTCGGGTGACGACCCTGCTGCGGATTCCGCTGTCGGGCTGTGTGATGCGGTCGACGAAGACCGTTTGCGAAGCCCCGGTGCGCATGTAGCGGCGTACGGCTCCGTCGCCGGGTTTTGCAAACCAGACGGCGTCGGCCTTGGCATCGACCTCGAGCAGCGTGGAGGTCAGGAGTTGCAGTTCACGCTCCGTGGCGTCGGCATGCGTGCGCAGGAAGTCGATTGCCGCGGTGAGGATCTGCTCCGTACGGTCGAGTTCGGCCTGCAACAGCAGGCTGTGCGACTCGCTGATCTGGGCGGCGATGCGGTCGCTCATCTGGCCGGCCCGGCGGTTGATGATTCGCCCGGTCAACAGCACGCCGGCCGCGAGCAGCATCAGCAGGATGGCTCCCGTGACAAGCAGTCGTTCGCGATGGGTATGTTTTCTGCGTGGCATCTACTCCCGGGTCCGAATATTCAGCCGCTCCCACACCCCTTGCGGAATAGCCCTCCACAGCGCAACCAGCAGGGCATAGCGCCGGTCGATGACCACCCTGCGGCGGGGTCTGCGCAGGACCTCCATGATGCGTCGGGCCACCTTCTCGGGTCGCATCAGCAGGGGATAGTTGCCGTGAGGAGAGAGCATCGGTGTGGCCACGAATCCGGGCCGGATGTCCGTGAAACGGATCGCCAACCCCTCCATGCGGGCCAGTTGCGCCAGCGCATCGATGTAGGTATTCTGCATGCGTTTGGTGGCCGAGTAGGCGGGGGCAGCACCCAGACCGCGCGTGCCGGCAATCGAACTGATGACGGCCAGTTGCCCGCCGCCCGTTTGGCGGAAATAGGCAAACGCCGCTGTAATCATCCGCACGAAACCTTCGCCGTTGGTGCGCAGGGTCGAGAGCTCGATATCGGGCCGCAGTTCGAGGTTGCGGCTTCCGATTCCCGATGCGTGGAGGTAGATATCCATCCCGCCAAGGCGTTCGATGAGGCTGTTCAGGTGTTCCGGAGCATCGTCGCGGGTAATGTCCATGGGTTCGATCTCGACCTGTTCGGGAGCTTCGGCGCGGAGCGCTTCGAGCGCTTCGATGCGGCGTCCGGCAGCCCCCACGCGCCACCCTTCGCGGATGCAGAGCCTTGCGGTCTCCAGCCCCAGCCCGGAGGTGGCCCCCATAATGACGATGCGTTTCATGACATTCCCGGATTTGGTTTTCGCGGCGACAAGATACGACATGTCGCCCGAATTTGCAACTTTCGCTCCGAAGCAGGCTCCTGCCGGCAAAAAGAAAAAGCCCCGCAGGGCTTTTCGTAAGGGTTTCGACTCTTCTGCGCCGATCTTTCATCCGCACCAGTCTTCGTTCCGGGAGCCGTTTGTTCTCGGAAACTGTTCGGTACGCGGGGCGTGTCGGGGCGTACGGCGAGTGCCCGTATCCGGCATCCCGTCTTCTCTAACCGATTTCGTCGGGTTTGTACTGCACGCACTCGATGCCGACACGTCGCAGCAGATCGAGCCCCTCCTCCGAGCGGTAATCTTCGGAGTAGACCACGCGTTTGATTCCGGCCTGAATGATGAGTTTCGAGCATTCGATGCAGGGTGCCGCCGTGATGTAGAGGGTCGATCCGTCGCAGTTGTTGGCCGACTTGGCGACCTTGGTGATGGCGTTGGCCTCGGCATGGAGCACGTAGGATTTGGTCTTGCCGTTTTCGTCCTCGCAGATATTCTCGAAACCCGAGGGGGTTCCGTTATAGCCGTCCGAGATGATCATCTTGTCCTTGACGATCAGTGCCCCGACCTTTCGGCGCACGCAATAGGAATTTTCGGCCCATATTCGCGCCATGCGGAGATAGCGCAGGTCGAGCTGGTGTTGTTTTTCTTCCTGATAACCCATCGTTTTCGGTTTATAGGTTTTATGGAAAGGACCGGAAAGCCGCTTTCGGCGACCCTCCGGCCCGTTTCTTCCGGTCACGGGGCAACGGACTTTCCGGACCCGTCGAAGCTTTCATCCCCATAAAGGGGGTTTCTTAAAACCCTGGCAGGGCAACGGACCTTCCGGCCCCCCCCCATAGAGAGGTTTTCTTAAAACCCTAGAGCCCCTTGCCGTGGCAGTTCTTGTACTTTTTGCCCGAACCGCAGGGGCAGGGATCGTTGCGGCCGACCTTCTTCTCGACGTGAAGCGGCATGGGCTTCTGACGCTCCTGCTGTCCGGCCTGGGCCGCAGCCTGCATGCGCGAAGCCTGCAGCTTGTTGACATCGACCTTGGCCCGGCGTTCGCGCTCCTGCTGCAGCCGCTGTGCCTCCTCGGCGCTCTGCTCGCGCACGGGGATGTAGGCGCGGTCGAGGATCGAAAGCACCTCGCGGTTGACCTTGATGAGCATCTTCGAGAAGAGCCCGAACGACTCGAACTTGTAGATCAGCAGCGGGTCCTTCTGCTCGTAGGTGGCGTTCTGCACGCTCTGACGCAGGTCGTCCATCTCGCGCAGATGCTCCCGCCAGGCGTCGTCGATCGTCGTGAACATCACGATCTTCGAGAAGACCTTGTAGATCTCGGCGCCGTCGGTCTCCTTGCAGCGGCGCAGGTTGACCGGCACGTTGTAGCCGAGGTGGCCGTCCGTGATCGGGAAGTAGATGTTCGAATCCAGCTGGTCCTTGCGGTCCTCGTAGATGCGCTCCATGACGGGCCGCACGGTGTCGGCCACGGCCTTGGCGCGGCGGGCGTAGGCCTCCTTGAGGGCCTTGACGATGGCTTCGGTCAGCTCGGCGGGCTTGGCATTCTTGTACGCGGCCTCGTCCATCGGCAGCTCGACAGCCACCTGACGGATCAGCTCCATGCGGAAATCCTCGTAGTCGATGCCGCGGTTCTCCTCGACGAAGTTATCGGCGAAGTCGTACATGATGTTGTTCAGGTCGATTTCGATGCGTTCGCCGTAGAGGGCGTGGCGGCGGCGCGTGTAGATCACCTCGCGCTGCGAGTTCATCACGTCGTCGTATTCGAGCAGGCGCTTGCGGATGCCGAAGTTGTTCTCCTCGACCTTCTTCTGGGCGCGCTCGATGGCTTTGGTCATCATCTTCGACTGGATCACCTCGCCCTCCTTCAGGCCCATGCGGTCCATCATCGTGGCGATACGTCCCGAACCGAACAGACGCATCAGGTCATCCTCGAGCGAGACGAAGAACTGCGACGATCCCGGGTCGCCCTGACGTCCGGCACGACCGCGCAGCTGGCGGTCGACACGGCGGCTTTCGTGGCGCTCCGTACCGATGATGGCCAGACCGCCTGCGGCCTTCACCTCGGGCGTCAACTTGATATCGGTACCACGACCGGCCATGTTCGTGGCGATGGTCACCTGTCCCGAACGTCCGGCTTCGGCCACCACCTGAGCCTCGAGGGCATGCTGCTTGGCGTTCAGTACGTTATGCTTGATGCCGCGCAGTTTCAACATGCGGCTCAGCAGCTCGGAGATCTCGACCGACGTCGTGCCGACCAGCACCGGACGGCCCTGGCCCACCAGCCGGACGATCTCCTCGATGACGGCGTTGTACTTTTCGCGTTTGGTCTTGTAGATGAGATCCTGACGGTCGTCGCGGATTACGGGACGGTTCGTGGGGATCACCACCACGTCGAGTTTGTAGATGCTCCAGAACTCCGAGGCCTCGGTTTCGGCCGTACCGGTCATACCGGCCAGCTTGTGGTACATGCGGAAGTAGTTCTGCAGCGTGATGGTGGCGAAGGTCTGCGTGGCGGCCTCGACCTTGACGTGCTCCTTGGCCTCGATGGCCTGGTGCAGGCCGTCCGAGTAGCGGCGACCTTCGAGGATACGTCCGGTCTGTTCGTCGACGATCTTCACCTTGTTGTCCATCACCACATACTCGACATCCTTCTCGAACATGGCGAAGGCCTTCAGCAGCTGGATCACCGTGTGGACGCGCTCCGACTTGATGGCGTAGTCGTTGATGACTTCGCTGCGCTTGGCGGCCTTCTCTTCGGGCGAGAGCTGGCTCTTTTCGAGTTCGGCCACCTCGGCGCCGATGTCCGGCAGCACGAAGAATCCGTCCTCGTTGAAGTATTTCGACAGCACCTCGTGGCCTTTGTCGGTCAGCTCGACCGAATTGAGCTTTTCGTCGATGACGAAGAAGAGGTCGTCGGTGATCTCGGGCATGCGGCGGTTGTTGTCCTGCATGTAGACGTTTTCGGTCTTCTGCATGAGGGCCTTGACACCCTGCTCCGAGAGGTATTTGATCAGGGGTTTGTACTTCGGGAGCCCCTTGTGCGCGCGGTAGAGCTTGATGCCGCCCTCCTCGGTCTTTCCGGCCGAGATGAGCTGCCGGGCCTCGGCCAGAAGCTGCGTGACGAGGTTCTTCTGCAAGTTGTAGAGGTGGTCGATCGAGGGGCAGTACTGCTCAAACAGCTGGTCGTCGCCCTTGGGCACGGGTCCGGAGATGATCAGCGGGGTGCGGGCGTCGTCGATCAGCACCGAGTCGACCTCGTCGACGATGGCGAAGTGGTGCTTGCGCTGCACGAGGTCCTTGGGCGACGAGGCCATGTTGTCGCGCAGGTAGTCGAAGCCGTACTCGTTGTTCGTACCGAAGGTGATGTCGGCCATGTAGGCTTTGCGGCGGGCTTCGGAGTTGGGCTGGGTGTCGTCGATGCAGGCCACCGAGAGGCCGTGGAACTCGTACATCGGGCCCATCCATTCGGAGTCACGCTTGGCCAGGTAGTTGTTCACCGTGACCATGTGGACGCCCTTTTTGGCCAGGGCGTTGAGGAATACGGGGAGCGTGGCCACGAGGGTCTTGCCTTCACCCGTTGCCATTTCGGCGATCTTGCCCTGGTGGAGCACCACGCCGCCGAAGAGCTGCACGTCGTAGTGGATCATGTCCCACTTGACGTCATTGCCGCCGGCCATCCAGTGGGTGGCATAGATGGCCTTATCGCCGTCGATGGTGACGAAATCCTTCGTGGCGGCGAGTTCGCGGTCGAAGTCGTTGGCCGTGACGACCACCGTATCGTTCTGGGCGAATCGGCGGGCCGTATCCTTCATGATGGCGAAGGCTTCGGGCAGGAGTCGGTCGAGGATCTCCTCGATGCGGTCGTCGATGCGTTTGGTGGTGGTGTCGATCTCCTTGGAGATCTTCTCCTTCTCTTCGAGCGACGTTTCGGGTTTTTCGAGCCGGGCCTTCAGGTCGACGATGCGGGCTTCGTCCGCGGCGATGTAGTCGGCGATCTGTTTCTTGAGGTCCTCGCTGCGGGCACGGAGTTCGTCGTTCGAGAGGGCCTCGATCGACGGGTATACGGCCTTGATTTTCTGCAGATAGGGTTCGATCAGTTTACGGTCCTTGTCGGCTTTCGAGCCGAAGAGGGCTTTGATGATACTGGCAACTATATCCATACGGGGTTTGTAATGATTTCGTGTTTTGGTTGTAAATCCTACAAAGATACTCATTTTTCCGGGAATTACGAAGAAATGCGAAAAAATGGAGCCTGGATTTGTGCACTTTTTTCGCCGCAGGATGCGGATGGCGGCAGAAGACGGCTTCGGGGGGGGTGAACGTCATTTCGTTGCGGAGCCTCGCGGAGCGTCTATCCGATCAGCAGGGCGAGACGGAAGAGCCGCTTTTCGATGCGCGTCCGCCACGAGGGATGGAACCGCCTGAAATGGGCAAGATACTGACCGAGCAGGAATCGTTTGAGATGGGATGGCGTATGGGGCTCCCGCTGTCGGTAGGCGCGGTAGAAGCGGATCGACAGCTGCCGGAAAAAGGGTAGATCGGAGCGTTGCAGCGTTTCGGGTCGGTAGGTGAAGCGGGCGAAGATCCGGGCCTGATCGTCCGTCAGCCGGATCCCGAGCCGCCTGTCGAGCAGATCGCGCTGAATACCTGCGGCGCAGTCGATCAGGGCCTCCAGTTTGCGCGACGAGGTCTGGTTTTCCCACCGTCGGTAGTGGATCAGACACTCCGGGATGTTGGCCATAACCAGCCGGTCCGAGAGGTCGGCCCACAGTTGGTAATCCTCCGAGAGACACTCCCGGAAGCGGATGCCGGTGCGCCGCAACGCCTCGCTGCGGAGCATGACCGTCGACATGCCCAGCGGATCGATGAAGAAGATCTTGTAGCGGATCTCGTCGGGCGACGTGGGGAGTTCGCAGCAGCGGGCGGATTCGCGGCCGCGGTCGTTGTCGAAGATGGCGTAGAAACTGCCGCAGATGTCGACCCGGGGATTTGCGTCGAAGAAGGCGAGCTGCTTCTCGAAACGCTCCGGCAGACAGATATCGTCGGCATCGAGGAAGGCGATGAATTGCCCGCGGGCCGCATCGAGCCCCCGATTCCGCGTGCGGGCGGCGCCGAGGTTGCGTTCGTTGCGGAGCAGCGTGATGCGCGGATCGCGTGCCATGAATTCCTCCACGATCTGGACCGAGGCATCGGTCGAGCAGTCGTCGATGACGATCAGTTCGAACGCCGGGACGCTCTGGGCGAGAACGCTGTCGATGCTTTCGCCGACGAAACGCTCCGCATTGTAGAGGGGCATGATGACGCTGACGAGCGGGTTGGCAGAGGCGGGTTTCATGGTCACAGGGGGGCAGGCAATCTAGTTTAGGGGGCGATTTTTTTCAGCCGGGCATTATGTTTTGGCAAGGACCTTTACCAGGCGGCGTCCGACGGGACACTCCGCACATCGGTGACGGGCACAGTATTCGGTCGACAGTTGCAACAGGGCCTGGCTCTCGAAGGCATTGCGGGGGCGCAGACCTGCGGCCGCCCATTCGCGCATGTAGCGGTTGTCCTCGGCCGGAAGGGTTTCGAGCAGCGAGAGGGCACTGTCGCGCAGCCGTTCGCTGCGGGTGTAGCTGCCGTAGGCGAATTGCAGGACGACGACCAGATTGATGCCGATGATGTTGGCCTTGAAGGCGCCGATTCGTTTGGGACGGGCGTCGCTTTCGGCGCCGGGGATGAAGTGCGTGCGCCAGTATTCCGAGGCTTCGATGCCGAAGAGGGCGCGTACATCCTCCTCGCGGCGGCAGGCCATGGCGCGGTCCATGATGAATTCGTCCTGGGTGAAGAACTCCGCAGCCTGGGCCAGCCGCAGGACGGGATGGTTGGCCGGACGGATCTCGGCCAGTTCCCACGCCGCTGCCTCCATCGGGCGGATTTCGTACTTGGCGGCCAGGTGTTCGAAGTTACGGCGCAGGTTGAGCGTATATTCGTCGTTGCGGTAGAGGTCCAGCAGCCCCGAGGCGCCGAACAGCATCGCCTCGACGGCATGCGGCACCTTGCGTTCGCGCAGGACGATCTTGTAGGGGACGCGTCGGGCCAGTTCGAGATAGGTCTCCTGGTTGCAGCGGTCGCCCAGCGTGCGGAAGTAGAGCAGGTAGAAGGTCTGGTTCCAGTTGTCGGCGGCCTCCGTGCGGAGGGCTTCGACGGTGCGCATCTTGCGTTCGAGGCGGTCGAAGATCAGCGCCGTGAAGAGTTCCGTACGCTGCAGGTCGTCGAGCGAGGCGAGGAATCCGCCGCAGGCGTGTTCGCCGGACCGGGCCTCGAGCCGTTCGATCGTCCGCCGGACGTCGCACTCCCGGGTATCGTCCTTCGCGCCGCCCATCGTTACAGCATGTTGAGTTCGAGCAGCGCCTCTTCCGACATCATGCTCTTGTCCCAGACGGGGTCGAACGTCAGGATGACGTTCACCGACTTCACCCCCTTGACCTTGGCCACCTGCTGGTTGACATCCTCGACGAGCATGTCGGCCATCGGGCAGTTGGGGGCGGTGAGGGTCATGCGGATCGTGGCCACGCCGTCGGGCGTGTAGTCGATTTCGTAGACCAGACCGAGATCGTAAATGTTGACCGGAATTTCCGGATCGTATATGTTCTTGAGCGTCGCGACGATCTCCTTTTCGACCTCAAGAATCTCTTCGGGTGTCATGCTTTTTCGTTGTTTTTCCTTGTTTTGCGGGATCTGCCGCCGTGTCGGGGCCGGACGGAATCCGTTGGGCGTTATTTCGACTCTTCGGCCTCGACCTTGGTCTCGAAGGCCAGCGCATAGAGGCGCATCTGCTTGATCATGGCCACCAGACCGTTGGCCCGCGTAGGCGAGAGGTTGGCGCTCAGACCGATGCGGTCGATGAAGTAGAGTTCCGTGTCGAGGATCTCCTTCGGGGTCCGGCCGTTCAGTACACGGATCAATAACGCGATAATTCCCTTGGTTATTATGGCATCGCTGTCGGCCGCATAGTAGACGCGTCCGCCGTCGAGCCGGGCATCGACCCACACGCGCGACTGACACCCCTGGATGAGGTACTGTTCGGTGCGGTGTTCGGGGGCGATCGGCGGCAGCGTTTCGCTCAGGCTGATCAGATAGTCATACTTGTCGAGCCAGTCGTCGAAGACCGAGAACTCGTCGATGATTTCGTCCTGAATTTTATCCATCTTGTACGTTTGATTTTTGATTCTTGGGGTCAGAGGTCGGCAATCTCTTCGAGGGGGGTGCCTTCCGAGGCGGCGGGTTCGCGCACACCGGCCACGCGGGCCAGGGTCGGGGCCAGGGAGGTCATCTCCACGCGGCGGTTCACGCGCAGCGGACCGGCGCCCTTGCCGTAGAAGACGAGCGGCACCTCGGTGTCGTAGCCGTACATCGAGCCGGACATCGACCAGCAGCGCTCCTGCTCCTCGATCCAGCCGGGCATCAGGTTGAGGATCACGTCGCCCGAGCGGCGCGGGTAGAAGCTGTTCTGCATCATGCGGGCATATCCGCTGCCGAAGTAGCTCGTGCGCATGGCCGTGGCGGCCAGAGCGTGCGACACGCCGCTGAACTGCATGGCGAAGATGGCCACCTCGTTCTGCACCTCGGCCAGATTCAGCCCCCGTTCGTAGATGAGGTTGTGGTTCAGCCACAGCGATTTGTCGCCGTATCCGACCACCCAGTCGCCCGTGCCGTAGCGGACGTTGAGGAATCCGTTGACGATGACCTCGAACTGCCGGCTGTTGAAACGTTCGGCCACTTCGCGTCCGGCGTCGTAGGAGGGGCTGGTGCCGTGGTCCGAGGTGACGA
Source organism: uncultured Alistipes sp. (assembly GCA_944321185.1). GTDB lineage: Bacteria > Bacteroidota > Bacteroidia > Bacteroidales > Rikenellaceae > Alistipes. Next base: position 6,374 of record CALUKH010000005.1, on the reverse strand, counting down.
CGATCAGGGCGTTTGCATCCTTGACCTGCGCGAAAACGAAGGTCAGAAAGTCGGCCAGATCGCGGTCGAGCCGGTAGTACATGTCCTCGACCTCGACCGATTCGGGACCGTAGGCCTCGGCGATGCGGCGCGGCGAGTCGAGACAGATGTTCAGCAGATCGGGCACCTCGTCGTCTCCGAGGCGGTATTGGGCAATGGCCTGCTTGGCCAGCCCCAGCACGGCAGTGTTGCCGGCCGGGGTGTAGAGCAGCCGTTCGTAGTCGTTCGTGAGTTTCAGACGCTGCTGACCGTCGGTATCCTCGTCGCGTTTGGTGCGGCCCGAGAGGATGATGTCGTGCTGACGCGTGTTGATGTAGCGGCTCTTTTCGAGCAGCGAACGCCATTCGAGGCCGATGTACGAGAGGTTGTAGCGTTCGCGGTTGCTGCGTTCGATCCAGTCGGGGAGTTGTTCGGTGTAGTAGGGTGACGAGATCCAGTCGCAGCGCGTGGAGTCGAGCCAGAAGACTTCGCCGCCGCGTCCGGCCATCACGACGGCCGACAGCGCCTCGGCGGCGATGGTGACGGCCCGGCTGCCGGGGGCCTGTTCGAGAAGCGTTTCGGCCAGTGTCGGGGCGATGCGATGGTAGGCTCCGGGGCCCTGGCGGCCGTCGATGAGCCGGACCGTGCGGTTGGTCGTGTAGTCGATCCAGCGGGGACCGATCACGCCGTGGGTCGAGGGCATGGCCCCCGTGGCGAGTGTGGCCAGCGAGACGGGGGTCGTGGTCTGCTGGCAGTCGTAACGGGCGTCCGCGTAGAGCGTGCCGCGTTCGGTAAGACGGCGGAAACCGTCGTCCGAGAAGTTGGCGGCGTAACGATCCAGATCGCCGGCACGCATTGAGCCGATGACGATTTCGACGATCAGGCGGGGTTGTGCCGCGACGGGGCCGAAGGCCGTCAGAGCGGATATGAGAATCAGTGTGAGGCGCGTGTTCATGGTTGCGGTTCGTATGAGCCGCAAATTTACGAATTTATTTCGATACATTGTCTGAAAAGCGCGCTTTCGGGCTGAAAATCGATTCCGGGCAGGGCGGCGATCCGTTCGAGCTGGCGGCGGCAGAAAGCACGGTGGGCTTCGTTGCGGGGATTGCGGGGGCGGTGGGCCGCGGCGGCGACGATCGCCTCGACTTCGGGAAGCAGCCGCCGGGCCTCGTCGTCGAGCAGCGCCTCGGCGAAGCGTTCCCACAGATAGGCGATCGCCTGCTGAGCGGGGTGGACCAGGTCGTCGGCATAGAAACGGTAGTCGCGCAGATCGTCCAGGAGGATCTCGAAGGCCGGGAAATAGTCCACCTGCGGGAGGCGTTCCGTGAGGATTTCGGCCGCCAGACGCAGCGTGGCCTTGCTTGCGGCATTGCCCGGGAGCCCGTCGCCGAGGTGTCGCACGGGGCTGACCGTCAGCAGCGTGCGTTTGCCGGCCAACGGTCCTTCGATGATCTCCGTGAGGCACGCGACCACTTCGTCGACGGTCAGCCGTCGTCGCGAAAACTCGGCGGCGGGACGGCGGTGGCAGTTGGCCACGACGTGTCCGTCGTGTTCGTAGACCCAGGCCGTGCCGAGAGTGAGGATCACACGGTCGGCCGTGCGGAGCGCTTCGGCCCCCGCCTGCCGGGCGCGGTTCATGCGTTGCAGAGCCTCGTCGGCGGTCGGCGCCGAGAAGTCGCCGTGGAAATTGAAATGGTACCAGAGGTCGCCGTCGAAGCCCAGCTCCTGACGTGTGACGGGTTGCGCGGCGGCATAACTGCGGATCGCCTCGGCGATCGAGAGCGGGTTGAAGAGGATCCCCGAGGGGTTCTTCACGACGTGGAATTTCGCTGCGGCGAGACGGTCGGCCATATGCGAGGCGAAGCACGACCCGAGGGCGAGGATGTGGTTGCGGTAACCGATCCGCAGATCGGTGGCGAGGGGTTCGATTTCGGTGCGGAATTTCATACGGCAAAAATACGAATTTTGCCGCTCTTCCGAAAACGCCGCATCGGGCGGTTAAAATTTCGCCGGCAGAGGGCCTTTTCCGCGCCTCTTTTCGTATCTTTGTGTCATGATTCTTCGAGCAAACTGCAAAATCAATCTGGGTCTGGACATCCTGCGTCGCCGGGCCGACGGCTACCACGATCTGGAGACGGTGATGTTCCCCGTGCGGGGACTTTTCGATGAGGTGGAGGTCGTGCGCACCGGAACGACGGGCGCGGAGTTCCTCACCGAAGGGCTGGCGGTGGATTGTCCCGCCGAGGAGAATATCTGTCTGAAGGCCTTCCGGCTGATGCACGACCGTTACGGGGTCGACGGCGTACGGATCCGTCTGGTGAAGCGCGTACCGTTTGGTGCGGGGCTGGGCGGAGGTTCGTCCGATGCCACGGCGGTGGTCGTGGCGCTCGACCGCCTGTTTGAGCTGGGGCTCTCCGAGGAGGAGTTGATTGCCCGGGCCGCCGAACTGGGCAGCGATACGGCCTTCTTCGTGCGCAATACGCCGCAGCTGTGCACGGGCCGCGGTGAGGTGATGACCCCTTTTGCGTTGGATCTGAAGGGAATGACGCTCGTGGTGGTGAAGCCCGACGAGGGAGTCTCGACACGCGAAGCCTATGCCGGAGTGCGGCCGCGGGTGCCGGCTGTGCCGTTGGCCGAGCGGTTGCGGCGTCCCGTGGCGGAGTGGCAGGGGACGGTGACCAATGATTTCGAAGAGTCGGTCTTTCCGGCACATCCCGCCATCCGGGCCGTCAAGAAGCAGCTGCTCGATGCCGGGGCGCTCTATGCTTCGATGTCGGGGAGCGGTTCGGCCGTCTTCGGGCTCTTTGCCGGGCACGAAAAAGGCGAGGAGCTGCATGCTCTCTCGCCCTTTGTCTTTGCATTGTGATCCGGTCGGGAAGAGGATTTCTCCCACATCCCGTATTTTTACCCTCCCCCTCCTTTGGCGGAGCCACTCTCATGATCCCGGGATCTGCCGGCGTTTCACGCCTCGTTGTGCCCGCTTCAAGTGGCCGTCCCGCTCTGTTCTGCTCTCGGCTTGTGGAGGGACCTCCGTCCCATCTACCTTCTGAGACCGGAGCTTTTCGCTCGTCGCAGCCGGCGCCTGATTGGTGGTCCCGGAAGCAGAAGATGCTATGTCCCAATATTTCCGGCGCTATTTGCAGCTTTGCTATTTGCTGCTTTCGGCGGCAGCGGTCGGAACCGGAATCTTGGCGACCCGCTTCTCGTGGCGTCCACCCTCGAACTGCGCCGCAAAGTAGGCGTCGAGCATCTGCACGGCCTCGTCGTTGGTGATGAAGCGTGCCGGGAAGACGATCACGTTGGCATCATTGTGACGGCGGATCAGCGAGGCGATCTCGGGATCCCAGCAGAGTCCCGCCCGGACTCCCTGATGCTTGTTCAGGGTGATGGACATTCCCTCGCCCGAACCGCACAGGGCCACGCCGCAGGCTACCTCGCCCTTCTCGACCGCTTCGGCCAGCGGATGCGCATAGTCCGGATAGTCGACACTCTCGGGAGAGTCCGTGCCGAAATCCAGCACCTCGTAGCCCATGGCGTCGAGGTAACCTACCAGGAATTCCTTCATTTCATAGCCGGCGTGATCGCTGGCGATACCGATTTTTGTCATCGTATCTCGATTTTTGAGTGTTGTTTGATTTGCAAACGCAAAGTTAGCGAAATATTTTTCCCGCAACGGTTTCGGAGCCTCGAATTTGCGTATTTTTGTGGCGTGAAGCCCCTTTTTACACTTCTTGGCGCGCTGGCGCTTCTGTTGGGGATCCTCGGTATTTTCGTGCCGCTGCTCCCGACGACTCCCTTTCTGCTGCTGGCCGCAGCCCTTTGGGTGCGCTCCTCGCCGCGGCTCTATGCCTGGCTGCTCGCCCATCGCCGGTTGGGGCCCTACATCCGTCATTTCCGCGAAAACCGCGCCATCCCGCTCCATGCCAAGATCCTCTCCGTGGGGCTGCTCTGGGCGTCGCTGCTTTACTGCATCTTCGCCGTGGTCGACCGCTGGTGGTGGGCACAGCTGTTGTTGCTGGGCGTGGCGGTCGGCGTCACGTGGCACATCCTTTCATTCGCCACGCTGCGCCGGTAGGGTGTTCGGCCCGAGACGTTGCGCTATGGGGACGGAGCCCGTCCGGGTGCCTGTGAGGCGCTGTATGGCTGATCGCGCAAATCGACTCTTTGCCGGCTCTATTGCGGCAGACCTTCGGAGGTCTTCACTTCGTCGGAGAGCAGCGCCCGCAGGTTGTATTTCACGCTCCACGAATCGGCGTCGATCAGATCCGCCTTTGCTTCGTCGTACACGGCAACGGGTTGAATGCGCAGCCGGTATTCATGGCCGGGCGTGAAGTCGAAGCCCTCGATCTCCCACGGAAAAGCCTGCCACTGAGCATCCTCCCCGTAACGCAGATCCCGGATCCAGTAGCCGGCCAGTGTCGCATCGGCCCGCTTGGAGGCGACCTGGATCTCCAACTCGGGGCTGAAGATCAGCGGGTCGATCTCCATGGCAGCTTCGGCGTGCGCGAGCTGCTCCTCCAGCGTATAGCGTTCGCAGGGGCCGTCGGCCGGCGGATTGACGATCGGGTCGATGCGTACGCGCAGGGTTGCCTGAATGCCCGGTTCGAACGTGAAACCCTCGATGCGGGCGGCCGTCGTCTCCCACGGGGCATCGACCCCCTTGCGGATGATATAGGCCGGGACATATCCGAATCCCATGGTGATGCCCGTCACGCCCTTTTCGGGGGCAACGGTCCAGATCTCGGTACGCGACGCATCGTCGTTGTCGCAGGACCCCAGCGCGAGGGCAGCGGTCAGCAGGAGCAGTAGTCTTTTCATGGCGGTTTTGGGGTGTGAAGTTTTCATGAAAACGGTCGCCGCGGGGTAATACTGCGTCGGGATGGAAACAAAAAAACGGACCGTAGTCCGTTTTTTTGTGAGTCGGGATTTTGACGTTGTCCGATTCGGGCATCGCTTTCGAACCTCCTCCGGTTTGGGTGTCTCGCCAAGTCTGTCTCCTCCGGTTGAGGGGCCCTTCGCTTGAGCTTCTCTCCGGTTGTGAGGCCCTCCGGTTGGGGACCTCCCTTCGCGGTTCCCACTCTTGCGGCTCCTCTCTCTCCCCCCCCCGGTCAGGCCAGATAGTGTTCGGCCATGCTGATGAGGAATCCGAACAGCAGTGCATTGAACAGAATCAGCGGAATCGACTTCTGCTCCTTGCCCGAGGCCGCGAAGAGCGTCGGCAGGGTCAGCATCACCGTCACGCCCATGCCGTCGGCCCACCAGGGCAGGTAGGGCAGATTGCCGTGGAAGACGATCACGCCGGCGAACAGGTAGACCAGAAACGTCGCCATGCAGCTGCGGAACGAGAACTTCTGGAAGATCATTGGTATGACCACCAGTGCTCCGGCGATGGCTCCCGTGGCGAGCGACAGGGTAAAATGGTTCATTGTCCGTTTGCGCTTTGTCCGGATGTCGGGTCGGGTTCGGTCACCGGGTTATTTGGCCGCGCGTTTGCGGTCGGTTTCGTGGAGCAGGATCTTTCTCAGACGGATGGCGTGGGGCGTCACCTCGACGTATTCGTCCTCCTTGATGTATTCGAGCGCCTCCTCGAGCGTAAAGACCTTCGGCGGCACGATCACGGCCTTGTCGTCCGAACCCGAAGCACGCATGTTGGTCAACTGTTTGGACTTGGTGACGTTGACCGTGATGTCGTTCTGACGCGTGTGTTCGCCGATGACCTGGCCTTCGTAGACCTGATCCATCGGGCTGATGAAGAAGCGTCCGCGGTCCTGGAGCTTGTCGATCGAGTAGGCGTAGGCCGTGCCCGTCTCGCCCGAGATGATCGAGCCGTTGGTGCGCATTTCGATGTCGCCGGCCCAGGGTTCGAAATCCTTGAAGCGGTGGGTCATGATCGCCTCGCCGGCCGTGGCCGTCAGCATGTTCGAACGCAGTCCGATGATGCCTCGCGACGGAATGTCGAACAGCAGCCGCACGCGTTCGCCGTCCGACGACATGTCGCGCAGCGTACCCTTGCGGCGCGTGGTCATGTCGATCACCGTGCCGGAGTGCTCTTCGGGGCAGTCGACCGTCAGCTCCTCGACCGGTTCGCACTTCTTGCCGTCGATCTCCTTGGTGATGACCTGCGGCTGACCGACCTGCAGTTCGTAGCCCTCGCGGCGCATGGTCTCGATCAGCACCGAGAGGTGCAGCACGCCGCGTCCGAAGACGTTGAATGAATCGGCCGTCGGACCGGGCGTCACGCGCAGGGCGAGATTCTTCTCCAGTTCGCGGTCCAGACGCTCCTTGATGTGGCGCGAAGTGACGTATTTGCCGTCCTTGCCGAAGAAGGGCGAGTTGTTGATCGTGAAGAGCATCGA
>CALUKH010000004.1 GCA_944321185.1 uncultured Alistipes sp. | reverse complement strand
CAGAACGTGGCGATTGCGCCGTCGAGCACACGCAGCGAACGCTCCACCTCGACGGTGAAGTCCACGTGTCCCGGGGTGTCGATCAGGTTGATCTGGTACTGATGGTCCTTGTAGTGCCAGAAGGCCGTCGTGGCGGCCGAGGTGATCGTGATGCCGCGCTCCTGCTCCTGGACCATCCAGTCCATCGTCGCGCCGCCCTCGTGCACCTCGCCGATCTTGTGGGTCTTGCCCGTGTAGAAAAGGATTCGCTCGGACGTAGTGGTCTTACCGGCATCGATGTGGGCCATGATACCGATATTGCGGGTATAATGCAAATCTCTGGTTGCCATCTCTGAGTCCGTGTTTTAGAATCTGAAGTGTGCGAATGCCTTGTTTGCCTCGGCCATGCGGTGCATCTCCTCCTTGCGTTTGAAGGCGGCACCCTGCTGGTTGTAGGCGTCCATGATTTCAGCTGCGAGCTTATCAGCCATCGTCTTGCCGGCGCGCTTGCGGGAATAGAGGACAAGGTTTTTCATGGAAATAGAAATCTTGCGCTCCGGACGAACCTCCATAGGAACCTGGAACGTCGCGCCACCGATACGCTTCGATTTCACTTCGACTTGGGGCGTGATGTTCTCCAGGGCCTGTTTCCAGATTTCCAGCGGAGATTTATCAGCATCCTTCATCTTCTTGCCCACGATTTCGAGCGAGTCGTAGAAAATCGAGTAGGCAATACTCTTCTTACCATCCAGCATGAGGTTGTTCACGAAACGGGTCACGGCCACGTCTCCGAACTTCGGATCCGGAAGTAGAATTCGCTTTCTTGGCTTAGCTTTTCTCATTGCTATTTACTGTTGTCTAAAGATTGTTTCTCAAGTGAGATTCGGGGGGGGGTGGTTGATTACTTGCCTGCCTTGGGGCGTTTTGCACCGTACTTCGAGCGACGCTGGCGGCGACCGTCCACACCGGCCGAGTCAAGCGCACCGCGCACGAGGTGATAACGAACACCGGGGAGGTCCTTCACACGACCGCCGCGGACCAGAACGATGGAGTGCTCCTGGAGGTTGTGGCCTTCACCGGGGATGTAGGCGTTGACCTCCTTGCCGTTGGTCAGACGCACACGAGCCACCTTACGCATAGCCGAGTTAGGCTTCTTGGGGGTCGTGGTGTACACACGCGTGCAGACGCCACGGCGCTGGGGACAAGCGGCCAGTGCCGGGGACTTGGATTTGTCCTCGAGCGACAGACGACCGTTTCTCACTAACTGTTGAATAGTTGGCATTGTAAAAACTGTCCTTTAATGGTTAAAAAATCTATTTCCATTGTCCAAAATGGACTGCAAAGGTACGCATTTTTTTGGAAATACAATATATAAGCCCATCTTTTTTCGGGATTTTCGCGATTTTCGCCCGGTTTGCCATTCTTTTTTCTGATACTTCCACGGGAATTATAACAAAACATTTATACACAAATTGACAACCCGCTACCGGTCATCGAATTAGACGACGTTGCACGCCCCGCCGGAAAACACCGTCCGAACCGTCCGATCCACCCCGGCAACAGCCGTCCGACAGAGCGGCATACACCCCGCCAAAGGCCCCGACGCATGAGGCCACAACGCCCCCTTGCGATCGATCCGGTTTGCGGCAAACCGCACCGTTTTTTGCCGCCGGAAACCGCCCCGAAAACCTCCTCTTGCAAAGAATCCCCGAAAAAGGTCCAATCTGAAAAAACTTTTCGTATTTTTGTCGGAAAATCCGAAACAAACCCTAACGAGATATGGAGTACAATTTCAAGGAGATCGAAGCCAAGTGGCAGCAGCGCTGGCGCGAGCGGAAAACCTATAAAGTTGAAACGGACCCCTCGCGTCCGAAATTCTACGTGCTGGACATGTTCCCCTACCCGTCGGGGGCCGGGCTGCACGTCGGCCACCCGCTGGGCTACATCGCCTCGGACATCTTCGCCCGCTACAAACGCCTGAAGGGCTTCAACGTCCTGCACCCGATGGGCTACGACGCCTTCGGACTTCCGGCCGAGCAATACGCCATCCAGACGGGCCAGCATCCGGCCGTGACCACCGAGCAGAACATCGCCCGCTATCGCCAGCAGCTGGACAAGATCGGCTTCTCGTTCGACTGGGACCGCGAGGTGCGCACGTGCGACCCCGCCTACTACAAGTGGACGCAGTGGGCCTTCCTCGAAATGTTCTCCCACTACTACGACAACCGCCGCCGGCAGGCCCGTCCGATCGAGGAGCTGAAGGCCGCCTTCGCGGCCTCGGGCACCGAGGGGCTCGACGTGGCCTCGACGCAGGATCTGCACTTCACGGCCGCGGAGTGGAACTCGTGGGACGAAAAGCGCCGCGAACAGGTGCTGCAGAACTACCGTCTGGCCTTCCGGGCCGACACGATGGTCAACTGGTGTCCGAAACTGGGCACGGTGCTGGCCAACGACGAGGTGCACGACGGACTGTCGGTGCGCGGCGGCTATCCCGTCGAGCAGAAGCGCATGAAGCAGTGGCTGCTGCGCGTGACGGCCTACGCCCAGCGGATGCTGGACGGCCTGGACAAGCTCCAGTGGAGCGATTCGCTCAAGGAGATCCAGCGCAACTGGATCGGCCGTTCGGAGGGTGCGCAGGTCTTCTTCGACATCCAGGGTTCGGACCGGAAGCTGGAGATCTTCACCACGCGTCCCGACACGATCTTCGGCGTGACGTTCATGGTCATCGCTCCCGAACACGAGTGGGTCGGCGAGCTGACCACGCTCGAGAACCGCGCCGCCGTGGAGGAGTATCTCGAACAGACGAAAAAACGCTCGGAGCGTGACCGTATCGCCGACACCAAACGTGTGAGCGGCGTGGCGACGGGCTCCTACGCCATCAACCCCTTCACCGGGCGCACCATTCCGATCTACATCTCGGACTACGTGCTGGCCGGCTACGGAACGGGTGCCATCATGGCCGTCCCGGCCCACGATTCGCGCGACTGGGCCTTCGCCCGCCACTTCGGGCTGGAAATCATCCCGGTGGTCGAAGGCGGCGACGTCGAAAAGGAGTCCTACGACGCCAAGTCGGGCCGGATGATCAATTCGGATTTCCTCAACGGCAAGGACGTCAAGGAGGCCATCCAGGTGATGTTCAAGGAGGTCGAGCGCCGCGGTCTGGGCAAACGGCTGGTCAACTACCGCCTGCGCGACGCAATCTTCTCGCGCCAGCGCTACTGGGGCGAACCCTTCCCGATCTACTACAAGGACGACACGGCCTACCCGCTGCCGATGGACAAACTGCCGCTCGAACTGCCGCCGATCGAGAATTTCGGCCCCACGGAGCAGGGCGAACCGCCGCTGGCCCGCGTCAAGGGGTGGCAGACCCCCGAGGGCTATCCCTATGAACTGTCGACCATGCCGGGATTCGCCGGATCGTCGGCCTACTACCTGCGCTATATGGATCCGCACAACGACCAGGCGCTCGTCGGCAAGCAGGCCGACGAATACTGGCGCAATGTCGACCTCTACGTCGGCGGCATCGAACACGCCACGGGCCATCTGATGTACTCGCGCTTCTGGAACATGTTCCTCTACGATCTGGGCTATGTCTGCGAGGAGGAGCCCTTCAAGAAGCTCGTCAACCAGGGAATGATCCAGGGACGTTCGAACTTCGTCTACCGCGTCGTCGGGACGAACAAGTTCGTCTCGCTCGGGCTGCGCGACCAATACGAAACGCAGGAGATCCACGTCGACGTGAACATCGTCCGCAATGACCTGCTCGATCTGGACGCCTTCCGGGCCTGGCGTCCGGAGTTCCACGACGCGGAGTTCATCCTCGAGGACGGCAAATATGTCTGCGGCTGGGCCATCGAGAAGATGTCGAAGTCGATGTACAACGTCGTCAACCCCGACTACATCGTCGAGATATACGGCGCCGACACGCTGCGCATGTACGAGATGTTCCTCGGGCCGCTCGAGCAGTCGAAACCCTGGGACACGAACGGCATCGACGGCGTCCACAAGTTCCTGCGCCGCTTCTGGCGGCTCTTCTACGACCGCGACGGCAAGTTCTGCGTCACGGACGAAAAGGCCTCCGAGAAGGAGCTGCGCACGCTCCACAAGACGATCAAGAAGGTAACCGAGGATATCGAAAACTTCTCGTTCAACACCTCGGTGGCGGCCTTCATGATCTGCCTCAACGAGTTGGGCGACTGCTCGAAGCGCGAAATCCTCGAACCGCTGGTGGTGCTGATCGCCCCCTTCGCGCCGCACATCGCCGAAGAGCTGTGGGAGGCGCTGGGCAAGAGCGGCTCGGTATGCGACGCACAGTACCCGGCCTACGACGAAAAGCACCTCGTGCGCAACTCGTTCGAATACCCCGTCTCGATCAACGGCAAGCTGCGCTTCAAGCGCGAATACGCCATGTCGATGAGCCCGGCGGAGATTCAGGCCGACGTGGTCACGGCTCCCGAGGCCCAGAAATGGATCGAGGGCAAGACGCCGAAGAAGGTGATCGTCGTGCCGGGGAAGATCATCAACATCGTGATCTGACGCCGGGGAGGGGGCTCCGGTCTCCGACGGGCAGGTGGAGAGAGCCGGAGAAGCCACTCCCGACCCCGCACACGCCGAAATCAATCGAAACAGCGACCCAAAACCACATACAACCATGAACCGCATTCTTCCGTTAATCGCATCATTCGTGCTCATCATGACAACCACCGTATCGGCACAGGACTATGGCCAGGCCGCCACGGTCCGCATCTGGGACAACGCCACGGCGCCCCACAGCAACGGCATCACCACCCCCGAAGAGGAGCAGGAGCCCAATCGAATCGCCCGGGTTTCGGAGGCGGTACTCTACCTCTTCCCGGCCGACACGACCCAGGCCCCGAACACGGGACTGGGCGTGGTGATCTGCCCGGGCGGAGGCTATGCCCGCCTGGCCATCGACTATGAAGGCTACGAGGTGGCCAAATGGCTGGCCTCGAACGGCATCTCGGCCGGCGTCCTGAAATACCGCATGCCGAACGGCCATCCGGAGGTGCCGCTCGAGGATGCCGAACAGGCGCTGCGCATCCTGCGGGGCGAGGTCCCGGGTGCCGAATGCTGCCCGTGCCGCAAGGTCGGCATCATGGGCTTCTCGGCCGGCGGTCACCTGGCTGCCTATGCGTCGACGCTGGGCGCCGTACGTCCCGACTTCTCGCTGCTCTTCTACCCGGTCATCACGGCACACCCCGGGCATCAGGGATCGTTCACCAACCTGATCGGCAGCGCAAACCGCTCGGCGGAAAACGACGCCTACTATTCGCTCGAGAACCGCGTGACGAAGCAGACGCCGCCGGCCCTGCTGCTGCTTTCGGACGACGACACGACGGTCCCGCCCGTCAGCAGCACGCGCTACTACAACGCCCTGAAGGAACACGGCATCGAGGCCTCGATGCACATCTACCCGACGGGCGGCCACGGCTGGGGCATCCGCGAATCGTTCCGCTACCGGAACGAGTGGCAGGCTGCGCTGCTCGACTGGCTCAAGCAGCTCGACCTGTAGCCCGACGCCACCGCTGCGACGGCCGGATCCGACGGCCGACAGCAAATTTTGGCGGATTGTTTCATTCTTAATCAAATGTATCGTATCTTTGTACGCTGAACAAGATACGATACATTTTTTATGGCAGACAACTCGATATTGACCCGCCTCGACGGGCTGAAACTCAAGTACGAGGAGATCGGACAGAAACTCACCGACCCCGAGGTGATTGCCGACGTCAAGCAGTTCGTGCAGCTCAACAAGGAGTACAAGGAGCTCGAACCGATCATCGAGACTTCGGAGCGTTACCGCACGGCCCTGGCCAATCTGGCCGAGGCCAAGGACACCTACGCCAACGACAAAGACGAGGAGATGCGCGAGATGGCCCGGGAGATGATCTCGGAGCTCGAACCGCAGATCGCCCAGCTCGAGGAGGAGATCAAACTGCTCCTGATCCCGAAGGATCCCCAGGATTCGAAGAACGCCATCATGGAGATCCGCGGCGGAACGGGCGGTGACGAAGCGGCGCTCTTTGCGGGCGACCTGCTGCGCATGTACACGAAGTACATCGAATCGAAGGGGTGGAAGTACGAAATCACCTCCGCTTCGGAGGGAGCCGCAGGCGGCTACAAGGAGGTCGTCATGAAGGTCACCGGACAGAATGTCTACGGAACGCTCAAGTACGAATCGGGCGTGCACCGCGTGCAGCGCGTGCCGCAGACCGAAACGCAGGGTCGCGTCCACACGTCGGCCGCTTCGGTGGCCGTGCTTCCGGAAGCCGAGGAGTTCGATGTCGAGATCTCGATGAACGACATCCGCAAGGATATCTTCTGCGCCTCGGGCCCGGGCGGACAGTCGGTCAACACGACCTACTCGGCCATCCGACTGACCCACATCCCGACGGGTATCGTCGTGCAGTGCCAGGACCAGAAGTCGCAGTTGAAGAACTTCGACAAGGCCTTCGAGGAGCTGCGCACGCGCGTCTTCAACCTCGAATACTCGAAATACCTCGAAGAGATCGCCTCCAAGCGCAAGACGATGGTCTCGACGGGCGACCGTTCGGCCAAGATCCGCACCTACAACTACCCGCAGGGACGCATCACCGACCACCGCATCAACTATACGATCTACAACCTGGCGGCTTTCATGGACGGCGACATCCAGGATTGCATCGACCATCTGATCGTGGCCGAGAATGCCGAGCGTCTGAAGGAGAGCGAACTCTGACCCGAAGAGGGGGGGGGCACACCCGCAGAGACCCGCTGAGAAACGAAGAGGGGGAGGGAAAGCCACACCCCGCTGAGAAACGGAAAGGGCGATCGACAAGCCGGGCGACGGACCGCCGCTCCTGAGGAGACAATATCCGACGCCGCACCGACGTTTTAGGGAGGAAAAGATCCTGCATGATGAAACGAATGATCATACTGCTCCTGTGGGGAGTATTCATGGCCCTTTCGGTGCGCGCCGCGAAGCCGAAACCCACCCCGCTGTATATCGTCAACGGAAAAGTCGCGGAGCAGATCGGCGACATCCCGCCCGAAGAGATCGAACGGGTCGAGATGCTGCCGGCCGACGAGGAGACGATCGCCCGCTACGGCGAACGGGCCATGCACGGCGTGATGCTCATCACGTTGCGTTACGACCAGCCGGCCGCCTTCCCCGCCGACACCACCTTCGGCAACTACATCGCCCGCCAGATACGTTGGGACGATGACGAACCGGTAGCCCGGGTCGTCCTGCGCTATACGATTCTGGAGGATGGCTCCGTGCGGATCGACGACACACTGGAGTCGACCGACAACCGCCTCAAACGCCGTGTGCTGAAGGCCGTCGAGGAGTCGCCGCGCTGGCAGCCCGCCCGCAAGAACGGCCGCCCGATCACCAGCGAGGGCATCCTGAGCATCCAGCTGCCCGAAGGCCGTCCCATGCCGCGACGCGTCGAACTGGTCTACCGCTGATGTAAAGACCCGCTCCGAAGAACTCACAAGAAGAAATAGAAATACAACCCGAAAATCACCCGAACCCTGCCGATCTCCGAAGGGATGTTTCATGAATTTTTAACCTCAAAATCCAAAAAAGCATGAAAACCAATTCGCTTGCGGCATGGCTCATAGCCGTCCGCCCGTACAGCCTCGGCAATGCCGTCATCCTGATCCTCGTGGGATCGGCCCTGGCCTGGACCGACGGATCGTTCCACCTGCTTCCGGCCGTACTGTGCCTGCTCTTCGCCCTGCTGATGCAATGCACGGCCAACCTGGTCAACGACCTCTGGGACTTCCTCAAGGGGGCCGACCAGCCCGACCGGCTCGGACCCGACCGCGCCTTCGCCAAGGGATTCATTACGCGGCGCGCCATGACGGCCGGCATCGTCGGCTTCACACTCGCCTCGGCCGCCGCCGGAATCGGCATTCTGGTCTGGGCCCTGCGTCACGACATGCTGGCCTGGGGCGGATGGGAACTCGTGGCCGTGGGTGCCGTCTGCATCCTCTTCGCCTACTTCTACACGGCCGGGCCCTGGCCGCTGGCCTATCACGGGCTGGGTGATGTGGCCGTCATTCTCTTTTTCGGGCTCGTCCCCGTCGGATTCACCTATTACGTACTGACCGGCACGTGGACCTGGGAGGTCATTGTCACGGCCTTGGCCTGCGGACTGGTGATCGACTCGATGCTGATGATCAACAACTTCCGCGACCGCGAGGAGGATGCCCGCTGCCACAAGCGCACGATCGTCGTGGCTCTCGGCGCCCGGTTCGGCAGCTGGAGCTACTTCGCGCTCGGCGCCGCAGCCGTAGTGCTCTGCCTGACACTGCTGGCCGGCGGACGCACGTGGGCCGCCCTGCTGCCGCTCGTCTACCTGGTGGGCCACACCGCCACGTGGCGCAAGATGGTCCGCATCGACCACGGTGACGCCCTGAACATCTGTCTCGGCGAGACGGCCCGCAACATCATGCTCTTCGGAGCACTGCTCACGATCGGAATCCTGCTCGGCTGAGAATGAGCTTGAGATGAAACAATGAACGAACCCCAACATATCACCCTGCGGGAGTTGCAGCGCCGCGTGAAATCGGTCCTCGAGGGGCAATTCGCCCTGCCCGTGTGGGTGAGCGCCGAGATCTCCGATCTGAAGGTCAACTACTCGGGACACTGCTATCTGGAGTTGGTCGAGAAGGGTGGCGACAACGGCGTCCCCACGGCCCAGGCCCGTGCCGTCGTCTGGCGTTCGCAATACCCGCGCATTGCCGCCTACTTCGAGGCCGAGACGGGTCAGCGGCTTGCCCCGGGGCTGAAGATCCTGGCCAAGGTGCTGGTCTCGTACCACGAACTGTACGGCTTCTCGCTGCAGATTACGGACATCGACCCCTCGTACACGCTGGGCGATCTCGAACGCCAGCGTCAGCAGACCATCGCCCAGCTGCAGCAGGACGGCGTCTGGGAGATGAACCGCGAGGTGACGCTGCCGACGGTCGTACAGCGTGTGGCGGTGGTTTCGAGCGTCAATGCCGCCGGCTACCAGGACTTCTGCAAGGAGCTGGAGAAGAGCCCCTACCGCTTCGAGGTGACGCTCTTCGACGCCTTCATGCAGGGCGAAGCCGCCGAGCAGTCGATCATCGATGCGCTGTGCCGCGTGGCCGACCGCATGGAGGAGTTCGATGCCGTGGTGATGATCCGCGGCGGCGGCTCGCGCAGCGACCTGAACTGCTTCAACGCCTACCGGCTGTGCTCCTACGTGGCCCAGTTCCCGCTGCCGGTCATCACGGGCATCGGTCACGACAAGGACACGAGCGTGGCCGACATGGTGGCCCACACGGCGCTGAAGACCCCGACGGCCGTCGCCGGATGGCTTGTCGAGCGGATGTCGGGGATCGACGGATGGCTCGACGGAGCGGCCCTGCAGCTGCACGACGGCGTACTGCGGCTGACCCGCCGCGAGCAACTGCATCTCGAAGAGCTGACGGGCGATCTGCGGCACCTTCCGGCCGGCGTACTGCGCCAGCGGGGGCTGGAACTCGAGAACCGCAACGAAGCCTTCCGGCAGGCGGTGGAGCTGTTCCTGCGCCAGCAGCAGCAACGCCTCGCGACTACGGCCGAACTGATCGAAAGCCGCTCGCCGCGACACATTCTCCGCATGGGATTTGCCGTGGTACGCAGCGAGGGTCGGGCCGTGCGGTCTGCATCCGGCGTTGCCGCGGGGCAAAGCCTCGAGATCGAGGTGGCCGACGGACGTTTTGCCGCCGAGGTGGTTGCGCGGACCGCAGAACAGAAACAATAAAAGTCCGGAGAAGACCGGCATGAACCATATGGCCAAGAAACAACAAGAACCAAGCTACACGGAGGCCATCGCCGAGATCGAACGCATCCTCGGACGCTTCCGCAGCGAAGAGATGGACGTGGACAGCCTCGCCGCCGAAGTGAAGCGCGCCACGGAGCTGATCGCCCTCTGCAAGGCCCGCCTGCACAAGGCCGAAGAGGAGGTCAATCAAATTCTGGAGGCATGAAACGGCTGATTCGCTGGGCATTGAACCATATCCCGCGGCCCGTGCTGCAACGCATGGCCTCGTGGGCCGTACCCGTCGTGGGGCTCCTCTACAAGGGGCGCGGCGTGGAGTGTCCGCTCTGCGGGAGCCGATACCGCCGCTTTCTGCCCTACGGCTACGTCACCTCGCGGGCGAACGCCCTCTGTCCGCGGTGCCTCTCGCTGGAGCGCCACCGACTGCTGTGGCTCTACCTGACGCGCGAGACGGATCTGCTGACCGCCTTCCCGCGCACGCTGCACATCGCCCCCGAAGTCTGCATCATGCGCCACCTGAAACCCCATTTCGCCGGCCATCCGGGCCAGTACGTGACGGCCGATCTCGAGAGTCCGCTGGCCGACCTGCACTTCGACGTACAGCAGATCCCGCTGGCCGACAACTCGGTGGAGGTCATCCTCTGCAACCATATTCTGGAACATGTGGCCGACGACCGCAAGGCGCTGCGCGAACTGCACCGCATCCTGAAACCCGGCGGCTGGGGCATCGTCCTCTCGCCCGTCGACCGCGACTACGAACACACCTACGAGGACGATTCGATCACCGACCCCGACGAACGCACGCGCATCTTCGGACAGTATGATCACCGGCGCATCTACGGCCAGGATTACATCGAACGGCTGCGTGAGGCGGGTTTCGAGGCAGCCGACATCGACTACGCCGCCTCGCTCACGGACGAGGAGCGCCGCCGCTATGCCCTGCCCGAGGACCACATCTACGTGGTCTACAAGCACTGACCGGGCGGCGGTACCACCATACAGCGAGGCCTTCGGACCCGATCGGATCCGAAGGCCTCGTTATTCCGGCAAAAAGGGCACCCGACCTCCAAACGTCCTTCCCGTGCCCCGATCAGCCGAGGCAGAAGACAATGCCGATAAAGTGGCAGACGACCGCCAGATTGATCAGCAGGTGCCAGACCATGTGGTGGTAACGAAACCCCTTGCGGGCGTAGAACCACGCCCCGAGCGTATAGAGAACCCCTCCGGCGGCAATCAGCACCAGCAGCTGCGTCGAAGCGTGACGGATGAACATCGGCAGGAAAAAGACGATCGTCCACCCCATCACCAGGTAGATCGTCAGACTTACGGCCGGGATCGATCGCCGCGACAACGACTTGTAGAAGATCCCGAACAGAACCATCGCCCACTGCAGCACGGTAACCAGCACCCCCTGCCATCCGCCGATGACCAGCAGCGCAATGGGCGTATAACTGCCGGCAATGGCCACGTAGATGAAGATGTGGTCCAGAATGTGGAAGATCTCCTTGTGGCGCGAATGCGGATTCATCGAGTGGTAAAGCGTCGAGGCCAGGAACATCAGAAAAATCGAGATCACGAAGACCGACACCGATGCCGATGCCAGAACCGGCTCCGAATCATGCACATAGGCCCATACCGCCGCAAACGGCAGCGCCACGAGCGTCAACATCGACATCACGCCGTGCGATACGGCATTGGCCACCTCCTCGCCCAAAGTCGGGACATAAATCCCTTTTTTTGCCTTCATCCTGCAACCATTTGATTTGAGGTGTCAAATTTATAATTTTTTTTCATATCTTTGCGATCAAGGTTATCCGTCAGGTTAAAGAGAGTCGAAAAATGGACCTTTCACGCTACGAAAAACTCCGCACCCTCGTGCGGACGAACTTCTCGGAACAGACCCAGCGTCTGGTCGATGAAGCGCTCGAGTATGCCGCTGCCAAACTCGACGGCCTGTCCCGTTACGACGGGTCGCCGCTGCTCGATCACGGCGTCGCCGTAGCCGAAATCGTCATCTCCGAAGTCGGCCTGGGACGGAATTCGACCCTCTCGTCGATCCTCCACGACGTGGTGCGCATCGCCCACAAGCAACTTCCCGACGACGAGTTCCTCACACTGACGCGCGATATCCAGAGCCGTTTCGGCGACCAGGTCGTCGGCATCACCATGGGGCTCTCGAACATCTCCGAACTCAAGCTGAAGGTCGCCAAGGAGCAGGCCGACAACTTCCGCGATCTGATCGTCAGCTACTCCGAGGATCCGCGCGTGATCCTCATCAAGCTGGCCGACCGGCTGGAGGTGATGCGCTCGCTCGGGATCTTCCCCCGCGAGAAGTGGCGCAAGAAGAGCTGGGAGTCGATGAACCTCTACGCCCAGATCGCCCACAAGCTGGGCCTCTACTCGATCAAGAGCGAACTGGAGGATATCGCCCTGAAGTACCTCGAGCCGAAGGACTACGAACACATCGTCACCAAACTCGAAGAGAGCGCCGACGAACGCAAGGCCTTCATCGCCCGCTTCCTCGTTCCGATCGAGCAGCGGTTGAACCGGCTCGGCATCAAATACCACATCAAGAGCCGCACCAAGTCGATCTTCTCGATCTGGAACAAGATGCAGAAGCAGCACGTTCCGTTCGAAGGGGTCTACGACATCTTCGCCATCCGCATCATCATCGACTGCCCGCGCGAACAGGAGAAACCCCTCTGCTGGACCGCCTACTCGATCGTCACGGACTTCTATACGCCCAACCCCAACCGCATGCGCGACTGGATCTCGATTCCGAAGTCGAACGGCTACGAGTCGTTGCACACGACCGTCTCGGCCGAAGGCCGCTGGGTCGAGGTGCAGATCCGCACCGAACGCATGGACGAGGTGGCCGAACGCGGTATTGCCGCCCACTGGCGCTACAAGGGGGTTGCCCAGGGAGCCCAGACCAGCGAGATGTGGCTGAGCCGGCTGCGTGAACTGATGGAGGATACGACCCATGCGCTGGCACAGCGTTTCGACGCCAAACCGGCCTCGGGCGAGATCTTCGTCTTCACGCCCAACGGCGACCTGCGCAAACTGCCCGAAGGTGCCACGTTGCTCGACTTCGCCTTCGATATCCATACGTCACTCGGGGCCACGTGCGTCGGCGGCAAGGTCAACAACCGCGCCGTATCGATCCGCGAACCGCTCCACAACGGCGACATCGTCGAGATTCAGACCCAGAAGAACCAGACGCCGAAATCCGACTGGCTGTCGTTCGTCGTCACGTCGAAGGCCCGCAACAAGATCAAGTCGTTCATCCGCGAGGAGCAGGCCAAGCATACGCGCATGGGGCGCGAAGAGCTGGAGCGCAAACTCAAGAACTGGAAGCTCCCGATCACCATCGACGAGGCGGTGGCCTACCTGGCCCGCCACTTCCGCCTGCGCCTCGGCACAGAGGTCTACGGACTGATCGCCACCCAGAAGCTCGACTTCGCCACCATCAAGGAGCTGCTCTCACGCCACCTTTCGGGTCAGGCCGAGGAGGAGCGCCGTGCCGCAGCCGCCGAGGTCGAACGCCAGAAGGCCGCCCTGCACGCCTCGCAGGAGAAACCCCAGCAGCAAGATGCCCTGGTCATCGACGACGATCTGTCGAAGATCCAGTACAAGCTGGCCAAGTGCTGCAACCCGATCAAGGGCGACGAGATCTTCGGCTTCGTGACGATCAATTCGGGCATCACGATCCACCGCTGCGACTGCCCCAATGCCAAGCGCATGCGCGAAAACTACCCCTACCGGGTGGTCGAGGCACGCTGGAGACAGTCGGCCGAGGGGGCCTTCCGCGTCTCGATCCGCATCGTGGCGGCCGACACCACGGGCATGGCCAACCACATCACCGAGGTGATCATCCGCGACCTGAAGCTCAACATCCGATCGATCAACTTCGCGGCGGCCGGCAACGGATGCATCGCCGGTACGGTCTCGGTCGAGGTGCCCGGCACGGGGGTCGTCGACACGCTGATCCATCAGATCATGCGCATCAAGGGGGTACAGCGAGCCTATCGCGTCAACTGATCCGCCCCGGACATACTCACTCAGAAAACCCATTTATTTCATTTTTATCCACACTTTCGATAAATGAATAACAACTCAATCAGCGTCGTATTTGCCGACTCGTCGCATGCGCACTACGCTCCGCGTATCTGCCAGCTGATTTACGAGTCCGCCTTGCAGCGGGGAACGGGTATCGCCAAGCGATCGCCCGAATACATCGCAGCAAAAATGACCGGTGGCAAGGCCGTCGTGGCGCTGGACGGTGATAAACTGGTCGGGTTCAGCTACATCGAGTGCTGGGGTCACGGCGATTTCGTCGCCACCTCGGGACTGATCGTCGATCCCGAGTACCGACACATGGGACTCGCGGAACGCATCAAACGACGAACCTTCGAGCTGGCCCGACGACGATTCCCGTATGCGAAGTTATTCAGTATCACTACGTCGCTGCCGGTTATGAAACTGAACTCACGTATGGGATACGTGCCCGTGACCTTCTCGGAGCTCACCGAAGACGAGGAGTTCTGGAAGGGTTGCGAAGGGTGCTGCAACTACGACATTCTCCAGCGTAACAACCGCCGGATGTGTCTCTGCACCGGAATGCTCTACGACCCGGCCAAGGAGCCGCCCAAAAAGCAGTCGCGCCTGGCCCCCTACGTCATGTTCCTGAAGAACAAGTTCAAGAAAATCTTCCACCTGAAGTAACACAAGAAAACCAATCCCAAACCGAAAAACAGCAACGATCATGGATAAGAAAAAAGTAGTTCTGGCATTCAGCGGAGGTCTCGACACCTCGTTCTGCGCAAAATATCTCTCCGAAGAGAAGGGTTACGACGTCTACACGGCCATCGCCAACACGGGCGGCTTCTCGAAGGAGGAGCTCGCCCGCATCGAAAAGCGCGCCATGGAGCTCGGCGCCGTAAAGCACGTCACGCTCGACATCGAGCAGGAGTACTACGAGAAGAGCATCCGCTACATGGTCTTCGGCAACATCCTGCGCAACGGCACCTACCCGATTTCGGTCAGCTCGGAGCGTATCTTCCAGGCCATCGCCATCATCGAATACGCCAAAGAGATCGGCGCCGATGCCGTGGCCCACGGTTCGACGGGCGCCGGCAACGACCAGGTGCGTTTCGACCTGACGTTCCAGATCCTGGCCCCGGGCATCGAGATCATCACCCCGACGCGTGACATGACCCTCACGCGCGAATACGAGATCGACTACCTGCGCAAACACGGCATCACGGCCGACTACAAGAAGATGGAGTACTCGATCAACAAGGGTCTGTGGGGCACGTCGATCGGCGGCAAGGAGACCCTCCACTCGGAGCAGACCCTCCCCGAAGAGGCCTATCCGAGCCAGATTACCGCCCAGGGCGAGGAGCATCTGAAACTCACGTTCGAGAAGGGTGAGCTGGCCGCCGTCAACGGCAAGCCCTATGCCGACAAGGTCGAGGCCATCCGCGCCGTGGAGGCCATCGGATCGAAGTTCGGCATCGGCCGCGACATGCACATCGGCGACACGATCATCGGCATCAAGGGACGCGTGGGCTTCGAGGCCGCCGCTCCGATGCTCATCATCGCCGCCCACAAGATGCTCGAGAAGCACACGCTGACCAAGTGGCAGATCTACTGGAAAGACCAGGTGGCCACGTGGTACGGCATGTTCCTCCACGAGGCGCAGTACCTCGAGCCGGTGATGCGCGATATCGAGGCGATGCTCGTCTCGTCGCAGCGCAACGTCACGGGTACCGTCGAACTGATCCTCCGCCCGAGAAACTACACGCTCGTGGGCGTCGATTCGACCTACGATCTGATGAAGACCGACTTCGGCGAGTACGGCGAGGTGAACAAGGCCTGGACGGCCGACGACGTGAAGGGCTTCACGAAGATCCTCGGCAATCCGATCAAGATCTACTACAACGTCCAGAAACGCAACGAAAAGAAGGAAAAATGATCCGCGCGGGCATCATCGGGGGCGCCGGCTATACGGCCGGTGAACTGATCCGCCTGCTGGTGAACCACCCGCAGGTGGAGATCGCATTCGTCCACAGCACGTCCAACGCCGGGAACCTCCTCACGGAGGTCCACGGCGGACTGGAGGGCGACACGACGATGCGTTTCTGCGCGGAGTACGACCTGACGGAGGTCGACGTGGTCTTTCTCTGCTCGGCCCACGGACAGAGCCGCCTCTGGCTCGCGGAGCAGACGCTCCCCGAAGGGTTGCGGCTGATCGACCTGGCACAGGATTTCCGCGACGAGTCGGAAGGCTTCGTCTACGGCCTTCCGGAGATGAACCGCGAGCGGATCCGTCAGGCACGGCGCGTGGCCAATCCGGGATGCTTCGCCACGGCCATCCAGCTGGCGCTGCTGCCGCTGGCCGCCGCAGGGCTGCTCGAGGAGGAGATCCACGTCTCGGCCGTTACCGGATCGACCGGCGCCGGAGTGAAACCATCGGCAACGACCCACTTCAGCTGGCGGGCCTCGAACCTCTCGGTCTACAAGGCCTTCACGCATCAGCACCTGAAGGAGATCACGCGCAACCTGCGGCTGCTGGAGCCGGCCTTCGCCCGTGAAATCAACTTCGTGCCCATGCGCGGCGACTTCACGCGGGGCATTCTGGCCAGCGTCTACACGTCGTGTCCGCTGGACGAAGAGGCCGCCCGCCGACTCTACGCCGACTACTACGCATCGGCCGCCTTCACCCACGCTACCGAACGCGACGTGGACCTCAAACAGGTCGTCAATACCAACAAGGCACTGGTCCACGTGGCCAAATACGGTTCGAAACTGCACATCGTCTCGGTCATCGACAACCTGCTGAAGGGCGCCTCGGGACAGGCCGTGCAGAACATGAACCTGATGTTCGGCCTCGACGAAAGCGAAGGACTGCATCTGAAGGCCAGCGCATTTTAACCCGGGACCGCCCGGAGGGGGGGGGAGGAGACGACGAAGAGGAGCGAATGGAGAGAGTGTGAAATTGAGCCAGGGATGACTTGTCTGAAGGTGCCCCGGCCCAACGGTCTCCGTCACTCCCCCTCCCGGAAACGGTTCACAAACCAATCATGACATCATGGAACTATTCAACGTATATTCACTCTACCCGATCGAACCCGTACGGGGCAAGGGGTGCTTCGTCTACGACGAACAGGGCACCGAATACCTTGACCTCTACGGCGGCCATGCCGTCATCTCGATCGGACATGCACAACCCGACTACGTGAAGGCCGTCTCGGAACAGGTCGGACGGCTCGGATTCTACTCCAATTCGGTGCAGAATTCGCTGCAGGTCGAGCTGGCTCACCGCCTGGGACGCGTATCGGGATACGACGACTATCGGCTGTTCCTCTGCAACTCGGGCGCTGAAGCCAATGAAAATGCCCTGAAGCTGGCCTCGTTCCATACGGGAAGGAGCAAGGTGCTGGCCATCGAACGGGCGTTTCACGGACGGACGTCGGGCGCCGTGGCCGTGACGGACAATCCGGCCATCTCGTCGCCCTTCAACCGCACGCCCAATGTGGAGTTCACGCCGCTGAACGATCTGGAGGCGGCCCGCAAGAAGCTGGCGACGAAGGAGTTCGCTGCCGTCATCGTCGAGGGTATCCAGGGCGTCTCGGGCATCCACTGCCCGACGGACGAATTCCTGCGCGGACTGCGCGCCGCGGCCACCGAAACCGGTACGCAACTGATTCTGGACGAGATCCAGTCGGGATACGGCCGCACGGGACGCTTCTTCGCCCACCAGCAAGCCGGCATCCGCCCCGATCTGATCACCACGGCCAAGGGAATGGCCAACGGATTCCCGATCGGCGGCGTACTGATCGCCCCCCACTTCGAGGCACGCCCCGGCATGCTGGGCACCACCTTCGGCGGCAACCACCTGGCCTGCGCCGCCGCCATCGCCGTGCTGAAGGTCCTCGAACGCGACCGCCTGGTCGAGAATGCCGCCACGGTGGGCCAGTACCTGCTCGATGAGCTGCACGCATTCGACGGACTGAAGGAGGTTCGCGGCCGCGGTCTGATGATCGGCATCGAGATCGACGGCTCGGGATCGGAGCTGCGCAAGCGCCTGCTCTTCGAGAAGCACATCTTCACGGGCGGTGCCGGCGCTTCGGTAGTGCGGCTGCTGCCGGCCCTGTGCCTCACGCGCGAACTGGCCACCCGCTTCCTCGAAGCCTTCCGCGACACGCTCCGCAACCGTTAACCCGCCCGCGGAGCGGCTCCGACACGGCGACGGCATCCGCCCGCCGCACCCCGGAGCCCGCACCCCGCATGAATCGCAAAACAAACACGCAGAGATGAAAAAATTCACTTGTGTACAGGATATCGGCGACCTGAAGACGGCCGTCGCCGAGGCGTTGGAAATCAAACGCAACCGCTTCCAGTTCACGGGACTGGGACGCAACCGCACGCTGCTGATGCTCTTCTTCAACTCGAGCCTCCGCACGCGCCTCTCCACCCAGAAGGCCGCCATGAACCTCGGCATGAACGTCATGGTGCTCGACGTCAACCAGGGCGCCTGGAAGCTCGAAACCGAACGCGGCGTGGTGATGGACGGCGACAAGGCCGAACATCTGCTCGAAGCCATCCCGGTCATGGGGTCCTACTGCGACGTGATCGGCGTACGGTCGTTTGCCCGCTTCCGCGACAAGGCCGAGGATTACGAGGAGCGTGTTCTCGAACAGTTCATCCGCTACTCGGGACGTCCGGTCTTCTCGATGGAGGCCGCCACGCGCCATCCGCTGCAGAGCTTCGCCGACCTGATCACGATCGAAGAGTACAAGCAGACCGAACGACCGAAGGTCGTCATGACGTGGGCCCCGCACCCGAACGCCCTGCCGCAGGCCGTGCCCAACTCGTTCGCAGAGTGGATGAACGCCGCCGGCTACGACTTCGTCATCACCCATCCCGAGGGCTATGAACTCGATCCGAGGTTCGTCGGCTCGGCCCGCGTCGAGTACGATCAGCGCAAGGCCCTCGAAGGCGCCGATTTCGTCTACGCAAAGAACTGGGCCGCCTATGCGGACCCGAACTACGGCAAGGTCCTCTCGCGGGACCGTTCGTGGACGGTCGACACGGAGAAGATGGCCCTGACGAACAACGCCTACTTCATGCACTGCCTGCCCGTACGGCGCAACATGATCGTCACGGACGAGGTGATCGAATCGCCGCGTTCGCTGGTGATTCCCGAGGCGGCCAACCGCGAGATCTCGGCCCAAGTGGTTCTGAAACGTCTGCTGGAGGGGCTGCAATGAGGTCAATCACGGTCATGAAGATCGGGGGCAATGTCATCGACAACCCCGAATCGCTGAAGGCCTTCCTCCGGGAGTTTGCCGCCATCGAGGGGCCGAAGATCCTGGTTCACGGCGGCGGCAAACTGGCTACGCGGCTGGCCGAACGTCTCGAACTGAAGGTGCGGATGGTCGACGGCCGCCGCATCACCGACAAGGGAACGCTCGACGTGGTGACGATGGTCTACGCCGGTCTGGTCAACAAACAGATCGTCGCCGGACTGCAGGCCGTCGGCTGCAACGCCCTCGGATTGTCTGGTGCCGACGGCAACATCGTGACGGCCCGCCGCCGCGCCCCCGAACCGATCGACTACGGATTCGTCGGCGACATCGTGCGCGTCGATTCCGAACTGCTCGGACGGCTGCTCGAGGCCGGACTGGTGCCCGTCTTCTCGGCCATCATGCACGACGGACACGGTTCGCTGCTCAACTGCAACGCCGACAGCGTCGCCTCGGCCGTGGCACTCGGTGCCGCACGGATTGCCCCGACCGATCTGGTCTTCTGCTTCGAGAAGGCGGGCGTGCTGAGCTCGCCGGAGGACGAGAGTTCGGTTATCCGCGAGATCACGGCGGAGAGCTATCCGCCGCTCAAGGCCGACGGTACGGTCAGCAAGGGGATGATCCCGAAGATCGAAAACGCCCTGAAGGCCGTTGAACAGGGGGTTCGCAGCGTCACGATCCGCAACTCCGAACACCTCGGCAACGGCATCGGAACCGTCATCCGGAAATAACCCGCCGAACGAAAAACCGCCCAACAATGCATCCGAAAACCGCAGAAGCCGTCGAGCTGCTCCAGAAGCTGATCGCAACGCCCTCGACCTCGCGCGACGAGGCCCGCACGGGCGATCTGCTCTTCGCCTTTCTGGCCGAACACGGCGCCGCGCCCGAACGGCTCTACAACAACATCTGGGCCCGTGCCGAAGGGTTCGATCCCCGGCGTCCGACCCTGTTGCTGAATTCGCACCACGACACGGTGCGGCCCGCCGCCTCGTACACGCGCGACCCCTATGCGCCGACGATCGAAGAGGGGCGTCTCTACGGACTGGGCAGCAACGATGCCGGAGCTTCGGTCGTCACACTGGCCGAGACGTTCCTGACATTCCGCCGCCGTCAACTGCCCTTCAACCTCATTGTAGCCCTTTCAGCCGAGGAGGAATGTATGGGTGAACACGGCATGCGGGCGCTGGTGCCGGCCCTGGGGCACATCGACATGGCCCTCGTCGGCGAGCCCACCGGGATGCAGGCCGCTACGGGCGAGCGCGGTCTGGTCGTTCTGGACTGCACGGCCCACGGCCGCAGCGGACATGCCGCCCGCGGCGAAGGGGTCAATGCCCTCTACATCGCGCTGGACGACATCGCCCGCCTGCGCGAATTTCGCTTCGAACGCGAATCCCGGCTGCTGGGGCCGATCGGCATCGCCGTGACGCAGATCGAGGCCGGTACGCAGCACAACGTCGTGCCGGACACGTGCCGGTTTGTCGTCGACGTCCGCACGACCGACGCCTACACGAACGAAGAGACCGTCGAGATCCTCCGTGCGGCGATTCGCTCCGAAGCCGTACCGCGTTCGACGCGCATCCGGGCCGCCGCCGTGGGCGACAACCACCCGCTGGTGAGCGCCGCACGGGCCGTCGGACGGCAGACGTTCGTCTCGCCGACGACCTCCGACCGTACGCTGATGCCCTTCCCTTCGCTCAAGATGGGACCGGGCGAATCGTCCCGCTCGCATTCGGCCGATGAGTTCGTCCTCGTCGACGAGATCGACCGGGCGCTCGGAATTTATGAAAATTACATCGAACAATTAGCCAAAATCCACGCATGAGCAGCACCAAACTTTGGGACAAGGGTTTCGAACCCGACAAGATGATCGAAGAGTATACGGTCGGCAATGACCGCGAGCTGGACCTCCGGCTGGCCCGCTACGACGTCGAAGGATCGCTGGCCCACATCGCCATGCTCGAAAAGATCGGCCTGCTCACGGCCGAAGAGCTGAAGGTCCTCACGGCCGGTCTGAAGGAGATCGCCGCCGAAATCGAGGCCGGACGCTTCGAAATCGAACCCGACACGGAGGATGTTCATTCGCAGGTCGAACTGATGCTGACCCGCCGGCTGGGCGACGCCGGCAAGAAGATCCACTCGGGACGTTCGCGCAACGACCAGGTGCTGGTCGATCTGAAACTCTACCTGCGCGACGAACTGCGGAAGATCGCCCACGCCGTGCGCGAGGTCTTCGACCGCCTCCAGGAGCAGAGCGAACGCTACCGCGACGTGCTGATGCCCGGTTACACCCATCTGCAGATCGCCATGCCCTCGTCGTTCGGACTGTGGTTCGGAGCCTACGCCGAGACGCTCGTCGACGATGTGCGTCTGCTGGCCGCCGCATGGCACATCGCCAATCAGAACCCGCTGGGATCGGCCGCCGGTTACGGCTCGTCGTTCCCGCTGGACCGCACGATGACCACCCATCTGCTCCACTTCGAGACGCTCCACTACAACGTCGTGGCCGCCCAGATGAGCCGCGGCAAGAGCGAACGTGCCGCTGCTGCTGCCATCGCCGCCGTGGCCGCCACGATCGGACGGCTGGCCATGGATGCCTGCCTGTTCATGAGCCAGAACTTCGGCTTCATCTCGCTGCCCGACGAACTGACCACCGGCTCGAGCATCATGCCCCACAAGAAGAATCCCGACGTCTTCGAGATCATGCGCGGGCGCTGCAACCGGCTGCAGTCCGTACCCAACGAGATCGCGCTGCTGACGACCAACCTCCCGGTAGGCTATCACCGCGATCTGCAGCTGATGAAGGACATTCTCTTCCCGGCCATCGAGGAGATCAAACGCACGCTGCACATGTGCGACTTCATGCTTGCGCACGTGCGCGTCAACGAACACATCCTCGAGGAGCGCAAGTACGACTATCTCTTCACGGTGGAGGATGTCAACCGCCTCGTACTGCAGGGCGTTCCCTTCCGCGAAGCCTACCGACAGGTGGGTCAGGCCGTACAGCGGGGCGAGTACCGTCCCACGCGCGAGGTGCACCACACCCACGAGGGAAGCATCGGCAACCTCTGCACCGAGGAGATCCGCCGCAAGATGGAGGCCGTCATGCAGGAGTTCGAGACTCCGGGCATGTAACCGAAAAGGCCGGCCCGACGGGCAGCCAGGCTTCAGACGAAAAAAGGGACCGAAATCATCGGTCCCTTTTTCATATCCATAACGGTAGAAATCACACCCGCTCACCGCGGAAACGAGCCCTGTACTGCGAGGGGCTGAGCTGCTCGCGCAGGCGGAAGAAGAGCGAAAAGGCACTCGCACTCTCGAAACCCAATTCATAGGCGATCTCCGAGATGCTGAGCGTCGTTGTCGTGAGCAGTTCGCGTGCCTTGTTCTGCCGCAGGGCATGCTGATACTGGGCCGGAGCCATCCCCACGTAGCGGCGGAAGGCCCGGCGGAACCATGTATAACCCATATCCACATCGCGGGCGATCTGTTCGGGCGAGATCTCCTGCCCGATGTTCGTCCGCATGATGGTCTTCGCACGGTTGATCTTCTCCACGATCGGATTGTCCGAATAGAGCAGGTTGCTGTGTTTGAAGAGCGTGGAGCCGAGGATGTGGAGCACGATGCCCGAAATCAGCGGCTGAAAGCCCACGCGCTCCTCCTCGACCGTCGAGATGATCTCGCGGTAGCAGCGTTCGATACCGCCGCTGCTGCCGATGCGAAACAGCGGATGCTGCCGCGAAAGGAATGCCTGCTGTTCGAGACGGTCGACATTGGGGCCGCGGAAACCAACCCACCACTCCGTCCAACCGACCTGAGGATCGGGCGAATAGGAGTGCCATTCATTGGGAAAGAGCAGCATCATCGTTCCGGCCTCGACCTCCCGCAGCGGGCAGCTGGCCGATTCGAAACGGCCGCGCCCGGCGGTGATATAGACCAGCTGGTATTCATTCAGCGTACGTCCGTTTCCCTTGTAAAACAGATAAGAGTCAGGATGTTTCGATACGGGATAGGGCGTCCCGGGCGGAACGTGCTGATATCCGGCCGTCGTACAGACGGTTCCCCACTGCTCGTCGCGCGACGAAACGGGCAGGTAGTGCAGAATACTTTTCGGGCGGTCCTCCACAGTGTCAAATCTATATATAGTTTGTCAATTCCAACAACAAAGATAGCGAAAAGATTCCATAGTTTTGTGAAACTAACCCAAAACATTCGACCATGAAATGTCATTTCATCGGCGTCGACCTCGGGGCCACAAGCGGCCGTGTCATTTTGGCAACGCTCTCCGACGACGGCATCGGCCTCGAAGTGCTGCACCGCTTCCCGAACCGTCTGCTCCAGCTCGGCGAACGATACTACTGGAACATCTACGCGCTTTACGAAGAGATCCTCCACGGTCTGGAGCTGGCCGGACGCCGCCATCTGCCGATCACCTCGATCGGCATCGACACCTGGGGCGTGGATTTCGCCTGCGTGGGCGCCGACGGCGAGATTCTCGGACTCCCCCGCGCCTACCGCGACCCCTTCACGCGCGGCATCCCCGAAGCCTATTTCGCCGAGGTGCTTCCCCGCGAAGCGGTCTATGCCGCCACCGGGATCCAGATCATGGACTTCAACTCGCTCTATCAACTCTACGCCCTGAAACGCGAGGGCTGCACGGCTCTCCAATCCGCCCAGCGGCTGCTCTTCATGCCCGACGCCCTGTCCTACCTGCTCACCGGTGAGATGGTCACCGAATACACCATCGCCTCGACCTCCCAGCTGCTGAACCCCCGCACGAAATGCATCGAAAGTCGGCTGCTGGAGGGGATGGGGCTCTCGCCCGAACTGTTTCCGCCCGTAGTGATGCCCGGCCACCCGATCGGCGTGCTGCGACCGGAAGTGGCCGCGGCATGCGGACTGCCCCGGGTGGAGGTCATCGCCGTGGCCGGACACGACACGGCTTCGGCCGTCGCCGCCATCCCGGCCGAGAACGAACGCTTCGCCTACCTCTCGTCGGGAACCTGGTCGCTCATGGGCATCGAGATCCGCGAGCCGATGATCACCCCGCAGACCGCCGCCTGCAACTTCACCAACGAAGGCGGCGTCGACGGCACCGTGCGGCTGCTGAAGAACATCACCGGCATGTGGCTGCTCGAGCAGTGCCGCGAGGCCTGGAGGCGCCAAAACCGGGACTACTCCTACGACGACATCATGCGCATGACCCGTCAGACGGCCCCTTCGCCGGCGGTTGTCGACCCGGATGCAGCGGAGTTCGCCGCCCCGACCGACATGCCGCAGGCCATCCGCACGTGGTGTGCGGCCCATGGCGTAGCGGTTCCGAAGGACGATGCGGCGATGATGCGGCTGATCTTCGACTCGCTGGCCGCAAAATACGCCTCGGTCCTCGACACGCTGCGGGGGCTGGCGCCCT
Organism: uncultured Alistipes sp.; assembly: GCA_944321185.1. Classification (GTDB taxonomy): domain Bacteria; phylum Bacteroidota; class Bacteroidia; order Bacteroidales; family Rikenellaceae; genus Alistipes. Next base: position 115,414 of record CALUKH010000004.1, on the reverse strand, counting down.
TCCCGATCGAACGCCTGCACGTCATCGGCGGCGGAGCCCGCAACGAACTGCTGAACCAGATGACGGCCGATGCCGTCGGCGTGCCCGTCGTGGCGGGTCCGAGCGAAGCCACCGCATTGGGCAACATCCTGATGCAGGCACGGGCCGCCGGCGTGGTCGCCTCGCTGGAGGAGATGCGGAGCTACATCCGCCGCTCGATCGAAACGAAAATCTATCAACCAAACAAAAAACAATAACCGACTAAAACCACCGACATGAAAACGGAACTTATCGAAAAGGCATACGCCATAGCGCGCGAGCGCTACGCCGAAATCGGCCTGGACACGGAGAAGGCCCTCGACACGCTGCAACGCATTCCGCTGTCGCTCCACTGCTGGCAGGCCGACGACGTCACGGGATTCGAACACCTGGGAGGCAGCCTCACGGGCGGCATTCAGACCACGGGCAACTACCCGGGCAAGGCCCGCAACATCGACGAACTGCGCGCCGACATCCTCAAGGCCACGTCGCTCATCCCGGGCAAGCACCGTCTGAATCTTCACGCCATCTACGGCGAATTCGGCAACGAAACGGTCGACCGCGACCGGATCGAACCGCGCCACTTCCAGGGCTGGATCGAATGGGCAAAGGACAACGACATGAAGCTGGATTTCAACTCCACGTCATTCTCGCACCCGAAGTCGGGCGACCTCTCGCTGGCCAATCCCGACCCGGCAATCCGAGACTTCTGGGTCGAGCACACGCGCCGCTGCCGGGCCATCGCCGAGGAGATGGGCCGGGCACAGGGCGATCCCTCGATCATGAACGTCTGGGTGCACGACGGCTCGAAGGACCTCACGGTCAACCGCATGAAGTACCGCGAACTGCTGTGCGACTCGCTCGACCGGATCTTCGAGACGAAATACACCCACATGAAGGACTGCATCGAATCGAAGGTCTTCGGCATCGGGCTGGAGAGCTACACCGTCGGTTCGAACGACTTCTACATCGGCTACGGCGTCTCGCGCCGGAAGATCGTCACCCTCGACACGGGGCATTTCCACCCCACGGAGTCCGTTGCCGACAAGATCTCGTCGCTGCTGCTCTTCCTGCCGGAGGTGATGCTCCACGTTTCGCGCCCCGTGCGCTGGGACTCGGACCACGTGACGATCCTCAACGACGATACGCTCGAACTCTGCAAGGAGATCGTCCGCTGCAACGCCCTCGACCGCGTACACATCGGCCTCGACTACTTCGACGCCTCGATCAACCGCATCGGCGCCTACGTCATCGGCTCGCGCGCCACGCAGAAGGCCCTGATGCAGGCCCTGCTCGAACCGCTCGCACAGCTGCGCTCGCACGAGGCCGCGGGGCAGGGATTCGAACGTCTGGCGCTGCTCGAAGAGTCGAAGTCGCTGCCGTGGAACGCCGTCTGGGACGAATTCTGCCTGCGCAACGACGTGCCCGTCGGCGAGGCGTTCATCGCCGACGTCCAGCAGTACGAACACGACGTGACCTCAAAACGCCAATAGAGCCATGGAGACACTCATCGGATTGCTGATCATCGCCCTCGGTTCGTTCGGGCAGTCGAGCTCCTACGTGCCGATCACGAAGATCCGCGGCTGGAGCTGGGAGAACTTCTGGATGGTGCAGGGCATCTTTGCCTGGCTCGTCTTCCCGCTTCTGGGGGCACTGGCCGCCGTGCCGGAGGGCAGCTCGCTCGTCGGGCTGCTGGGCGAGGGCGGAGCCCTGCGGGCCATTGTCTTCGGAGCGCTGTGGGGCGTCGGAGGTCTGACCTTCGGGCTCTCGATGCGCTATCTGGGCGTGGCGCTCGGACAGTCGATCTCGCTCGGGACCTGCTCGGCCTTCGGAACACTGCTCCCGGCCCTGTTCGCCGGCACGGATCTGTTGCACGGCACCGGTCTCACGCTGCTGCTGGGCGTGTGCATCACCATGGCCGGCATTGCCGTGATCGGATACGCCGGATCGCTGCGCTCAGCCTCGATGAGCGAGGAGGAGAAACGCGCCGCCATCCGCGACTTTGCCCTCACCAAGGGGCTGTCCGTTGCAGTGCTGGCCGGCGTGATGAGCGCCTGCTTCGCCCTGGGACTCGACGCCGGGGCCCCGATCAAGGCCGCAGCCGCCGAACAGGGCGTCGATCCGCTCGTGGCCGGACTACCGGTCATTCTGCTCGTCACCCTCGGCGGATGGGTCACCAACGCCGTCTACTGCCTCTACCAGAACGCACGCAACCATACCGGTCGGGAGTATCTCCACACGCCGCTGCGCACGTGGATCAACAACCTGCTGTTCTGCGCCCTGGCCGGCGTGCTGTGGTACTCGCAGTTCTTCGGGCTGGAGGTCGGCAAGAGCTTCCTGGCCGCATCGCCGCTGCTGGTGGCCTTCTCGTGGAGCATCCTCATGTCGCTGAACGTCATCTTCTCGAACCTGTGGGGCATCCTGCTCAAGGAGTGGCGCGGATGCAGCACCCGTACCCTGACAACCTTAGCCGCAGGTATCGTCGTGCTGCTTTTCTCGATATTTTTCCCATCTTTGTTCCAATAAACCGCAAACCATGAAATCCATACTCGAAAACCGTCCCGAACTCACCCGCCGGGTGGAGGAGGTGGCCGAAGTCGCCGGCTACCTCTGGCAAAAGGGATGGGCCGAACGCAACGGCGGCAACATCACGATCAACATCACGGCGTGTGTAGACGACGACATCCGCCGCATGCCGCCCATCAGCGACCCGATCCCGTTCGGCATGACACTGCCCCGCCTGAAGGGTTGCTACTTCTTCTGCAAGGGGACCAACCGCCGGATGCGCGACCTGGCCCGCCGTCCGATGGAGAACGGCTCGGTGATCCGCATCCTCGACGACGGAGCCTCGTACGAAATCGTAGCCGATGAGCCCGTACGCCCGACCTCGGAGCTGGCCTCGCATCTGGCCATGCACGAGCAGATGATCGCCTCCGGAAACGGCTACACGGCCGCCATCCACACCCATCCGATCAACCTCGTGGCCATGAGCCACAACCGGGCCTTTCTGGGCAAGGACACTCTGACGCGGCTCCTCTGGTCGATGATCCCCGAAACGCGGGCCTTCTGCCCCAAGGGACTCGGGATCGTCCCCTATGCCATGCCCTCGTCCGTGGAGCTGGCCCGGGCCACGGTCCGTGAGCTTGCCGAATACGACGTGGTGCTGTGGGAGAAGCACGGTGTCTGCGCCGTGGGGCCCGACGTCATGCAGGCCTTCGACCAGATCGACGTCCTCGCGAAATCGGCCGATATCTACCTCTCGGCCCGGGCCATGGGCTTCGAACCCGAGGGCATGACCGACGCCCAGATGGACGAACTCAAGGAGGCCTTCGGACTCTGACAAGACGCCCGAAAAACATTCCCGAAGGGAGCCTGCATCCGTTCCCGGCCGGGAAGAATCCGAACATCAAAAACGAACGACATGAGAAAATCACTGCATATCATCTGGCTGGCGGCCCTGTCGATCCTGCTGGCCACGTCTGCCGCAGGGAAGTCCCGCACCTCGGTGCAGGCGCTCAAGTGTGAACGGCTCGAAAACCCCGTGGGAATCACCGCCGCAGCTCCGCGCCTGAGCTGGGAAGTCGTCTCCGACCGGCGGGGCGTCGAACAGACGGCCTACCGCATTCTGGTCGCCTCGACGGAACAACTGCTCGACGCCGGCAAGGGCGACAAATGGGACTCGGGCTGGGTAACCTCCGACGAAACGCTCGGCATCCCCTACGCGGGAACGGCGCTCGAATCCGATGAAACCTGCTTCTGGAAGGTACAGGTGAAGACCGACCGCGGCCGGAGCCCCTGGTCGCCGACGGCCCGCTGGACGACGGGCTTCACCAGCGACGCGAAGTGGCAGGCCCGCTGGATCGGCCTCGACCGGGTGCTCGACGGCGAACGCGCCGAGGGCCAGACGCGTCTGGCGGCCCGCTACCTGCGCAAGGAGTTCGCCCTGCACGGCGAGGTGCGCCGCGCCCTGCTCCACATCTGCGGATTGGGGCTCTACGAGGCTTACGTCAACGGGCAGCGCATCGGTGACCAGGTACTGGCCCCGACACCCACGGATTACGACAAGTCGGTGCGTTACAACGTCTTCGACATCACCGACCGGCTCTCGGCCGGCGACAACGCCCTCGGCGTGATCCTCGGCAACGGACGCTACTTCGGCATGCGCAACCCCGGCTGCCGGCACTTCGGATTGCCGAGACTGCTGCTGCAGCTGGAGATCGAGTATGCCGACGGATCGCATCAGCAGGTTGTCAGCGACACGTCGTGGCGCGTGACGACCGACGGTCCGATCCGCGACAACAACGAATACGACGGCGAGGAGTACGACGCCCGCCGGGAGATGCCCGGCTGGAGCCGTGCGGGATATGCCGATGCGTCGTGGACAGCCGCCGACGAGATGAAGGCCCCGACCGGACGCCTCGAGGCTCAGACCAACCCCAACATCCGCATCATGGAGCGCATCCGTCCGAAGGGCATCACCCGCCTCATGCCGGACACCTACATCCTCGACATGGGTCAGAACATGGTCGGATGGCTTGCCATGCGCGTAGGCGGAGAGGCCGGCGACACGGTGAAGCTGCGCTTTGCCGAGACCCTGCGCCCCGACGGTACGCTCTACCTCGACAACCTGCGCTCGGCACGGGTCACCGACCGCTACATCCCCGACGGCGGCCGGGAGCGCTGGTGGAGGCCCACCTTCACCTACCACGGATTCCGCTATGTCGAAATCACGGGATACCCGGGCGAACCGACCCTCGACGACTTCATCGGCGAGGTCATCTACGACCGCATGGAGACGACGGGCCGTTTCGCCTGTTCGGACTCGATGCTCTGCCGCATCCACCGCAATGCCTACTGGGGCATCCGCGGCAACTACCGCGGCATGCCGACCGACTGCCCGCAGCGCGACGAACGCATGGGATGGCTCGGCGACCGTGCGACGGGAGCCGCCGGCGAGAGCTTCCTCTTCGACAACCAGCTGCTCTACGCCAAATGGCTGCAGGACATCGAGCAGACGCAGCTGCCCGACGGCCGCATCTCGGACGTGGCGCCCAACTACTGGGAGGTCTACAACGGCGACGTGACGTGGCCCAGCGCCTACTTCTTCATCGCCGGGATGCTCTACGACCGCTTCGGGGACATCGAACCCATCCGCCGCCACTATGCGTCGATGAAACGCTGGATGGAGCAGGTCCGCAAGGGCATGTCCGACGGTCTGGTGACGGTGGACACCTACGGCGACTGGTGCCTGCCGCCCGAATCGCCCGAACTGATCCACTCGCAGGATCCCGCCCGCCGTACCGACGGCACGCTGCTCTCCACGGCCACCTACTACAAGTTGCTGCAGGTCATGGAGCGTTTCGCCCGACTGACCGGCCACACGGAGGATGTTGCCGGCTATCAGGCACTGGCCCGGGAGGTCCGCACGGCCTACAACCGGAAGTTCTACAACGCCGCCGAAGGGTCGTATGCCAACAACACCGTGACGGCCAACGTCCTGTCGCTGGCCTGCGGGCTTGTTCCGGAGGAGTGCCAGGCGAAGGTCTTCGACCACATCGTGGCCCGCATCGCAGCCGACGGCTACCACGTCAATACGGGTCTGGTCGGCATCCGCTACCTGATGCAGGAGCTCACGCACCGCGGTCGCGGCGACATCGCCTTCCGCATGGCCTCGACCCCCGAATACCCCGGCTGGGGATACATGGTCGCAAAGGGCGCCACGACGATCTGGGAGCTGTGGAACGGCGATACGGCCAATCCGTCGATGAATTCGGGCAACCACGTCATGCTGCTGGGCGACCTGCTGCTCTGGTACTACGAGGATCTGGCCGGAATCGCCAATGCCCCGGGGTCGCTCGCCTACCGGGAACTCGCCATGAAACCCCGTCCGGTCGAGGGGCTCGACTGGGTCGACGCCTCGTTCCGCTCGCCGCGCGGCATGATCCGCAGCGCCTGGCGCAAAACGGACGGCAACTTCGAGTGGAGCATCACCCTCCCGGCCAACACGCGGGCCACGCTCTGGCTGCCGACCGACGATCCCGCCTCGATCCGCGAGGGCGGACACGCCATCGACCGCAACCGCGACATCCGTATCCTCGGTTCCGAGAACGGCTGGACCCGCTGCGAAGTCGGCTCGGGAACGTATGACTTCCAGGCCCGTTTCACTCCTCAGTCCATCAAGTAACCATCCGTAAATGCACATATCAAACATGAGACGATTTCTTGCAACGCTCGCCTGCCTGTCGGTGGTAACCGGCCTTTGGGCCCAGGGTGCCCCGGAGCAGCTGCAGTGCGAACATCTGACCGATCCGCTGGGCATCGACGCCGCAACGCCGCGTCTGAGCTGGCGGATGAACGACCCGCGCGATGGGGCCCGGCAAGTGGCCTACCGACTGCTCGTCGGCACCGACTCCGCCGCCCTGGCCCGCGGCGAAGGGGCCCTCTGGGATACGGGCCGCATCAACTCCGACGCCTCGCTGGTCCGTTACGACGGCCCGGCACTCGAACCCTTTACCCGCTACTACTGGCGCGTAACCACCTGGGGAATGGGCAATGAGGCGGCCGATTCGCCCGTGGCGGCCTTCGAAACCGGCATGATGGAGATCCGCAACTGGCAGGGCTGCTGGATCGGCGACAACCACGACCGCGACTACAAACCGGCCCCCTACTTCCGCAAGGAGTTCGAGATCAAACGGCCCGTCGCCTCGGCCCGGGTCTACATCGCCGTCGGAGGCCTCTACGAACTCTCCATCAACGGACAACGCATCGGCGACCACCGTCTCGACCCGCTCTACACGCGCTACGACCGCCGCAACCTCTACGTCACCTACGACGTCACGCGGCAGCTCCGCGCGGGAATGAATGCCGTGGGCGTGGTGCTCGGCAACGGATGGTACAACCACCAGTCGGGGGCCGTGTGGGACTTCCACAACGCCCCCTGGCGCAACCGTCCGGCCTTCTGCCTCGATCTGCGCATCACCTACGACGACGGCTCGCAGCAGACCGTATGCACGGATCTCGACTGGAAGAGCGCCGAAGGTGCCCTGCGTTTCAACAGCATCTACACCTCGGAGCATTACGACGCCCGTCTCGAACAGCGCGGCTGGGACACCCCGGGATTCGACGATACGGGCTGGCAGGGCGTCAGATACCGCAGCGCTCCGTCGCAGTGCATCAGTGCCCAGCAGGCCGTGCCCATCCGCCAGACGAAGGAGTATCGCGCCGTGTCGCTGCGGCGGCTCGACGAACGCACGTACCTCTACGATTTCGGCCAGAACATGGCCGGCGTCACCAAACTCCGCGTGGCCGGCCCCGAGGGGATGCAGCTGCGGCTGATCCACTCCGAACGGCTCCGTGAGGACGGCCATGCCGACCTCTCGAACATCGACGTCTACTTCCGTCCGTTCGACCGCGAGGATCTCTTCCAGACCGACGTGGTGACGCTCGGCAAGGACTCGCTGGAGTTCATGGCGCGCTTCAACTACAAGGGATTCCGTTACGTCGAGGTGGTGGCCGACCGTCCCGTGGAGCTGACCGAAGAGAACCTCGTGGCCTGCTTCCAGCACAGCGACGTCCGCCCCGTGGGACGCCTGCGCTCGTCGGAACCCCTGATCGAGAAGCTCTGGGAGGCCTCCAACATGTCGTACCTCTCCAACCTGATGGGATACCCGACCGACTGCCCCCAGCGCGAGAAGAACGGCTGGACCGGCGACGGTCACCTGGCCATCGAAACCGCCCTCTACAACTTCGACGCCATCACCGTCTACGAGAAGTGGATGGCCGACCACCGCGACGAACAGCAGCCCAACGGCGTACTGCCCGACATCATTCCCACGAGCGGCTGGGGCTACGGAACGGCCAACGGTCTGGACTGGACCAGCACCATCGCCCTCATCCCCTGGAATCTCTACCTCTTCTACGGCGACACGAAGCCGCTGGAGGATTGCTACGACAACATCAAGCGCTATGTGGATTACGTCGACCGCCGGAGCCCCGAGGGTCTGACCTCGTGGGGACGCGGCGACTGGGTTCCCGTGCGGTCGCAGTCGTCGCTCGAACTGACCTCGTCGGTCTACTTCTACGTCGACGCCACGATCCTTGCACGCGCCGCCGCCCTCTTCGGCCGCACGCAGGACCAGCTCCACTACGAAGCCCTGGCCCGGAAGATCCGCAAGGCCATCAACGACAAGTACCTCGACCCGGCGACGGGCATCTACGCCAGCGGTACGCAGACCGAACTGAGCGTGCCGTTGCAGTGGGGCGTGGTTCCCGACGAGCTGAGGAGCCGCGTGGCCGACAATCTCGCACGCCGCGTCGCCGAGGCGGACTATCACCTCGACGTCGGCGTACTGGGCGCCAAGGCCATCCTCAACGCCCTGAGCCGGAACGGCCATGCCGAGACCGCCTACCGCGTCGCCGTGCAGAAGACCTATCCGTCGTGGGGATGGTGGATTGTCAACGGCTCCACGACGCTGCTCGAAAACTGGAACCTCGAAGCCACGCGCGACATCTCGGACAACCACATGATGTTCGGCGAAATCGGCGGCTGGTTCTTCAAGGGGCTGGGCGGCATTCTGCCCGACCCCGAGATCCCGGGCTTCAAGCACATCCTCCTGGAGCCAAACTTCGTGGGTCCCGCCACGTTCGAGGCCGTACACGAATCGCCCTACGGACGCATCGTTTCGAAATGGGAGCGCAAGGGGCGCCGGATCGTCTACCGGGTCGAAATCCCCGCCAACACCTTCGCCACGCTCCGTCTGCCCGAGGGTATTGCCGGCGAAAAGGTCATCCAGCTCCAAGCCGGAAGCCATACGCTGCAGCTCAAAAGCTCCAAATAAACCGACAACCGTTTCATGCGGATGCGGGGCACCCCCTGCATCCGCATGAACCTTTCAGAACCTAAACCTCCTCACCCATGAACACCCTCTTACGCCTGTCAAGGCTCCTGCTGACGCTGCCGCTGGCAGGGGCACCTCTGGCCGGCCTCACGGCCTCGAACCCTCCGGAAAACAAGTCCCATGCCTCGATGGCGGCGGGATTCGTCACTCCGCCCGACTCGATCCAGACCTCGATCTACTGGTACTGGCTCTCGGGAAACATCTCCCGGGAAGGCGTGATCAAGGATCTCGAAGCGATGAAACGCGCCGGCATCAACCGCGCCTTCATCGGCAATATCGGTCTCGGCCCCATGGAAACCCCCTACCGGCCCGTGAAGCTCTTCTCGGACGAATGGTGGGAGGTGACGCATGCCGCCCTGAAACGAGCCTCCGAACTGGGCATCGAGATCGGCATGTTCAACTGTCCGGGCTGGAGCCAGGCCGGAGGACCCTGGATCGAACCCAGCCAGGCGATGCGCTACCTCACCTCCGTACAGGCGGAGGTCGAAGGCGGCCAAACGGTGGATATCCGCCTCGCGAAACCGGCCGATGATTTCCAGGACGTGCGGGTCATCGCCTTCCCGCAGCCCGCGGCCGCACGGCTGACAAACGCCGACACCCGCGTGACGGTCAGCAGCGGTGCAACCCAGCCGCAGAACCTCCTCGACGGAGACCTCTCGACCTCGATGCGCTTCGACGGATCGGCCGAGGTAACCCTCGACTTCGCCGCCCGGAACCAGCTCGATCTGCGCAGCATCACCGTATGGCCGGCCCACCATCCGATCCGGGCCTCGGTCGAGGTGCAGGTGCAGGACCGGGCGGGCCAATACCGTACGGTCAGCACGTTCGACATCGACCGCACGAATCCCAACATCGAGGTGGGCTTCGATCCCTACGCCCCCGTATCGATCAGCGTGGCGAAATCGACCGGACGCAACTTCCGGATGATCGTCCGCGGAGCCGGTGCCGGCTGCGGATTGAGCGAGGTCGCCTTCTCGTCCATGCCCCGCGTGGAGCGTTATCCGGAGAAGATCCTCGCCAAGATGTTCCAGACGCCGCTGCCCTACTGGAACGAGTACCAGTGGAGGGACCAGCCCGTGCTGGACGACCCGACCCTGGCGGTCGATCCCCGGACGGTGATCGACGTGTCGCAATACCTCGACGGCGACCGCTTCGTGTGGAACGCCCCCGCCGGACGCTGGATCGTACAGCGGCTGGGCATGCGGCCGACCGGCATCGTCAACTCGCCGGCCGATCCCGAAGGTACGGGTCTGGAGGTCGACAAGATGACCCCGGCTTACCTCCAGCACCACTTCGACGCCTTCATCGGAGCCATCCTGCGGCGCATCCCGGCCGAAGACCGTACGACGTTCCGCGTCATCGTGGCCGACAGCTACGAAAAGGGCGGTCAGAACTTTACGGACACGTTTCTCGAGGATTTCCGCCAGCGGTACGGCTATGACCCCCTGCCCTACCTGCCCGTCTACGGCGGCACGGTGGTGGGAAGCCCCGATCTTTCGGACCGTTTCCTGTGGGACATGCGGCGGATGGTGGCCGACAAACTGGCCTATGCCCACATCGGCGGGTTGCGCGAAATCGCCCATCGAAACGGCTTGCGGCTCTGGCTCGAGAACTACGGACACTGGGGATTCTCGGGCGAGTTCCTGCAATACGGCGGTCAGTCGGACGAGGTCAGCGGCGAATTCTGGGGCGAAGGGTCGCTGGGTGACATCGAAAACCGCGCCGCCTCGTCCTGTGCTCACATCTACGGCAAGAACCGCGTCTCGGCCGAATCCTACACCTCGGCCGGCAACGATTTCGGACGCTATCCGGCCCAGATGAAGGCCCGCGGCGACCGCTTCTTCTGCGAGGGGATCAACAACACGCTGCTCCACCTCTACATCGCGCAACCGGGCGACGAACCTCCCGGCATGAATGCCTGGTTCGGCACGGAATTCAACCGCAACAACACCTGGTTCTCGCAGTTCGACCTCTTCACGAGCTACCTCAAACGCGTCAACTTCCTGCTCCAGCAGGGGCTCAACGTGGCCGATGTCGCCTACTTCATCGGCGAGGACACCCCGAAGATGACCGGCATCACCGACCCCGCACTGCCGAAAGGCTACCAGTTCGACTATATCAACGGCGAAGTGCTGCTGAACCGCATCACCATCAGGGACGGACTGTGGACGCTGCCCCACGGAACGCAGTACCGGATTCTGGTGCTGCCCAAACTCGCCACGATGCGCCCCGAACTGCTGGCCAGGCTGCAGACGCTCGTCCGCGAAGGGGGCATTCTGCTGGGGCCGGCTCCGCAGCGTTCGCCCTCTCTGGAGAACTATCCCGAGGCCGACCGCGAAGTCCGCGAACGGGCCGCCGAACTCTGGAACGGCATCGACGGTCGTACGGTGAAGGCTGCCCGCTACGGAAAGGGGGCCGTCCTCTGCGGCATGGACATGCAGCAGGCGCTCGAGTATGCGCGCTGCCTGCCCGACTGCGAGGTCGGCGCCGAGACGCCGGTACACTTCGGACACCGCGATGCCGGCCAACAGCAGATCTACTTCCTGAGCAACCAGTCGCCGGAGCGCATCACCTTCACGGGTAAGTTCCGCGTGACGGGGGCCAGCCCCGAGGCCTGGGATCCCGTGACGGGTGAAATCCGCCCGCTGCCGGAGTTCTCGGACGACGGACAGCGGATCGCCGTTCCGATGGTGCTGGAGCCCTCGCAGAGCCTCTTCATCGTCTTCACGCCCGCCGGGACTCGCTCCGCCAAGCGGTCAGAGACGGTCAATTTCCCGACGTATGTTCCGGTCCGCACCCTCGACGGCCCCTGGACCGTCACCTTCCAGAAGGGGCGTCGGGGCCCGGCAGCGCCCGTCGTCACGGAGCAGCTCCGCGACCTGAGGCTCTCCGAGAACGATTCGATCCGCTACTTCTCGGGTGAAATCACCTACGAAACCACGGTTGACCTCTCCCGCAAGGAGTTGAAACAGGGGCTCAGCCTCCATACGGGCGAGGTGGGCGTCATGGCCAAGGTCTATGTCAACGACACCTATGCCGGCGGTATCTGGACCGCTCCCCATCGCATCGATCTCACGAAACTGCTCGTCCCGGGCCGCAACCGGATCAAGATCGTGGTGGTCAACACGTGGGTGAACCGCCTGATCGGCGACAGCCGCCTGCCCGAGGCCCAACGCGGCACCTGGACCTGCAACAACCCCTGGCGCCCGGATTCACCCCTGCAACCCGCAGGACTCTTCCACCCGGTCACGCTCCAACGGACCGCTCAACCCGACGAACGATGAAACGAACGCTCTTCTGCCTGTTGTGGATGCTGTCGGCTACGTGGGCCGGCGGTCAGGAGAACAACCTCCTCAAAAGCGGATTCGACCAGCGATGGACCGATGATCCGATCTCCCTCGCGTATGTCACGCCGCAGCGCATCATCACCGTGCCCGGCGAGCGGAACGACGGCGTGGAGAATCCCGAAGCCCTGCTCGTCCCCTTCGACGGACAGCTGACCACCGGCACCCGCAACGTATGCCGCCTCTCGACCCGCGACGGAAAGCGTGCCTTTGTGCTGCTCGACTTCGGGCGCGAGATCTGCGGCGGCATTGCGCTGTCGGCCCCGATACGCGCCGACCAGCGGGCGCTGAAGCTCCGCATCCGGCTGGGAGAGTCGGTGAGCGAGGCGTTGAGCGACGTCGACGGATCGACCCCGATGACAAGCGCCACCAATCAGCACTCGCTGCGCGACTTCTGTCTGGAGGTGCCGTGGCTGGGGAACGTCGAGGTCGGGAATTCGGGGTTCCGCTTCGTGCGCATCGACCTGGCGGAACCCGATGCGGAGGTCGTGCTGAGATCCGTACGGGCCGTGCTGAGGTATCGGGACATCCCCTATCGGGGGTCGTTCCGCTGCAGCGACCAGCGGCTGAACTGCATCTGGGAGACCGGCGCCTACACCGTCCTCCTCAACATGCAGGAGTATCTGTGGGACGGCATCAAACGCGACCGCCTGGTATGGGTCGGGGACATGCACCCCGAGATGATGACCATCGAGAGCGTGTTCGGCGGCAATCCCGTCGTACGCAAAAGCCTCGACCTGGTGCGTGACGAGACTCCGCCCACCGCCTGGATGAACGGCATCGCCGCCTACTCGATGTGGTGGGTGCTCATCCACCGGGATCTCTACCTCTACGAGGGCGATCTCGACTACCTGCGCCAACAGCAGAGCTACATGCGCGCCCTGTTCGAGACGCTCGCCGCCGGCATGGACGGCAACAGGGAGAATCTCCAGGGCGGACAGCGGCTGCTGGACTGGCCCACGTCGGAGATGCCCGAGGTGATCCACGCCGGGTATCAGGCGTTGATGGTGATGACGATGAAGGCCGGCATCGAGATCGCGACCTGGCTCGACGACCCCACGATGAAACACCACTGTCGGGCCACGCTCAAACGGTTGCAGCAACACGTCCCCGACCATCTGCAGAACAAACAGGCGGCCGCGATGCTTGTACTGGCGGGGCTGACCGATCCGGACGAAGTCTGCCGGCCGGTCCTCGCACGAGGCGGCGCAACGGGCTTCTCGACCTTCTACGGCTACTACATGCTCGAGGCTCTGGCCGCCGGCGGTCTGTACACCGAAGCCCTGCGGATCATCTCCGACTACTGGGGTGCCATGCTCGATCTCGGGGCCACGACCTTCTGGGAGGACCTGAACTACGGGCAGATCGCCAATGCCGCACGGATCGACGCTCCGGTTCCGGAGGGCCGATTCGACATCCATGCCGAATCGGGCGCCTACTGTTACAAGGGGTTGCGTCACAGCCTTTGTCACGGATGGGCTTCGGGCCCCACGCCCTGGCTCTCGCGGCACGTGCTGGGAATCGTGCCGCTCGAACCCGGCTGCCGGGTGGTGGCCGTCCGACCCCATTTGGGCGATCTGGAGTGGGCCGAAGGCAGCTTCCCAACCCCGCACGGCGTCATCTCGGTCCGCCACACGCGCGACCGGAAGGGACGGATCGTCTCGCAGATCTCCGCCCCGGAGGGCATTCGGATCGTCCGACAGTGAGCTCGCATTCCGGTCCGGAGGGCTCCCCCGGTTTTGGCCACGGCTCCCGACCCCAACCGGGCCACTTCCCGCCTTCCAGCCACCAACCTGTCCGGCTCCCGGTTCCCGGCTCCCGGCTCCCGGCTTGCTGCTTCCGCATTCCGGTCCGGACAGTTTTCCGGTTTTGGTCCCGGCTTCCGACCCCGATCGGGCCACCGACCTGTCCGCCCCCGGTTTCCGGCTGCCGACCCGGACTGGACCGGCCCTTGTTTCCAGCAATCGGTCCCCGGGCTCCGCGCGCTCGACATCCCCGCTTCCCGCAACCATACAAAAAAAAGAGGGCCCCGACCAACAGTCGGAGCCCTCTTTTTCGGTCGTCGGTGAAGCCTGCCTACTTGATACGCTCGTAGTACTCGCGCGTGCGGGTATCGACGCGGATCTTGTCACCCGTGTTGATGAACAGCGGCACGCGGATCGTAGCGCCCGTGTTGACCGTTGCGGGTTTGAGCGAGTTGGTCGAAGCCGTATCACCCTTGACGCCAGGCTCGGTGTAGGTCACCTCCATGTCGACGATCGGCGGAAGCTCGGCCGAAAGAACCGTCTCCTTCTCCGTATGGAACATCACCTCGACGATCTGACCGTCGGCCATCAGGTCGTAGTTGTTGATCAGGTTCTTGTCGATGATGATCTCCTCGAAGGTCTCCGTGTGCATGAAGTGCATGCCCAGATCATCCTCGTAGGTGAACTGATAGGGGCGACGCTCGACGCGCACCGGCTCGATGCGTGCACCGGCCGAGAAGGTGTTGTCCAGCACACGGCCGTTCTCCAGGTTCTTGAGTTTCGTACGCACGAAAGCCGGGCCCTTGCCGGGTTTCACATGCTGGAAGTCGACGATCTGGAACGTTTTGCCGTCCAGCTCGATGCACATGCCGATCTTGATATCTGCGGTTGTTGCCATAGTATTGTGTATTTTGTATTTTAAGTGATCCTCTCTTCGCGGCCGCAAAGATAACGAAAATATCCCGAAATTCCTAATCCGCGGCACAGGGTCCTCCGAAGGCCGCATGCACCTCGTCTACAGGTCGATCGCCTTGCAGCGAAGCCCCAGCTGACGGATCTTCTCGAGCGTACGCGGCAGGGCGTAGCGCATGTTCCGGAAGGCCTTTTCGCTGTCATGGAAGACGACGATCGCCCCCGGAGCCAGATATTTCGTCACGTTTTTCAGACACGTGCGCGGCGACAGCTGCCGGTTGTAGTCGCGCGAGATGATGTCCCACATCACCAGCTTGTAGCGCTGTCCGAGCAGACGAGCCTGTGCCGGCGTGATCTGCGCATAGGGCGGGCGAAACAACTCCGTATGCAGCAGATCGTTGGCAAAGTCGACATCCTCCGTATAGCGTTCGAGACTCATTCCCCACCCCTTCTGGTGCGAATAGGTATGGTTGCCGATCCGGTGGCCGGCGTCGACAATCCGCTGATAGAGATCCGGATACATCTCCACGTTCTTGCCCAGCACGAAGAAGGTGGCCCGGGCATCGTACTTCTCAAGCGTGGCGAGGATCCACTCCGTGATACCGGGCGTGGGACCGTCGTCGAAGGTCAGGAAGACGCCGTCCGGATCGTCGATCTCCCAGATCAGATCCGGCATCAGCCGCCGGATGATTTTTGGTGGTTTCAAGCGCATACGTCTGCAAAAATAATCATTTTCCGCGCCTTTTGGAAAAATAGTTGTATATTTGCGGATGTTCAGTTCACGGCAATCGATTATGAAAAGGTTTTTCCAGGGAATGGGGATCGTCATGATCCTCCTGATGATGGTCGGATGCAAGGCCTTCAATACGTTGGGCAAGAAGAAAGCGGCGCAGGGCAGACCTTACGAACTTATCGTCGTGTGTCCGCAGATGGAGTGGAACGGCGAGGTCGGCGACACGCTGCGCGCGATCTTCACGGCTCCGGTCCCCTATCTGAATCAGGACGAACCGATGTTCGACGTGCTGCGCGTCACCGAACGCGGATTCAAAGACATGATCGCCGACCATCGCAACATTCTCAAGGTGGTGGTCGACCCCTCGCTGCAGAAGACCTCGACGGCCGTCGAATACGACGTCACCTCGCAGCCGCAGATCGTGCTGACGCTTCAGGGGCCCGACGACCGCTCGGTGGTCGACTACCTCTCCGAAAACCGCGGAGATCTGCTCCATGTGCTCGAACAGGCCGAACGCGACCGCGACGTGCAGTCCTACACCAAGTTCAACAATCCGGGCATCGAGGCCGCCATCCTCAAACTCTTCAACATGCAGATCCGCGTTCCCAAGGGCTACGTCCTGGCCAAAGAGACCGACGATTTCCTCTGGGCGCGCTACGAATACCCGACAGCCAGCCAGGGTTTCTTCGTCTACGCCTACCCGTACGAAGGACCCGAATCGCTCACGCCCGAGGCGCTGGTCAAGGCCCGCAACCAGTTTGCGGCGCTGATCCCCGGCCCCTCCGACGGTTCCTACATGACCACCTCCGACGCCTTTGCTCCGGACTTCCGCGCATTCCGCCTCGAGGGACGGCTGTGGTGTGAGATGCGTGGCTTCTGGGATGTCTACGGCGACTTCATGGGCGGTCCGTTCGTCAGCTTCACCACGGTCGACACCCGTACGAACCGGGTCATCACCCTCGACGGATATGTCTACGCCCCGGATCTGAACAAGCCCCGCAAGCGCAACTACATCCGCGGTATCGAGCATCTGCTCTACACGATCCAGTTCCCCGACGACCGCAAATAACCCGCGCCGGGCCCGATCCGGCAGGAGAGGGTCGACAGAAGGCGATCCGGCAGGAGAGGGTCGACAGAAGGCCATCCGGCCGGGAGGGGGCATCCGAGACAGGGGAGGAGCCATCCAACAGGACCAATTCGGCTGGGAAGGGGTCCAACAAAGGAGCCGGGACCAGAGTTGATACGAGACAGGCGCCGTGGACCCGGGGTTGACACCGGGCTGACACGGGGCGCCGTAAAACCGGAGATTGGTAGGGGATTGACACCGGATATGGAACCGGAGTTGACACTGAAGCAGCAGACCGGAGCCAACACCGGAACCGGCACCAACCGCGGAGTGAGGCTTCGCGACGATTCGACGATACGGAATCCGACCCACAGCAGGCCGGAATCGCATAGATTGTACGCATGCAACAGATCCTGACCAATCTCTTCATCGTCCTCTATTCGGTGACGATCATCAGCGTCATTCTGGTCGTCATCACCGACAACCGGAATCCGTTGAAGACCCTGCCGTGGATTATCGTGCTCATCTTCGCGCCGGTCATCGGACTGCTCTTCTACTTCTTCTTCGGGCAGAATCTCTCCAAACAGCGCATCATCTCCCGCCGAACCCGCAAACGAATCTCGATGCGTCTGGTCGAGAGCGACTACCCTTCGCGGCCCGAGATTCCCGAAAAGTGGAAACCGTTGGCACGCCTGCTCCAGACCACGATCCACGCCGTACCGCTCTACGGCAGCCGCATCACCCCCTATACCGACGGCAAATCGAAGATGCAGGCTCTGCTCGACGAAATCGCCCGGGCCCGCCACCACATCCACCTCCAGTACTACATCCTCTGCAACGACCGCACCGGAGGCCAACTGTGTGACCTGCTGCGCATCAAGGCCCGCGAAGGCGTCCAGGTCCGGATTCTCTACGATGACGTCGGATCGAGCAGCGTCAAAAAGAGTTTCTTCGAGGGGCTCCGCCGCGACGGCATCGAGGTATATGCCTTCCTGCACGTGCGCTTCCCGCGCTTCACGAGCAAGATCAACTACCGCAACCACCGCAAGATCGCCGTCATCGACGGCCGCGTGGGCTTCATCGGCGGCATGAACATCGCCGACCGCTACGTCTACGGCACCGACTGGGGCATCTGGCGCGACACCCACTTCCGCATCGAGGGCAACGGCGTGGCCGGATTGCAGGCCTCGTTCCTGAGCGACTGGTCGGCAACCACCAAACAACGCATCACCGGTCCGGAATACTACCCCGCGGCCGAACACTTCACCGACAACGTGCTGCAAATCGTACCGAGCGGTCCCTTCGGGACGTGGCGCACCCTGCTGCAGGGCGACAGCTATGCCATGGCCAATGCCCGCCGGCGAATCTGGATCCAGACCCCCTACTACCTGCCCTCCGACGTGTTGAACTCCGCACTGCAGACTGCCGCACTGGCCGGTATCGACGTGCGGCTGATGCTGCCGGCACGCTCCGATTCGCGGGTCGTCGACCTCGCCTCGCACTCCTACCTCGACAACATGATGAAGGCCGGCGTGAAGATTCTCTTCTACCTGCCGGGATTTCTCCACTCCAAGCTGCTGATCATCGACGACGATCTGACGGTGATCGGCTCCGCGAACATGGATTTCCGAAGTTTCGAACACAACTTCGAAGTCAATGCCTTTGTTTACGACAAGGATTTCACGGCACGGATGGCCGGCATTTTCGAAAACGATGCCCGCACGGCCCATCTGCTGACTGCGGCCGAATGGTTCAACCGCCCCCGGCCCCGCCGCTGGGCCGAATCGCTCATGCGGATCTTCTCGCCGCTGCTCTGACCGTCGCCACCCATGGATCACCTGGGCCATCGGGGCCATCACAATACCCGTTCATTCATGCGGCCAAAACCTCCCAAACGACAAGAGCCGCTCCGAAGAGCAGCTCCAGCAAATCACAATTCCCCTCCCCGGGGCCATACAAGCCTCCGCGACGGGGCCTCTCCTCCTGTCAACACCTGCCCGGACAACATCTGCCGGCCCGGAGATCAGATCTCCACGATCCCGTTGCGGATGGCGTAGACCACCAGCGAGGCGGTATTCTTGCAACCGGTCTTCTCGAGGATGTTGGCCCGATGCTTGTCGACCGTGCGTTTCGAGATGAACAGCGCATCGGCAATCTCCTGATTCGAAAGCCCCTGGCACACGGCCACCAGAATCTCCCGTTCGCGCGACGAGAGGGGTTCGTCGGGCGTATCCTCGCGCGTGCGCATCCGTCCCGTGAGCGACGTGAGCAGCTGCGGCGAGAAGTAACTGCCGCCGGCCATCACCGTATCCATGGCCTCCAGCACGTCGCCGATGTCGGAATCCTTCAGCAGAAAGCCCCGCGCCCCGGCCTCGACCATGCGCGAATAGTAGCTCTCCTCGCCGAACATCGACAGCGTGATGATACGCAGTTCGGGATGGCGCGCCAGGGCACGTTCGGTGGTCTGGGCGCCGTCGAGCCCCGGCATGGCGAAGTCCATGAAGACGATGTCGGCCTCGACCGAATCGATCATCGCCAGAAACTCTTCGCCGCTGGCCGCCTCGCCCACGACGTGACAGCCGGCACAATGCTCCAGAAGCCCCCGCAAACCGTTGCGGAAGAGCGAATGATCATCGACAAGTATGATGCGGCGGTCCATCTCAGCGGCGGCGTTTGCGGTTCTTGCGGACGGGAGCCGGCTCCTGCTGCGTATTGACGCGGATGGCGGCACGCATGCCCTTGCCCTTCGACGAGGTGATGTCGAAGGTTCCGCCCAGCGAGTTGATCCGCGAGGCGATGTTCGACAGCCCCATGCCGCAGTCCATCATCGCCTGCGGATTGAATCCCCGGCCGTTGTCCGAGTAGTCGAGCGCCAGTTCGGGGCCGTTCTGCGCCAGCGAGAGATTCACCTCCGTGCAGGCGGCATGCTTGAGCGAATTGTTGATCAGCTCGCAGATCACCCGGTAGAGGATCACCTCGATGTCCGTATCGTAGCGTTCGCCGCGCAGATTGGTCGTGAAGCGGATCTTCACGTCGTGCATCGCGGCGCTCTTGTCGATGAAGTTCTGCACGCCGCGCGCCAGTCCGAAGTCGTTGAGCACGTGCGGCGAAAGGTTGTTCGAGATCTCACGCAGCGAACGGATCGCCTCGTCGATGACGTAGGTCGTATTGGCGATGATTTCGCGCTGTTCGGGGCTGTGCTCCTCGCGCGAGAGGGCCGAGAGCGACATCTTGGCCGACGACAGCAGCGGGCCCAGGCCGTCGTGCAGCTCCTTCGAGAAGCGCGAACGGGCCTTCTCCTCCGTCCGCAGCACGGCCGTGAGGATGCGCTTGTTCAACAGCGACCGCTGGCGGTTCAGGCGGGCAATGTACTTGAACAGCTTGTGGGCGTACATCACGCCGATCGAGAGGCAGACCGAGATCACGATCCCCAGGTAGGCGAACCACCATCGCGAAATCACCTCCACGCCCGACTCCACTAACAGCTGAATGAGCCGTTCGACGGACAACAGCGAGAAACCCACGATGAAGAGAATCCACACCGAATTGTACTTCGTGGTGCGGACCAGCCGCAGCGCATAGCCCGTGGCCACGCACTGGATGACGATCGAAATGACCAACAGAATCCGGATGAGCATAGGCGTCAGAGTCAGTTTCTACAAAGATACGAAACGGCGGCCAATCGACCGCACGATTTCGCCGTTATTTTCGGGATTCGGGTGCTCCGTCGCACGCCGTGGGGAAAAAGCGCCGCAGACGCTCCAGCTGCCGGTAGTCCGTCAGATCGGTGTGCACGGGGACCACCGAGACGTAGCCGTTGTGCAGGGCCCACTCGTCGGTATCCTCCGCATCGGGTTCGCCGTTGACGAAGTCGCCCGTCAGCCAGAAATACTCCCTTCCGCGCGGATCCTCGTGACGGTAGAACTCCTCGCGCCAGAAGCCGCGGTTCTGACGGCACAACCGGATGCCGTGCAGTTCGTCGGGGCGTCCGACCGGGACGTTCACGTTCAGGCACAGCGGCAGCTCGACCGGCCGCGAGAGCACCTCGCCGATGATCTGCCGTCCGTAGATCATCGCCGCCTCGAAGTCGGCATCGGCGCCGTGGTCGTCGAGCGACAGCCCCACGGCCGGACAGCCGTAGAAGCTCCCCTCGATAGCCGCCCCCATCGTTCCCGAATAGAGGACGTTGACCGCCGAATTCGAGCCGTGGTTGATGCCCGAGATGACCAGATCGATCCGTGCATCGCGCAGAAGGTAGTCGAAGGCCATCTTCACGCAGTCGACCGGCGTGCCCGAGAAGGAGTAGATCTCCACGCCGGGCTCCTGGCTGATGCGGCGCAGATAGAGCGGGTTATACATCGTGATGGCCTGGCTCATGCCGCTCTGCGGCGTCTCGGGAGCCACGGCCACGACCCGGCCGAAGGTCCGGGCCACGTCGATGGCGGCGGCAAAGCCTTTCGAGGCATAGCCGTCGTCGTTGGTGACCAATATCAATCGTTCGTTTTCCATAGGCTTGTTTCGATCCTCGCCCGGGAAGCGGCATGCGGGGCATTGGCCGACAGCCAATCGAAGCACCCCGGGAGGTTGTCCGCCCTCGGGCCGTGAGGGCAAAGGTACGAATAATCGCGCTTTTTTCACGCTTTAATTTGCATCGTATCATTTTTTCTCTTTATCTTTGCACTCCCATCTGGGCGTATATCGACCTCTTTCATTGGGCGGTAGAGCAAACGCGGGGGGGGGCAGGCAAGAGGAGAGAGAAGGAGACGTGGAGAGCGTGTAAAACGAGTGATGAGCCGGGAGCAGGTCGGATGACCGCATCACCGGACGTCGCACCCCCGAACCGCAGGATTATCGGAAAAAGTCCGGTATGGTAGCAAACCGCAGCGGGAATGTCGAGTACGAAACTTTAAAATTTTGTTGCAACAATGAACAAGGACGCAATCATCAAGCTCGTCAACGAGCAGATGTGGCCCAAGACGGATGCAGACGTGCCGTCGTTCAAGGCCGGTGACACGATCACCGTATCTTACCGAATCATCGAGGGTAACAAGGAGCGCGTACAGAGCTTCCGCGGTGTCGTTATCCAGATCAAGGGTTCGGGCAAGACCAAGATGTTCACCATCCGCAAGGTCTCGAACGGCGTAGGCGTAGAGCGTATCTTCCCCCTCTACTCGCCCCACATCGACAAGATCGAAGTCAACAAGGTCGGTGTCGTACGTCGCGCCCGCATCTACTATCTCCGCGATCTGACCGGCAAGAAGGCCCGCATCAAGGAGAAGCGCATGACCCGCACGGAGAAATAATCCGCGGGAATCGCTCGAAAAAATGTCTTCCGGAGCTCTCCGGAAGACATTTTTTTTGCCTGCCCGCAATCCGGCAAGGGCTGAAATGGCGAAGAGAAGAACACCCCTGACCGGATGAGGAGCCCCTCTCCCGACACCGATACACACATCCCGACGCCGGCCGGTCCGTCAGCCCCCCGAAACAATCCGGCAGACCACCAGTCCGACACAGCCCCGCACAAAAAAAACGGAGCGGCCCGCAGGGGTCGCTCCGTCCATTTCCGGAAAGGATTCCGCAGCGGTTAGTCCACCGGAATATCCTTGTTTACGTTCTTCGATCCGGCTACGGCATAGTAGAGCATGTAAAGCAGACCGGCGATGATCACCCAGTAGCTCGACAGATAGCCGGCCAGGTCGGCCACGTAGCCCTGGATCAGCGGCAGAATACCGCCGCCGCAAACCATCATCATGAAGATACCCGAACCCATCGAGGTGTATTTGCCGAGGCCCTCGACCGCCAGGTTGAAGATGCCGCCCCACATCACCGAGGTGCACAGACCGCACAGCGTGAGGAACATCACGCCGATCGGCACCTTGATCATGGCGAAGCCCGTACCCGTGAAGACCGGCATGCGGCCCTCGACCGTCGTCGGGGCGAAGATGCCCAGCAGCACGAATACGATCGCCACCAGACAAACCACCATCAGCTGCATGCGGCTCGAAACCTTACCGCCGATCAGTCCGCCGACCAGTCGGCCGATCATCATCAGGAACCAGTAGGTGCCGACCAGCGAACCGGCTGCCGCTGCGGCGATTCCCATACCGCTCGTCGCAGCATCGGGCGAGGCCGTCAGGAAGAGGTTCATGAAGTTGGGAATACCCACCTCGACACCTACATAAATAAAGATGGCCACCGTACCGAGCACGAAGTGACGGAACGACATGGCGCTGTACTTGTCCTTCTTGGCCGACTTGGCCTCCTCGATGGCATACGGCTCGGGGATCTTCACGGCCAGCAGCACGATGAAGACCAGTGCGAAGATACCCATGGCGATGAACAGGGCCGGAGCGGCGTCGCTGATCGTCGCATTGGCCGCATTACCCATCAGGTAACCGACCAGAATCGGGACGATCGTTGCCGAGATCGAGTTCAGCGAACCACCGAACTGAATCAGCTGATTACCCTTCTTGCCGCCACCGCCGAGCGTGTTGAGCATCGGGTTGACGACCGTGTTGAGCATGCACATCGAGAATCCCGAGACGAAGGCGCCCGCCAGATAGACGGCGAAGCTGCCCGCCTCACCGGCCAGGAACTGGATGCCCACGCCGATGAAACCCACGGCCACGGCCACCAGCGCCGTCTTCTTGTAACCGATGCGTTTGAGCATCAGACCCGCCGGAAGGCCCATGAAGGCATAGGCGATGAAGTTGGCGGCATTACCCAGCTGCGACATCCAGTTCGCCACGGAGAACTGGTTTTTCACGATCACTCCCAGCGGGTTCGTCAGACCCGTCACGAAGGAGATCATCGCAAAGAGCGCGAACATCATGATGATGGGCAGCGTGTAGTTTTTCTTTTGCGTTTGTTCCATATTGGTTTTATAATATTAGGTTAATGAGTTCGAGTCAACGATCCCGCTCCGCGACATAGGCGCAAAGGTTCACAAGTGCCGAACGATACTCCGAATCTTCGTAATCCGAGAGCATCTCGACGGCCCGCGTGATGTAACCCTTCATCACGTCGCCGGCCTGACGCAGACCGCCCTCCTGTTCCACCGTGGAACGGAGGTACTCCACCGCGGCATCATCCTCGTGGCAGCGGGCCAGACGGTCGATCAACTCGACGCGGCGCTCTTCCGAGGCGCCTTCGAGGACCGACAGCAGCGGAAGCGTGATCTTTCCTTCGCGCAGATCGTTGCAGGCGGGTTTTCCCGTCTGTGCGGTCGGCGTGTAGTCCAGGATGTCGTCCTGGATCTGGAAGGCCATGCCCAACGCTTCGCCGAAACGGCGCATCGTAGTCACCCGGTCGCGGGTAGCCCCTACGGCCAGCGCGCCGGCCGAAGAGCTCACTCCCAGCAGGCACGCCGTCTTTTTATAGATGATGTCGAGATAGGACTTGCGGGTCATCGTCCGGTTGGCAGCACATTCGTCCTGCAAAACCTCTCCCTCACATAATGCAGCCATGGATCCGCAGATGTGCGTCACCAGATCGAACTGTCCGCTCAGAAGGCCGATGTTCATGTTCCGCGCGAGGATGTAATCGCCCAGGATGACGGCCTTGTGCGACTGCCAGCGGGCATTCACCGAGGCATGGCCGCGGCGCGTGTCGGCCTCGTCGATCACATCGTCGTGGATCAGCGATGCCACGTGGATCATCTCGACCAGCATCGCCGCCAGACAGGCCCGACGGCCCGTTGCGGCCCCCTTGACCGGAGCATTCATCGCCGCGGAGAGCATCACCAGCGTAGGCCGGATCCCCTTGCCGCGGGCGGAAAGCGCATAGCGCAACATATCGGACAGCAATTCTCCCTCGGCCGTGAACTGCCGTTCAACGAACTCTTCGAACGCGGCCAGTTCCGCCGTGACGGGCTTGCGGATAGAATCAAGCGTAATCATACTTGCAAAGATAGTCATTTTTCCCATTCCACACGCGGACTATCGCGCTTTTTTCGTACCTTTGGCCATTGATTAAGTGTTGACGAAATGGTTTTCAGCAAAGAAAAACGCACAGGTTTGTTCGCCACGGCGGCGGCTCTGGTGATCTTTTTCCTGACGGCCGCCCTCTACTGCGCACCGCAGTTCCGGGGCGACGTGCTGCCGCAGCACGACGTCATCCAGTACGAGGGCATGGCCAAGGACATCTCCGACATGAGAGCCCGCACCGGCGAGGATCCCCAGTGGACCGGCGGCATGTTCGGCGGCATGCCCGCCTACCTGATCAACGTCGCCTACCCGGCCCAGCTGGTCAAGAACTACGTCGGGAAGATCGTCCGCTGGATCGATACGCCGGCAGCCTTTCTCTTCTTCGCCATGGTCTCGATGTGGCTCATGCTGCTGATCGGCGGCGTCAACCCCTGGGTCGGCATCGTCCCGGCACTGGCTTACGGATTCTCGACCTACTTCCTGCTGATCATCGGCGCCGGCCACATCACCAAGATGTGGGCGCTGGTCTACGCTCCGCTGATGATGGGCGGGGCATGGATGGTGATGCGGCAGAACGTCTGGGCCGGCATGGTCGTCACGGCGCTCGCCACCTCGCTCGAAATCGGCGCCAACCATCCACAGATCACCTACTACTTCCTCGTGGCGATGGCCGCCTTCTGGATCAGCGAAGGCATCGTCGCGCTGCGCGAGAAGCACCTCAAACGATTCGCCGTACGCACGGCAGCCCTCGCCGCAGCCGGCATACTGGCCCTCGGGTCGAACTTCGCCCCCCTCTG
The DNA here is from genome assembly GCA_944321185.1 of uncultured Alistipes sp. Lineage (GTDB taxonomy): Bacteria > Bacteroidota > Bacteroidia > Bacteroidales > Rikenellaceae > Alistipes. Next base: position 89,977 of record CALUKH010000004.1, on the reverse strand, counting down.
GTATACGGCCCAGCACTCGAAGGAGACCATCCGCGGCGGTTCGGAGCTCGCCGCCTCCGACCCCGACAACACAACCTCCGAAAGCGACAAACGCGGTCTGGACCTCGACTACGCCACGGCCTGGAGCTACGGCAAGACGGAGAGTTTCAACCTGCTGATCCCCGACTTCATGGGGCGCGAATCGGCCACGACGCTCCCGGCCGACGGCCACACCGCCGCCGAACTGACCGACATCGGGCGTCAGCTGGGCGCCCCGTCGCTCGGCAGCTGGGCCCGCCAGCTCCCCGCCTACTGGGGCGAACAGCCCTACACGGCCGGTCCGACCTACCTGGGAGCCGCAGCGCTCTTCCTGGCCGTACTGGGGCTGATCTGGGCCCGCGGCCGCAACAAATGGTGGATCGCGGCCGTCTGCGTGGTGATGCTGCTGCTGGCCTGGGGCCGCAACCTGATGGGATTCACCGAACTGGCCTTCCGATACCTGCCCGGATACAACAAGTTCCGCACCGTCTCGATGACGCTGGTCGTCATTCAGTGGGCCGTGCCGCTGCTCGGCGCCCTGGCGCTGATGCGCATCTGGAAGGGTGAGATCCCCCGCGAGCGCTTCTGGAAGGGGCTGGCCTGGGCCGCCGGCATCACCGGAGGCCTCTGTCTGCTCTTCGCCGTGGCCGGCGGCGCGTTCTTCGACTTCGGCCGCGCGGCAAGCGCCGACCAGATGTCCGAAACCTTCCGCCAGCTCTTCAGCGCCAACGGCCTGCAGTCGTACATCGACCGCGGCATGGATGTCGAATGGGGCGACGCCGTGGCCAACGGAATGGCCGCCGACCGCAAGGCCATGATGCAGGCCGATGCGTGGCGTTCGCTGGGCATGATCCTCCTCGCCGCGGCGTGCGTCGCCCTGTGGGGGCTGAAGAAGATCGGCCGCGGCACGATGGTCGCCGCACTGGCCGGCGTGATGCTGCTCGACCTCGTACCGGTCGACCTGCGCTTCCTCTCGACCGACGACTTCGTCTCGCCGCGCCACACGCAGGTCTCCCCCTCGGCCGCCGACCGCGCCATCATGCAGGACAAGGATCCCGGATACCGCGTGCTGAACCTCACGGTCAGCCCCTTCAACGACGCCACGACCTCCTACTTCCACCGTTCGGTGGGCGGATACCACGGCGCCAAGCTGGCCCGCTATCAGGATCTGATCGACTGCTACCTGAACGATCTGAATCCGGCGGTGCTCGACATGCTCAACACCCGCTACGTGATCGTCCCCGGCGAAGATGGCCAACCGCAGGCCCAGCGTCGCACGACGGCCTTCGGGGCAGCCTGGTTCGTCGATTCGGTCGTCTTCGCCCCGTCGGCCCGCGACGAAATCGACCGGCTGGGGCAGGTCAACCTCCGCACGACGGCCGTCGTGGCCGATGCCCAGAAGGAGCTGGCCGCCATCACCCGGCCGCAAACGGCATCTGCACCCGTCGATTCGGCCCGCATCGCCCTCGTGGAGTATCAGCCCAACTACCTCCGCTACGAATACGCGGCGCCCGAAGAGGCCGTGGCGGTCTTCTCCGAAATCTACTACGACAAGGGCTGGAAGGCCTTCATCGACGGTGTGGAGGCTCCGGCCTTCCGTGCCGATTACGTGCTGCGCGCCATGCGGCTCCCGGCCGGAGAACATGTCGTCGAATGGCGCTTCCGCGCCCCGGGCTGGACAACCGTCGAGGCCGTCACGGGCGGATGCTCGGCCCTGATCCTGCTCGGAACCCTCGCCGCCATCATCTTCGCCCTGCGCAAGAAAAAACAGTCAAGCCATGAAGGATGATAAAAGACTCAAACGCAAGGTCCGCAACTCGTACATCGTCTCGACGGTCAGCATCACGCTCGTCCTCTTCCTGCTGGGATCGGTCGGCTATCTGATGAACGTGGCGCTGGAGGTCGCACGGACCCTTCAGGAGAGCATCGTCGTCACCGTCGAACTCTCGAACGACCTCTCGGACGAACAGCGCGCCGAGATCAAAAACCGCCTCTCGGAGGAGGATCTGATCGCCACGATCGAATTCTCGTCGAAGGAGGCCAAGGCCCAGGATGCCGAATTCCGCAAGATGTTCGGCGCCGAATTCGAGGAGATCCTCCAGGAGAACCCGCTGCTCGACTCCTATGAACTCACGCTCACGTCCGCATCGGCCGACCAGGCCCTGCTCGACGACTTCATCGGCGCCGTCGAACGCATCCCCGGCGTCGAACACGTCTCCTACCCGGCACGCGTCGCCGAACGGCTCCACGCCACGGTCAACAAGATCCGGCTGGTGCTGATCCTCTTCGGCGGAGCCCTGCTCGTCATCTCGCTCACGCTGCTGAACAACACCATCCGGCTGGCCATCTTCTCGAAGCGCTACCTGATCAACACGATGAAACTCGTCGGCGCCACGAAATGGTTCATCATGAAGCCCTTCCTCGGAAGCAGCATCACGCAGGGAATCATCGCCGGCGTGGCCGCCTCGGTGCTCTTCGGCGTGGCCGTCTACGGGCTCAACGAGGCCGTACCCGAACTGATGACCGTCACCCAGCTCGAAAAGATCGGCATGATCGTCGGCGGCATGGTTCTCGGCGGCATCCTCATCTCGGGGTTATTCACCTTCGTGGCCCTCAACAAGTTCGTCAACATGAAGTCCAACAAGATATACCTATATTAAATGAAAACCGATCAGTCGCAAACCCCCGAACCGCAGAACGAAAATCCCCGCATGCCGCTCACCCGCAAGAACTATGTGCTGCTGGCCGTGGGATTCGCCATTATCCTCGTCGGATTCCTCCTCATGGCCGGAGGCGGCAGCGATTCGCCCGACGAATTCAACTACGCCATGTTCTCCTGGCGGAGAATCACCCTGGCACCGATTCTGGTCATCGGCGGATTCGCCTTCGAGATCTACGCCATCATGAAACGATTCCATTAACCCATTCCAAACCCAACCCTCTCACTCATGGATACACTGCAAGCCATTTTGCTGGGCATCGTCCAGGGAATCACCGAATTCCTCCCCGTATCGAGCAGCGGCCACCTCCAGATCGCCAAGGAACTGCTCGGCGTCCAGCTCGAAGAAAACCTCACGTTCGATGTGACCCTCCACGCCGCAACGGTCCTCAGTACGATCGTCGTGCTCTGGAGCCAGATCTGGAAACTGCTCAAGGGGCTCTTCTCGCGCCACTTCAACGAGGAGCAGGCCTATCTGCTCAAGATCGTCATCTCGATGATCCCGATCGGCTTCGTCGGCTTCCTGCTCAAGGACCAGATCGACGCCCTGCTCAACGCCCCCTATATTCTGGCCGTCGTCGGCGCCATGCTGCTGCTCACGGCCGCCCTGCTCGCCTTCGCCTACTGGGCCAAACCCCGCCAGAAGGAGACGATCTCCTACCGCGATGCGCTGATCATCGGACTGGCCCAGGCCTGCGCCGCCATGCCCGGACTTTCGCGCTCGGGTTCTACAATCGCCACGGGTCTGCTGCTGGGCAACAAAAAGGCCGCCGTCGCCCAGTTCTCGTTCCTCATGGTGCTGATCCCGATCCTGGGCGAGACGTTCCTCGAAGCCGTCAAGGGTGAACTCACGGCCGGAGTGACCGCCGGTCCGCTGATCGCAGGGTTCATCGCTTCGTTCGTCACGGGCTGCCTGGCCTGCAAGTTCATGATCGAAGTCGTCAAGCGCGGCCGCCTGATCTGGTTCGCCGTCTATTGCGCCGTGGCCGGCCTCGTATCCATCGCAAGCTACATCTTCTGATGAAAGAGGCTCTCGATCTGCGCGGCATCAACTTCGAGGAGGGATACATCGCCGTGCTGGACAAACCCCTGCGGTGGACCTCGACCGACGTGGTCCGCAAAATCAAGTTTTCACTCCGCAAACTCGGCTACCGCCGCATCAAGGTGGGGCATGCCGGGACGCTCGACCCGCTGGCCACGGGCATCCTGCTGGTCTGCATCGGACGCGCCACGAAGATGGTCGATGCGCTCCAGGCCGAGGAGAAGGAGTACGTCGCCGACATCATGCTGGGGGCCACCACCCCCAGCTATGATCTCGAACACGAAATCGACCGGACCTACCCCTGGGAACACATCACACGCGAGGCCGTCGAGAAGGCGCTCCGCGAGCTGACCGGCGAACGGTTGCAGACCCCGCCCGTCTATTCGGCCAAGAAGATCGAGGGCACACGCGCCTACGAACTGGCCCGTGCCGGCGAAGAGGTCGCCGTACGACAGGCGCTGATCAACATCTACGAGATGGAGATCCTCGCGTGCGAACTGCCGCGGTTGCGCATCCGGGTGCGCTGCAGCAAGGGAACCTACATCCGTTCGCTCGCCCACGAGATCGGCCAGGCGCTCCAGAGCGGTGCCCACCTGACCGCCCTGCGTCGGACCCGAAGCGGCGGGTTTACCCTCGAAAATGCCCATTCACTCGACGATTTCCTTGAAAATCTGCGAAATCTTGAAACAAAATAGCGTTTTTTACGTATAGAAAATAATCTGTCTATTCTCTGAACGTTAAAAAACGCGTTTTTTGCTATGAAGTTATCGCAATACGGCTATGAATTCTCTCCCGAAATGCTGGCCAAATATCCGGCCGAAAACCGGGACGAATCCCGCCTGATGGTCATCAACCGCGCCACAGGGACCATCGAACACCGCATCTTCAAGGACATTATCGACTATTTCGAGGAGAAGGACCTCTTCGTCTTCAACGACACGAAGGTCTTCCCGGCACGTCTCTATGGAAACAAGGAGAAAACCGGCGCCGAAATCGAAATCTTCCTCCTGCGCGAACTGAACCGCGAACTGCGCCTGTGGGACGTGCTGGTCGACCCGGCCCGCAAGATCCGTATCGGCAACAAACTCTATTTCGGCGACGACGACCTGCTCGTGGCCGAGGTGATCGACAACACCACCTCGCGCGGCCGAACCCTGCGGTTCCTCTTCGACGGCTCGTACGAGGAGTTCAAGAAGACGCTCTTCTCGCTGGGCGAAACCCCGCTGCCGAAATGGGTGCGCGAAAAGGTCGAACCCGAAGACGCCGAACGCTACCAGACCATCTTCGCCCGTCACGAAGGCGCCGTGGCCGCCCCGACCGCCGGCATGCACTTCTCCAAACACCTGATGAAACGCATGGAGATCAAGGGCATCGACAGCGCCTTCATCACGCTGCACGTCGGACTGGGCAACTTCCGCACGGTCGATGTCGAGGACCTCTCGAAACACAAGATGGACTCCGAACAGTTCTTCGTCACGGAGGAGGCCGCCGATGCCGTCAATTCGGCCAAACGCGCGGGCCACAAGGTCGTCTCGATCGGTACGACCGTCATGCGCACGCTCGAAACCGCCGTCTCGACCCACGGCATGATCAAACCCATGGAGGGCTGGACCAACAAGTTCATCTTCGCCCCCTACGACTTTACGGTCGCCGACGCCATGGTCAGCAACTTCCACCTCCCCTATTCGACCCAACTGATGATGGTCGCCGCCTTCGGAGGCTACGAAACCGTCATGAACGCCTACAAGGTCGCCCGCGAAGAGGGCTACCGCTTCGGCACTTACGGCGACGCTATGCTCATACTTTAATTTTTTTTCGTATCTTTGCAGGTATAAACCCCCGGAAACATGGCCAACAAGATTCTGTACGTATGTCAGGAAATCACCCCCTATCTTCCCGAAACGGAGGGTTCGCGGCTCTGCCGTGAACTGATCCAGGCAATGCAGGAGCGCGGAAACGAAATCCGGACCTTCATGCCCCGATACGGATGCATCAACGAACGCAGACACCAGCTGCACGAAGTCATCCGCCTCTCGGGCATGAACCTCATTATCGACGACAACGACCATCAGCTCATCATCAAGGTCGCCTCGATCCCCGCCGCCCGCGTACAGATCTACTTCATCGACAACGACGACTACTTCGCCCGCAAGGCCATCCTCACCGACGCCGAGGGCAACTTCTTCGCCGACAACGACGAACGGGCCATCTTCTTCGCCCGCGGCGTGCTCGAAACGGTCAAGAAGCTGCGCTGGGCCCCGACGGTGGTCCACTGCCACGGCTGGTTCGCCGGCATCGTCCCCGTCTACCTGAAGAAGGTCTTCGCCGACGAGCCGATCTTCCGCGACGTGAAGGTCGTCGTCTCGCTCTACGACGATGCCTTCCCCGGGGAACTCGACCGGCAAATCCGTGAAAAAATCGCCGGCGAAGGCGTCAAGGACAAAAATCTCGAGCTTCTCGAGGTTCCGTCATACGAAAATCTCTGCCGTTTCGTTATGGAATATGCCGACGGCGTGGTTGCGGCATCCGCCCATGTCGACCCCAAGGTACTCGATTGGGCCCGCCAAAGCGGAAAACCCCTGCTCGAATACCAGAAACCGGAGGCAGCAGAGGAATTTTTCGATAATTACAACCGATTCTATGAAGCGATTCAATAACGCCCGCCGCGGCTCGCTCCGAGTCCTGCTCCTCGCTCTGGCCGGAGCCTGGATGGCCGGAGGCTGCACCATGGTGGACGATACGCTCGGCGGAAATCTCATCCCCGACAACCAGCAGATGCGCGCCGGTTTCGTGACCATCGACGGATCGACGAAATCCATCGACGGCCTGAACCCCAGACGCTATGTCGAAACTCGCCTCTTCAAGACCGATTCGATCGTCGGGTCGAACCTCTCGTACGGATACTTCGGCGCCCAGCAGAACGATTCGCTCGGCCTGCGCACGGCCGGATTCCTCTCGCAGATGGTCAGCTACTACGCCGTGCCGCAGGACTACTTCGGCTACATGCCCATCTTCGACTCCGCCATGCTGCTGCTGAGCATCACGAGCTTCGGATCGGACACCGTCACCGAACAGCACTTCGCCGTGTACGAAATCCTGAGCAACGACTACATCACCGAACGCGGAAAGAGCGATACGACCTTCTATCTGGGCTTCACGCCCGACGAGAGCGTCTACGACAAGAGCCATCCGCTCTTCCGCTTCACGCTCGGCGGCGAGGGCAAGTACCCCTCCACCACCACCTCCGTGACGATGACCCCCACCGATGCCGGCAAGGCCTATGTCAGACGGCTGATGCTGCAGGAGGGCAAATACAAGGACGACTACACGATCTACACGAACGACAGCCTGCAGTACTTCATCGAGGAGTTCCCGGGCCTCTACATCGCCCCGGATCCCGACTTCCCGCTCACCAAGGAGGGCTCGAACGTCGGAACGATCTTCGCCACGCAACTCGATGCCTCGGGTCTGTCAATCTACGGACGAAACCGTGTCCCGGAGGATCCGGCCCTTATCAAGGATACCATCGGCATGGTCTTCTACTTCTACGATTCGTATGCCTCGCACGGCAACGTCTCGGTGAACACCATCCAGCATGACTATGGGCAGATCACGGTCCCGGAGCTGGCCTTCGATGCCGCAACCGACGCCGATGAACCCGCTGCGGGTGCCACCGATACACGACAGCCCGTCACCCAGCTGCGCGTCGAGGGTATGGGCGGTGCGGTGACCGAGATGACCTTCACGCCTGAATTCTTCGCCACGCTCGAGGAGAACATCGCCCGCGAAAATGCCCGCGACGGCAAAAACTTCCAGACCCTCGCCTTCAGCCAGGCCCGCATGTCGATCTACTTCTCGGAGAGCAGCTACGACTGGAGCGAACTCGACCCCTCGGGCAGCAATGCGTCGTCGATCCTGAGACTGATCGACGAGATGAATGCAGCTCCCAGCCGTCTGGGCCTCTATACAAACTACAAGGCCCTGACCCCGGTTTCGGACTACGCCTACAGCTACGAGCAGAACTACAACACGACGCTCAACTACGGCGGATACATCAACCGCAGCCGCGGATGCTACGTACTCAACATCACGGGCTACATGCAACAGTTGTGGAACAGTTACATCAAGGCCAAACAGGCGGCCGGAGCCGTCTATCCGGACCCGGAACTGGCCGAAACGGATCCCGAAAGCTTCCAGCAGGAGTACGACGCCTGGGAAGTAGCCATCGACTGGGGAGCGGTCAGCAACCGCACCGTCTATATCGGACCCGAAGCCTACAGCCTGTTCACGAATTCGTTCGGCATCCTGCAGGGGGCTTCCACCGAGACCGAAAACCTCGAATGCCCGATCCGATTCGACTTGGCCTACAACCTTATCAAGTGAGAATGCGGAGTGAGAAAACCGGAGTGAGAAAACTGACAAACCCTTTGGCGGAACCTAAGTCGAAAGCTTAGGTTTTCGCATTTTCAAGCCATCAAACAAATGCAGGACAATTTAGTAATCGTCGAGTCCCCGGCCAAGGCCAAAACCATCGAGAAATTCCTCGGCAAGGACTTCGTCGTCAAATCGAGTTTCGGACACATTCGCGACCTGGCGAAGAAGGATCTCGGCATCAATATCGAGGAGGGGTTCAAACCCATCTACGAGATCCCGGCCGACAAAAAAAAGGTCGTCGACGAACTCAACAAACTCGCCAAAAGCAAGACCGTCTGGCTGGCTTCCGATGAAGACCGCGAAGGAGAGGCCATCGCATGGCACCTGACCGAAGTGTTGGGTCTCCCGGTCGATCAAACCAAACGGATCGTTTTCCACGAAATCACCAAACGGGCCATCCTCGAAGCCATCGAGAAGCCCCGTACGGTCAACATGAACCTGGTCAATGCCCAGCAGGCACGCCGTATTCTCGACCGTCTGGTCGGCTTCGAGCTGTCGCCCGTGCTGTGGAAGAAGGTACGGCCGTCGCTCTCGGCCGGACGTGTGCAGTCGGTGGCCGTGCGGCTGATCGTCGAGCGCGAGCGCGAGATCATCGCCTTCCATTCGACCCCCTATTTCCGCGTCGTGGCGCAGTTCCACGCCGCCGACGACCCGGACAAAACCCTCTTCAAGGCCGAACTGCCGACACGTTTCGACACGGCCGAAGAGGCCGAAGCCTTCCTGCGCTCGTGCATCGGCGCGACGTTCACCGTCGCCCGCTCGGAGGAGAAACCCGCACAGCGCTACCCGGCACCGCCGTTCACCACCTCGACGCTCCAGCAGGAGGCCGGACGTAAACTGGGCATGTCCGTATCGCGGACCATGGCCGTAGCCCAGCGGCTCTACGAACAGGGTCTGATCACCTACATGCGTACCGACTCGGTCAACCTCTCGCAGCAGGCGCTGGCCCAGTGCAAGGAGGAGGTCATCAAACTCTACGGCGAGAAGTATTCGCGCTGGTACAACTACAAGACCAAGACCAAAGGCGCGCAGGAGGCTCATGAGGCCATCCGCCCGTCGTACATCGACCGCCAGACGATCGAGGGCACGGCCGAAGAGAAGCGCCTCTACGACCTGATCTGGAAGCGGACGGTCGCCTCGCAGATGGTCTGCGCCGAGCTGGACCGCACGACCATCACCATCGACATGTCGGGTTCGACGCATCAGTTCGTGGCTCAGGGCGAGGTGGTCCGCTTCGACGGATTCCTGCGCCTCTACTCCGAATCGACGGATGACGACCAGGCCGCGGAGAGCGGCGAGGGCCGTCTGCCGAAACTCTCGACCGGGGATCGCCTCACGGCTCGCCAGATTACCGCCACGGAGCGCTTCACGTCGGCACCGGCCCGCTACAACGAAGCTTCGCTTGTCAAACGGCTCGAAGAGCTCGGCATCGGCCGCCCGTCGACCTATGCCCCGACGATCACCACGATCATCAACCGCGGCTACGTCGTCAAGCAGAACCGCGATGGCCAGAAGCGTGAATACGTGCAACTGACGCTCAAGGGCGAAAAGATCGCCCGCGAAACCCTCACCGAGAACTCCGGCAAGGAGAAGAACCGCCTCTCGCCGACGGACATTGGCATGGTGGTCAACGACTACCTTGAGGAGCAGTTCGCCCCGATCATCGACTACAACTTCACGGCCAACGTCGAGAAGGAGTTCGACCGCATCGCCGAGGGTGACATCACCTGGGAGAAGATGATCGGCGACTTCTACGGGCCGTTCCACAAGATGGTCGACGCCGCCATCACGACGCAGACCTCCAAACCGCGCGAAGTGCGCATCCTGGGCAACGACCCCAAGACGGGTCATGTGGTCAAGGCACGCATCGGCCGCTACGGTCCGATGGTCGAGATCGAGGGTGCCGAGGGTGAAAAGAGCCGTTTCGCCTCGCTCAAGAAGGGACAGCTCATCGAGTCGATCACGCTCGAGGAGGCTCTCGAACTCTTCGCCCTGCCGCGCGAGGTGGGCGAGCTGGATGGCGAAAAGCTGGTCGTCGGACTGGGTAAATACGGCCCCTATGTCCGCTACGGCAAGTCGTTCGCCTCGCTGCCCAAGGGCGACGACCCCTACACACTGACTCACGACCGCGCCGTGGAGATCGTCCGCGAGCACCAGGCTGCCGCCGCCGCGGCCCATACGCCGCTGCGCAGCTTCGCCGAAGATCCCGACATGCTGGTCAAGAACGGCCGCTACGGCGCCTACATCGCCTACAAGGGTAAGAATTACCGGATCCCGAAGGGCGCGAAACCCGAGGAGCTGACCCTCGAAGAGTGCCTGAAGATCGTCGCCAACTCGAAAAAATAACCCCAAACCAAACGATACGATGAAAAACCTGCTTCTTACGGCTCTTGCGATCTGCCTCGCCTTGGGAGCCGCAGCCCAGACGCCCGATTCGACCGAAGGGTATCACTTCACCGATGTCAAGATCATCCGCTCGACGCCGGTCAAGGACCAGAACCGCAGCGGCACCTGCTGGTGCTATTCGACGATGACGATGCTCGAAAACGAGATTCTCCGTGCCGGAGGCCCCGAGATGCACCTCTCGGAGATGTGGATCGTCCGCCACTCGTTCATGGACAAGGCCGTGAAGTACGTCCGCCTGCATGGCGAACTGAACTTTGCCGAGGGCGGTGCGTCGCACGACGTGACCGAAGGCATCAAGGCTCACGGCATCGTTCCGTTCGAGGTCTACCCGGGTCTGAACTACGGAACCGAGAAGCCCGACTTCCACGAACTTTCGGCCGTGCTGAAGGCCTATCTCGATGCCGTAATCTCGGCCGCCGGCAGCAACAAGACGCTCTCTACGGCCTGGAAACGCGGTTTCAACGCCATTCTGGACGAATATTTCGGCCCGATGCCCGAGACCTTCACCTACGAGGGCAAGGAGTATACGCCGCAGTCGTTCGCCGCATCGCTGCCCATCGACATGGATGACTACGTTGACCTCTCCTCCTTCACGCACCACCCCTTCTACAAGCCCTTCATGATCGAGGTGCCCGACAACTGGATGTGGGCATCGGTCTGGAACGTACCCCTCGACGAACTGATGCAGACGATCGACAACGCCCTCGAAAACGGCTATACGATTGCCTGGGGTACGGATGTCAGCGAAAAGGGCTTCAGCCGCACGAAGGGTATCGGTATCATCCCCGAGGCTGACGTCGAGAGCATGAGCGGCACCGAGGCCGAGAAGTGGGGTAAACTCACCGAAAAAGAGAAGGAGGCGGCCCTCTACAAGTTCGACAAACCCGGCAAGGAGCGCAAGATCGACCAGCAGATGCGTCAGGTGGCCTACGACAATTACGAAACCACGGACGATCACGGCATGGTGATCGTCGGCACGGCCACCGATCAGTTCGGAACGCCCTACTTCAAGGTGCAGAACTCGTGGGACACCGTGGCTCCCTACGACGGATTCTGGTACTTCTCGCGTCCGTTCGTCGAGTACAAGACCATGTCGATCATGGTCAACCGCAACGCCGTTCCCAAGGAGATCCGCAAAAAACTCGGCTGGAAATAGGCCCTTGGCCCCAGCCTACCAAAACGGGAAAAGCCCGGCTCGCAGGAGCCGGGCTTTTCCCGTTTATTGAAGTTTCGGTTTTAAGTCCTTGTAAAAAGGAGATTTACATCTCACGAAGTTTGATGCTCTCTCCCAACATAATCAGAGCGGTGCGTACCCACTCACCAATCTTTGCCTTCATAGTAAATAATTTTAATTAATTCTTAAAATATTTTATCATTCAAGACGCGGCAAAGGTAATGCGTCAAAATGAATCTTCCAAATATTTTATTAAGAATTTTTAGAAAATATGTAAATTTTTTGAAGAAAGCCTGCCTGACCTCTCCTTTCAAAGGGAGCAAAGAGAGCGAAAACAACACTTATCGCACTGACAACAAGATATATACGCGATACACATCAAATCTGACGACGGATGACGTTCAAAGAAGAGTAACTACTAAAAAGCCGTCGCGACAGGAGGCCGAGAGGGTCAACGGGTCACCATCGGCAATGCGCCCCATGATGAATCCAGCCGCAGGATCAACCGCCACGACGCGCAAATCGTCACGAAAATCGAGTCCACTACATCCGGCATATTTGTAGAGCGCCTCCTTGGCACACCAGACATAACCCGGCCACAACGGATCGGCAGAGAGCTCCCGCTCGGAAGAGGTCATGTAACGGTCCGCCACGCGGGAAAAGTTCCTCGCGGCGGGTTCAATGTCAACGGCACAGCGGCTCGATGCAATCAACACGGCCACCCGACCGTCACAATGCGAGACCGAAATGCAGGCTTCGCCATCGGGAAGCATCGGAGCCCCCAGCGCATCGTAATCGATACGCAGTCCGGGAGAGCCCAACTCGCGTCGAAGCAATGCCCGCCAGGTCAGATATTCGCGACGCCGCCGCTCATTGCGGAAGGTGGCCGCCCGGGAACGCTCCTCGGGAGTCGTCCACGGGTCGGTTGCGTCGGCCGTCATCGGCGCTTCGAGCAGCAGGCGCGGCGTCATGGAAGATCGACCCGGATTTTATCGATCCGGTGCCCCTCCATCTCCTGCACCGTAAAGCGGATGTTATGAGCCGTAAAAGTATCACCCTTACGCGGGAAATCGCGTTTGAGTTCGAGCATCAGGCCGGCCAGCGTCTCGGCCTCGCCCTTGACGTCGGAGAAGGTATCTTCGTCCAGATCGAGCGTCCGTTCGAAATCGCCGAGATGGGTTTTCCCCTCGAAGAGGTAGCTTTTGGCATCGAGCCGCGTGTAGAAGGTCTCCTCGTTGTCGCTCTCGTCCGAAATCTCGCCAACGATCTCCTCGATAATGTCCTCGAGCGAAACCAGACCAAGCGTCGAACCGTACTCGTCGACGACGATCGCCATGTGCACCTTGTTCGACTGGAAGTCGGCCAACAGGTCGTTGATCTTCTTGTGCTCGGGGACGAAATAGGGTTTGCGCATCAGCTGCTGCCAGGCAAAATCCTTCTCGTTGTTGATGTAGGGCAGCAGATCCTTCACGTAGAGCGTACCGCGGATGTTGTCCATGTCCTCCTCATAGACCGGTATGCGCGAGAATCCCGACTCGATGATCGTCCGCTTGACGTGGTTGTAATCGTCCGTAATGTCGAGGGCCGTCATGTCGACCCGCGGCTTCATGATCTCCTGCACCTCGGTATTGACAAAATTGACAATTCCCGAGAGCATCACATGCTCTTCGGGGCTCGAACTCTGCGTCATGTCGACGGCATCGGCCAGTTCGTCGAGCGAGATTTCGCTCTTGTGGGCGGCCTTTTCGCTGATGCGGCTGCTGGCGTGGACCAACAGGTAGGAGAGCGGATAGAAGATCCACCGCAGCATCGACAACGGACGGGCCACCATCAGGGCGAAACGCACGGGGATGGTCTGTGCCAGAACCTTCGGCAGAATCTCGCCGAAGAGCAGCAGCAGGAAAGTCACCAGTACCGTCTTGAAGAGGAACTCGAAGCGCAGGAACGTGAAGAGCGAATCGATGATTCCGGAGGTCAGGATAACGATGCAGATATTTACCAGATTGTTGACCACCAGGATCGTGGCCAGCAGCAGATCGACATCCGTGAGCATGCGCAGGACGGCCGCCGCACGGCTGCTCCGGCTCTCCTGCAAACGCCTGATGTCATTGTGCGAAAGCGAGAAGAACGAGGTTTCGGAACCGGAAACCAGTGCCGAAATACTCAACAAGAAGAGTGTCACCACGCAAAGGATGGCGACATGAGGCATAAACCCGTGGAACTCAATCCATGAACAAGCGGCTTCTTCCAAATCGTATGGTATTGGTTAATCGAACAACGACCCGCCCTTGGGAGTCTCCTGCTGAGGCGTTTTATCGGATTTCTCGTCCTTGAGGACCTCCTTGCGGCCGGCGGGCATCTGCACGATGAATTTCGAGTTACGGGTCTGATAAGCGGGTTTGGCCATCAGCGCCTCGATGTTGTCGTAGCGCGCCGGCTTGGTGCCGAGCATCACCTGCTCGGGCCGCGAAGCGGGCTTCTGCGCCACCGGCTTGATGGGCTCCAGCACCGGAGGCACGGGGGCCTGATCGGGCGTCGGCACGTTGTCCGAAAGGCGTGACGTCGGGATCAGCGGCTTCATGGTCTGATGCTGCTCGTCACCCCCCTCGAAGCCCGTAGCGACGACCACCAGCTCGATGGCATTGCCCAGCTGCGGCTTCTCACTCGTACCCCAGATGATGTTGGCATTGTGGATGACGCCGCGCTCGTCTTCGACACTGGCATGCGCCTGGATGCACTGCAGGATCTGCACAACCTCGTCGTAACGCAGGGCATCGGCATTCGAAACCGAGATGTTCAGCAGGATATTCTTGGCTCCCGTGATGAGGTTGTGGTCCAGCAGCGGCGAGTGGAGCGAAGCCTCGGCAACGGCTTCGGCGCGGTTGTCGCCCTCGGCCGTAGCCACGGCCATGTGGGCGCGTCCGCTGTTGCGCATCACCTTCGAGACATCCGAGAAGTCGACATTGACCAGATTGCTCTCCACGGTGATGATCTCGGCAATACCCTTTGCGGCCGAGGCCAGAATATCATCGGCCTTGCCGAAGGCCTGTCCGAGCGAGAGGCGGCCGTAGATCTCGAGGATGTTTTCGTTGTTGATGATCAGCAGCGAATCGACATACTTGCGCAACTCCTCGATACCCTTCTGCGCCTGTTCGTAACGGGTCGGCCCCTCGAGCAGCAGGGGCGAGGTGACGATGGCCACGGTCAGCAGATTCATCTCACGGGCCAGTTTGGCGATCACGGGCGAAGCTCCCGTACCAGTTCCGCCCCCCATTCCGGCCGTGATAAAGAGCATCTTCGTGCCGGTCTCCTCGAGTGCCTGACGGATCTCATCGAGGGTCTCGACAGCCTTCTGGCGGCCGACCTCGGCATCGTTACCGGCCCCGAGGCCGTCGTCACCGAGGCAGATTTTGCGTTCGACCGGGCTTTTGTCGAGGGCCTGCTGGTCGGTATTGCACACCATGAAGCGTACGCCCCGGATTCCGAGGGTCCACATGTGATTCACGGCATTGCCTCCCGCACCACCTACTCCGACCACCGTAATGATCGAATCCTCATTACGTTGTGCCTTAAGTTCCGACATCAAATCGTCTGCCATATCTGAATTTTCGTTTTTATCCTGACTATTTCATTTTTACCGGCCATCCGGGCCGTATTTCGCGGTTATGCACCGGCGTGTCGGCAATTCGAACATCCTCAGCGCCCGTGCACTCACACCGTTTCTCCCTCACTCTTCACCTTCTCTTCCTCTCCTCTTCTCCTCTTTTCTCCGCCTCTCTTCTCATCGTTACTCTCCTCCGCACGCTCTCCTTGTCTCCCCCCCCCGCCCCGGGTCAGATCTCTTCGTCCTCGGCGGCCGAGAATTTCTTGTTGATCGTCTCCAGCGTCTTGTGGAGGAACGACGACAAGTCGCGACGGCGACGCGGCTCGGCTGGTTGCGGAGCCGGCTGCGGATCGTGTTCCGGAGCGTCGTTTTCGAGTTCCGACTCAGCTTGCGGCTGCAGAGGCGTCGCCGGCGAAGGGGTCGGCTGCGGCTGCTGGCGCGGCGGAACATGCCGGAAGCTCTCGGGAGCCGGCGGCGTCGGCGTATAGGGACGACGCAATCCGGGCATCGGCGACGGATTGGGCGTCGCCGTATTGGGCGTTGCGGCGGAAGCCGTCGGCGTTGCGGCGGGCTGCTGAGGAGCCACGGGGCGCTCGATCACGGCACAACCGCCAAGCTCAGCGCCGTGCAGCAGGATGCCGACCACCGTCGAAAGGGCCGGATCGGCCACCTTGGCCTTCGAGGCCTCGGTGATGCCCATTTCGGGCAGAGCCACGCGCACATCCATGCCCGTCACGCGGCGGAAGAGTTCGTCGAGATGTTTGAGTTTGGCGCATCCGCCGGTCAGCACGATGCCATAGGCGAGCTTCTCGGCGAAGCCCGAATCCTTGATCTCCTGCTGGACGAACTCGACGATATCCATGGCGCGGGCCTCGATCACCGTGGCAAGGTTGCGCAGCAGGATATCCTTGGCTTCGCGGGGCGTACGGCCGTTCACGCGAACCAGTTTGTCTTCGGGGGCGAGGTCGGCCACGGCCGAACCGTATTTCAGTTTGAGACTCTCGACCAGTTTTTCGGGGACGCTCATGGTCCGGATATCGCGATTGATGGCCGTGGCACCCATCGGAATCGAGGCGATATAGCGGATCACGTTGCGGTAGTAGACCGTCACGTCGGTTACCCCGGCCCCGATGTCGACCACGGCGATACCCTCCTCCTTCTCATCGGGCAGAAGGACCGCTTCGGGCGTAGCCATGGCATCCGAGACCACCCCCACGAGGCGGATACCGAGGCGTTTGAGCGCCATGTCGAGGCGCTGCATCGGGGTTTTCTGGCAGAGGATGAAGTTGAACGTCGAGGAGAGTTTCTTGCCGAACGACCCGACGGGGTTGCGCACCTCCTGGTCGTCGTCGACGACATAATTCTGCGGGACACGCTCCATGATGGTCTCGTCATCCGGAGCCTGGACATTGCGCATGCGGTCGAAGAGCGCATCGACATCCTTCTGGTTGACGCCGTTCTGGGGATCGTAGACAAAGACATGATCCGTATGGCGGGCACAGCGCACGAACTCTCCCGAGATGCCGGCATAGGCCTCCGTAATGCGGATATTGAGCTTCTCCTCGGTTTCGGTGACGGCCTGACGGATGGCGCTGCTCACCTGTTCGATGTTCTCGATCCGGCCGGCGCGCACCCCCTCGACGGGTTTCGAGACGACGCTCACCACATCCAACAGTCCCTCGGGGGTCCGCTCCCCGACGGCCACCACCACCGACGAACAGCCCAGATCGACCGCTACGGTATAATTCTTTCTTTCCACGGTATATTCTTTTACTTCTTGCAGACTACCTGATTGTCGTACCTGATGTCGATCGTGCGATAGGTCCCCCAGCCCAGCACCGGAAGTCCGTTGCGATAGAAGCGCAGAAGCTTGTCAAACTTGCGATCCACCTCCTCCAGACGTCCGAAAAGGATCGTGTAACGACCGCTGCGCGGGGTCAGCTCGACCTCCAATGCTCCGCTGGGGGTCGTATGAGCGGTGATCTGCACCACCTCCGACCTCCAGAAATCATCATTTTCGACAGTCTCCACAAAGGTAAGGAGTTTCATGAAATCTTCGTAGCTTTTCAGCAACTTTTTTTGTTTGCGGCGTTCGTTCTCCTGGCGGGTTTCGATGCGCTGAATTTCGGTGCGGATGACCTGCGTGCGGTAGCGCCACGTGCGACGGGCACGGGCCTTTTCGTCGAGCAGTTCGTCGACCCGTTTGTCGAACGCCGCAGCGCTTTCGCCCTTCCACCAGCGGCGCTTGATCCGCTTGCGGCGGATCGTCTGATACTCATCGCGATAGGCCTGTTCGCGCCGGTAGACCGGATACTTCGAGCGTTCGAGTTCGGCGATGTGGTCGTCGATCTGCCGCAGGCTCTGCTCGAGATAGTCGCGGGCATTGCCCACGTAGTCCGCCGGGAAGGGCGGGCGGTAGGAGCCCGTCACCACCGGCACGTAGAGCGACGAAGCGCGCGGTGCGGCGAAGACATACCCTTCGTCGGTCACGTAGGCGTTCATGCCGTCGGTGAGCAGACGCAGCAGCGGTTCGCGCGGCGAGATGCGCACGTGCAGCACCCCCGAATCGGCAATATAGGCCGCCACCTGGTCCACGAAACCGTTGCGGGCGATGAGTCGTTCGATGGCCTGCAGATCGATTGCATCAACAGCCGTGCCGACCGTGCCGATTCCGCTCTGAGAAATCCATCTGCGCACCTGGGCACCCGTCACCAGATAGCCGCGCGAAGTGCTGTCGACGACCTCGACCTCCAGGCTGCGGACCTTCCGTGCCGTATGCTCACGACGTGCCGAAGTCCCCGCCCACACCACGTAGACGAGGACCGCAGCCCACAATGCTCCGAACAGAGCGGGGCGCAGATATTTCAGCGTCGGTTTCAAGGCTCGGTCCGCATCAGCTCTTCTTTCGCAACACATCGGCCAGCGCCTCGCAGCAGGCGTCGATATTGCCCGCGCCGAAGCTGATGACCACATCGGTATCCATAGCCGCAACCGTTTCGGCCAGATGCTCGCGGTCGACGATGCGGCAGGGGACCGTCACCCGGTCGGCGATGATCTGCGACGTAATCCCTTCGATGGGCTCCTCGCGGGCCGGATAGATCGGCAGCAGCACCACCTCGTCGGCATGCGACAGCGCCTCGGCGAATTCCGGATAGAGATCCCGCGTACGGGTGTAGAGGTGGGGCTGGAACAGCGCCGTGATGCGCCGCCCGGGGAACATCTTCCGCACCGAAGTCAACGTGGCGGCCAATTCGCGCGGATGGTGGGCATAGTCGTCCATGTAGACCTGCCGGGGGGTGTTGACATAGAATTCGAAACGGCGCTTCACGCCCGAGAACGAAGCCAGCGCCTCACGCACCCGGTCGGCATCAAGCTCCTGCCCCACGAAGTGCGCCGCACACCACACGGCCGCCACGGCCCCCACCGAATTCTCGATGTTGACCCACCCCGGGACGCCGAGCGTACACCCCTCGATCGCGCCCGACGGCGTGACGATGTCGTAGCGGTAGTGGCCGCCGCCGATCAGTTCGACGTTGCGCGCATAGAAGTCGCACGGCGTGTCGTAGGCATAGCGGTAGACCGTGATCTCCGCGTTGTCGATCTCGAGGTCGAGCCCCTGCTTGATGATGAGGTAGCCGTCGGGACGGATCTGACGGATGAACTGCGCGAAGGCCTCCTTCACGGCCTCGTGCGTGCCGTAGATGTCGAGATGGTCGGCATCGGCCGAGGTCACCACCGCCACGTCGGGATACAGCCGCAGGAACGAACGGTCGAATTCGTCGGCCTCGACGGCCAGCCGTTTGCCGTCGCCCAGCACCAGATTACCGTCGAAGTTCTTCGAGATGCCCCCCAGGAAGGCCGAGCCGCCGCCCGTCAGCACACGATTCAACCACGCGATGAGGGTCGAGGTGGTCGTCTTGCCGTGCGTACCGGCCACCGCCATGACATATTTCCCCTCGGAGAGGTGGCCGAGCATCTGCGAACGCTTCTCGATGCGGAATCCATGGTCGCGGAAGTAGGTGTATTCGCCGTGGTCGTGGGGCACGGCCGGCGTGTAGACCACGATCGTGCGGGCCGGATCGAGGAACCCCTCCGGAATCAGCCGCACGTCATCCTCGTAATGGATATCGGCCCCTTCGGCCGCCAGTTGGTCGGTCAGATGGCTTCGGGTGCGGTCGTAGCCGGCCACGCGGCAACCCTCGTGCAGAAAATAACGGGCCAGGGCACTCATGCCGATGCCTCCGATTCCGAGAAAATAGATGCTCTTGCGTTCCATCACTTCATCACTTTAACAATTTCATCGACAATATCTTCCGCCGCACGGGGACGTGCCAGCAGCCGCAGGTTGCGGCTCATCGCCGCAAGACGCTCCTTCTGTCCCAGCAATTCGATGGCCATCGGCATGGCCTTCGTGCGGCACTCGGCGTCGGGCACCATCACGGCGGCACCCTTGGACTCGAGCGCCCGGGCATTCTTCGTCTGATGGTCCTCGGCCACATTGGGCGACGGCACGAACAGCACCGGTTTGGCCACCAGACACAACTCCGAGACCGTCCCGGCGCCGCTGCGCGAGACAACCAGATCGGCCGCCGCATAGGCATAATCCATGCGGTCGATGAAGGCACCCTGCCAGACGTGCTCCGCGGGGTGAGCCGCCAGAAAGGCCTGCATCTCGCGTTCGTAATACTTGCCCGTCTGCCAGATCACCTGCACGGGTGCCTTTCCCCCCGTATCGAGGATCCACTGCTTCATCATCTCGTTCAGCGACCGTGTGCCGAGCGAACCGCCTACGACCAGGATGGTCGGCAGATCGGCCGTCAGGCCGTAATACCGCAGCGCCTCCTGACGGTCGGCCCCCCGCTCCGAGAAGCGTCCCCGCAGCGGATTGCCCGTCAGCACGATACGGTCGGCCGGGAAGAAGCGTTCCATCCCCTCGTAGGCCGTGCAGATGCGCCGGGCGCCCCGGGCCAGGATCTTGTTCGTCACACCGGCATAGGAGTTCTGCTCCTGGATGACGGTCGGTACACCCATGCGCTGGGCCGCCCACAGCACCGGAGCGCTCGCATAGCCGCCGAATCCCACCACCGCATCGGCTCCGAAGTCGCGGATCACACGCCGCGCCATGCGGATGCTGTGCAGCACCTTGAACGGCACCAGCAGGTTATGCCAGTCCAGGCGGCGCTGCAATCCGGCGATCGGTAGTCCGACGATGCGGTAACCCAGCGCCGGAACCTTCTCCATCTCCATCTTGCCCTCGGCACCGACGAACAGCAGTTCGACCTCGTCGCCCAGACGGCGTTTCAACGCTTCGGCAACCGCGACGGCCGGGTAGATATGGCCGCCCGTTCCGCCGCCCGAAAGAATAATCCGTTTCATATCGTTTTTGTTTTTCTCCTCTTTTTCAACATTTTCAGCACCCCGCGGCCTTGTCAGCGCCCCGAGGTTTTCAGCCCTCCGAAGTTCTCGGTCCCCTCCGAAGTTTTCAGCGCCCCCACGAACCGCGGTCCAACGAGCGGTAACCGATCGCTTCGGCCACATCCGCCGCCTCGATCGACTCGCGGCCGGCCAGATCGGCAATCGTGCGTGCCACCTTCAGGATGCGGTCGTAGGCCCGGGCCGACAACGACAACTGCTCCATGGCCCGCTCGAGCAGAGCGGCCGAGACGGCATCCAGTCGGCAGTATTCGCGCAGCATCCGCGAACTCATCATCGAATTGGTATGCACGCCCTCGATGCCGCGGAAGCGTTCGGCCTGAAGCTCCCGGGCCCGGATCACCCGCTCGCGGATCACGGCACTCGGCTCACCCGGAGCAGCCGTCGTCAGCTCGGCGGGCGAGACGGGCGTCACCTCGACTTGCAGATCGATGCGGTCCAGCAGCGGACCCGAGATGCGACCCATATAGCGGTGCACGGCACCCGGCGAGCAGGTGCAGGGTTTTGTCGGATGGTTGTAGTAGCCGCACGGACAGGGGTTCATCGCCGCCACCAGCATAAAGTTGGCCGGATATTCGACGCTGTACTTTGCCCGCGAAACGACGATGCGTTTCTCCTCGAGCGGCTGGCGCAGCACCTCGAGGACACTCCGTCCGAATTCGGGCAGCTCGTCGAGGAACAGCACGCCGTTGTGAGCCAGCGAGACCTCACCCGGGCGCGGCGACTGTCCGCCGCCGATCAGTGCCACCTGCGAGGTGAGGTGGTGCGGAGCCCGGAAGGGGCGCAGCGTCATCAGTCCACCGGCAAAACCGCCCTTGCCGGCCACCGAATGGATCTTCGTGGTTTCGAGGGCCTCTTCGCGGGTCAGCGGCGGCAGAATCGTCGGCAAACGCCGGGCCAGCATCGTCTTGCCCGAGCCCGGAGAACCGATCATCAGCACATTGTGGCCGCCCGCCGCAGCAATCTCCAGCGCCCGTTTGACGTGGCCCTGCCCCTTGACGTCGGCGAAATCCTCGGCATAGCACATCCGCGACACATCGAACGGGTCGTCGGCCTCCGGAAGCGTCGGTACCAACTCCCGTTCGCCGTTCAGGCAGGCGATCACCTCGCCGAGCGAGGCGGCACCCAGCACCTCGAGCCCCTCGACCACCGCCGCTTCACGGGCATTCTCCACCGGGAGAATCAACTGCCGAAGCCCCTCGCGACGGGCCGCAACAGCCAGCGGCAGCACCCCGCGCACGGGTTTGAGCGAACCGTCGAGCGACAACTCGCCGACGAACATCGTGTCGGCAATCGCCCCGGCGTCGATGCGTTCCATGGCGGCCAGGATCCCCACGGCAATCGGCAGATCGAATCCCGAACCCTCCTTGCGCAGGTCAGCCGGCGCCAGACTCACGACCACCTTGCGCCCCGACATCCGCTCGCCCGAATTCTCGAACGCCGCACGGATGCGCTGCTCGCTCTCCTTGACGGCGTTGTCGGGCAGTCCCACCAGGTACAGTCCCAGACCGCCGCCCGTGATGTTGACCTCGACGGTCACCTTCACGGCGTCGATCCCCAGCAGGGCTCCGGCGTATGTGCGTACAAACATGATCGGATAAGGTTTGAGGGTTTGTCCGGCGCTTCCACGGAGGCGTCAGAACGGAGCTTCGTCGCCGATATGGGTCGAACGTCCAAGGTCGAATTCGCCGCCTCCGGCCGCACTGTTCAGACCGCCCCCGAGCGGAGCCCCTCCGCCCGGAAGGTTGTTCGAACCGCTCGCATAGTCGTCGTAGGCCTGCTGGCTGTCGGCCGCATCGGACGGCGGCAGCATCGAGTCGTCGAGGTCGGCGAAGCGCGCCTGCTCCTTCAGGAAGCGCAGCGGCACGTCGCACACCGCACCGTTACGGTGCTTGGCCAGAATGATCTCGGCCATACCCGCCGTGGGCATGCCGTTTTCGTCCTGGTTGATGCCGTAATACTCCGGACGGTGGATGAAGGCCACGATATCGGCATCCTGCTCGATGGCACCCGATTCGCGGAGGTCCGACAGCTGCGGGCGCTTCGAACCGCCGCGCATCTCCGTCGCACGGCTCAGCTGTGACAGCGCAATCACCGGCACGTTCAGCTCCTTGGCGATGGCCTTGAGCGTTCGCGAGATGAAGGCCACCTCCTGTTCACGGTTGCCCTTCGTATCCTGATTGCCGGTCATCAGCTGCAGGTAGTCGATGATGATGATCTTGATGTCGTGGTGGATCTTCAGCCGGCGGGCCTTCGAGCGGAACTCAAAGACCGACAGTGCCGGCGTATCGTCGATGTAGAGCGGTGCCGAGGCGAGCGGTTTAGTGGCCGAGTCGAGATGACGCCACTGCTCGGGGGTCAGGCGTCCCGACTTGACGTCGTTGCCCGGGAGGCCCGTTTCGGCGATAATCAGTCGCATCATCAGCTGTACGGCCGACATTTCGAGCGAGAAGAAGGCCACGCCCTGTTCGTGATCGACGGCCATGTTGCGGGCCATCGACAGCACGAAGGCCGTCTTACCCATCGACGGACGGGCCGCCACGATGATCAGGTCCGACAACTGCCAGCCGAGCGTCACGCGGTCCAGCGCCGCGAATCCCGACGGCACGCCGCTGTACGAACTGGTATTTTTCGAGGCCTCCTCGATCTGTTCGAGGGCACGGGCCAGGATCTCCTTCGACGACTGCACGGAGCGTTTCACGTGGCCCTCGGCCACCTTGAAGATCTCGCCCTCGGCGAAACCGATCAGCTCCGTGACGTCGGTCGACTCGTCGTACGAACGGCGCTGGATCTCCGTAGCCGAGCGGATCAGCTCGCGCTGGACATACTTCTGGGCGATGATCTTGGCATGGAACTCGACGTTGGCCGCCGAGTCCACCTTCTGGGTCAGCTGCGCCAGATAGGCCGCGCCGCCCACCTTCTTCAGTTCGTGCTTGGCCTTGAGCCGTTCGGTGACGGTGTAGAGGTCGATGGGTTTGAGCTCCATCGACAGCTCCTCGATAGCCTTGTAGATCAACCGATGCTCCTCGGTGTAGAAGGCCTCCGGGGTGATGAACTCCTGCACGGCGATGATGCTGTCCTTCTCGAGCATCAGCGCACCGAGGACCGCCTCCTCCAGTTCGACGGCCTGCGGCGGCACGTTGCCGGCATTTTCGGTCAGCGCGTCGTAGGCTTCGCGGTTGCGCGAATAGGCGCTGCCGCGCGGGTTCGTATTGTTGTATTCCTTTGCCATGAAATTCGTCTTGTTCGGACCTCAAAAGTACGGATTCGATGCGACATATCAAAACCCGGCGCGCATAGTTTTTTCAGATTCCCGTCGCAGGGGCGGAGGCATTGCGAGCGGTTACTCCCTAACGCCCAGTTCGCGCTGCGAGACGGCCAGCGCCGCCAGGCTGATCCGGCAATCGGGCACCGCCCGCAGGATCTCGGCGGCACACGACAAGAGGGTCGAACCGGTCGTCATCACGTCGTCGACCAGCAGCAGGTGACGCCCCGCCAGCCGTTCGGCATGCCGCACGGCGAAGGCACCCTCGACATTCCCGGCCCGTTCGCGGCGCGACTTCAGCGCCTGGCTCGGCGTGTTGCGCCGCCGGTAGACGCTCCGCCGCTCGACCCCGACACCCAACTGACGGGCAATCCCCTCGGCGATGTATTCCGATTGATTGTAGCCGCGCCGACATCGTTTAAAGGGGTGCAGCGGCAGCGGAACGACACAATCCACCTCGTTGTAGAGGCCGCTTTCGCGCAGGTAGCGGCCGTACCATTCGCCCATTTCGCGGGCCGTGCGCCACGCCCCGCGGTACTTGAACGAGTGGATCAGCTGCCGCCAGCCGCTGTGGTGGACGAAAAAGAGGAACCCCGAGGCCTGCACCACGGGAACCTGGCCCCAGCATCGGCGCACCACCGGATTGTCCGCCTCGCGCCAATAGCCCGTCAGTGGGGCCGTGGCGCGACACAACGTGCAGAGCGTGTGCTCGCCGCGCTCCAGAGGTTCGCCGCAGACCGCGCACCGCGCCGGAAAGAAGAGCGACGCCACGTCGCCCAGCAACTCATTGAGGATCGACATCCACCACGACGGTTATGG
Source organism: uncultured Alistipes sp. (assembly GCA_944321185.1). Taxonomy (GTDB): domain Bacteria; phylum Bacteroidota; class Bacteroidia; order Bacteroidales; family Rikenellaceae; genus Alistipes. The sequence continues at coordinate 65,063 of CALUKH010000004.1, read as the reverse complement.
CCCTGAAGGCCGGATTTTCGGAGAAACGTTTCAACTCGGCGCTCAACAGTTCGCGGGCCCGCACCGACGAGGCTCCGCTTTCGATCTTGAGCAGCAGTCCGACGAGATATTCGCCCCGGATGCGGTCGACGGGCGGTGTCATCGGCCCCAGCACGCGCCGTCCGAAACGCTCGCGCAGCCGCACGGCCAGCTCCGTGATGCCGTTGCGCAGCGTCGCCGGATCGCGGTGGCGCAGCGTGATCGACGTCAGCCGCGCATAGGGCGGGTAAAAGAACATCTGCCGTTCGGCCAGTTGCGTGCGCACCATGGCGTCGTAGTCGCCCGTGGCCACCTGACGGATCACCGGATTGGTCGGATCGCTCGTCTGGATGACCACCTCGCCGCCGTCGTTGCGACGTCCGGCGCGTCCCGAGACCTGCATCATCAGCTGAAAGGCCCGCTCGGCGGCCCGGAAATCGGGATTGTTCAGCAGGTTGTCCGCATTGAGAATCCCCACGAGCGAGACGCCCGCGAAGTCGAACCCCTTGGTAATCATCTGCGTACCGACCAGGATATCGGTCCGCCGCGCCGCGAAGTCGTCGATAATGGCGTTGAAGGCGCGTTCGGAGGTGACGCTGTCGCGGTCCAGCCGGGCCACACGCGCCTCGGGGAAGATCCGCGCAATCTCCTCCTCGATCTTCTCCGTGCCGAACCCCACCGGGACGACATCCGTCACCCGACACGAGGGACATTTGGCCGGGACCTCCTCCGTATGGCCGCAATAGTGGCAGACGAGTTTCCGGCTGTTCTTGTGGTAGGTGAGTGTCACGTTGCAGTTCGGGCAGCGGGCCGTCCAGCCGCACTCCGTACACTCGACATAGGGCGAAAAGCCCCGCCGGTTCTGGAACAGCATCACCTGTTCGCCACGGCCGAGCGTCGCCTCGATCTTGTCGAGCAGCAACTTGTTGAAGTGGGCGTGGCGCTCGCCCCGGCGGGCCGCACGCAGCGTGTCCGAGATGTAGACCATCGGCGGACGCGCCGCGCCGTAGCGTTCGTTCAGCACCGCACGCCCGTACTTGCCCGAAGCGGCGTTCGACCACGTCTCGAGCGAAGGCGTGGCGCTCCCGAGCAGCGTGCGGCCGCCGGTCAGACGCGCCATCACCACGGCGCAGTCCCGCGCGTTGTAACGCGGCGCCGGATCGACCTGTTTGTAACTCGTGTCGTGCTCCTCGTCGACCACGATCAGCTGCAGATGCTTCAGCGGCAGGAAGATCGACGACCGCACCCCGACGACGAACTCGCCCCCCTGCGAACGGCTCAACCGCAGGTAAGTCTCCGTGCGGCGGCGGTTCGTGAGTTTCGAGTGGTAGGCCGTGACGCGGCTGCCGAAGATGCGCTCCATGCGTTCGATCAGCTGGGTGGTCAGCGCAATCTCCGGGACCAGCAGCAGTACGTCGCCGCCCCGTGCCAGCACCTCGGCAATCAGATGAATATAGATCTCCGTCTTTCCGGAGCCCGTGATGCCCTGCAACAGGGCCGTGCTTTTACCCGCGGCGAACTGGCTGCGCAGGGCCTCGAGCGCCTCCTGTTGGTGAGGGCTCAACTCCGGCAGGCGGAAAACCGCACCGCCGTATTCGACCGTTCGTTCATGGTCCGTACGCCGGATGAGCCCCTTGCGCTCCAGGGTGAGCAGCACGCCCGAATCGGCCTGCAACAGCCGTCGGGCCACCTCTCCCGTCGCAATGCGCGTTCCGTCGCCCGCCGCGGCAATCTCCAGCAGCGCCGCATACTGCTTCGGGGCACGCCGCTCGAGACGCTCGCACACGTCGTGAAACGCCGCTTCGTCGTGCAGCTCCGGAGCCAGCGCCACGTAGCTCTCCATCCGCGGGCGGAACTCCTCCTCCGTAAACTCCTCCTCGGTGTCGCCCGAGGGCTTCATCAGCGAGGGCAGCGCCACGCGCATCACCTCGCCCACACTGCACAGGTAGTACGACGCCATCCACTCCCACAGTCGGCGCTGAGCCTCCGACAGCAGCGGTTCGTCGTAGAGAACGCGTTCGATGGATTTCACACGCGGAAAGTCGGGCCGCTGCTCGTGCAGCCGCCAGACGATGCCCGTATAGTATTTGTTGAGACGTCCGAACCGCACCGCCACGGCCTGCCCCTCACACACGTTCAGCCCCTCGGGGACCGCAAACGTATAGGCCGGCTGAGCCAGCGGAAGGACAATATCGGCATAGCGCGGCATCAGACCTTGTTGATGGCCTGGAATCCCTTGCCGTAGACGCCCATGACCGAACCGACGGTCAGGAAGGCATCCGGATCGATCGTCTTCACGAACTTGAGGATCATGGCCGTTTCACTCTTGCGGCAGACCACCATGACGATCTTCGACTTCTCCTTCGAGTACCAGCCCTGCGAGTCGATGAGCGTCACGCCGCGGTGGATGTTCTGCGCAATGGCGTCGGCCATCTTCTCGTAGTCGTGCGTGACGATGAGCACCTGGCTCGACTGCTGGCTGCCGGCCATGATCATGTCGACCGTATAGCCGACGACGGCCGTCATCACGTAACCGTAGATCACCGTGCTGATGCCCTTGTCGACCAGCAGCGACGAGGCGATGATGACGAAGTCCGAATAGATGAGGATCTTGCCGTAGCTGATCGTCCGGTACTTGTTGATGATCATCGCCACGATGTCCGTGCCGCCGGTCGAGCCGCCCTGCGAGAAGCACAACGCAATACCCGCACCGGCCATGATACCGCCCAGGACGATGGCCAGCAGACTGTCAATGCCCAGGAAGTTGCCTTCGGGGAGGACATCCTGCCAGAAGTTCATCCCCACGGAGATGACCAGCACGCAGTAGATCGTCTTGATGCCGAAGTTCCACCCCACGATGAAACCCGCAACGATCAGCAGCACGGCATTGATCAGGAAGACCATCGTACCGATCTGAATGTGGATGCCGATGTTTTCGAGCGCCGTGCAGAGCACCAGTGAAAGACCTGCGGCACCGCCGCCGACACCGTTAGCCGGGAGGATACAGCCGATCCAGCCGAACGAATAGAGCATCATGCCGAAAAACATCAGGAAGTACTCCTTGAAGGTCTTCAGCACCAGTTCCGGGGTAATTTTAGGTTTCATGGACGATCGATTATTCCGCGACGCGCTGCCCGCCGGCCGCCTTCACCGTTCGGCGATCCGGCACAACACGGGCACGCTATCGGGGATTGTTTTCTTTATTTTCCACAAAGGTAGTAAAAATTTCGCCTTGCCATGCATCCCGTTCCTCCAATCTTTTTTCGAGCATCGACAAGAGTTGTTCGTTGCGCACCAGGCCCCAGTTTCGGCCGTAGTGGTAGCGCGGCGGGGCCTCCGAGGCGAAGCGTTCGACCACCAGATCGGGGCGCAGCCGACGCAGAATCTCGATGAACAGGTCGAGATAGGCATCAAGCGTCCAGAAGCGGAACCGTTCGGGGTGGGCATCATACTCGGCGGCCATGGCCGTCGAGCGGAAGACCTGCAGCTGATGGAACTTCACCGTCGTCAGGGGCAGGGCGTTGATCCGCGCCGTCTGTTCGACGAGCATCCGGTCGCTCTCGCCCGGGAGCCCCAGGATGAAGTGCCCGCCGACGGAGAGCCCCCGTTCGGCGGTCATCCGCACGGCCCGTTCGGCCGCCGCGAAGTCGTGGCCGCGGTTCACGGCGCGCAGAGTCGCATCGAAGGTCGACTCGATGCCGTACTCGACGGCCACATAACGGTCGCGGGCCACCTCGGCCAGATAGTCGAGTTTCCGCTCGTCGACGCAGTCGGGACGCGTGCCGATGACGATCCCCGCGACCCCCGGATGGCGCAGCGCCTCGCCGTAGAGCTCCTTCAGACGCTCGAGCGGCGCATAGGTGTTCGAATAGGACTGGAAGTAGACCAGATACTGCCGGGCCGTGCGGTAGCGGTTGCGGTGGAACTCGATCCCCTCGTCGATCTGTCGGGTGATGCTTTTGACCGGCGAGCAGTACGACGGCGTGAAGGCGCCGTTGATGCAGAACGTGCAGCCGCCCCGGCCGACCGTTCCGTCGCGGTTCGGACAGGTGAAGCCCGCATCGACCGAGAGCTTCTGCACCCGGCCGCCGAACCGCCGGCGGAAATACCCCGCATAGGAGTTGAACCGCCGACTGTCACCCCACGGATAGATCATCGCACCACGTATCGCAGAACCAACTCCGCTCCGTTAAAGTCCCCAGTCCGCGGGGTTGTAATCACTCTTCGGGACGTTCGGGACGTTGGCGAAGTATTGGAATCCGGTGAGTTGTTCCAGCTCCGCGAGGCTGATCATGTCCTTGGACGAGACCTTGACCCCCTTGAGGTTGCTGTGGTGGCAGCGCACGAAAACGGCACACATCAGCTCATCGGCCGAACACTCCATGACCGACTTGCCCGTCCGACCCGACTTGGTCCGCAACGCCGCGATGTAGAACATCGTCGGGCACGAGACATCGTTCCGATCGCCAAACGAGATCCTCTTGGGCGAGGCCGTATTGCCGTAGCGATCGGTATACCGCTCGAAGTAGGTGCCGATGACCAGGTAGGTCGTATCGGCGCAGACCTTCGTGTCGATCCAGTCCTCGAGGATGTTCCATCCGCCACCGCCCGTATTGAAGGAGTTGGAGTATTGCGGCGCGATGTTCGTGTAGTAGAAGACCTGGCGGTTGACGGCCGACGTACAGGTCCGCTCGGCCGATCCGAGCATGTGACCCTTGTTGCAGCCGCCGCCCGTATTCTTGCTGTAATACTGAAGGTCGGAGGGGATATCGGGATCCGCCCGATAGGCATCCGTGCGGTTGGCCGATCCCTCGTAGCAGTCATGCCGCGGCGCGGCCACCCATACCGGGCAGTGGTGTTCGCCGCTGAAGCAGACCGTATAGTTGCGGGCCAGATGGCCGCCGACCCGGAAATCGGGACAAATGTGATGGGCGTAATAGAGGTCGGGATCGCCCTTCTCGACCGGCAGCTCCGCCCAACCCGCATATTTCGTCAGCCCCGAAGGGGTGTCGCCGCCAGAGGCCAGGGTCGTGAAGCGGGCCGTCGGGCTCGTGTAGGTGTTGCCCTCCCACTCGGCACAGAGGCGGAATTCATACTCGGTCGAGGCCGACAGTCCGGTCAGTGTCACGCTCTTGACACCCGTGCCCGATTCGACCGGCTGGCTCTCGTAGCCGGAGGCCGAGGCGGCGCGGTATTCGAAGCGGAGCGTATAGTCCGACGGCAGTTCGCCGAAGGTGAATCCGCAGCTCAGCGTCGCCCCCGAGGCCGAGATCTCCGAGGCCGTGGGAGTTCCGAAGGCCGGACGGTCGGGATCGGGATCCGGAAGCGCCGCAGCCTGCCCCGTACGGAACGAAGCCGCCGTACTCTGCATGCGGCTCGAGCCGAAATCCACATAGGCATAGATCACATAGAGCGTTTCGGGCTGCAGACCGTCGAGCGTAGCCGTCAGCAGGTTGCCCGTCACCGACACATTGGAGGCCGTTTCGTAGGCGCCCACTCCCGTCGCAGTGACTTCGGCATAGGCAAAGCCCGCATTCGAAGCGTTCAGGATGCCTTCGCCGAACTTCGTTTCGCAACGCGCCGTCACCACCGTACCGTCCACCGTGCACTCCGGCACGGCAAACCATTCGCTGCCGCCCGTCTCCGTCTTGTCGGAATCGCAGGCAACCAGCAGGGCGGCCAGGCCGCCGATCAAAAGGGTAAAGATTTGTTTCATAGATCCATTGATGTCTTTTTTCAACCATCGGAAACCGCACGCGGCCTCATCGGAACGTCCACTCCGAGGCATCGAAACGATCCTTCGGCGCCTCGGGGACATTGACGAAGAAACGCATGCCGGTCCGCTCCTCAATCTCCGACACGGCCACCATGTTGGCCGAGGCCTTGCCCTTCGGGTAGGCGCGGTTCTCGAACCAGAAGCCCACACACTGAAGCTCCTCGGCCGGCAGTTCCCATACGGGCCGTCCCGTATCGCCCGCCTTCGAGCGCAGCAGCACCCGGAAGAAATGGCTCGGAACCCGGCACGGCACCCCGTCGGGATCGGTCACCTGATCCGAAGCGTGCACACCCCACACCCCCGACACCACGTAGAGCGTATCGGCGCAGACATTCTCCCAGCAGTCGGCCTCGAGCGACGACCACACGCCGCTGTTGAAGCTGTTCTGCCATTGCGGCGCGACGTTCGTCACGTAGAAGGTCTGCACGTTGGCCGCATAGCTCACCGTGCGATCCTCCGACGCCAGCAGATGTCCCTTCGAGTAGCCGGGCTGCGGCTGATAGGACTTCTTCAGCAGATTCGGCTGGATCGATTGCGGGACTTCGGGGTCGTAGGCCCACTTGTCGGTCCGCGTCTGATCGCCGCGGTAGCACGCGTGCAGCGGGAAGGCCGACCACAGGCCGATGCGCCCCTCGACGTCGTAGCAGGTCGAGTAGTTGCGGCCGCCGGGAAGCCCCTCGCAGCGGTGGGCCGCATAGAAGAGCTCCTCCGAGGCGGGATCCACCGCCGGGAGTTCGGCCCATCCCGTATAGACCGAAAGATCACGGCTCTCCACCGCGGGATCCGGCCGGTCGGCATCATCCCCCGCATCGCCGCCGGCACCGCCATCGCTGTCACCGGTACCGGGCAGGGCGGCTTCCGTATCGGACTTGTCGGTTCCACAGGAGGCAAAGCCGGAAGCTACGGCTCCGGCCAGCCAGATCAGCAGCAAGGTCTTCTTCATGGTCAGTCGCGTGAATGATGGGTTGGGTTCTGTTCTTGCGGGCGGGGTTCTATTCCCGGTTTTTGGAGTCGATCCAGATGGTGACCGGACCGTCGTTGAGGAGTTCGACCTGCATGTCGGCGCCGAATACGCCCGTGGCTGCGGGACGACCGGTCAGCTCCCCGACCCGGGCGGCGAAGCGTTCGTAGAGCGGACGCGAAACGGCCTCCGGCGCCGCCTTGATGTAGCTCGGACGGTTGCCCTTGCGCGTCGAGGCCAGGAGCGTGAACTGACTAACGACCAGGATTTCGCCATCGGTCTGCCGGACGTCGAGGTTCATCACCCCCTGCTCGTCGTCGAAGATCCGCAGCCGCACGAGTTTTCCGGCCAGGTATTCGAGATCCTCGTCCGTATCGTCACAGCCGATGCCGACCAGCACCAGCAGTCCCGCCCCGATCCGGGCGTGGAGTTCGCCGCCGATCGTCACGGAGGCGTGTCTTACACGTTGTATCAACAGTCGCATGTCGTCGGAATTTTGTCGGACCGTCCGCCCGGACTACAGGTTTTCGAAGGCGGCCCAGAGGTTGTCGCCCGCCGGAACGGGAGCCACCACCGAGATCATCTCGTGGCGCACCGGGTGTTCGAACTCCACCCGTCGCGAATGGAGCGAGATGCCGCCGCCGGGCAGCGAACGCCGCGCACCGTACTTCAGGTCGCCGCGGATCGGGCAGCCGATCCTGGCAAGCTGGGCCCGGATCTGATGGTGGCGGCCCGTGAGGAGTTCCACCTCGACGAGCGTATAGTTGCGCCCGCGGCCGCGCGTCTCGTAACGCAGCCGCGCCAGCTTCGCATCGCCCTTCGGAGCGTCCAGGGCCCGCGAACGGTTCGTCCGGCCGTCGCGCAGGATGTAGTGGCACAGTTCGCCCTGTTCGGGGACGGGGGTCGCCTCGGTCAGTGCCCAGTAGATTTTGTGGATACGTCCTTCGCGCAGCATTTCGTTCAGCCGCGTGAGGGCCTTCGAGGTCTTGGCGAAGAGGACCGCACCGCTCACCGGACGGTCGATGCGGTGGACCACCCCCAGAAAGACGGCGCCCGGTTTGGCATCGCGCTCCTTGAGGAACGCCTTGATCTGATCCTCCAGCGCGCTCTCGCCCGAAGGATCGGGCTGCACGAGGTCACCGGCGTGTTTATTCACGACGAGCAGGTGGTTGTCTTCGTAGAGTATGTCGTTCGGGTGGAACATCCGCAATCAGAGAATGAAGGTGAAGGGGAGCAGTTTGGCAGCCTCGTCCACGACCGACGCCGAGCCGTTGCCGCTCATGATGACGCGGATCGGGCTTCCCTGGCGCCGTTCGACGTCGACCAGCACCTGGCGGCACTGTCCGCAAGGGTAGCATTCGCGTTCGGAGGGGTCGGAGGCGATGGCCAGTGCCTCGATCGGATCGTCGGCATGGTTGGCCTCGGCGTAGAAGAGCAGCGTCCGCTCGGCGCAGAGTCCGGCCGGGAAGACTTCGCTCTCGGAGTTGCTGCCGTGCAGGATCCGTCCGCTGCGCAGACGCGCCGCAGCGCCCACACGGAATTTCGAATAGGGTGCATAGGATCGCTCGGTGGCCTGACGGGCCTCGGCGACCAGACGGCGGTCGGCCTCGGGAAGTTCCGACAGCGCCGCATAATGTTCATAATCGATACGGTACTGCTTTTCCATAACTCCTCCTTTTTGCAGGGTGAACAACAAAGGTAAACAATATTTCCGAATCCCGCAACAGCTCCTCTTCCGGGGGAGGGTGAACAGGGGTGTGTGGTGCGCTCCAGGACAAAAATCCCGGACGGAAGGGGCCGTTTCGCGAACCTCCTCCGTCCGGGATTCAGACTTGCGGACCGGGCGCGCTACTCGAGCACGAACTTCGCCTGCACGCCGTACTCCAGGCGCAGGGTCTTGAATTCGAGCGGATCCTCCTCGGCCTGCATCTCGACCACGCCGGCGGCCTTGGCACTGCGCATCAGCACGGCATTGTCGTAGACCGTCGGCAGCACGTTGCTGTTCGAATCGTAGATGTAGAAGCACCGGCCCACCTTCTGACCGATCGCCTCGGCCAGCGTGGCGGCATTCCGCTGCGCATTGCGGATCGCCTCGACGCGCACCTCCTCCTTATACTGATCGATCTTCGAGTGCGAAACCTTCAGGATCGAGACGTTCGAGATCCCCAGCTCGTCCAGCGACTGCCACACGCGGGCCACCTCGGCCGACGAACCCAGTTGCAACTGATACTTGGCCGTGGCCACCGAGCTCTTCTTCTTGAAGAATTCGCTCGAAAGGTTGGCCACCTTGAGCTGCCGGTCGACATCGACACCCAGCTTCTTCAGGGCGGCGATCATGTCGCGCTGCTGACTCTCGACCGAGATCTTGCCCTTCGAGTCGCGTTCGTTGATGATGATCTGCAGGTAGAATTCATCGGGGGTAATCTCCTTCTCGGCGCGTCCGTAGACCTGGACATAGCTCGGGAAGGCCTCCTGCATCTGCGCGGCGGCCGGCAGCGCCACAAGCACCGCAACAGCCCATAAAATCAGTCGTTTCATAATCTTTCGGATTTGAGCAAACCACATTTTCCTCGCCCCGGCGTGTCGGACAGGCTCCGGTCGGGACCGGCTCCCGGTAGGATCCGAAACCGCCCATCCTTTCGGGCTGCCCGCCGCAAGAGGCATTTCTGACAGAAAAACGGGAAGAACCCGGAAATACTGCGTCAGCGGCGCACGAGTTTCACGACATTTTCCACATGGTGCGTGTGGGGGAACATGTCGACGGGCTGCACCGCCTCGACGCGGTAGGCACCGTTCATCAGGGCCAGATCGCGGGCCTGGGTCGCCGGATTGCAGCTCACGTAGACGATCCGCCCGGGGGCGGCACGCAGAATCACGTCGATCACCGGCTCGTCGACCCCGGCACGCGGCGGATCGAGAATGACGACATCCGGACGGCCGTTCGCCTCGACGAACGCATCGTCGAGCACCGCCTTCATGTCGCCGGCATAGAACGCCGTATTGCGGATACCGTTCAGTTCGGAGTTGATCTTCGCGTCGGCAATCGCTTCGGGCACATACTCGATGCCCACCACCCGCGCACAGCGTGCGGCGCAGAAGTTGGCGATCGTACCCGTTCCGGTGTAGAGGTCGTAGAGCACCTCGTCCGGATGCAGATCGGCGAACGTGCGCGCCACCTTGTAGAGTTCGTAGGCCTGGGCCGAATTGGTCTGGTAGAAGGACTTGGGTCCCACCTTGAAGCGCAGCCCCTCCATCTGTTCGATGATGTGGTCCTTGCCGCGGTAGCAGACCGGATCCAGATCACCGACCGAGTCGTTCAGCTTCGTGTTGACGATGTAGAAGAGCGAGGTGATCTGCGGAAAACGCCCGGCAAGATGGTCGAGCAGCGCCTCGCGGCGCGGACGGTCCTCCTGCCCGAAAACCACGATCACCATCACCTCGCCGGTCGAGGCCGTGCGGATGATCATGTTGCGCATCAGCCCCGTGTGCTCGCGGGCGTTGTGGAACGTATATCCGTGTTCGAGACAGAAACGCTTGGTCTCGAGGCGGATTTCGTTCGACGGCTCGGGCTGCAGCCAGCACTTGCGGATGTCGAGCACCTTGTCGAACATCCCGGGGATGTGGAATCCCACGGCCGGCGAAGCCTCGAGATCGGCTCCGCTCTCGACCTCCTCGCGCGTCAGCCAGCGGCGGTCGGCGAAGGTGAATTCGAGTTTGTTACGGTAGAAGCGCGTAGAGGCCGATCCCAGACAGGGGGCAATCTCCGGCAGTTCGAGTTTGCCGATGCGGGTCAGCTGGTCACGGACCTGCAAAGTCTTGAAGCGCAACTGCTCCTCGTAGGGGAGGTTCTGCCACTTGCAGCCTCCGCACACGCCGAAGTGTTCGCAGAAGGGCTCCTCGCGCAGCGGCGAGCGTTTGACGTAGCGGACGACGTAGCCCTCCATGAAGCGGCGGCGCTTGACGCGGATCTGCACGTCCACCACGTCGCCCGGCACGGTCATCGGCACGAAGACCACCACGTCGTTCCAGCGTCCCATGGCCTTGCCCTCGGCCGCCAGGGTCGTAATCTCAAGCCCCTCGATCAGGGGGTAGTTCGCTTTCTTTCTTGCCATCGATTTCAGATTTCGGGGTGCAAAGATAGAAAAAAATCGCGCTTCGGAAGCCATCCGTCCGCCGGGCGCGACGGAGGATCAACGGGTCAGACGCGCCACCCGGTCACGGATGTAGCGGATCGCCACGAAATGGCCCGCCTGGGGCATGTTCCCGTGGTCGAAGCCGTCGAATTCACGGATCTGGACATCGGGATGGCCGACCACCTTCATCATCCGCCAGAAATAGGCGTTCTCCTCGTAGCGGCCGAGCATCTCCTGTTCGCGGTCGCCCGAGAGGATCAGAATCGGCGGGCAGTCCGCGCGCACGTGGTTCAGCGGGGCCATGTCGTCGACCAGCGGCTGCGTATCGGGAAGGCCCAGTTCGGCACGGCGCGAGAAGTGCGTCACCACCTGGCCGCTGTAGGGGATCAGCGCCGCAAAGGCCCGGTCGGGATCGATGCCGTAGGGTTCCAGCCAGCGCTTGTCCAGACCGATCATCGAGGTCAGGTAACCGCCGGCGGAGTGGCCCGCCACGAAGATCAGACGCGGATCGCCGCCGTATTCGGCAATGTGTTCGACGACCCATGCGGCGGCCGCCGCGGCATCCTCGACGCACTGTGCGACGGTCACCTGCGGAACCAGCCGGTAATCGACCCCGACGACGGCGAATCCCTGTCCGCACAGTGCCGCGGGGAGTTCGCGGCGGCCGCCGGTCAGCCCGCCGCCGTGGAACCAGATCACCGTGGCAAAGCCCTTGCGGTCGGTCGGCAGGCTCAGGTCGAGCCGGCAGAGCGGATCCTCGGCCGCCGGATCTCCGGCCTTGCGGTAGGCGATGTCGCGCACCGTGCGCACGGCAGCCGGTTGCGCCCAAAGATCCGTGCCGCAGAACAGCAGCACGGCAAAAATCAGCAGGAATCGTTTCATAGGTCAGTTTGTTTTTATTTTCTGAATTTCGTTTCGAGACGGGTTCGTGGCATAAAGGTAGGCAAAATCCCGCAAAAAAAGCACACCTCCCGTCGAAAAGAGCACCTCGTCCGCCCCTCTCCGGCCGGAAACCCCCGCCGGCATTTGGCATAACCCCCGGCTTTCGCTATCTTTGCCGGTGATACGCGTCGTTCGGCAAAAATCCCGCGAAGAGCTCCGTTTTGCAACGCTCTTTTTCGTATCTTTGTCCGAACAGCGACCGCAAAACGTCATTTATCGAAATTATGAAAATCGCCTGCCTGCCCTTCAATCCGATCCAGGAGAACTCCTACATCCTCTGGGACGAGACCTCGGAATGCGTCGTCATCGACGCCGGAAACAGTACGCCCCGCGAGGATGCCGCCCTGGACGACTTCATCGCCCGCCACGGACTCAAACCCGTCCTGGCCGCCAACACCCACGGGCACTTCGACCATACGCTCGGCGTCGAACACCTCAAACAACGCTACGGAATCCCCTTCGCCCTCTCGTCGAAGGACCGCTTCCTGGTCGACAACGCCGCCACGAGCGGTTCGGTCTTCGGCGTGAAGATCGGCGCGATGCCCTCGACCGACATCGACCTCGAACAGCAGGACGAGATCCGCTTCGGCAACACCCGCCTGCAGATCCTCCGCACCCCGGGCCACACGCCCGGTCACGTGGCCTTCTACGAACCCCAGTCGAAGTCGCTCTTCACGGGCGACACGCTCTTCCGCGAATCGATCGGCCGCACGGACCTGCCCGGCGGCGACTACTCGTGGATCATGCGCTCGATCCTCGACGTGATCGTCCCGCTGGGCGAGGAGGTGCACGTCTACCCGGGTCACGGCCCCGAAACCACCATCGGTCACGAACTGCTCTACAACCCCTTCATCGTCGAGGTCCTCAACGAGGAGGTCAACTACCGCAACCGATGAAGGCGCTGATCCACCGTCTGCTCTACCGCATGCTCCCGCTCGAGGGCTACCTGCGCGTGGTGAGCCGGCTGTTCTTCCTCTGGCAGCGGCTCGGCATCGGACGCCATGCCCCCGCCACGGAGTATGTCTACCACCTGCCGCAGCTGGTCCGTGCGGACGACGTGTGCATCGACATCGGCGCCAACCTCGGCTACTACGCCCGCACGATCTCGCGCCTGGCCGGGAGATCCGGGCAGGTATGGGCCGTGGAGCCCGTGGCGCCGATCCGCAAGGTGCTGAGCCGCAACCTCCGCCGCTGCGCCAACGTCGAGATCCTCCCCTATGCCCTCGGCACCGAGGACCGCGACGTGATCATGGGAAACGATTCGGCCCGCGAGAGCGGATACTTCGGCACGGGACAGAACTTCGTCAACGAATCGGGCCGCAGGACCGACGTGGAGTTCGTCGCCCGGATGCGCCGCGGCAGCGAACTCTTCGCACAGCTGCAACGGCTGGATTTCATCAAGTGCGACATCGAAGGCTACGAAGTGGTGGTCATGAACGAGATGCGGCCGCTGCTCGAACGCTTCCACCCCACGGTGCTGATCGAGACCGGCGGCGAGAACCGCCCCCGGATCATCGACCTCTTCACCTCTCTGGGCTACCGGGGCTTCACGCTCGACCACGGACGCGAAGTGCCGCTCACGCCCCAATCCACCAAAGACATCATCTTCCGACATGCGCATTGACATCATATCCTCGGTTCCCGACCTGATGACCTCGCCCCTGAACGAGTCGATCCTGCGGCGCGCGCAGGAGAAGGGGCTCGTCGAGATCGTCGTCCACAACCTCCACGACTACGCCCACGACCGCCGCAAAACCACCGACGACTATCCGTTCGGCGGCGAAGCGGGCATGGTCATGAAGTGCGAGCCGGTCTTCGAACTGGTCGAGAAGCTCCAGAGCGAACGCCCCTACGACGAGATCATCTACACCTCGCCCGACGGCATTCGCTACGACCAGCACGAGGCCAACCGCCTCTCGATGCTCGAAAACATCATCATCCTCTGCGGCCACTACAAGGGCATCGACCACCGCATCCGCGAGCACCTCGTCACGCGCGAGATCTCGATCGGCGACTACGTCCTCACGGGGGGCGAACTGGCCGCCTGCATCATTGCCGATTCGGTGGTGCGGCTCATCCCGGGGGCGATCGGCGACGAGGCTTCGGCCCTGACCGATTCGTTCCAGGACAACCTGCTGGCGCCGCCCATCTACACGCGTCCGGCCGAGTTCCGCGGATGGCGGGTCCCGGACGTGCTGCTGTCGGGCAACTTCGCCCAGATCGAGAAGTGGCAGGACGAACAGGCCTACGAACGTACACGGCAGCTGCGTCCCGATCTGCTGGAAAAATAACGGCACGATGCCCGGAAGGCAACCTCTCCGCCTCGCGACACGCGACAGGAGAGCCTTCCCCGCATCGGACCGCCAACAAGCAATCTGCTCATGAAATACTACCTCATTGCCGGCGAGCCTTCGGGCGACCTGCACGGCGCAAACCTCATCTACGGTCTCAGGAAGGCCGATCCCGAGGCGCAGTTCCGCTTCTGGGGCGGTGACCGCATGGCCGAAGCCGGCGGGCGCGGGAACCTGCGCAAACACTATCGCGAGACGTCGTTCTTCGGCGTGGTGCAGGTTCTCTGCAACCTCAGGACGATCCGCCGCCAGATGGAAGAGTGTCAGCACGACGTCGCCGACTTCGCCCCCGACGTGCTGATCCTGATCGACTATCCGGGCTTCAACATGAAAATGGCCCGCTGGGCCAAACAGCACGGTCTGCGCACCTTCTACTACATCGCCCCGAAGGTCTGGGCCTCGCGCGAGGGGCGCATCCGGGGGATCCAGCGCTATGTCGACCGGCTGTTCGTCATCTTCCCCTTCGAGTGCGACTACTTCCCGCGCCACGGCATCCAGCCCCTCTTCGAAGGCAATCCGCTCGTCGATGCCCTCGCGGCCCGCATCCCCAACCTCCCCTCGCCCGAGGAGTTCCGCCGCCGGAACGGACTCGATCAACGGCCGATCATCGCCCTGCTGGCCGGCAGCCGCCGTTCGGAGATCCGCCGCAACCTCCCGCTGATGACGGCCCTCGCACGGCGATTCCCCGAGCATCAGTTCGTCGTGGCCGGCGTCTCGTGGCTCGAACCGTCACTCTACGAGGAGTATCTGGCCGGCAGCCCGATCCGCTGCGTGCGCGACCAGACCTACGAAACCCTCACGGCATCGGAGGCCGCCGTCGTTGCGTCGGGCACCGCCACGCTCGAAACCGCCCTGCTCGGGATTCCCGAGGTGGTCGTCTACCGCCTCTCGTGGTTCGAATACCACGGCATGCCGCTGGTCGTACGCTGCCCGTGGGTCTCGCTGGTCAACCTCAACCTCGGTCGCGAATCGGTCGCCGAGGTGCTCCAGTCGAACCTCGACATCTCGCGCGCCGAACGCGAACTGCGTGCCATCCTCCCCGGCGGCGAAAAGCGCCAACGCATGATGGCCGATTTCGACGAACTGCGCCGCATCATCGGAGGCCCGGGCGCCAGCGACCGGTTCGCACGCCGCATGGTCGAACTGCTTAAAAACCACGACTCATGAAGATCATCTGCATCGGCCGCAACTACCGCGACCACGCCGAAGAACTCCACCACACGACTGGTCTGGCCGAAAACGGCGCCGAACCCCTCTGGTTCATGAAACCCGACACGGCACTGCTGCGCAACAACGATCCGTTCTACATTCCGGCCTTTTCGCAGGAGATCCACTACGAATGCGAACTGGTCGTGCGTATCAACCGCGTCGGGCGAGCCATTTCCGAGCGCTTCGCCCACCGCTATTACGACGAGGTGGGGCTCGGCATCGACTTCACGGCCCGCGACCTGCAGCGCGAAGCCATCGCACAGGGGCTGCCCTGGGAGCGCGCAAAGGCCTTCGACCACTCAGCGGCCCTCTCGCCGCAGTTCGTTCCGCTGGCCGAGCTGGGCGGCGACGTCCAGCAGCTGCACTTCTCGCTCGACATCGACGGTCAGCGCCGCCAGACGGGCTCGACCGCCGAGATGATCTTCACGGTCGACCGCCTGATCGCCGCCGTCTCGCAGTACGTCACGCTGCGCATGGGCGACCTGCTCTTCACCGGAACTCCGGCCGGAGTCGGCGCCGTAAAGCCCGGCGAAAACCTCCGCGCCTCGCTCGAAGGGCGCTGCCTGCTCGATTTCGACATCCGATAAAACCCTGACATCCATGCTACTGCACGACAAACTACGCCCTTACCGACTGCTGCTGGCCTCGCAGTCGCCCCGACGCCGGGAGCTGATCTCCGGGTGCGGACTCCCCTTCGAACCGACCCCGAAATACGACTGCGAAGAGATCTATCCGGCCGATCTGACGGCCGAGGAGGTCCCGCTCTACCTCTCGCAACTCAAAAGCCGCGCCTATCCCGTGCCGCTCGGCGAAAAGGAGATTCTGCTGACGGCCGACACCGTGGTGATCCTCGACGGCGAGGTCCTCGGCAAACCCCGTGACCGGGAGGATGCGCTGTGCATGCTGCGCCGCCTGGGCGGCCGCCGCCATACGGTCGTCTCGGGCGTCACGCTCCGCTCGCCGCACTGCATGCGCACGTTCGATGCCCGCACGAGCGTCTGGCTGCGACAACTCGAAGAGGAGGAGATCACCTACTACGTCGACACGTTCCACCCGTTCGACAAGGCCGGCTCGTACGGCATTCAGGAGTGGATCGGATACGCCGCCATCGAACGCATCGAAGGGTCGTTCTACAACGTCATGGGACTCCCCATCCAGAAAGTATACACCGAACTGAACAAATTCCTCGATCAATGAAACGCACGCTACTCACGCTTCTGGCCCTGGTCTGCCTGCTACCCGCGGCGGCCGACGAGGGCATGTGGCTCCCGAGCCTCATCGCCTCGCGCATCGACGACATGCGCGCCAAGGGCTTCCGCCTCACGGCCGAAGACATCTACTCGATCAACCGCGCCTCGATGAAGGATGCCGTGGTCCTCTTCGACGGCGGATGCACCGGCGAACTGGTCTCCGACCAGGGGCTTCTGCTGACGAACCACCACTGCGGTTACGACGCCATCCAGCGCCATTCGACCGTCGAACACGACTACCTGACCCACGGTTTCTGGGCCCGTTCGCGCGCCGAGGAGCTCCCGAACAAGGACCTCAACGTCCGCTTCCTGGTGCGCATGGAGGAGGTCACCGACCGCATCGCCGCCGGTGAGACCCCCGAACAGATCATCGCCCGCGCCGAGGCCGAAGGCGCCGGCTACAAGGCCACCGTCGAACAGATGTACTACGGCGACCAGCAGTTCCTCTTCCTCTACGAACAGTTCGACGACGTGCGGCTGGTGGCGGCACCGCCCTCGTCGATCGGCAAGTTCGGCGGCGACACCGACAACTGGATCTGGCCCCGCCATACGGGCGACTTCTCGATCTTCCGCATCTACGCCTCGAAGGAGAACAAACCGGCCGCCTATTCGCCCGACAATGTCCCCTACCGCCCCCGGAAACACTTCACCATCTCGACCCGCGGATTCCGCGAGGGGGACTTCACGATGATCTACGGCTTCCCGGGCAATACGCAGGAGTATATCCTCTCGGATGCCGTCGACTACATCGCCTTGCAATCCGATCCGGCGAAGATCGCCATCCGCGACGGCCGCCTCGAGATCATCTCCCGCGCCCAGGAGAGCGATCCAGCCCTGCGCATCCACTACGCCGCCAAACATGCCTCGATCGCCAATGCCTGGAAGAAGTGGCAGGGCGAGGTGCTGGGACTCACGCGTATGAAGACCGCCGACACGAAACGGGCACGGGAGGAGCAGTTCTGCCGTGAGAATCCCCGCGGCAAGGAACTTCTGCAGCAGATGAAGGCCGAATACCAGCGCATCATGACCCCCTATTTCGCCCGCGAGATCACGGCCGAAACCCTGCTGGCCCTGCCCGTCAAATATACGGACGAAGAGCGGGCCGAGGCGGTTTTCCAGGCCCGCCGCGAGACCGAACGCGCCCTGTTCGGATGGCTCTTCGGCGAGTATGCCCGCCGCTGTCCGGTGCAGTACCAGGTGCCGGAGTTCCTCGACGGTGTGGCCGAGAGCGGAACGCCCGAAGCCTTCGCCGAACGAGTCTTCGACGAGGTCTGGAACGGCGGCAAAACGCCGCTGGCCGATTCGCTGCGCAGCGGCACCCGCCGCATGATCGGCCACATCACGTGGCTGCTGGGCACCAAGCGCCTGCGCAACCTCACGAGCAAACACCTCAACACGCTCTACCGCGACTACGTCCACGAACTGCGCCACACGTGGCCCGATCAGCCCTTCTATCCCGATGCCAACCTGACGCTGCGCGTGGCCTACGGCTCGATCGCCGGCTACGAGTATGCCGACGGCGAGTACCACAAGCCGCAGACCACCCTCGACGGCATCATCGCCAAGGACAACCCCGCCATCTATGACTACGACATCCCGCAGGCGCTGCGCGACCTCTGGGCCTCGAAGGACTACGGCCGCTGGGGTGTGAAGATCGACGGACGACGGACGGTTCCGGTCTGCTTCCTGGCCTCGAACCACACCACGGGCGGAAACTCCGGATCACCCGTTCTGAACGCCCGGGGCGAACTGATCGGCATCAACTTCGACCGCACGTGGCGTTCGACGATGAGCGACATCGCCTTCGACCCCTCGATCTGCCGAAATATCGCCGTCGACATCCGTTACGTGCTGTTCGTCATCGACCGTATCGGCAAGGCCGATTACCTCATCCGTGAGATGACGATCAAATAGGATCCGTACACGCGAGTTCGGGCGTCGGGTCCGGATGGCCAACCCGACGCCCGCCCCCCGCTACCGGAGGCGGGGCAACCCAAATATCCGCACAAAAAAGAGTTTTTTCACCGAAAATTTTGCAAATCGCAAAATAGTGCCTATATTTGCAGGCCCGAAAGATAAATCGGGAGGGCGCACACAGGTGTGCAATGCCCAGGTGGTGAAATTGGTAGACACGCTACTTTGAGGGGGTAGTGAACAATTGCGTTCGTGCAAGTTCGAGTCTTGTCCTGGGCACCATGAGCCGCGTTAAACGAAAGTTTGACGCGGTTTTTCGTTTTCCGGGTCCGCAATTCCACCAACAAAAAAGGTTGGCAGAAAACTCTGCCAACCTTTCAAACAAACGGTTCCGTGCGAAAGTATTCACGAACGCCTCAGGCCTCCCTCAGCACACAATCGACCATCGCACGGCCGCCTTCAGCCACAACGCTTGTCCGGATGAGCACCGGTGCAACAACCGAATTGCCGGTTACTTGCGCCGTTCGATCTCGTATTCCAGCTCTCCGCGGCTGTTAACCAGCGTATAATGCATCACCCCTTCATCAAAGGAGAGCAGCCCGAATCCCGAATTCTCACTCGCATACTGCGTCAGAGGCCCACGCTGGGGTGCCCGCTGCTTCGAGGCCGAGGTGTTGACCACGTAGTCGATACGATCCTGTCCCGTCCGAATATGCTGGAACGTGTGGATATGGCCGCAGAAGTAGGCATCGACCCCATTGCGACGGAAGACCTCCTCCAGACGCGCCCGCATGTTTTCCTGTTCGATGTCGTCCTTCTTGTCATAGGTATACATCGGATGGTGACCAACGACGATCTTCCATTTTTCGGTCGAAACACGCAGCACGCTGTCGATCCATCGTACTTCGACATCGGGATCCACCAACTGCACGTCGGGGTACTGCTCCGGATCGTTGCGATACTTGTCAATCAGCGGGGCCGTATCGATAAAGACAAATCGCACGCGGTCGCAATCCGGCTCATCGTCATCGAGCGGCGCGGCAAAGGTATAATAGCGGTCGGGCATGTTCCAACGGCGGCTTACCCGGGAATAGTCGATCATCGCCTGCGTATTGCCGCGATACTCGTGGTTCCCCAGTACGCCGTACCACGGGCACTGCAGTTCACCATGCGTGTAGATGCTCTCGAAGTTGCTCCACAAGAGCGGATCCTCGGTCGACTGAATTCCCTGATAATGGAACAGATCCCCGCATGAAATGACAAACTCGGGACCCAGCGCATCGGCATAGACCCCCATCCACTCGCCAATCAGACGCTGATCGTAGGAGCCGTTGCGGCCGGCATCCGACAGCATCAGAATATTGAGTTCTCCATCATAGACCCCTTCAGCAGCCCGCTTTTCCGGAGCGGTGGTCGTACAGGAGGCCAGAACCACAGTCAACAAGACCAAACAGATTTTTTTCATAAAAGAAAAGTATTAACGGTTTTCCGGCGGCAAATATAGTCATTAATCCAATGCCCGACCGCAGCCCCGGGAAACTTAACATCATTGTAACATAATGGTAAGCAAGATGTTACACAATCATAAAATCGGAGTAACAAGCAGGCCATACTTTTGCCGCAGAAACAGAATCCACACATTATCAATAACATGAAGAAACATTGCATTCCCCTGCTCTTCACCCTTGCAGTGAGCAGCCTGGCCCCTCAGTTTGCGGAGGCCGCTCCCGTCGGTGAAACCGAAGCCGAAGACCTCTCCGCCTCGGCCGCAGCAGCCCGCGGTTCGCTCACCGGCGTCGTCCTCGACGACAACCGCCACGCCATTCAGGGTGCCGTAGTCTACATCGCCTCGCTCAATCTGGGAGCCGTCACCTCGTCCGACGGCAGTTTCTCGCTCCGAGGCATTCCCGAAGGCAAATACGAGGTCTGTGTCAACTACGTCGGTTATGAACAGATCTGCAAGAACTACGACATTCGCATGGGACAGACCGAGCGCTGCGAATTCATCCTCCACGAAGGCATGGCCATCGGCAGTGTGGTCGTCTCGGGCATTGTCGAGGGACAGCGCCGGGCCCTCTCGATCCAGAAGAACAACGACGGCGTAAGCAACATCGTTGCCGCCGATCAGATGAGCCGATTCGCCGATGCCAACATCGGCGACGCCATGAAGCGAATCCCCGGCATCAACGTCCAGTACGACCAGGGCGAGGCCCGCTTCGGACAGATCCGGGGTACGGCTCCCGATCTCACCTCCGTAACACTCAACGGCAACCGTCTACCCTCGGCCGAAGGCGATTCGCGCGCCGCACAGCTGGACCTCATCCCCACGGACATGATCCAGACCATCGAGGTCCACAAGGTCGTCACGGCCGACATGGACGGCGATGCGATCGGCGGTGCGGTCAACCTCGTCACGAAAAACTCGCCCTACCGTCAGACCGTAGCCGCCACGCTCGGCGCCGGTTACAACCCCGTCTCGCAACGCGTCACCTTCAACGGATCGGCAAGCTGGGGTTCGCGCTTCTTCAAGGACAAGCTGGGCGTGATGGCCTCGCTGGCCTACCACAACAACCCGATCGGTTCGGACAATATCGAGGCCACCTGGAAACAGGATGACAACGGAAATGCCTACGTCGACGAGTTTGAGATCCGCCAGTATTACGTGCATCGCGAACGCCAGAGCTACTCGCTCTCGTTCGACTGGAAATTCAACGAAAATCACAAGATCGAACTGCGCGGCATGTACAACCGGCGCAACGACTGGGAGAACCGTTACCGCCTGACCTACAAGGACATCACCCCTCAGGAGGACGGTACGGCCACAGCCTATCTGCGGCGACAGACCAAGGGCGGATCTCCCGACACGAAATTCGCCCGCCTGGAACGCCAGCAGACGGCCGACATCTCGCTCTCGGGCGATCACAATCTCGGCTGGCTGGGTGTCGAGTGGGGCGTCGACTACGCCCGCGCCTCGGAGGACCGGCCCAACGAACGCTACATCGGTCTGGAGAGTGACGAAGACAATCCGATCCGCTTCGACGTCGACCTCTCGAACGAACGCGAACCGCGCTTCACGCCGTCCGAAGCCTCGCTCATGGATCTCAACACGACGAACTTCATCAAACTCGACGAACTGACCGAGTCGTTCAGCGAGATCGAAGAGACCGAATACAAGGCCCATATCGATCTGAAGGCGCGCCTCTTCACGGGAACCTTCGCCGGAACGCTCCGCGCCGGATACAAGCTCCAGGACAAGGACAAGTCGAAACTGATCACCTTCTACGACGTAGAACCCGCCGACGAGACCTCGTTCATCGCCCAGGCCATGAGCGCCGGCAACACCTACAACGCCACGCGCCGGAATTTCTATGCCGGGAATTATACCGCCGGCGATTTCGTCAGCAAGGAGTATCTCTCCCACCTCGACTTTGCCGACGCCTCGCAGTTCAGCCGTTCACGCAACCCGATGGAGGAGGCCGAAAACTACACCGGTCATGAAACCATCCACGCGGCTTACCTGCGCTACGACCAGCAGTTCGGCAACCGGTTGAAACTCATCGCCGGCCTCCGCCTCGAACACACCACCTACGACTATACGGGAAATGCCCTCAACATCGACGCCGACGAGGAGAACATCACCTCGACGCCGGCCTGGCGCAAGACGGATGTCAACAACTGGCTCCCCTCGGTACTGCTCAAGTACGAACCGATTGACGATCTGATTCTCCGGGCCAGCTTCACCACGACGCTCTCCCGTCCGAAATTCAGCCAGATGGTGCCGGGTGACCGCGTCAATCTGGCCGACGAGGAGTACACGATGGGGAATCCCGACCTGCGCAACACCATATCGAACAACTACGACCTGATGTTCGAATACTACTTCAAGTCGATCGGTCTGGTTTCGGCCGGCGTCTACTACAAGGAGATCTCCGACTTCATCGTCGACGCCATGATCGAGGATCAGACGATCGGCGGCACCGAGTTCAAGGAGCTCTACAAGGCCGTCAATGCCGGCGACGCCACTCTGCTCGGATTCGAGGTGGCCTTCCAGCGTGACCTGGGCTTCATCGCCCCGGCCCTGAAGAACCTCGGAATCTACACCAACTACACCTACAACCATTCGAAGGTAACGCGTCTGACCGATCCGATCTTTGCCGGGCGTTCGGCCGACGACATCCAGCTGCCCGGAACCCCCGAGCATACGGTCAATGCCTCGCTCTACTTCGAGAACAAACGCCTCACGGCAACCCTCTCGTACAACTACGCAAGTTCGTTCCTCGACAACGAGGAGATGGGTATGACGGCCTTCACCGACCGCTACTACGACAGTGTCAACTACCTCGACGCCAACCTCTCGGTGCGCGCCACGAAGCATATTTCGATCTTTGCCGAGGTGGGCAATCTGCTGAATCAGCCCCTGCGCTACTATCAAGGCACGAAGGATCGCGTGCGGCAAGCCGAATACTATGGCATCCGCTGCTCGATCGGTGCCAAGGTTCGCTTCTGAGGTCGTTCGAAACACAATCCGCCGGGAGTCAGAAACGCCTCAGGAGGGATAAACCCCAAGGCGGTTGACAGATCCTCACCCCCCCCTCATCGGATTCCGGCATAAAAGAGCGGAGGCTGATATCAGCCTCCGCTCTCATTTCGGAAGACCCTGGCGAAAAGCCGCGGTGCTCCGGGCCTGAAGGCCGTACACCCGCACCGCTGCCGAACGGCGAGTCTGTTTCGAACCGGCGGTCAGTCGCCGAGGCGCCGTTCGTAGACGTTCCCGAAACGATCGGTCACCACAACCCGGATTTCAGCCTCCGGATCGGAGATCCGGCCGCGGAACAGGTGGTGGGTC
Source organism: uncultured Alistipes sp. (assembly GCA_944321185.1). GTDB lineage: Bacteria > Bacteroidota > Bacteroidia > Bacteroidales > Rikenellaceae > Alistipes. Next base: position 41,663 of record CALUKH010000004.1, on the reverse strand, counting down.
TCCCCGTAGCAGAGCCACCGATGGAGCTTGCAGCCGCCCGGCGGATAGAGGCCTTTGGCCATCGGATCGGCCCCCCAGTAACGCTCCATTTCACCCAGCGAGCGTCCGTTTTCGAACAGTTCGACCCTCCACTCAGGGTCGTAGTTGTAGACGTTGACCACGACGTTCGGACCGTCGACATAGACCCGGAACTGATCCGTACGGTCGAATCCCGCCCCTTTGAAATACCAGCTTACGTCGCTGCCGTCAATCTCGTAGACGGTATAGCCCTTCGGTGTTCCGTCGAGCCCCACCGGCCCCTGCCACCAGGCTCCGCTCGCCGCACCGTGCGTATGTTCGATGACGTGGTCCGAGATGACCGTATTCCACTGGATATGGCTGTGGCCCGAAAGGATATGGACGCGGTAACCCTCCAGAATGCGGAGCAGCGCCCCGGTGTTCATCAGCGAATTGCGCATCCGCCCGAGGTCCGACACCTTCTCCGTGTCGCCGTAGACGGCCGGGATGTGCATCCCGACGAAGACCGTGCTGCCCTTCGCGACGTCGGCCAGATCCCGCTCCAGCCAGTCGAGCTGATCCTCCGTCAGATAGCCGATATAGTCGTGCCGGTAGCCGTAGTAGAAGATATCCTTCAGCACCACGTAGTGGACCCGGCCCACGTTGAAGGCGTAGTGCGACGGTCCGAAATGCTGCGTATAGGTCCGGTCCGAGGCGCGGTTGCTGCGCTGGTCGAAGTCCATGTCGTGATTTCCGATGACGTGGTAGAAGGGGATGTCGAGCGGTGCGATGCAGTTTTTGTACGTCTCGATCAGTTCGGGCTTCTCGAAGAGGTTGTCCCCGGCACTGAGGGCCAGCACCGGGACGTCATATCCGTCGATCAGCTGCTTCATGTCGGCAACCACCTCGTCCAGCTCCGCAAACTCCTCCTGGAGATAGATCTGCGGATCGGCCCACACCACCAGCACATGGCGGTCCTGGTCACGCGTCTGCTTCACGAGGGTGAAGTCGATGCGCTGATCGGCCTTGTCGGGGTCGATCGGCGCATAGAACTTCGGCACGGTACGGTCATACCCCTCGGGGGCATACCCCGCCGGGAGCGTATAGTAGACACAGTCGGCATCCGGCGTTGTGCGCAGCTCGTAGCGACCGCGGCGATCGGTCTTCACGATGTCGTGACCGTCGGTCACGGGCACCCCGGCCAGCGGCTTACCGCCGTCATCCGTAATCCGGCCCCGCACGGTGATTCCGACGGGTGAGGCACTGACTCCAGCGCCGAAAAAGAGGGCCGCCAGTGCGGCCATGAGACGTCCGTTCATAGGGTTAAGGTAGCAAAGGTTGGACAACGGGCCGCCGTCACGCATCGGGATCGTTCCCGGCACAGGCAGCCACCCGATTACAAAGATAGCATTTTTGCGGCAGATTGTCCGCCCGAACCGCTGAAAAAGGGCCCTTTGCACCTCGGGAAATCGACCGCCGGGCGAATCACCTTCCCGCGTCGCCGCCCCCTCGCAAAATAAAAGACGCTCCGGTCAACCCCGAAGCGTCTTTCACGCGGGCTTCCCGCCCGGCAAGCCCCCGTCTCAGGACTGGCGCGACGGATCGTCCGCCCCGGCATCCGCGGAGGGCGCAGCCTCACCCGGCGCATCGGCCCCCGATCCCGCGGAAGCGGACCCGGCCGGCGATTGATCCGCAGCCTCCGGCCCGGACAGTTCGCCCGACTCGGAGAGATCCTCCATCTTCCGGCTGCGGTAGGTGCGCGGCGTACAGCCGTACTTGGCCGAAAAGTTCTTGAAGAAGGTGCCGCGGTTCGTGAAGCCCGACTTGTAGATGATCTCGTCGACCGAAAGCTTGGTCTTCGTCAGCAGATGCTCGGCATAGGCCAGCCGGTACTCGCGAATGATGTTGCTCGGCGAGACATTCACCAGCCCGTTGAGCCGGTGGTAGAGATTGCGCAGGCTCATGCCCATCCGCTCGGCGATCGTCGCGGTGGTCATGCTGCTGTCCGAGAGGTTCTCCTGGATGATCTTGAAGAGCTTCTCGAGGAACATCCGGTCGTCGCTGTGCAGCATCTTGCCGTCGCTGAACTCGTAGACACTCACCGCCGAATTGTAATACTCGCGCAGCGAACTGATCCGGTTCAGATTCTGCTTGACGGTGAACTGCAGCGTCTTGACGTTGATCGGCAGCGACAGCACCGAATCCGCATACTCGTCGGTCAGCGAATCGGCATGCTGCAGGCTCGTGATCAGGATGATGGGGATCTTCACCGTCATGCGGTCGCGCTTGACCGAAGCCATCAGCTCCGAGAGCTCCTCCTTCATGGTGATGTTCTCGCAGAGGATGATGTCCGGATAGCCGGCCTGCATCTCCTCCGTGAACTTGTCCGCATGGCGGAACGTGCGGATGTTGTACTCCTCGGAGAACATCTCGGCGATGGAGTTGATGATGCCGGCATCGGTACCGATGATGAACATCTTCGGGCGGTCCGACGCCGTGTCAAACTGGCGGATCTTCTCCTTGTCGATCATCAGGATGTGACTGTTGGGCAGATACTCCTCGGAGAACTCCCCGGCCGATTCGGCCTCCGACGAGGCGATGCTCAGCGACGGGAGCGCAATCTGAAGGGTGAAATGCCCCTCGGCATTCTCCAGATGCATCGTTCCGCCCAGACCCGTCACGTAGTTGTAGCAGACCACCAGTCGCATCTCGTCCTGGAACGACTCGCCGCGTTCGCCCGACCGCTGGAAATCGTCCATCATGTCGTAACGGTCGGTCAGACGTCCGAACTCCTCGCCGTCGAGCCAGTGGCCCTCGACCTCGAGCCGGATGACGAGCTGCTCCTGTTCGGCCGCCACACGGAGGGCGATCCGCCCGCGCCGGGCCACGTGCAGGAAGGCATTGGTCATGCTCATGTCCACGATCGAGGAGACCCGCTTCGGATCGCTCGTCCAGAGCAGCTCCTCGGGAAGCTGCATCTCGAAGCGGATCTCCCGCTCGCGGGCCAGCGATTCGTAGCTCTTGGCGATCTCCGTGACATACTCCGTCACGGAGAAGATCTTCACGTTGATGTTGTTGCCCGATTCGCTCGATTCGCGGAAGTTGTGCAGCATGTGGATGATGTTCGACAGCTTCTCGCCCTGGCGGAGGATCCGCCTCGACCGGCGGCGGATGTAGTCGTCCGACTGCGCGTAGTCGAGCATCTGCTGGCACGGCACCGAGATCATGAAGACCGGACCGGCCATCTGCTGGGCCAGATTCTCCATCAGATGGAGTTTCGAATCGAGGATCTCCTCCTTGCGTTTGGCCTCGATGCGCTCCAGGGCGGCCGCCTGCTGCCGCTGCCGGCGGCGGTACCAGTAACGGCTGACCACCGTCGTCACGAACACGAACGACAGGGCATACAGAATTTTGGCCACCACGCTCGTATACCACGGTGCGCGGATGACGACCAGCAGCGAGCGGATCGGTCCCAGATCCCCCGTCACCACATTCTTGTAGCGCACGTTGAGCCGGTAGCGCCCCGGGTGCCGCTCGGCAAACTGAACCACCGACGAGGATTCGAGCCAGCGGTTCTCCATCCCCTCGACGTTGTAGAGATAGGTGTAATTGCTGCCGTTGATGTAGTCGAGGGCGATGACCCCCACGTCGTAGAGCCGCTGGCGGGGACGCACGACGAGGATGCTGTCGCGCGTGACGACATCGTCAAAAGGGATCAGCCGCTCGTTGATCCGCACGTAGCGGAAGAGCAGTTCGGGGTAGAAGGGTTCGCTCCGGTAACGGGTCTGCTCGACGACCACGAACCCGTTCGTGCCGCCGAAAAAGAGCTGTCCGGTCGCGGGATCCTTCCAGGCGGCGCCGTCGCTGTATTCGATCGTGTTGATGCCGTACGAGTAGCCGTAGCGGGCATGCGACTGCGACTCGGGATCGTAGCGCACCAGTCCGCTGTTGGTCGAGAGGTAGAGCTTTCCGTCGCCATCCTCCAGGATGCCGTGGACGATGTTGCGGATCGGCGTCTCGCTCACCCGTCCGTCGGCCGCCAGTGACAGCAGCCCCCAGCTCGTGCCGATCCACAGCCGGCCGTCGGCCGCGCGGTGAATGGCCCAGACGTCGTTGGCAATCTCGGCCCGCGAATCGGAGAAGGAGGTCACCGTGCAGGAGTCCCGGTCCGGGAAGTAGTGGATCAGGCCTCCGCCGCGGTTACCGATCCAGAGCGTATGGTCGCTGTCCTCGACCAGCGTGAAGAAGAAGGTCTTGTTCTCGAGATTGGGTCCGAAGTCCAGTTTCTTCCACGCCCGGACGTAAGGCTGACCGCCCCGCTGTCCGAGCGTCAGGCGAAAGACCCCGCAACCCACCGTAGCCACCCACAGCGTATCGCGATGGCTCTCGTGAATGGCATGCACGTAGCGCAGATCGGGCGGCAAATCGCCCTCCAGCGTCCGAACCGGTCCGCCCGCCAGCGACTGGTAGTTGAGTCCGTACCCCTCGGATCCGATCCAGACCACCCCGCGGGCACTCTCCTCCAGCGCAAAGACGGCGTGATCGGCCAAACCCGATCCGCGTCCGTTGATCTGCACGAACTCATCAGGTTTGCGGGCCGTCGAGAAGTCCGGAATCTGGACAATGCCCTCCCCCTTGGTGGCCACCCACAGCTTGCCGGTGGAGTCCAGCAGCAGACTGCGGACCGGTTTGGAGAGGTTGTAGGGGAGTTTGTCGTAGGTGTACGAATGGAACGAGAGCTCGTCATTGGCATACATGAAGAGGCCCTGGCCGTCGCTGCCGATCCAGACGACATCCTGTTTGGCATCCTTCAGCAGACAGAAGACACCGCAATTGATGTCGAGCCGTTCGGTGACATAGCGGCGCGGATTCTCGGGCGTGAAGCGGAGCTTCGTGACGCCGTCGAAGAGGAACGACACCAGGAAATCGTCGCCGTGGCGAATGGCATAGGAGACCTTGCCGTAGCGGGCGATCTCGCCGCTGATGTCGTCGATGTACTCCAACACCTCGTTCTTCGGATCGAAGGTATAGAGGTAGCCCCGCTCGTCGATCAGCAACACCTGGTCCTGATCGGCGAAGGCATAGCTCAACCCCATCGGCTGCACACACTCCATCGCCCGCAGCCGGCACGATTGTCCGGGCTGACGCTCGGCAAACGAGGTCCGGAAGATTCCATCCGTGCGGAAAAGATAGACCTCGTCGCCGGCCCCGGCCCAGGAGGCGATATAGCTCTCGAACGGGAAGAGGGTCTCGATGCGCCGGAACGTCGAGTCCTCCTCGCAGTAACCGTAGAAGGCATCGCCCTGCGTGAGGACGATCGTCTCGGAGCGGTTCCGGCAGATCAGGTAGTAGATTCCCTGAAACTCCTTGTGCTGTTCGATGACGCGGTTGCGATGCATCAGATCCAGCCCGTAGTTGGTGCGCAGCCAGCTGTAGTGGTCCAGTGTCGGATGGATCTTCTCGATCAGATTGCCCGACAGGGGCTTCATGCCGCTCCCCTCGGGCGGATAACAGCCCATTTGCTGTCCGTCCCAGAAGTTGAGACCCTCGCAGGTCCCGAGCCAGATGAAGCCCTCCGCATCCTGATCCAGGCACAAAACGGAGTTGTTGCTGATCCCCTCGCGGCTGGAAATCATCCGCAGATTCCCGGCCCGAAGCCCCGACAGCGACACAACGGCCAGCGTACTCGCCAAAACCGTCCGAAACAGGGGTCTCATGTCCATAATCGTACTATTTACCCTCAAATGTAAGCTTTTTTCCAACACAAAACACGCCAAAAGTATATTTTTGTACTGAAATGGCATAAAATCGTACAATCAAGAATACATTTATTAAATACATTTGTTCTCGGAAACGGGAAAGGTTCCCGCCTCCATAACTGAATTTACCAATAACCACTAACCACCTATGATCAAGAAATCGATTTCATGCATGCTCGCATTGCTGTGGTGTCTGATCGCTATCGGGATCAACGGAGCTTACGGGCAGTCCGCAACCAAATCGGTAAGCGGCAGAATCGTGGATGAGAAGGGGCAACCGCTTGTCGGAGTCTCCGTGATCGTCGACGGAACGGTCAACGGTACGGCCACCGGTGCCGACGGTACCTATCTCATCAAGGGAGTCAAGGACTCCGACCAGCTGAAGTTCGTCTACCTCGGCTACAAAACCGTCACGGAGAGCGTCGGTACGAAAACCGAAATCTCGCTGACCATGACCGAAGACACGAGCTACCTGGACGAAGTGGTCGTTATCGGATACGGTACCACCACGCGTCGTCACATCACCTCGGCCATCTCGACGGTCAATCGCGAAGACCTCGCCGACCGACCCGTGGCCAACATCCAACAGGCCCTGCAGGGTACGGCGGCCAACCTGATCATTCAGACCCGCAACTACGACCCGACGGGCGGCGACCAGATGAACCTTTCGATCCGAGGCGTCAACACCATGGGTAACAACACCCCGCTGGTGGTTATCGACGGTGTGCCTCAGGCCGATGCTTCGCGAATGAACGAGCTCAACCCCAACGACATCGAGTCGGTCAACATCCTCAAGGATGCCGGTTCGGCCGCCATCTACGGTGCCCGCTCGTCGAACGGTGTCATCCTGATCACCACCAAGCAGGGCCACCGCGAAATGGATCCGACCATTTCGTTCAGCGCTCAGCTCGGCGTGCAGGATCCGCACATCCTCTTCGAGCCCGTTCCTTCGTATCAGAACTCGATTCTGCGCAACGAGGCCCTGACCAACTCGGGCCGCGAGCCGATCTTCTCGGCCGCCGAGATCCAGGACATGTACATTCACGGCGACTGCGAACCCTACGTCAACCAGGCCATGAAGAACGCCCTGCAGCAGAACTACAACCTCTCCGTATCGGGCGGTACGAAACACTCGACCTACATGCTCTCGGCCGGTTACTTCGATCAGGAGTCCAACTACATCGGCCCGGACTACGGTCGTCAGCGTTACAACGTGCGTTCGAACCTCACGACCGAGTGGGGTCGCCTGAAGGTCGGCGCCAACATCAGCTACACGCGTTCCGAAACCAAATCGCCTACCACGTCGGGATTCCTCTTCGCCGACCTGTCGCGCTACCCGACCTATTACTTCATGCGTACGATGGACGAAAACGGCATCTTCTACGGCAATAACTATAAGTATGGCGGCAGCGGTGCCGTATTGGCCGGACTTGTCGGGGGGGGGTACAACAAGTATGACAACGACTATCTGAGCGGTATCTTCAATGCCGATCTGGAGATCTTCAAGGGTCTGAAACTCCGCGGTGTACTCAGCGCCGAGACGCGTACCGAGCACCGTTTCTCGGACCACATGACCTATTACGTCGTAACGGACAACGGTGCCAACTGGTCCGATCCCTCGACGGCCGTCCTCTCGGGAAGCACCACGACGCCCGCCGACGACTGGGTAGGTCGCGACACCTATCTCAACGGTCAGGTCCTGCTGGACTTCAACCGCACGTTCGCCGAAAAGCACAACGTAACGGCCCTGTTCGGTTGGTCGCAGGAGTCGAAGAAGCACTACTCGATCAACGCCTCGAAGACCTATCTGAACGACCTGAACCAGCCCGGTGAAGGCACCGTGACCAGCGACAGCGGTACGACCCTTTCGTCGCAGGACAACACGCGTCAGGCCCTTCAGTCGTGGTTCGGCCGTGTGGGATACTCCTACGCCGACAAATACTACGTGGAGTTCACGGCCCGTTACGATATGTCGTCGAAGTTCCTCAAGGAGCGCAACGGCGGTTTCTTCCCGGCCGTATCGCTCGGATGGCGCCTCTCCGAAGAGGAGTTCATGGGTGACTACCGCAACAAGGTCGGCGACCTGAAGTTCCGTGCTTCGTACGGTATCAACGGTAACCAGCAGGATGTGGGTCTGTACGACTTCATGACCACCTACGGAATCTGGACCGATGCCTACGGCTTCAACGGAAGCACGGTTCCGGGCCTGATGTTCACGATGGGTAACGAAGCCCTGACGTGGGAGCGCTCGAAGACCTTCAACGTCGGTCTTGATGCCTCGTTCTTCCACAACACCCTGAACGTCAACTTCGACTACTTCTACAAGCGTACGTCGGACATCCTGCTGCCGGCCATCGTTCCGGGCGTCTTCGGCGCCAGCATCGCCAAGGAGAACCGAGGCGTGATGGACAACCGCGGTTGGGAGGTGACGATCAACTACGATCTGAACCGCGGCGCCTGGAAGCACCGCTTCTCGCTCAACCTCGCCGACTCGAAGAACGAGGTCGTTACCTACGGTACGCCGAACATCGCTTCGGTCGACGGTGTGACCACCATCATTCAGGAGGGTCTTCCGCTCAACTCCTACTACGGCTACAAGGTTGTCGGCCTGTTCTCGAACTACGAAGAGATTCAGAACGCCGCCATCCCCTCGACGATCGACCGCTCGCAGCTGCGTCCGGGTGACGTCCGCTACCTGGATATCAACGAGGACGGCGTAATCGACAACGACGACCGTACCTATCTGGGCTACGCCTTCCCGCGCTACACCTACGGCTTCAGCTACAACGTCAGCTGGAAGGGCATCGATCTGGGCATCATGCTCCAGGGCGTCATGAAGCGTACGCAGGCCATCCGCGGTGAGCTCGTGCAGCCGTTCCACGCCGACTACGGTCTGACGATGTACGAGCACCAGCTCGACTACTGGACCCCGCAGAACACCGATGCAAGATGGCCTCGTCTGGCCGTCAACGGCACCGTCAGCAACACCAACAACTGGGATCAGCCCGGTTCGGAGCTCAACATGGTTGAGACGGCCTACCTGCGCGTGAAGAACATTCAGCTGGGCTACACGCTGCCCGAGCGCTGGACCAAGAAGTTCGGCTGCAAGAGCCTGCGCATCTATCTCGACGCTCAGAACCCGCTGACCTTTACCAAATACGGGTTCTTCGATCCCGAAAGCTCGGAGTTCGGAAGCAACATGGGCAAATCCGGCGCCAACTCCCTGCGTAACTACCCGACCCTTCGCTACTGGGGCGGCGGTATCAATCTGACTTTCTAAAAACACGTACAAGTCTATGAAAAAACACGCCATACTCTCGTTACTGATGTTGGGACTGGTCGGTTGCGTCGGCATCGAGCAATACCCCACCAACTCCTTCACCGACGAGACTTTCTGGAACTACGAGGACAACTGCATGGCAGCCCTCTACCTCGCCTACAACCAATACTGGAATGCCGACATGTACTTCGGCAACAACATCCTATCGGATGACGTCTACGGAAGCCGCCACTCGTCGAACTCGACCAACACGGTGACGGGTCTGTCCACCACCAGCGGAGGCCGCTTCTCCGATGAATGGAACCAGTGCTACCAGGAGCTGCGTACGATCCACACGGCGCTGGACAACCAGAACCGCATGAACATCGACGAAAGCGTCAAGACGCGTCTGGTGGCCGAGCTGCGGCTCTTCCGGGCCTTCACCTACATGCGTCTGACGACGTGGTTCGGTGACGTGCCCTTCCTGACGAGCAACCCCACGCTCCCCGAATCGAAGGCCGTTTCGCGTACGAGCGCCGATGAGATCAAGGCCTTCATCCACTCGGAGCTGGAGGAGGTATCGCACATCCTGCCCAAGAACACCGAGATCCCCACGGATGAGAACGGCCGCGTCACGTGCGGTACGGCCGTGGCCCTGAACGCCCGCGCCTACCTGCTGGACAACGACTTCGAGAACTGCGCCCGCGAGTGCGAGAAGCTCATCAACAGCACCGAATACGGCACCTACGCCCTGGCTGCGGACTATGCCGAACTCTTCCGCTCGGGCCACTACGGTCCGGAGTCGATCCTGACCCTCGAATTCGCCTACGAAGGCGGCGTGGAGGACATCAAGCGCAGCTGGGATACCGGTAGCCGTGTTCCGCAGTCGATCGGCTCGGGCGGCATCGTCTCGTTCTCGCCCACGCAGGAGCTCGTGGACTGCTTCCGCAAGACCGACGGCTCGGTAGCCGACGATACGGATTACGAGAACCGTGACCTGCGCTTCTACGCCACGATCGCCTACAACGGCAGCACGATCGAGATCCCCGAGGCCAAGTCCTGCAAGATCATCGGTTCGGAGGGCGTCGGCAAAGGTACCTACACCTGCTGGACCAACCCCGATGACGAAGCCATCGCTCAGCAGACCGACCCCGCACTGGCCGACTCGTACAACAGCACGCAGGACCGTACGCAGACGGGTTACTACAACATCAAGAACTACGTGGCCAACACGGTTGGTGCCGGCGGCGGCTCGTACAAACCCCTGATGGAGATGCGTTATGCCGACGTACTGCTCATGTACGCCGAGTCGATGTACGAAACCGGCCGGATGAGCGCCGACGTATGGAACGCCACGATCCGTCCGCTGCGTGAGCGCGCCGGATTCGACGAAGCCTACTGCGCATACCCGGGCGACGGTCAGGATCTGCGTCAGACGATCCGCGACGAGCGTCGTGCGGAGCTTGCCCTGGAGGGCCGCCGCTGCTTCGACATCCGCCGCTGGGCCCTGATGGACAACCCCTCGCTCAAGAGCACCGGCGCCGCCTATCTGACCTCGCAGGCTACGGGTGCCCCGTTCCTCGATGACGGCAGCAACATCATCTGCCCGGCTCCCTACAACATGAAATACTGGTTCCCGATTCCGCAGAGCGAACGGGATATCAACAGCAACCTCACGCAGAATCCCGGATGGTAGATCTCTGCCGCAACAATCCTAACGAACCGAAGATTATGAACACCTTATTGCGAAACATAACGATCCTGGCCCTTGCGGCCGCGCCGTTCGCCACCGGATGCAGCGACGAAGGCAATGAGATCAACTACAACATCCAGACCGGAGACAAACTCTATCTGCCGAAGAACGACGCCGAGTATGACCTTTCGCTGGGTTCGGACGTACGCTTCGAGTGGAGCCCGTCGGTAGCCGAAGACAACGGATTCGTCTCCTACGAACTGCTCTTCGACCGCGAAAACGGCGACTTCTCACAGCCGCTGGCCGCCATGACCAGCCAGCTGACCGGCTCGCAGACCTATCTGAGCGTCACGGCCAAGGAACTCAACTCGGTGGCCCAGGCCGCAGGTCTCGGAATCATGGAGACCGGCAAACTGCGCTGGACGGTCCGCGCCTCGAAAGGCATCAACGGAAGCGTCTACACGGAATCGCGTCTGATCACCGTCACGACGATGAACTCCATGTCGCCGCTGCCGCAGACCGTCACCCTGATGGGCGACGCCGTTGAAGACCCGACGGCCGGCATCCCGATGATCGTATCGCCCGGTATCGACAACACCGCCGCTACGGAGGGTACGTTCGAGTGCTTCACCAAGATCAAGGGCAGCACCGACTTCACCGTCGTCGACGATCTGGGCCGCTACTACGCCCTGAACAACGACGGTACGATCACCTACTCCGAAACGCCGGTCAACAACCGCATGCCGTCGGAGGCCATCTACTGGATCAAGGTCGACTTCGGCGTGATGACCTGGGAGTCGAACACCGTCACCAGCATCGAGTACTACGCCGCCGCCTGGGCCGACAACAAGATGTCGACCGTACGCGAGCCGATGACCTATGCCGGCAAGGGCGTTTGGGTGCTGCTCGACTACGAGAACACCATCTCGGACAACTCGGCCAACGACACGCGTCACCGCTTCAACGCAACGCTCGGCGATGGCTCGAAGCTCTACCTGGGTACGCAGAGCAGCCTCGGATCGGAATACACGACCGACTACCTGAAGGTGAAACTCTACACCAGCGAGACGATCGGTAACGTCGATTGGGACAAAACCTACAACTTCCTCTCGAGCGACTGCGGTCGCGCATTGGATTGCTACCTCTACCTGAACGGTGACAACCCGGCCGGAACGTGGTGGCACGAATACAAATTCAAATAAACAACCGGAACACTATGAAACTTAATAAATCCATGGGAACCCTGTTCGTATTGTCAATGCTTGCCGTCCTTCCCGTCGCCTGCGAGGAAGACTACATGTCGATCACCAACCCCAAGACCGAACAGAAGGCCAATGCCTATGCCGATTACGACATCGACTGGACCGAGGCTGCGGATTCGGTGTCGACCGCATTCATCGAACGGTTCTACTGCAGCTCGAATCGCAACGGCGCAGACGGTGTATTCTCCTACAGCGAATACAACAACGACAAGAACAACGGTAACAACTACTGGCAGCAGGCTCACGCCATGGCTGCCATGGTTGACTACTACAACCGAATCAAGCTCTCCGACCCGGACGAAGCAGCCGTAATCCGCAGCTACTTCAAGCGCTGGTACGACAAGCGCGGCAACAACTACGAGGGCAACTCGACGTGGCGCGGCTCGTCGGGCTTCGGCAACGACTTCACGGACGATACGCTGTGGATCACCATCGCCCTGCTGCAGATGTACGACGCAACGGGCGACCAGACCTACTACACCGCTGCCAAACTGACGTGGGATGAGTGCGTACGCCCCCGCTTCGCACTGAACAAGTACGGCTGGCTGCCGTGGAAGATGACCGACACGGGTGCCAACTCGTGTACGAACGGTCCCGGCGCCATCGCTTCGGCCTTGCTGGCCCAGTATGCCAAGGAGGCCGGCAACGTCGAGGAGTACAACCAGTATCTGATCGAGTCGCAGACCTGCTTCGACCAGAACATCCACGCCATGAACTCCGACGGTACGCTCGACAACCCACCCCTGAGCTACACGCAGGGTACCTGCATGGAGGCCGGACGTCTGCTGTGGAAACTCACCGGTGAGACCGGCTTCCTGCAGAAGGCAATCTCGGCTGCCCGCGGCCAGATGACCTCTTCGTCGATGAACGAGACCTACAACGGCGAGCGTATCATGCGCGACGAGGGTACCGACGAGAACAACTCGATCTTCCACGCCGTATTCTTCCACTGGGCCGCCCGCATGGCCATCGACAAGGATATCGACGCCGTTGACCCGACGATCCGTCAGGAGCTGAGCCGCTACGTGCTGCGCCACGCCTCCTACTACTGGACCATCGGCATCGACAAGAGCCCGGTTGGATGGAAGGATTCCTACTTCGGTGTAAAATGCACGACGCCCCGTGACCCCGGTACCGGCGGCTCGCAGGGTGCTTACGCCAGCGCCGCACAGGCCATCGAGTCGATGTGGCTCATTGAAAAATACCAATAATCCCGAACTGAACCATGAAACACATATTGTATCTGTTTACGGCCGCCGTGCTGGCCTTCACCGCCACGGCGTGCGATTCCGACGAATCGAACGGGCAGTCGGGTGAACTGACCTCGCCCGAGCTCTACTTCCCCAGAGATCAATATACGATTGAAACCTCGACGGGTCTGTCGGTCATCTTCGAGTGGGCCAGCTCCTCGGCAGGCAGCGTTGCCTACCAGGTGCTCTTCGACTCGGAAGAGGGCGACTTCTCCAACCCGGCCTACATCGCAACGAGCGGCTCGAACGGCTTCGAGCCCTCGCTTGAACTCGAAACGGCTACGCTTTCGACCATCGTATCGCTGTGCGGCGGCATGCCCGGTGAGACGACGACCATCAAATGGACCGTGCGCACGATGCAGGGCATGAACCAGATCGTCGACACGCAGAACTACCGCACGATCAAGATCACGCTGCCCAATACGGTCGACCCGCTGCCGGCAGCCCTCTCGATCGAAGGTACGGCTACCGAAAACCAGAGCGTCGTGAAACTCAACGCCGCACTTCCCGTCGGCACGACCAAGGGTCAGCACATCGCCGATCGCGAACAGGGCGCCATGGAGTGCTTCACGCGTCTGACGGCCGGCCAGTTCACCGTCAAGGACAACCTCGACCGCTACTACGCTCTCGAGGAGGGCGGTACGCTGCGCTGCACCTACGAGGAGGTGACCAACAACGAGGTTACCGACGAGGGCATCTACTGGATCTACCTGAACTTCAACACCATGACCTGGACGATGAAGAAGATCGCCAAGGTTGAGTTCTGGAACCACCCCTGGTTCGGCGCCTCCAGCCTGGAGGAGATGACCTACACGGGCAACGGCGTTTGGGAGCTCGTCGACTTCGCATGGGTTGTCACCAACGGCAGCAGCAACGACACGCGTTACTACTTCATCGCCACCTACGACGACGAAAGCGTCGAGCGCTGGTCGTTCTGGGACGACGACTGCCGCAACAACGCTACGCCGGAGGCCGATCCGAAGTTCTACAACATCTACCGCTTCACGCACAACTCGCTCGACGAGTGGGATCACTCCTGGAAGTCGAAGAGCGACAGCGAAGGTGTCGGTCAGCTGGCCACGTTCCGTGTCCACATGAACAACACCGACGAGGCCGACTATTACCACGAACGTTCGTTCCGTGACAAATAATCGCAGCGATGAAACGACTCCTTCTGACCTTTTCCGGTCTGCTGTGCATCGGCGCGCTCGCGGCTCAAAACTATGAGTCGCAGCGCCCTGCACCGCAGGATCGGCTCTTCGTATCGGAAGCCGTCGAGCAGACGATCGCCGAAGTCCAGAGCCAGCTGACCAATCCCAAGCTGGCCTGGATGTTCGGCAACTGCTTCCCCAACACGCTCGACACCACGGTCCACTTCAAGGACAAGGGTGAAGACGGTCTCTACGACACGTTTGTCTACACGGGCGACATCCACGCCATGTGGCTGCGCGACTCGGGTGCCCAGGTTTGGCCCTACGTACAGCTGGCTCCGCAAGACGAACACCTGCGCAACATGATTGCCGGTGTGATCGTGCGTCAGTTCAAGCTCATCAACACGGATCCCTACGCCAACGCCTTCAACGACGGGGCGACGGGTAGCCACTGGGAGTCGGACCAGACCGGATCGCCGATCCTTCCCGAGGTGCACGAGCGCAAGTGGGAGATCGACTCGCACTGCTATCCGCTGCGTCTGGCCTACCACTACTGGAAGACCACGGGCGATGAATCGATCTTCGGCCAGGCCTGGATCGACGCCGTACGGAACATCCTCACGACGTTGCGCACGCAGCAGCGCCGCGACGGAAACGGCCCGTACTACTTCCGCCGCATGACCGACCGTCAGCTCGACACGAAGTGCTGCGACGGCTGGGGCAATCCGGTCAATCCCGTTGGACTGATCGTCTCGTCGTTCCGCCCGTCGGACGACGCCACGACGTTCGATTTCCTCGTACCGTCGAACTTCATGGCCGTCTCGTCGCTGCACAAGGCCGCCGAGATCCTCCGCAAGGTCAACGGCGAAAAGGCCCTGGCCAAGGAGTGCACGGCTCTGGCCGACGAGGTCGAGGCTGCCCTGAAGAAGTATGCCGTCGTGGAGCACCCGCAGTTCGGCAAGATCTACGCCTTCGAGGTGGACGGCTTCGGCAACCGCTTCCTGATGGACGATGCCAATGTGCCGAGCCTGCTGGCCATGCCCTACCTGGGTGATGTCAAGCTCACGGACCCGATCTACCAGAATACGCGCCGCTTCGTCTGGAGCGAGGCCAACCCCTACTTCTTCCGCGGCAAGGCCGGCGAAGGAATCGGCGGCCCGCACATCGGTTACGACATGGTTTGGCCGATGAGCATCATGATGCGCGCCTTCACGTCGACCGACGATGCCGAAATCAAGGAGTGCATCGAGATGCTGATGACCACCGATGCCGGCACGGGCTTCATGCACGAATCCTTCCACAAGGACGACCCCACGAAGTTCACCCGTCCGTGGTTTGCCTGGCAGAACACGCTCTTCGGCGAACTGATTCTGAAGCTCATCCACGACGGAAAGCTCGATCTGCTCAACTCGATCGAAGTAAAATAATCCGCAAAACATGAAACGCATTCTGTCGTTTGCATGCATGCTCGCCCTGCTCGGTCTCCAGAACCTGGAGGCCGGGCCGGTACGGGTATACATGGACCAAAAGGACGGGAGGCGCAGCACGGATTTCTATCTGGCCGGACCCGATCAAAGTCCGGCCATTTTGATTGACGGCCGGGATGCCATCGTCGTGCGCAAGGCTGCCGAGCTCTTTGCCGGGGATCTTCGCGCCGTCACGGGCCGCGAAGCCCGGGTCACGGAGTCGACGGAGGGGCTTCGAAGCTGCGTACTGGTCGGCACGCTGGAGGGATGCGAATGGATCCGGGAGCTGGTTGACGCGGGCAAGATCGATCCGACGCCGATCCGCGGCGGATGGGAACGCTACCTGATTCAGAGCGTACGCCACCCGATGCCGGGGATGAAAGAGGCGCTGGTGATCGTCGGCAGCGACCGGCGCGGTGCCGCCTACGGACTGCTGTCGCTCTCGGAGATGATCGGCGTCAGCCCCTGGAGCTGGTGGGCCGATGTCCCCGTACAACACCACGACCGCCTCTACGTCGAGGCCGACGGCTACTGCTCGAAGGAGCCTTCGGTGCGTTACCGCGGCATCTTCCTCAACGACGAGGACTGGGGACTCACCCCCTGGGCCTCGAAGACGTTCGAAAAGGAGCGCGGCAACATCGGTCCGCGGACCTACGCCAAGATCTGCGAACTGCTGCTGCGGTTGAAGGCCAACATGCTGGCTCCGGCCATGCACCCCGTCTCGACCCCCTTCCACAGCATCGCCGAAAACCGCATGGTGGCCGATTCGTTTGCCATCGTCATGACCTCGACCCACTGCGAGCCGCTGCTCTTCAACACGGCCCGCGAATGGGACCGCAAGACGATGGGCGAATGGAACTACGACACCAATCGCGAAACGATGAACCGGGTGCTGGCCCAGCGCGTACGCGAGGCTGCCCCCTACGAAAATGCCTACCCGCTGGCGCTTCGGGGATTGCACGACGCCGTCATGGCCAACGGAATCCCGATGCGCGAGAAGGTGCGCATGCTCTCCGAGGCGCTCGAAGACCAGCGCAGGATCCTTGCGGAGGAGATCGGCGACGAGATCGACCGCATTCCGCAGGCCTTCACCCCCTACAAGGAGGTGCTGGAGATCTACTCGAACGGACTGGAGCTGCCCGACGACGTGACGATCGTCTGGCCCGACGACAACTACGGCTACATGAAACGGCTGAGCGATGCCCGCGAACGCAAACGCGCGGGACGTTCGGGCGTCTACTACCACGTCTCCTACCTGGGCGTGCCGCACAGCTACCTGTGGTTCAGCACGACGCACCCGGCCCTGATGTACGAGGAGCTGCGCAAGGCCTACGACACGACGGCCGACCGCTACTGGCTGCTCAACTGCGGCGACCTGAAGGGTTGCGAGATGCAGGTGGCACTCTTCCTGGCCATGGCCTACGATCTGGACCGCTTCACGGCCCAAAACGTCGTCGAATTCCCGGCCCGCTGGCTGAGCGGCTTCTTCGGCGAGGAGCTCTACGACGGTCTGCGCCGCCACTACGACACGATGCTCGAACTGGCCTTCCAGCGCAAACCCGAATACATGGGCTGGGGATACCACTGGAACCACTACGGATCGGGCTGCGAACAGCTCACCGACACCGACTTCTCGCTGGTCAACTACGGGGAGGCCCGCCGCCGCGTGGAGGCCTGCCGCGAGTTGGGCCGATATGCCCGCCGCGTATACGATTCGCTGCCCGAGACCGCACGTCCGGCCTTCTGTCAGCTGGTCTGGTACCCCTTCCTGGGCACCGACCTGATGAACCGCATGACGATCGGCGGCCAGCTCAACCGCCTGTATGCCCGTCAGCACCGTGCGTCGACCAACCGCGTGGCCGATCAGGTCCGCGCCTGCCACGATTCGCTCGAGATGATCACCCGCGAATACAACTCGCTGCTCGGCGGCAAGTGGCGTCACATGATGTCGCTGCGTCAGAACTACGACAACACGAGCGCCTACTTCCGGCTCCCCGATCTGCAGCAGTACGATCCCGCAGGTCCGGCCGTGGCCCGGGTGGCTGTCGAGGGCGAAGGGGTCAGCGGCGTGCGCAGCTTCCATGCACTGCCCGTCATCGACGGCTACATGCGCCAGAGCCGCAGCTTCGAGATCTACAACACCGGCAACGGCGTGATCGACTGGCAGGCCGAGGTCTCCGACCCGTGGATCCTCCTCTCGCAGAGCCGGGGCTCGACCCGCGATGAGACCCGGATCGAGGTGCGCATCGACTGGTCGCGTCTGCCCGCGACGATCTCCCCGCTGGGAGAGATCCGCGTACGGGCGAACGGCTGTCAGGAGCAGATCCTCGTCTCGGTCTTCAACCCGTCAACCCCGACGCGCCGGGAGCTGGAGGGGATTTACGTCCAGAGCGACGGCTGCGTCTCGATTCCGGCCGCCGAATACCACCGCATCACCGGCAACGGCACCATCCGGATCCGCCCGGTCGCAGGACTGGCCCCCGAAGGCGATGCTCTCCAGCTGGGTGACCCGACGGCTCCGCTGCAGAACTACCGCGACGAAAACACCCCGACGGCCGAATACGACTTCTACTGCTTCGATGCCGGGCTGGTCGACGTCTACACGTGCGTGCTGCCGCTCTTCCCGCTCAGCACGGACCGCGACTTCCGGCTCCCGGAGAACACCAACTCCGATACGAAATACAGCGTCCAGATCGACAACGGCGCCATCGCAACCCCCTCCTCCTCGCATGAGGAGTACAGCCAGCTGTGGTACGAGAGCGTGTTGCGAAACAGCGTCGTCAACCGCTCGACGCTGTATGTCGACAAACCGGGCCGCCACACGCTGCGTATCCGCACGGGCGATCCCGGCATGGTCATCCAGAAGATCGTAATCGACTTCGGCGGCCTCCGACGCTCCTATCTCGGTCCCTCCTCGACCCGCGTGTCGGAGCATGCCGCAAAAAACGAAAACTAAACACCAAAATAAGCATAACTAATTGTAAACCTCTAAAACCCTGCTTATGACACTTCAAAAAACGTTGTTATCCGTCTTTGCACTGGCAGCGACGCTCGTCTCCTGCTCGACGGACGACACGAACTCTGAAAGCATGAGTTCAGCCTGCGTCCAGAAACTGGAAGCTCCGAAAAACAATCTGAAAGTCAGCATGCTGCTGATTGACCCCAACGCCTTCGAGGGCATTCGTTTCGAATGGCAGCCCGTCGGCGAGGGAGTAAGCTACGACCTGGTATTCGACAAGAACGGTGGCGACTTCTCGGCCCCCGTTGCCAGCTTCACCACCACGGAAAGCAACTACACGCTGCAACTGGAGGACGTCCAGAAGCTCTTCGATGAGAATGTCGATCAGGCCGGCGAATCGGCCCTGCTCGACTGGCGCGTCTACACCACCTCGAACCAGGGGCGTCTGGCTTCGACCGAAACCCGGACGATGAACCTCACGACCCGTTCGGAAGTGGCCGTCGAGTCGCTCATCTCGCCCGAAAAGGATCAGGTGATCAACCTCAAGGAGCTCGAAGGTGACGTCACCTTCTCGTGGTCGGAGCCCGTATGGCTCGGCGATGAGAAGCTGATCTCCTACCGACTGGTCATCGACGCCGCCGACAAGGACTTCACGAATCCGCTGCTGAGCGTCGAGATCAACCCGACCTCCGACGCCGCTGCCGCCACGCAGACCACCGTCACAAAGGAGCAGCTCACCGAACTCTACAACGCTTCGTCGGTTGCCGCCACGGAGGATGCCTACATGCTCAAGTGGGCCGTCTACGCAAGCATCGACCAGACGGAGATGATCTCGGAGGAGGTACGCAACTTCTCGATCATCCCGAAAAAGAAGGTGGGCGTCTTCTCCGAGGGCGATGACCTCTACATCGCCATCGAAGGCTCGACCGAGAACGGTCAGAAGGCCTCCTACATCGACCAGGGCTACTACGCCACCAACAACGACAGCTGGCACGACCGCATGGAGAAGGTAGGCCAGAACTGGAACGACTTCCCCTATTACGAGATCTTCACGCGCCTGGAGGCCGGTGAGAAGTACGCCTTCTACGCAACGAACGAGGATCAGGAAAAGACCCACTTCTTCAAGGCCGACTCGAATGACGGTTTCGTCGAGAAGGAGGATGAGGCCGAGACCTACACCACGGTTGAAGAGGCCGGTATCTACCGCATCCGCTTCAAGGCCGACGGCACGAACAAGTTCGACATGCGCAAGGTCGAGTACATCAACCTGCGTTTCGCATGGGGCGGCTACGACCAGAACAACTACACCGATGCCGAGATGAACTACGCCGGCAAGGGTCTCTGGACGCTCTCGCAGTACCACATCCAGCTGCGCGACATGGGCTCCTACAAGGAGGACCGCTACCGCTTCGTGATGAAGCTCGAAGGCATCGAATCGGTTCAGGGCCTCTCGAAGAACAACGAGGGCTCGGTTACCAACGATCGCCCGAGCCAGAGCGAGGATCCCGCCTACTGGGAGCTGCAGCTCTCCTACACGGGCTGGGACTTCTGGGTATTCAAGTATCCGGCCTGGCTGTGCGACGACTCGAATCTGGGCAAGTGGGCTGCCGACGTCAACCTCTACATGAACGCCGACAAGGGCCATTACACGCATGAGTTCGTGAACCCCACCGAGGTGAAGGACTTCAGCGACGGCGACGCCCTCTACATCGACGGCACCGGCACCGAGGCCGGACAGAAGATGTCCTACATCACGGCCGATTCGTACAACCCGGGCATCGACCAGGCCGGTGGCGAAATCGACAGCTTCAAGGACGAAGACTACAAATACGAGATCTTCACCCGCATCGAAGGCGGCAGCAAGTTCTACTTCCGTTCGCAGTTCTCGAACGCCTTCTACACCCTCTCGGCCGACGGCACGCAGGTCAAGGAGATCGCTTCGGCTGACGAGGCCGAGGCTCCCATCGCCGAGACCGGCATCTACCGTATCCGCTTCAACGTCGCTACGGGCAAGGCCTATATCGTCTCGGTGGACAAGGTTTCGCACTTCTTCTGCTGGACCTCGGGAACGACTGAAATGACCTACGAAGGCAAGGGCGTCTGGGCCATCCACGACCTCAACATCAAACTGCAGTCGGCCAGCTGGGGATTCGACGAGCGCTACAAGTTCCAGTTCGTCCTCGGCGGCGAGTCGCAGTACTACGGCCGCATGGATTCGAACGGTGAACGCCCCAGCTTCTCGACCGCAGCAACCTACTGGTATCTGCAGCCCGGAACCGGCGACAACTGGACTACCGCCTTCAAATATCCCAACGAGCTGTGCGACGGCAACAACCTGACCCGCTGGTACGCCGATCTCTACCTCTACATGAACGACGACAAGGGTCACTACACGCACGAATTCGTCAATGCACATGAATAAACCCGGGAAAATGACTGCACTGCTTGTCATGCTCGGTGCCGGCATCCTGTCCGCCTGCGGCGGGTCGGAGAGTGATACTCCGACCGGCCCGGGCGAGCAGGCCACGGGCACGGAACCCGTCGTCGAGACGCTCACGGCCCCCAAGGAGGGACTTACGGTCAACCTCGACGCGCTGAACAACCTCACCTTCTGGTGGGAGGCTGCCCGGGGCGAATTTGACAGCTACGAAGTGGTCTTCGACCGCGCCGAAGGGGACTTCACGAATCCCGTAGCCACGTTCCCGACCCAGGGCAAGAGCTCCACGCAGCTCTCGCTCTCGTATCAGGATCTGAAAACAGTCTACGAGGCCACGCAGACAAACGGCGAAGCTTCGCTCGTATGGAGCGTGCGGACGGTGGCCGGACAGACCCGCTACGACAGTCCCGTCCACCGAACGATGACCATCACCAATACGGTCGAGCCCTACGTTGTCGAGGCGCTCTTCACCCCCGAGAACAACAGCCGCGCCGACCTGGTGCTGCTCGGCGAATCGCTCACCTTCAGCTGGTCGGCAGCCCGCAGCAACGGTCAGAAAACCCCGAGCTACACGCTGCTGATCGATCGTGCGGAGGGCGACTTCTCGCAGCCGCTGGCTTCGTTCGACGCCGGCCAGCAGACCGAGTACACGCTCACCAAGGAGCAGGTGCAGTCGCTCTTCGACCAGAACGCCGCAGCCGGCGAGAAGACGCTCGCCGTCATCTGGAGCGTCCGCACCCGCGTGGAGGACAACTCGTGGCTGGCCTCGCAGACCAACACGCTGACCGTCACGACGCTGCCCGTCGCCTACTCGAACTCGATCTTCACGGCCTTCTCGCTGCCCGATCCGGATGTGATCCGCGCCGACGACGGCTACTTCTACCTCTACGCCACGGAGCACAACCGCAACGATGCCAACATGCGCAACGTGCCGATCATGCGTTCGTCCGACCTGATGAACTGGACGCGTGTGGGTTCGGTCTTCACCGATGCCACCCATCCCCAGATCACCGATCAGAACGCCGGCATCTGGGCCCCTTCGGTCAACCGTGTCGGCAACCAGTATGTCATCTACTACTCGCAGCCGGGCAACAACTACAAGCATGCCATCGGTGTGGCCGTATCGGACTCGCCGACGGGTCCGTTCCGGGACCTGGGCAAGCTCATCGACAGCAACGAGCAGGGGGTTGACATCTCCATCGACGCCTACCTCTACCAGGAGAACGGTCACAACTACCTCTTCTGGGGCAGCTTCCGCAGCATCAGCGTGCTGGAGCTGACCGAAGACGGTCTGGCCATCAAGAACAAGGCAACGCAGAAACGCCGCGAAGTGGCCGGCGGTCAGTACGAAGCGACGGTTGTCGTCAAACGCGACGGATGGTACTACCTGATCGTCTCGACGGGCGACTACTCGAAGGGCGGCACCTACCGACTGGTTGTGGGACGTTCGCAGAACCTCTTCGGCCCCTACGTCGACAAGGACGGAAACGACATGATGAGCGTGCACGACGAACTCATCCTGCAGGGCAACGACACCTTCTCGTCGCCCGGCCACTGCTCGCG
Organism: uncultured Alistipes sp.; assembly: GCA_944321185.1. Classification (GTDB taxonomy): domain Bacteria; phylum Bacteroidota; class Bacteroidia; order Bacteroidales; family Rikenellaceae; genus Alistipes. Next base: position 18,867 of record CALUKH010000004.1, on the reverse strand, counting down.
CATCATCACCGATGACGCCGGTCAGGACTGGATCCTCTACCACGCCTACCCGAACGACAAGGACTACCGCTGTCTGATGCTCGACCGCATCAACTGGGTGGACGGCTGGCCCGTTTCACCCGGCCTGCAGCCCACGTCGCAATCGGTCGACCGTCCCGTCTTCAACACCCGTCCGTAAGGAGGGGCGCCCGGACGGAAACGACCGAAACATACCCATTTGCAAGGATTGCCCGAAGCCCTTCCCGTCGGGGAAGGGCTTCGTTTAACCCCTGCACAAGACCAGAAACCGAACAAACGCTACAATCAGGAAACCGGAACAAGAGATGATGAAATTATTTACACTGCTGACGGCCGCTGCAGGCGCCGTCACGATGATCGGATGCAGCAACGACGTCAAGGTCACTTCGCCCGACGGCCGTATCCAAACCACCGTCACGCTGGATGAGGCTGGCGTTCCCTCGCTGAGCGTCGAGGTCGACAGGCAGATGCTGATCGCACCGTCGCGCCTGGGCCTCGAAGCCGCCGATCTGAACCTCGCCTCGGGATTCGAGATCGAAACCGTCGAAAAGGATCACCGCGACGAAACCTGGACCCAGCCCTGGGGCGAAAACCGCGAAATCCACGACTGCCACAACGAAATCGCCGTCAAGATGCGCAACCCGGAGGGGGTGGCCCTGACACTGCGCATCCGGGCCTTCGACGACGGCGTCGGCTTCCGCTACGAATACGACACGCCGGCCGATTCGCTGCTCATCATGGACGAACTCACGCAGATGAACTTCGCCCGCGACGGCCTCTCGTGGAGCATCGACGGCAATTACGACACCTACGAACTTCCCTATCGCGAGCAGGCCATCTCGGCCGTCGAACGCGCCAACACGCCCTTTACGTTCCGTGTCGACGACCTCTACGGCAGCATCCACGAAGCAGCCCTGTATGACTATCCCGAGATGCACCTGCTCCGGCAGGATTCGCTCTCGTTCAAGGCCGAGCTGGCCCCGCTGCCCGACGGCGTGAAGGCCCGCGTCGGAGGAAGCTTCACCACGCCGTGGCGCACGCTGCAGATCGGCCACCGCGCCGTCGACCTGATCAACTCGGCGCTGATCCTCAACCTGAACGAGCCGTCGAAGATCGCCGACACGTCGTGGATCAAACCCCAGAAGTACGTCGGCGTATGGTGGGGCATGCACCTCGGCACGCAGGTCTGGACCATGGGTCCGCGTCACGGCGCCACGACCGAAAATGCCATCCGTCACATCGATTTCGCCGCCGCAAACAACATCCAGGGCGTTCTGTTCGAGGGCTGGAACCGCGGCTGGGAGAACTGGGGCGGCAACCAGCAGTTCGACTACGTGGAACCCTACGCCGACTTCGATCTGGAGCGCATCGCCCGCTACGCCGCCGAAAAGGGCATCGAACTCTGGATGCACAACGAAACCGGCGGCAACATCCCCGACTACGAAGCCCGCATGGAGGAGGCCATGAAGCGCTACGCCGAACTGGGCGTCCATACCCTCAAGACGGGTTACGCCGGCGGCGTCAAGGGCGGCTACTCGCACCACTCGCAGTACGGCGTACGGCACTACCAGCGCGTCGTGGAGATGGCCGCACGCTACCAGCTGATGCTCGACGTTCACGAACCGATCAAGGAGACCGGCATCCGCCGCACGTGGCCCAACATGATGACCCGCGAGGGAGGCCGCGGCATGGAGTGGAACGCCTGGTCGGAGGGCAACTCTTCGGAGTACCTCTGCACGCTGCCCTACGTGCGGCTGCTGAGCGGCCCGATGGACTACACGCCCGGCATCTTCGACATCTACTACGACCGCGCCAAGGCCGATCCGGGTCGCATCCAGTGGAACGGCGACAACACCAACTGCTCGATCAAGACCACGCTGGCCCGCCAGATCGCCAACTGGGTGATCATCTATTCGCCGCTGCAGATGGCGGCCGACCTGATCGAGAACTACGAGGGTCATCCGGCCTTCCAGTTCTTCCGCGACTTCGATGCCGACTGCGACTGGTCCGAAGCGCTGCAGGGTGAGATCGGCGACTGGATCGTCGTGGCACGCCGCGCCGGCGACCGCTTCTACCTCGGCGCCGGCACGAATGCCGAAGCCCGCACGATCGACCAGAGCCTCGACTTCCTGCGCCCCGGCGTCTCCTACACGGCCCGCATCTACGCCGACCGGCCGGGCGACACGCTGCGCACGTCGTACCGCATCGAGGAGCGCCGTCTGACGGCCGCCGATACGCTGCGTATCGAGATGGCCCCCGACGGAGGCTGCGCCGTCACGTTCGAACCCGTCAACGAATAGCCCCCGGCCATGGAACTGAAACGAATCATGATCCCGGCGGCCCTGCTGACCGCCGCCACGGCTCCGGCCGACGCCAAACGCCCGGCCGACAAGCGCCCGAACATCCTGGTGATCCTCTGCGACGATCTGGGCTATTCGGACCTCGGATGCTACGGAGGCGAGATCCAGACGCCGAATCTCGACCGTCTGGCCAGTCAGGGGCTCCGCTTCACGCACTTCTACAACACGAGCCGCAGCTGCCCGACCCGCGCCTCGCTGCTCACGGGACTCTACCCGCATCAGGCCGGCATCGGTCGCATGACCTTCGACGACGGACTGCCCGGTTACCGCGGCACGCTCTCGCGCAATGCCGTGACCATCGCCGAGGTGCTCCGCGAAGCGGGCTACACCACCTCGATGGTCGGCAAGTGGCACGTCGCCGAGACCCCGCTGCGGCCGGATCAGCGCGACTGGCTGAACCACCGCGTCTTCCACGAGACCTTCTCCGACCTGTGCAACTACCCCGTCAACCGGGGCTTCGACACCCACTACGGCACGATCTACGGCGTGGTGGATTACTTCGATCCGTTCAGCCTGGTGGAGGGCGAGGTGCCCATCCGCGAGGTGCCCGAGGGCTACTACATCACCCAGGCCCTCTCGGACCGCGCCGAGCAGGAGATTCGCCAGCATGCCCGGTCCGATCGTCCGTTCTTCATGTACCTGGCCTACACGGCGCCACACTGGCCGCTGCACGCCCTGCCCGAGGACATCGAAAAGTACAAGGATACCTACACCGTCGGCTGGGAGCGCATCCGCCAGGAGCGTTACGAACGCCAGCGGCAGATGAAACTCTTCGGCCAGGCGGAGGATTTCCTCTCCGAGCGTCAGTTCAACGACCGCTGGGAGGAGAACCCCACGGCCGAGTGGGATGCACGGGCCATGGCCGTCCATGCGGCGATGGTCGACCGCATGGATCAGGGCATCGGACAGGTGATCCGGGCCCTCGAGGAGACCCGCCAGCTCGACAATACGCTGATCCTCTTCCTCTCGGACAACGGTTGCAGCAGCGAGGTCTGCCAGGACTATTCGCCGGGTGAGAACGACCGCCCGGACCGTACGCGCGACGGTCGTGAGATGGTCTATCCGCGGAAGAAGGAGGTGCTCCCGGGCCCCGAGACGACCTACGCCTCGCTGGGTGCAAAGTGGGCCAACGTCGCCAACACGCCGTTCCGCTACTGGAAGGCCAAATCGTACGAGGGCGGCGTCTGCACACCGATGATCGCCTTCTGGCCGAAGGGCATGGACCGCCGTCTGAAGGGGACGATCACGACGGAAGCGGGCCACGTCATGGACATCATGGCCACGTGTGTCGAACTGGCCGGAGCCACCTATCCCGAACGCTACAAGGGGGCATGAGATCATCCCGATGGAGGGGCTGAGCCTGGTTCCCGTGCTGCGCGAGGGACACCGCGAGGGGCATCGCGAAGGAATCGGCTTCGAACACTTCAACGAGCGAGCCTACCTCTCGGCCGACGGCTGGAAGATCGTCCGCCCCGGCGAACGGGCTTCGTGGGAGCTCTACGACCTGAACCACGACCGCAGCGAACGTCACAACCTCGCGGCCGAATACCCCGACAAGCTCGCCGAACTGGTCGCCGCCTACGAGGCCTGGGCCCGGCGCTGCATGGTCGAACCCTATCCCGGACAACAGAAAACTCAAACCAAATAACGAATATGAAACTCACAACCATCCTCTTCAGCGCCGCCTCGGCCGCCCTGGCAGCCTGCGGCACGACGATCGAAAGCACCGACACCTCGCTGACGACCGCAATCCGGCCGCCTGCCGTACCGCTGGTGACCGTCGATCCCTACTTCTCGGTGTGGTCGGGCTCCGACCGCCTCAATGAATCGGCCACCCACCACTGGACCGGCACCGATCAGCCGCTGACCGGCGCCGTACGCGTCGACGGCACCACCTACCGCATCCTCGGTGTGGAGAACCCCGAACTCGAAACCATCCTCCCGACCATCGCCCTCGAGCCCTGGACGGCCCGCTATGTCATGGACCGCAAGCCCGCCGGCGACTGGACCGCTCCCGACTACGACGACGCTTCGTGGCAGACGGGTCCCGGTGCCTTCGGATCGCCCGAAATGCCGCGCATCGGAACCGACTGGCAGGGCGACGGCCGCGATATCTGGGTGCGCCGCACCTTCGAGATCGACCGTGACCTCTCGGCCGAAGATCTCATCCTCGAATACTCGCACGACGATGTCTTCGAACTCTACGTCAACGGCGTCAAGGTCGCCGACACGGGCAACTCCTGGGAGACCTACATCCGCAAGCCGCTGCCGGCCGATGCCGCCGCCACGCTCAAGGCCGGCAAGGTGACCATCGCCGCCCACTGCCACAACACCGTCGGCGGTGCCTACGTCGACTTCGGTCTCTTCCGCCGGATTCCGCGCGAGGAGTTCGGACTGGTGGCCGAGCAGAAATCCGTCAGCGTCCTCCCCACGCGCACCGTCTACACGTTCCTGTGCGGAGGTGTCGAGGTCGAGGCCATCTTCACGGCTCCGCTGCTGATGGACGATCTGGCCCTGTTGTCGCGTCCGGTGAACTACTTCACGTGGCAGGTGCGCGCGGTCGACGGAGCCCGTCATGACGTGCAGCTCTACCTCGAGGCCACGCCGCAGCTGGCCGTCGACGAGCTGAGCCAGGCCGTCGTCTCCGAGGCCGGCAGCAGCGACGGCGTCGAGTTCCTCCGCACGGGAACCGTCGACCAGAAGATCCTCGGCAAGAAGGGCGACAACGTCCGCATCGACTGGGGCTACTTCTACCTGGCAACCCCCGCCGGCAAGGGTCAGCTGGCTCTGGCCGGTTACTACGACACGAAGGATACCTTCACCGCAACGGGAACCCTCCCGCTGGGCGAATCCTCGATCCGCACCGAAAACATGCTCAAGGAGCCCGTCGCCCTGGCCTATGCCAACAATCTGGGCGAGGTGGGCGACAAGACCGTCTGCGACTACGTGATGCTCGGCTACGACGACATCTACTCGATCCAGTACTTCGGCCAGAATCTCCGCCCCTACTGGAACCGCACGGGCCAGAACTCGATCACCCGCGAACTGAAGGCCGCCGCCGACAACTACAACCCGACGCTCAAGCGTTGCGAGGAGTTCGACCGCCAGCTGATGCAGACCACCGAAAAGGCCGGCGGACGGAAGTATGCCGAGCTCTGCGCGCTGGCCTACCGGCAGTCGATCGCGGCCCACAAGCTCGTCGAATCACCCGACGGCGAACTGCTCTGGTTCTCGAAGGAGAACTTCTCGAACGGCTCGATCGGTACGGTCGACATCACCTATCCGTCGGCCCCGCTCTACCTGCTCTACAACCCCGAACTGGTGAAGGGCATGCTCAACCACATCTTCTATTACAGCGAAAGCGGCCGCTGGACCAAACCCTTTGCGGCTCATGACGTGGGCACCTATCCCATGGCCAACGGCCAGACCTACGGCGGCGACATGCCCGTCGAGGAGAGCGGCAACATGCTCATCCTGACGGCTGCACTGGCCTCCGTCGAGGGAAATGCCGACTATGCGAAGAAGCACTGGGAGGTGCTGACCACGTGGAAGGACTATCTGCTCGAATACGGTCTCGATCCCGAAAACCAGCTCTGCACGGACGACTTCGCCGGCCACTTCGCCCACAACGCCAACCTCTCGATCAAGGCCATCATGGGCATCGCCTCCTACGGCATGCTGGCCGAGATGCTCTCGATGCCCGAGGAGGCCGAGAAGGCCTACGCCTCGGCCCGCGAAATGGCGGCCAAATGGAAGGAGATGGCGGCCGACGGCGACCACTACCGCCTGACGTTCGACAAGCCCGGCACGTGGAGCCAGAAGTACAACCTCGTCTGGGACAAACTCCTCGGACTGGGAATCTTCGACCCCTCGATCGCCCGCACCGAACTCGACTACTATCAGACGAAGCAGAACACCTACGGTCTGCCGCTCGACAACCGTCGCACCTACACGAAGACCGACTGGATCATGTGGACCGCCACCCTGTCGGACCGTCCGGGCGAATTCGAGCTCTTCATCGACCCGATCTACCGCTTCATGAACGAAACGACGGACCGTGTGCCGATGTCCGACTGGGTCTACACCGACACGCCGCGTCAGGTCGGATTCCAGGCCCGTTCGGTCGTAGGCGGATACTTCATCAAGCTGCTCGAAGGCAAGCTCGACAAGTGGCGCAACCAATAGCGGCACAACGACTGTAAAACGGCAACGGCCCGGGGTGATTCCCCGGGCCGTTTTTGTATCGGTGTCGGACGGGCTCGACGGCCTTCGTCCGATGCGCCAGCAGCGCCTGTTCGGCGGCGCCCCGCCTATTCGGCCGTCGCATCACCGGCCGCTGCCTCCTGCGCCTCCTTTTCGGGATCGTGCGAGAAGGGAACCACCCACGTCAGAATGAAGGCCGGAATCGTCGCCAGCAGCGACCACAGAAAGAAGGCCCGATAACCGACCGCATCGCTGATGACGCCGCTGATCATGCCCGGGAGCATCACGCCCAGATTCGCCAGTGCCGATCCGAAGGCGTAGTGGGCCATCTGGTGCTTGCCGGGAGCGACCTGCTGCATGATGAAGAGCGTCAGCCCGACGAATCCGAATCCGTAGCTGAAGTACTCGAAGACGATCGCCGCGCAGACCAGTACCGGATTGGTCGGCTGGAGCCACGCCAGCAGCGCATAGACCGCAAACGGCACGTTGAAGATGCAGCACAGCGGGAAGAGGGCCTTGCGCAGCCCGCGCCACGAGATGAAGTAGCCGCCCAGAATCGATCCGATGACGAAGGCCGCCACGCCGAACGTACCGTAATAGAGACCGATCTGGCTCTTGGTCAGAGCCAACCCCTGCTCGGCAATGGGCGACTTGAGGAACAGCGGCACGATCTTGATGACCAACCCCTCGGCAAAACGGTAGAAGACGATCAGCGCGATGTAGATCCAGATGTAGCGTTTGCGGAAGAAGAGGCGGAAAACCTCCCACGTCTCGCGCATCGTACCGCGCAGGTCGTGGGCGGCCTGGACCGTGGCGGCGCCGCCCGAGGGCAGCACCCGCAGGTGGTAGAGCCCCAGCACGACGAGCAGCAGACCGCTCGCCGCCATGATGATCATCCAGGCGTAAAGCACGCCGACATGCTCTTCGAGTGTTCCGGCCAGATAGACCAGCCCGCCCATGGCCGTCACCTTGGCGATGTTGTAGAAGGCCCCCTGCCAGCCGATGTACTGGGCCTGCTGCGTCGGGGTGAGTTCATGGATGTAGAGACCGTCGAGGGCAATGTCGTGGGTCGAGCCGCTGAAGGCCAGAATCGCCATGACCGCCACCACGTAGGGGAAAAAGTTCGGGAGCGGCAGCGCCATGGCCACCAGCGCCAGCGAAACACCCGAAAGCAGCTGCGTCGCCACGACAAAGAACTTCTTCGTGCGATACATCTCCAGCAGCGGGCTCCAGAAGGGTTTCAACGACCACGGCAGGATCAGCAGCGAGGTCCAGAAGGCCACCTGGGCATCGCTGATGCCGAAGTCGTTGAACATGATCGGGGCCACCAGATTGAGCATGATGAACGGCAAACCCATTGCGAAATAGGCCGTCGGGACCCATGCAAGCGGTGAAGCGGTTTTTCGAGTCATAAGGTTTTGATTTCAGGTCGTGTAGATTTTGTCTACAAAAGTAGCAAAAAAAACGTTCATTCAAAGCCGCACCTGAAAACCGCGACCTCCCGGCCACCGGAAAGGTGCTTCCGAACAGCTCCGGAGCCGCCATCCGCAAACAAAACGGCCCGGAGATGTTTCTCCGGGCCGTTCATCCCTAAGGATGGTGTGAATGAGGTGTTGCGTCGCGTTTCCGGCAGAATGTGCCGGATGAACTATTCTTCGTCAAGCGAGTGGCAGATCCGGCTGTTGATCTCGCGCAGGCGTTCGGGCTCGACCTTCATCACCTTGCGGTCGTAGGTCATCAGGCCGTTGACCTCGGTCTCGACGTCGGTGGTCTGCGTGTAGACGGCGGCCGAGAAACCGTTCGGAATCAGTCGCTCGAGCATCTCGGCATAGCGTTCATACTCGTCGGTGACGGCCTTCGGCGAATCGAAGCGCACGTAACCCCAGTTGCGGTCGGGCTCCCAGAGGTGATCCTTCAGCACCAGTCCGATACCGCCGTATTCGCCCAGCACCGTCGCCCGGTTGTGGTCGTAGAGGTAGAGTTCCGGAGCGGGATAGTGGTGCAGGTCGAGGATGTCACCCGTCAGGTAGTGGTTGCCGCCGCTGGCCGGGTTGACCAGACGCGTCGGGTCATAGGCCTTGGTCCACTCGGCGATCTCCGGGGTCTTGAACTGTCCCCACGCCTCGTTGAAGGGAATCCATACGCCGATCGACGGAAAGTTGTAGAGGCAGTCGATGATCTCGCGCCACTCCTTGCGGTAGTACTGCTCCGAGAGGGGCGAACGGTGCTTCTCCTCGCCGGTGAAGTAGTTGCGGCTCTGCCACTGAGGCATGCCGTCGGCCTGGTCGCCGCTCGGCATGTCCTGCCATACGATCATGCCCAGACGGTCACAGTGCCAGTACCAGCGGGCCGGTTCGACCTTGATATGCTTGCGGATCATGTTGTAGCCCAGCTCCTTGGTCTTCACCACGTCGAAGGCCAGTGCCTCGTCCGACGGTGCGGTGTAGAGACCGTCGGGCCACCAGCCCTGATCGAGCGGACCGTACTGGAACAGCGGACGGTTGTTGAGTTGCAGACGCATGATGCCGGCCCGGTCGCGGCCGATCGAGAACTTGCGCATGGCCGCATAGCTGGCCACTTCGTCGATCGTGCGGCCGTTGCGGACGAGCGAGACCTTCAAGTCGTAGAGATGCGGCGTATCGGGGCTCCAGAGTTTGGGCTCGGCCACGTAGAGTTCGGCTGCGGCACCGGCCATGGCTTCGGCCTGGGCGACACACGTCTCACCGTCGAGCAGCCGCACGCGGAGACGGTCGCCGGGCTGTGCACCGCACAAGTCGGCCTCAACGCGGAAGCAGCTCCGGTCGAGATCGGGCGTCGTCTTCAGGCTGCGGACATACTGCTGCGGCACGGCTTCGAGCCAGACGGTCTGCCAGATGCCCGTCACCGGCGTATACCAGATACCCTCGGGGCGGTTGACCTGCTTGCCGCGCGGCTGCGGGCCGTCGTTGGTGGGGTCCCACACGCGGACACGCAGCGTATTGTCGCCCTTCTTCAGGGCCTCGGTGATGTCGAATTCGAAGGGGGTGAAGCCGCCGCTGTGCGATCCAACGCTCACGCCGTTGACCCAGACGTCGGCCCGCCAGTCAACGGCTCCGAAGTGCAGCAGAACGCGTTTGCCGGACCATTTCGACGAGACGCTGAACGTCCGTTCGTACCACAGTTCGTGGTCGGCGCCCACACGGCGTCCGACGCCCGAAAGCGACGATTCGGCCGCAAACGGAACCAGAATCTCACCCTCCCACTCCGAGGGCTGCGTGCCCAGCGGCAGGATGGCATAGTTCCACAGTCCGTTGAGATTCTGCCACTCGGCGCGCACCAGTTGCGGACGCGGATATTCGGGCAGCGGTTGATTCGGATCGAGTTGTTCGCCCCACGTGGTGCGGATGCGGTCGCCGGCCGGTTTCCACTGGGCCCGGCCCGGAAGTGAGGTCAGCAGCAGTGCCGACGCGAGCAGTGCAGCGAGTGCCCGCCCCGGTCGGAGGATCGATTGTTCGTTCATATCATTCATGAAGTTTTGATTGGTAATTTCGTGATACAAATTTACTATTTCCTCCGCAAAGAAGATGACAAATTTGCATCATGGAATGACACTTTCCGTTCGATCCGCCTCCGCAAGACGCATCGTTTGTCATAAAACCGTACAGTACGATTTTATGACATCCCGGAAAGGGTTGATTTTCCCGAATTTTCGATGTATCTTGATCCCAAAAACCGAACACATCATGAACTCCTCCGAACTGCGCTTCATCCGCTTCACCTCGCGCCGAGACAAGGGCTGGGACGAAGCCTGGAGACTCTACGAGAGCTCCTTCCCCGCCTGCGAACGCTGGGACGAATCGGCCTACGAGCGGGCCTTTGCCGATCCGGCATTTGCGGCCGACGGCGTGTGGCTCGGCGACAAGTTCGTCGGGCTGCTCTTCCACTGGTCGCACGACGCATTCGACTACATCGAACACCTGGCCGTCTCGCCCCTGCGGCGCGGGCAGAGCCTCGGTTCGCGCATCCTCGGTGAATTCTGTCCGGGGAGACGCGTCATTCTGGAGATCGATCCGCCCGAGGACGAGATCTCGATCCGCCGCCAGCACTTCTACCAGCGGCTGGGATTCGTCACCAACCCCCACCCCTACATCCACCCTTCGTTCCGACGGCCGTTCCACCCTCACCGGCTGGTGCTGATGAGCCGCCCCGAGCCACTCACCGACGACGAGGCGCGCCGTTTCGCCGACTTCATCCGCGAGCACGTCCTGCGCTACTCCGACCACGAACAGCCCGATCTGCCGCGCATCGACTGAACGGCCGCCGAGGTCCCAACCATAAAAAAAGTCCGACAGATGTCTCTCTGTCGGACTTTCCCGGATGGACCGGGACGACGGGCTGCGTCTACATCATCCCGACGACCCACTTCGTGAGGAAGTAACCCCCCACGACCAACCACACGTAGAGCAGACCCGCCAGCACGAAAGGCTTGGCTCCGGCCTGACGGAACTTGTCGAGGCTCGTCTCGGTGCCAAGGGCCGTCATGGCCATCGTCAGCAGGAAGGTATCGATGTATTCGATCGTGCCGTTGAGCGGAATTTCGCGCACGCTCTCCACGCCGCACCAGTGCTGCAGCAGCGAATTGAGGCAGATCACGGCGATGAATCCGAAGGCGAACCACGGAATCGTGATACGGCTTTTTTCGGTCTTGGCGCCCTGAGCGGCGGCTGCGGCAGCCTCCCGACGACGGCGTCCGGCCAGTGCGAAGCTCATCACCACGAGCACCGGAGCCAGCATCATTACGCGGATCATCTTCGTGATGGTGGCCGTGCCGGCGATACCCAGCGAATCGGTCGGATCCATCGCATTGCCCGCGCCGGCCACGTGAGCCACTTCGTGGAGCGTGCTGCCCGTATAGATGGCCACGCCCGTGTCCGAGAGGCCGTCGAGCAGCCCCGTGCGGTACATGATCGGGTAGAGGAACATCGAGAGGGTTCCGAAGATGACCACCGTCGAGACGGCGATGGCGGTCTTGTAGCCCTCGCAGCGGACGACCGGTTCGGCCCCCAGCACGGCTGCCGCACCGCAGATGGCACTGCCCGTCGAGGTCATCAGCGCCGTGTCGCGATCGATCTTCAGCAGGCGGCCCAGCAGCACACCTCCGAGGATCGTCACCGTCACCACCACCAGGTCAACCACCACGGCCGGAATGCCCACGGCGGCTACCTGTGCCAACGTCAGACGGAATCCATAGAGGATGATACCCCAGCGCAGCACCTGTTTCGTACAGAACTTGATGCCCGGGACCCACGTTTCGGGGAGTTTGTTGCGCAGGCTGTTGGCATAGAGCATGCCCAGCACGATGCCGACGATCAGCGGGCTGAACGAAAGCCGCTTGACGACGGGAAATCCGGCGATATAGAACGCCGCGAACGAGAACAATGCGATCAGAAGAATTCCGTGGAGGGTGTTTGCCCGATTGCCTTTTTCCAACATACGATAACTTTTTCTTTTTCCAGCCGCAAAGATCGCACCTTTTCAAGAGACATCAAACAAAAATACGTTATATCCAATAACTTCGGGTTATAACGGAGGGGGCAGGGTAGAGACAGGGCAGGCAGGACGGTGGCAAGTCCCGGTCAGTCAACAGAAGGCGGGCAGACCCCGGAGCGGCTTCAGCGGCTTGCCAGGGCGAAATCCATGAACTGGCGCACGAGACGCGCCGGATGGGCCTCGGCATGCACGAAGACAAAGTCCCGCAACAGGCTCAGCCCCTCCAGATCGACGATCCGCAACGCTCCGCTGCGCAGTTCGTCGACCACCGAAAAGGCCGAAACGATGGCCATGGCGTCGCTGTTGCGCACGAAACCCTTGATCCCCTCGGTCGAGCCGAGGCGCAGCACGACATGCAGTTGCGAGAGGCGCATGCCCAGCCGGGAGAGTGCCGCCGTGATCACCTCGAGAGTCCCCGAACCGCTCTCGCGCAGCACGAGCGGAATCCGGCACAAGGCCTCGGGCGTCACCGATTCGATCCGTGCACCGGCCCCGCCCGAACGCGCCACAAGCACCAGTTCGTCGGGCCGGAAGAGCGTGTAGTGCAATCCCTGTCGGCGGCTGAGGCTCTCGACCAGCCCCAGATCGATGCGATGGTCGCCCAGCGCCTGTTCGACCTGACCGCTGTTGCCCGAAAGCACCGAAACCCGCACCTTCGGGAAGCGGGCCGTAAAACGCGCCAGAATCGGCGGCAACAGATATTGCGAGATGGTGGTGCTGGCTCCGAGACGCAGTTCGCCCTCGGTCTGACCCGTGCAGAGGCTCATTTCATACTCCAGACGGCGGTAGTCGTCGGCCACACGTTCGGCCGCCCCGAGCAGTCGCCGCCCCGCCTCGGTAAGCTCCAGACGGCTCCCCCGGCGCGTGAACAGCTGCACGGCATAACGGGCCTCCAGTTCGCCGATGTGTTTGCTGACGGCCGGCTGCGAGATGTCCAGCTGCTCGGCCGTGCGCGTGAAGCTCAGCGTCCGGGCCGCCGTGATGAAGACCTTGAGGCGGAAGTCGTCCATCGTCAACCCAGATGGCCCTCGGCCGCAAACTCCGCCACGGAACGGATGTAGTGGTCGATCGTCTCGCGCATCGAGACGAACGACTTGCCGCCGGCGGCATTCTTGTGACCGCCGCCGTTGAAGTACTTGCGGGCGAAGAGGTTGACGTCCACGTCGCCGCGCGAACGCAGCGACACGCGGATAAACTTGCGGTGGGCAAGGAACATGGCCGACATCCGGACCGTCTTGATCGTCAGTGCATAGTTGACGAAGCCCTCGCTGTCGCCCTGCTGGAACTGGAAGCGGCGCATCTCCCCCTCGAGCAGCGACATGTAGGCCACCGTGCCGTTCTGGATGATCTGCATCTTGCGGTTGATGGCGTAGCCAAACAGCCGCGCCCGGCCCTCGGTATAGGCGTTGTAGACGTTGTTGTGGATCGTGGGGATGTCGATGCCCTTCTCGATGAGCACGGCCACGGCCCGGAACAGTTCGGGCGTGAGGAACGAGAAGGCGAAATTGCCCGTATCGGTCATCATGCCGACGTATAACAGTTCGGCCATGCTGCGCGTGATGGCCTGCGTGCCGCACAGCGCCTCGATGATGCTGTAGACCAGAAAGCAGGTGCTCGACGAATCGGGGTGCGAGAACGAGAGATCGAACCCTTCGTCGGGCGAGAGATGGTGGTCGATCAGCACGCGCACGGCCGTGGTGTTCTGTTCGATGGTCTGGCTGAGGTTTTCGAGCCGTGATATGGCGTTGAAGTCGAGGCAGAAGAGGATGTCGGCCTCGGCGACGGCCCGTGCGGCGCGGCCTTCGGCGTCGGTCTTGAAGACCACCACCTCGCTGATGCCGGGCATCCAGTCCAGGAAATAGGGGTATTTGTTCGGAACGATGCAGGTGACCGTGTGTCCCATTCCCCGCAGCACCTCGGCCCAGGCGAGCGACGATCCGACGGCATCACCGTCGGGGTTGGTATGGGACAGAATGACGACATGCTGGGCGGGGCGTGCAAGCAGCTCCCGCAGGCGTTCGATATGCTCTTTCGACAGTTCCATCGGCTAATTTACACGTTGGTGGGCCCGACAAAGATACAAAAAAAGAGAAACATAGCAAATTGCGTGCCGATCGGCGGGCCGGTCGTGCGGATCACCGGTCTGCCGGCGCGGTTCACCGCCCGGTTTCGGAGGCCGGCGTGCCGGTCGCGGTTTCGGAGGCACGGTCGGTCGCAGCGTCGGTTTTGACGCGGTGGTCGGCGGCATACTTGCGGCACCAGGCCGAGATGCCGCACTCGGCGCATTTCGGAGCCCGGGCCGTGCAGACGTAGCGTCCGTGGAGAATCAGCCAGTGGTGGGCGATGGGCAGCAGCCGGCCCGGGATGTTCTTCTCGAGGGTCAGTTCGGTCTGCAGCGGGGTCTTCGAACGCGTCGTGAGGCCGATGCGCTCCGAGACGCGGAAAACGTGCGTGTCGACCGGCATGACCTGCTTCTGCCACAGCACCGCACCCAGCACGTTGGCCGTCTTGCGCCCCACGCCCGGAAGCGACTGCAGCGCCTTGAGGTCGCTCGGCACCTCACCGCCGAAATCCGTGCAGAGTTTGCGCGCCATGGCGGCCAGATTCCGCGCCTTGTTGTTCGGGTAGGAGATGCTCCGGATGTAGGGGAAGATCTCCTCGGCGGTGGCTGCGGCCATGGCCTGCGGCGTGGGAAAGGCCTTGAACAGCGCCGGCGTGGTCATGTTGACCCGTTTGTCGGTGCATTGCGCCGAGAGGGCCACCGCCACCAGCAGCTGGTAGGGGTTTTCGTAATGAAGTTCGCTCTCGGCCACGGGCATGTGCTCCGAGAACCAGGCAATGATGCCTTCGTAGCGTTCCTTGGTTTTCATCGGCTTTTGGATTTTTGACGGTTGCGGCGGAAGAGGATCTTCTTGACCAGCAGCCCCGGCCCCTCGGGGCAGAGCAGCAGCCGCGGGCAGCGCCGCACGTCGCTCCACCACCGTGCGAGGTACTCGCCGACCGACCCCTCCCACGAGAGGACCCACAGCGCCACCGACGAGCGGCGCCGCAGAATGCGGAACCGGTTGCGGCCCGTGCCGTAGTGGGCGTCGAACCAGAGGCTGATATCCATCAGCGAGTCGCAGAAGGCGATCCGCCGGCGGTAGGCCGTGCTGTGGCTCACGCTGTCGGGCAGCCGCCGGTGGACGGCCGTGATCTCGGGCTGGCAGACAATGCGGCTGCGCACCGCGAACCACAGCCACATCGGCGCATCGTCGGTCTTCCACTCGGGATGCTCCTCGGGACGCACCTCGGCGTAGTAGCGGGCGATCAGCTCGCGGCGGGCCAGCGTCGCGCAGTTGGCAATCGTCAGGCTGCAGAGCAGATGGTCGAAATCGGTATAATGGAGCGGATGGTCGGGTTCCGTACGGTCGTCGGCCTGCCAGTAGTTCGAGGCACGCGTGTAGCACATCCCGCAGCCGGGATCAGCCTCCAGGCAGTCGACCTGCCGCTGCAGTTTCAACGGATCGCACCACCAGTCGTCTCCGTCGAGATAGGCCACATACTTCCCGCGGCACGCCTCGAACGTGCGGCGGTAGTTGGCCCGCCAGCCGACGTTGTGGTCGGAGGTCACCAGCCGGATCCGGTCCGGATAGCGCGCGACATACCGTTCGCAGACCGTCCGTGTGGAGTCCGTGCTGCAGTCCTCGCCCAGCACCAGCTCGACACCGAACGTCGTGCGCTGTTCGAGCACGCTCTCGATGGCCTGCGGCAGGTAGCGTTCGTGGTTGTAGGTGGTCATGCAGACCGATACCAGCGGGGTTGTCATCTCCTTCATCGGTTCAGAGTTTGGTCAGTTTGGCGAACTTCGCCAGCAGGGTCTTCACCCCCGCGCGGTCGAAGCGCACCACCAGTTTATGATCCGCGGCCAGGGTCTCGATGCGTTCGATGGTGCCGGCGCCGAACGTCGGGTGTTCGACCCGCTGGCCCTCCGCATATCCGCCCGGAACGGCTCCCGTCGGAGCCGTTGCCCCGGCCGGTGCCTCAGCGCCCGCCTGTCGGATGCCGACCCGCCGCATCCCCTCGGTCGGGGTCCGCAGCGGACGCACCAGCTCCGGATCGGGAGCCGCCTGCCGCTGTGGCTGCGAAGCACGGGCAAAGTGGCGTGCCGGGCCCGATTCGCCGTCGGAGGCCGGGCTGAAACCGGCACTGCGGCCGCCGAATCCCGAACGCGAACCGCCGCCTGCGAAGTTGCCCCCGCGGCCGTAGCCCGAAGCATTGCCGCCGTAGCCGCCGCGTCCATACGAGCCGGACGAGGCTCCGCCGCGCGCGCCGTAACCGTTCGCACCGCCGGCCGGAGCTCCGGAACGTCCGCCCTGCTTCTGCTGCTGGAAACGGTAGTCGAAGCGGCGGCGCAGTTCGTCGATGGCCGACGAGCCCTCGCTGCCGGGACGGGGTGCACGCTCCTCATCCAGATCGATCTCGCTCTCGACGTAGCGCGGATCGATCTCGCGCAGGAAGCAGCTCGGCCGCGTGAACTCCATGTTGCCCCACTTGAAGCGCATCTCGGCGTAGGAGATCGTCGCCGAGACCTTCGCCCGCGTCAGCGCCACGTAAAACAGCCGCCGCTCCTCCTCGATGCCGTCGGGTGTCTCGGCGGCCCGCTGCGAGGGGAAGAGATTCTCCTCCATGCCGACGATATAGACATATTTGTATTCGAGCCCCTTGGCCGAATGGACCGTCATCAGTGTCACCTTGTTGCTGCTCTCGGGGTCGTCCTTGTCCATGTCCGACATGAGCATCATGTTCTGCAGCCACTCCTCGACGGTCGCCTCCTCGTCGGGCTGCCGCTCGCCGTTGCGGATCTCGGCGTCGCACCGCTCCTTGAACTCCTGCATCGAATTGAGCAGCTCCTCGATATTGTCCAGCGCCGAGGTCGCCTCCGGGGTATTCTCGGCCCGGTAGGCGGCAATGATCCCCGAACGCGTGGCCACCTCCAGTCCGAAGTCGTAGAGGCTCTTGTCGGCCCGCGAGAGCGACAGCGAACGGATCATCGACACGAAATCCGTCACCTTGCGGGCGATGGTCCGCTGTACGGCATCGGTCGTCGGTTCGGCCACCAGCGCATCGACCGCCTCCCACATCGAAACCCCGCGTGCGGCCGCCAGATCGGCTATGCGCTGCACGGTCGTGTCGCCGATGCCGCGCGCCGGGTAGTTGACGATCCGCCGGAAGGCCTCGTCGTCGCGCGGATTGATCACCAGCCGGATGTAGGCCATCATGTCCTTGACCTCCTTGTGGTCGTAGAACGACGATCCCTTGTAAATACGGTAGGGGATGCCGTGGCGCCGGAGGTTGTCCTCCAGCACGGCCGACTGGTTGTTCGTGCGGTAGAGAATCACCGCCTCGGACCACTCGTCGCCCGCCGCCCGCACCTTGTCGCGCAGGTCCGTGACCACCATCTCGGCCTCCTCGCGGTCGGTGTAGGCCTTCAGGATGCGGATCTTCTCTCCGCGGGGGCCCTCCGAGAAGCAGTTCTTCTCCATGCGCTTCGAGTTGTGGACGATGACCGAATTGGCCGCCTCGACGATCGTCCGCGTCGAACGGTAGTTCTGCTCCAGCTTGAAGACCTGCGCCGTGGGGTAGTCGTTGCGGAACGAGAGAATGTTCTCGATCTTCGCCCCGCGGAACGAGTAGATCGACTGCGCGTCGTCGCCCACGACACACACCTTCGCATGGTGCTGCGACAGCCGCCGGATGATGACATACTGCGCGTAGTTCGTATCCTGGTACTCGTCGACCAGAATATATTGGAACAGCTCCTGGTAGCGCGCCAGCACGTCGGGACAGTCGCGCAGCAGGATGTTGGTCTGCAGCAGCAGGTCGTCGAAGTCCATCGCACCGTTGTGCTTGCAGCGCTGGCAGTAGATGTTGTAGACGTTACCGAATTCGGGGATCTGCATCTGCCGGTCCTCGGCCGCCAGCGACGCGTTGGCCAGGTAGGCTCCCGGCGTGATGAGCTTGTTCTTGGCCAGCGAGATACGCGAAGCGATCGATGCCGGCTTGTATTTCTCGTCCGGAAGGTTCAGTTCCCGGATCACGGTCTTCAGCAAGTTGCGGCTGTCCGACGTGTCGTAGATGGTGAACGACTCCGAGAAACCGATCCGGTCGGCATTCTCACGCAGAATGCGCGAAAAGACCGAGTGGAACGTCCCCATGCGGATGTAGCGGCTGCGGTTGTCGGGCAGCATCCTGGCGATGCGTTCGCGCATCTGCTCGGCGGCCTTGTTCGTGAAGGTCAGCGCCAGGATGTTCCACGGCTTGACCCCCTGTTCGATCATGTAGGCGATGCGCGAGGTGAGCACCCGGGTCTTGCCCGAACCCGCACCCGCTATGATGAGCGACGGCGAATCGTAGTTGACGACCGCCGCCCGCTGGGCCGGATTCAGACCCTGCAGTATCGGTGATTCATTGGATTCCATGACCGCAAAGGTAATAACAATTCGACGAACTGTGGCGCACCGGGCCGTCGATATTTTTCCAATGGCGCGGTGACGGATTCCACCCGCCGGCAGAACTCCAACCGCATGCCGCCCCGTCCGCTGGAGCCCCGCCGTACGCTCTTCCCCGTCCCGTACCGGCTCCCCGCAAAACCGGAAAAACACCCCGCACCAGGAATATTTTCGGAAGAAAATAATAACGAGGAGTTCTATAAATTAAAATATTGTAGTACAGTTGTTTATATGGTTCCAAGAGCGTAAATTTGCAGAAAATAAGA